>NZ_JBHVGV010000013.1:203608-291350 GCF_042800555.1 Streptomyces sp. NPDC057617 | reverse complement strand
GTCATGTTTCACGTGAAACATGACCCGGCCCGCTCTGCTGTGAGGTGACGTTCAGAGGCGATGTTTCACGTGAAACATCGCCACCCTCGTATCAGCGCCGCCTCGTATCAGCGCCGCCCGCGCGTCAGTGCCACGGTGACGGCGGCGTAGAGCACGGCGACTGTCACCACGAGCGGCACCGACCGGCCGTCCGGCGGCAGCATCAGCGCGGCGACCGCCGCGGCGCCGACGAAGGCGACATTGAAGAGGACGTCATACAGCGAGAAGATCCGGCCCCGGAACGCATCGTCCACCGCCGTCTGCACCACGGTGTCCGTGGCGATCTTCGCCCCCTGAGTGACCAGACCGAGGACGAACGCGGCGATCAGCATGGGCACGGGGGCGAACGGCAGTCCCAGGGCCGGTTCAAGGATGGCCGCGACCCCCGCGCACACCGTCATCCATCCGAAGGGACCGAGCCGGCCGGCCGCCCAGGGAGTCAGTACCGCGGCGGCGAAGAATCCCGCCCCGGAGACGCCAAGAGCGAGCCCGAGGAGCGCCAGCCCCTCGGATTCCCGGTCGGTCCAGGCGTACCGGGAGAGCATCAGCACCATCACGGTGAGCGCCCCGTAGCAGAAGCGCATCACCGTCATGGCGGCCAGCGCGTGGGCCGCCTTCCGTCGTTCCCTCAGGTGCCGCAGTCCTCCCGCGAGCCCTCGTGCGGTGGAGGCCAGGGCGGTCCCCAGCCGTGGCTGGACGAGCGCCTTGTCGGGCCCGAGCAGTTCGCGCGCCAGTAGAAGGGACGTGAGCGCCGCGGCCAGATAGAGGGCGGAGCCCAGCAGCATCACGGCGGCGTCCGAGTCCGAGATCGCCAGCCGTACGCCAAGGGCGAGACCGCCGCCCGCGGTCGCGGCGAGCGTGCCGGCGGTCGGGGAGATCGAGTTCGCGAGGACGAGCCGCTCGTCGTCGACGACATGCGGCAGGGCGGCGGAGAGCCCGGCGAGGACGAACCGGTTGACGGCGGTCACGGACAGCGCCGAGACATAGAAGAGCCAGTCGGGTACGGACGCCAGGATCAGCAGCGCCGTGCCGCTCGCCAGAACGGCCCGCAGCAGATTGCCGTACAGAAAGACCTGGCGGCGCTGCCAGCGGTCCAGCAGCACACCGGCGAACGGGCCCAGCAGCGAGTACGGCAGCAGCAGTACGGCCATGGCGGAGGCGATCGCGGCGGGCGAGGTCTGCTTCTCGGGGGAGAAGACGACGTACGCGGCGAGCGCGACCTGGAAGACCCCGTCGGCCGCCTGGGACAGCAGGCGCACCGCCAGCAGCCGGCGGAAGGGGCTGAGGCGCAGGAGTACGCGCAGATCACGTACGACAGGCATGTGAGCCAGCGTCACATACGCACCGGCGCACCATACGAGAAGGGTCACCGGACGGCTGCCCGGAGACCCTTCTCGTATGGCTCATCTGGAGGAAGCGAGCGAGCTCTAGCGCTCGGCCTCGCCCTTGATGAACTTCTCGACGTTCTCCCGCGCCTGGTCGTCGAAGTACTGGACCGGCGGCGACTTCATGAAGTACGACGACGCCGACAGGATCGGGCCGCCGATGCCGCGGTCCTTGGCGATCTTCGCGGCGCGCACCGCGTCGATGATGACGCCCGCGGAGTTCGGGGAGTCCCAGACCTCCAGCTTGTACTCCAGGTTCAGCGGGACATCGCCGAAGGCGCGGCCCTCCAGACGGACGTACGCCCACTTGCGGTCGTCGAGCCAGGCGACATAGTCCGACGGGCCGATGTGGACATTGTCCGCACCGAGATCGCGGTCGGGGATCTGGGAGGTGACGGCCTGGGTCTTGGAGATCTTCTTGGACTCCAGGCGCTCGCGCTCCAGCATGTTCTTGAAGTCCATGTTGCCGCCGACGTTGAGCTGCATCGTACGGTCCAGGACGACGCCCCGGTCCTCGAAGAGCTTCGCCATGACGCGGTGTGTGATGGTGGCGCCGACCTGGGACTTGATGTCGTCGCCGACGATCGGGACCCCGGCCTCGGTGAACTTGTCCGCCCACTCCTTCGTACCGGCGATAAAGACCGGAAGGGCGTTGACGAAGGCGACCTTGGCGTCGATGGCGCACTGCGCGTAGTACTTCGCGGCGGCCTCGGACCCGACGGGCAGATAGCAGACGAGAACGTCGACCTGCCTGTCCTTGAGGGTCTGGACGATGTCCACCGGCGCCTCGGGGGACTCCTCGATCGTCTGGCGGTAGTACTTGCCCAGACCGTCGAGGGTGTGGCCGCGCTGGACGGTGACGCCCGTGGCCGGCACATCGCAGATCTTGATGGTGTTGTTCTCGCTGGCGCCGATGGCGTTCGCGAGGTCGAGACCGACCTTCTTCGCGTCGACGTCGAAGGCGGCCACGAACTCGATGTCCCGCACGTGGTACTCGCCGAACTGGACGTGCATCAGACCCGGTACCTTGCCCGCCGGGTCGGCGTCCTTGTAATACTCGACGCCCTGCACCAGCGAGGCGGCGCAGTTCCCCACGCCGACGATGGCTACGCGAACCGAACCCATTCCGGTTGCTCCCTGTGTGATCAGTGTGCGTGATGAGACCCTGCGGAGATGCAGGACCTCACTTGGTGGTGTCCGCGGACGGATCCGGTCCGGAACGTCCCAGGGGCGTACCCCCGGGAGCGTCCCGGCGCCGGGGCAGGCCATCCGCTTCCCCCGATGTGTCTCCCTGCTCGGCGGGCACCCCGGGACCGGACCGTCGCTGGTCCCGTCCCGCCCGCTCGCTCTCGATGAGCTCGTTCAGCCAGCGCACCTCGCGCTCCACGGACTCCATTCCGTGGCGCTGCAGCTCAAGCGTGTAGTCGTCGAGGCGCTCGCGCGTACGGGCCAGCGAGGCGCGCATCTTCTCCAGACGCTCCTCCAGCCTGCTGCGCCGGCCCTCCAGCACCCGCATCCGCACCTCGCGCTCCGTCTGCCCGAAGAAGGCGAACCGGGCAGCGAAGTGCTCGTCCTCCCAGGCGTCGGGACCGGTGTGCGACAGGAGCTCCTCGAAGTGCTCCTTACCTTCCGCCGTCAGCCGGTAGACGATCTTGGCCCGCCGCCCCGCGAGGGAGGCGGCGAGCGCGTCCTCCGGAGCGCTGCCCGGCTCCTCGATCAACCAGCCGCTGGCGACCAGCGTCTTGAGGCAGGGGTAGAGCGTTCCGTAGCTGAAGGCCCGGAAGATCCCCAGCGAGGTATTGAGCCGTTTCCGCAGCTCATATCCGTGCATGGGGGACTCGCGGAGCAGACCGAGGACAGCGAACTCGAGGATGCCCGAGCGTCGGCTCACCCTGCGCCTCCTCCACCGTCCGGGAACCTTATTTCGTTCTGATGTATCGACTCGATACATCCCGACGATAGAACGGAGATGCTGATGCGACAAGCGGGGCCATGGTGAACGGCATCACATTGACAATTCTCAGGAAGTAACTTGCCTGATTTGAGGTGAACTTCAGTACTCGGAGGGTTTTGGCCGTGCGTAGTCTGTGCGGCATGCAGACCACCGGGAACCGAGTGACGCGACTGAGCGTCAAGACTGTCGGGTTGCCGGCTGTCTGCCGGATGAGCCCCATGCCGGGATGGTCCGTATTCATTTCGGGGGGACCGGAACTCAACTGCCGCTTCCAGGCGTCCGCGCCTGCCCGAGGAGTAGTCGTTCGATGAGTGAGCACCGTCGCAAACAGCCGCAGCCGCAAGGTGGCGGACGTGCCGCGGCCAGGCGTGCGGCCCAGCAGCCCTCAGGCCGCCGCGCTGCCCCTTCCCACGAGACCGTCTCGGTCTCGCACTCTGATTCCTACGACGAGGAGCGCCCTTACGGAGGACGCGCCGCCGCCAGACGCGCCGCTCAGCGCGGCGGCCGCCGGCGCGCGGGGGGCGGAGGGGGCGGCCCCGAAGGACCTGGCCGCGGCCGGGGCGGAGGCCCCGGCAAGAAGCGGCTGATCGACTATCCGCGGTACGGCAAGTACGGCTGGCGCCGCTGGGTGCCGTCCTGGAAGCAGACCACCGCCCTGTCGATCGGCTTCCTCGGCTCCATCCTGGCCGCGGGCACGATCGCGTACGCGGTGGTCTCGGTGCCCAAGGACAGCCAGGCGTCGCAGGCCGAGAACAATGTCTACTACTGGGACGACGGCACCCAGATGGTCGCCACCGGTGGTGAGGTCAACCGGCAGATCGTCGGGATCGAGAACATTCCGAAGGCGATGCAGTTCGCGGTGATCTCCGCCGAGAACAAGTCCTTCTACGAGGACCCCGGTGTCGACTTCATGGGCATCGGCAGGGCGCTGTTCAACATGGCCAGGGGCGGTGACACGCAGGGTGGTTCGACCATCACCCAGCAGTACGTCAAGAACGCCCGCCTCGGTGACCAGAGCCAGACCCTCAGCCGTAAGTTCAAAGAGATGTTCATCTCCATGAAGGTCGGCACCGACATGGACAAGCGCGACATTCTGGCGGGCTACCTGAACACCTCCTACTACGGTCGCGGTGCCTATGGCATCCAGGCGGCGGCCCGTACGTACTACGGCAAGGACGCCGCCAAGCTGAACCCGAGCGAGTGCGCCTTCCTGGCCGCGCTCCTCAAGGGCGCGACGCTGTACGACCCCGCCGGAGCCACCGAGATCAACTCGATCGCCACCCCCGCGGCCAATACCGAGCGGGCCACGGAGCGCTGGTCGTGGATTCTCGACGAGATGGTCAAGGACGGGCATCTCGACGCCGCCGAGCGCGCCAAGTACACCGAGTTCCCGATGCCGGACCCGCCGAAGAAGAACGCGCAGCTCGGCGGGCAGATCGGCTATCTGGTCGACCTCGCCAAGGCGTACTTCGTCAACAACAACAAAGAGGGCGTCACGGCCGACATGCTCACCACGGGCGGCTACGAGATCCACACGACCTTCAACAAGAAGAAGGTCGAGCAGCTCAGGAAAGCGGTCGAGACGGTCTACGACGCCAATATCGACCCCAAGAAGCGTCCCGATACCGATACGCATGTCCAGTTCGGCGGCGCCTCCGTCGAGCCTGAGACCGGGAAGATCGTCGCCATCTACGGCGGCGCGGACGCCACCAAGCACTTCACCAACAACGCCGACCAGACGGGTGCGCAGGTCGGATCGACCTTCAAGCCGTTTGTGCTGGCCGCGGCGATGGACAAGGGCGTGCGCGATCCCGATGGACCCCCGGAGCAGGGCCAGACCCAGCGCACCCAGATCTCGCCGGACAAGACGAAGTACAACGGCGACAACAAGCTGAAGATCAAGAACTACGACGGGTCGATCTGGACCAACGAAGAGGACAAGGAGTGGCTCCAGCGGAACGACGGCGACAAGTCGTACGGTGACATCGATCTCCGCGAGGCGATGCGCGATTCCGCCAACTCCCCCTTCGTCCAGCTCGGCATGGATGTGGGCATCCCGGTGGTGCGGGACTACGCGATCCGGTCCGGCCTGCTGGACAGTTCCCTCAGCAAGTCGGATGTGCCGTCGTTCTCGATCGGTATCTCCGACCCCAGCGCCATCCGGATGGCGGGCGCGTACGCGACGTTCGCGTCCAGCGGCAAGCAGCGCGACCCGTACTCGGTCACCGAGGTGAAGAAGAACGGCAAGCCCGTCTTCAAGCACGAGGCGAAGGCGGAGAGGGCGTTCCCGGCCGCGGTCGCGGACAATGTCACGGATGTCCTGAAGACCGTGGTGGAGAAGGGCACCGGTACGAACGCCCAGCTCGAAGGGCGTGAGGTGGCGGGCAAGACCGGTACCACCGACGGCAACAAGTCGGCGTGGTTCGTGGGCTACACCCCGCAGCTCTCGACCGCCATCGACATGTACCGGCTGGACGACGACGCGAACAACAAGAACCGCGAGTTCCTCAAGATGTTCGGCACCGGTGACCAGGAGAAGATCCACGGTGCGTCGTTCCCGTCCGACATCTGGCGTGAATACATGTCGGAGGCCCTGAAGGGCCAGCCGAGCGAGGCGTTCCCCAAGCCCGAGCCCATCGGTGACGCCTGGTGGGGCGGCGGTGCCAAGAGCCCGACCCCGACGCCGAGCGAGACGCCCTCCGAGACGCCTTCGGAGACCCCGTCCGAGACACCTTCCGAGACCCCGTCCCAGGAGGACCTGCCCACGCCGAGCGACAGCTGCACGGAGTTCTTCGGCTGCGGTGACAACGGCGGGGGCAATCAGGGCGGCGGCCAGAACGGCGGCGGCAATCAGGGCGGCAACAATGGCGGTGGCAGCGGTGGCGGAGTCACCAACTCCCCGTCGTCGTCCAGTACCGATCCGGGCGGTGGCCAGAACGGCGGCGACGGCGGCTTCTTCGGGGGCACGGGAGGGTAGGGCCTCTCGCCCTGGGGCTTCCTGCCCGGAGGCTTCCCGCCCGTCAAGCGCTGATTGACGGCAATGATGGCTGAGACGAGGGCCGTCGCACCGGTCACGTACAGACTCTCTGTACGTACGGTGCGGCGGCCCTCGCCGCGTCCATGGGCGCGTACGGCAGGATGGGCGCCATGCCGAGCGCAGAAGAGACAACCGTGCACCAGGACCCGCCGGTCGTGGCCCCCACCCGGCGGGACGAGATCGCCGCGGCCGGCAGCGAGCTGATCGGCGGCCCGATTGGACGCTGGGCCTGGCTCGGCAGCAGCCGGCTCACGCCCGTGCGCGTGGTCGCGCTGGTGGCGATCGGCATGTTCGCGCTGGGCATGGTCCAGAAGATGCCCTGTTACGACTGGGCGTGGTTCCGGGGCGCCAGCTCCCAGTACACCCACGCCTGCTATTCGGACATTCCGCACCTCTTCCTGGGGCGCGGCTTCGCCGACAATCTCGTGCCGTACTTCGACCGGCTGAACGGCGACATGCAGTACCTGGAGTACCCGGTACTCACCGGCCTCTTCATGGAGGTCGCCTCCTGGCTCACCCCGGGCGGCTCCATCCAGTACCGCGAGCAGATGTACTGGATGGTCAACGCGGGCATGCTGATGATCTGCGCCGTGGTCATCGCGGTCTGTGTCGCCCGCACCCACCGGCGCCGTCCCTGGGACGCCCTGCTGGTCGCCCTCGCGCCCGCCTTCGCGCTGACCGCGACCATCAACTGGGATCTGCTGGCCGTGGCGCTGACCGCCGCCGCGATGCTGATGTGGTCCCGCGGCCGGAATCTGGCCTTCGGCATCCTCATCGGGCTCGCGACCGCCGCCAAGCTCTATCCCGTACTGCTGCTGGGACCGCTGTTCGTGCTGTGCTGGCGGGCGGGGAGGTTCCGGGAGTTCGGGACGGCCCTGCTGGGCACGGCGGGCGCGTGGCTGGTGGTGAATCTGCCGGTGATGGTGCTCGCGCCCGAGGGGTGGAAGAAGTTCTACACCTTCAGCCAGGAGCGGCAGGTCGACTTCGGCTCGTTCTGGCTGATCATCACACAGCGCACGGGCAAGTCCCTGGAGGTCGGCACCGTCAACACCTACGCGATGGTGCTGATGGTGCTGGCGTGCGCGGGGATCGGCGCGCTGGCCCTGATGGCTCCGCGCCGGCCGCGTTTCGCGCAGCTCGCCTTTCTTGTCGTGGCCGCGTTCATCCTGACCAACAAGGTCTACTCACCGCAGTACGTCCTGTGGCTGGTCCCGCTGGCGGCGCTGGCCCGCCCGCGCTGGCGCGATTTCCTGGTCTGGCAGGCCTGCGAGGTCATGTACTTCCTGGGCATCTGGATGTACCTCGCGTACACGACCAGCGGCGACGCCCACAAGGGCCTGCCCACGGAGGGGTACCAGCTCGCGATCGCCGTGCACCTGGCCGGGACGCTGTACCTGTGCGCGATGGTCGTACGGGACGCCCTGCTGCCCGAGCGGGACGGCGTACGGACGGACGGTACGGACGACCCCTCGGGCGGGGTGCTGGACGGCGCGGAGGACAGGTTCGTACTCGGACAGTCGTACCGCATGCCGGAGTACCAGGCCCAGGCGGCGGAGGCGCCACGCGTCGAGTGGGGCACGCGGCCGCCCGAGGCCGGCTGAGCGGTCTGGCGGGGCCGCGAGGGTTCCCCGGCGTTCCGGGGACTCCGCGGCTGCGCTCAGGCGCTCAGAGCGCTTTTTGAGGGCGCTCCGAGAGCGTGAGCGGGCGGTTTTGAGAGGCTGGGCGGGCTGGCGGGCTGGGCGGGCCGAGTGGTCTCAGCGGTCGACCAGGCGGTCGAACTGGGTCGTCGTGTGGCGCAGGTGCGCCACCAGTTCGTCGCCGACCTTGGGCTCGTCGGCGTCCGACGGTACGAACAGGATCGACACCTGCATGTGCGGCGGCTCCGCGAACCAGCGCTGCTTGCCGGCCCAGACGAACGGCGACAGATTGCGGTTGACCGTGGCCAGCCCGGCCCGGGCGACGCCCTTGGCGCGCGGCATCACGCCATGCAGGGCCTTGGGGGCCTCCAGACCGACGCCATGGGACGTACCTCCCGCGACGACCACCAGCCAGCCGTCGGAGGCCGCCTTCTGCTGGCGGTAGCCGAACCGGTCGCCCTTGACGACCCTGGTGACATCCAGGACGGAGCCGCGGTACTCGGTGGCCTCATGGTCCCCGAGCCACAGCCGCGTGCCGATACGGGCGCGGAACCGGGTCTGCGGGAACTGCTGCTGCAGCCTGGCCAGCTCGCTGGAGCGGAGATGGCTGACGAACATGGTGTGCAGCGGAAGCCGCGCCGCGCGCAGCCGGTCCATCCAGCCGATGACCTCCTCGACCGCGTCGGAGCCGTCCGTACGGTCGAGCGGGAGGTGCAGGGCGAAGCCCTCCAGCCGTACGTCCTCGATGGCCGCGTGCAACTGGCCCAGCTCCTCCTCCTTGACGCCATGGCGCTTCATGGAGGACATGCACTCGATGACGACACGGGCGCCCACCAGCGCGAACACCCCGTCGACGGACGAGACCGAGCGGATGACCCGGTCGGGCAGCGGCACCGGCTCCTCGCCGCGCCTGAAGGGGGTCAGTACGAGCAGGTCACCGCTGAACCAGTCCTTGATCCGGGCCGCCTCGTAGATCGTGCCGACCGCGAGCGTGTCGGAGCCGAAGCGGGTCGTCTCGTCGGCGAGACGCTCATGCCCGAAGCCGTAGCCATTGCCCTTGCAGACCGGGACGAGCCCGGGGAACTGCTCGATGACCGACTTCTGGTGCGCCCGCCAGCGCGCGGTGTCGACGTAGAGGGAGAGCGCCATGCCGGTCCGGAACCTTTCTCTTGGCTGCGGTATGAAGAAATATGACGAATATGGGCGATCTTGGGTGCCTCGCGGAAGTGTCCGGGGCCCATCATCGCGGTTAACGGCACGCCGTGCGGCCGGTCAGCGGCGCGACATGTAGATGTCGAGCGCCTTGTGGAGCAGTTTGTTGAGCGGGAAGTCCCACTCGCCCACGTACTCCACGGCCTCGCCGCCGGTGCCCACCTTGAACTGGATCAGACCGAAGAGATGGTCGGTCTCGTCGAGCGAGTCGGAGATGCCGCGCAGGTCGTAGACGGTGGCGCCCATCGCGTAGGCGTCGCGCAGCATCCGCCACTGCATCGCGTTCGAGGGCCTGACCTCGCGCTTGTGGTTGGCGGACGCGCCGTACGAGTACCAGACATGGCCGCCGACGATCAGCATCGTCGCCGCCGCGACGTTCTCGCCCTCGTGGCGGGCGAAGTAGAGGCGCATACGGTTGGGGTCCTCGGCGTTCAGGACGGACCACATGCGCTGGAAGTACGAGAGCGGGCGCGGCCGGAAGTGGTCGCGCACGGCGGTGATCTCGTACAGCCGCTGCCACTCGGCGAGATCGTCGTAGCCGCCCTGGACGACATCGA
This sequence comes from Streptomyces sp. NPDC057617, assembly GCF_042800555.1. Taxonomy (NCBI): domain Bacteria; kingdom Bacillati; phylum Actinomycetota; class Actinomycetes; order Kitasatosporales; family Streptomycetaceae; genus Streptomyces; species Streptomyces sp. NPDC057617. The sequence continues at coordinate 281,529 of NZ_JBHVGV010000013.1, read as the reverse complement.
CGCCGGCCTTCTCGGCCTTCTTGATGTTGCGGCGCCAGAGCTGATTGAAGCCCTTGAGGACATCGTCCAACGAGCGGTTGGCGAGCGGCACCTGGAACACATAGCGCGGCTGTACGTCACCGAAGCCGGCACCGCCGTCCTCGCCCTGCTGCCATCCCATCTTGCGCAGCCGGTCGGACACTTCGAAGGCGCGCGGCTCGATGTGCGTGGCCTCGACATCGCGCAGCCGCTTGACGTCCGGGTCCTGGATACCGGACTTGATGGCGTTCGCGTCCCAGCGGCGGATGACGACCGGCGGCCCCATCTTCACGGAGAAGGCGCCCTGCTGCTTGAGGTGGGCCAGCATCGGCTGGAGCCACTCGTCGAGGTTGGGGGCGTACCAGTTGATCACCGGGCCCTCGGGCAGATACGCCAAGTACCGCTTGATCTTGGGGAGCTGACGGTAGAGCACCAGACCGGCCCCGACGAGCTGCTCGTTCTTGTCGAACCAGCCCAGATTCTCGGAGCGCCACTCCGTCTTGACGTCAGCCCATGCCGGGACCTGGCAATGACTCGCCGCGGGCAGGCTCTGGATGTACGCCAGATGCTGCTCTCGGCTGATGGTCCTCAGGGTAAGGCTCATGCGGGGCGCTCCTCGGCAGGTGTGTCCCCATGGATACAGGGGCTCCGGCTCTCGCGCCGAAGCCTACTGCGCCGATGGAGCACCCCGTCTGGCCCTGTGGACAGTGGGCCTCAGCCGATCACTCCGCCGAAGAGTCCGCCGTGCGCCATTCCGAGGAAGAAGCCGACCGCCGAGGCGCCCAGACCGATGATGGTCAGAAAGCGTTCGCGGGTGGTCACGGAGACGAACTGCCCGTACGCGCCTGTGAGGATCCCGATCAGCCCGGCCCATGAGCTGAGCAGATGCAGGTTGTAGAAGAAGGCGGAGAAGAACGCGAGCAGTCCCAGCGTCAGCGTCACGCCCACCAGGATGTCCTCGCGGGGGTGACGCTTGCCGTCCGTGGAGAAGAGAGAGGTGGCGGAGTTCGGTCGCATTGCCTGTGCCATGTGGCACCTCCTGGCCATAGCCGGAAGGCGGCGCATCGTAGCGTCGCACACACCCGATGTGTACAGATTGCGTCCGCCGGCGCCCGGATTTCAAGCGGAAGGCGGGGTGCGGGTAGTCTGTACGTTCTGCACCGGTGTCTGCCCTGGCGTGCGCCCCTCGTACCGCCGAGCTCGTATCCGTCGAGTCGGACTGCGAGCGTCTGGATGTCAGAGGCGGCCGATACCGTTGCGTACGCATCACGACCCTCCTGCCACGGAACGACCGTGGCCGCTGAGTCCAAAGGAGGTGGGTTCCACATGCGTCACTACGAAGTGATGGTCATCCTCGACCCCGATCTCGAGGAGCGCGCTGTCTCCCCGCTGATCGAGAACTTCCTCTCCGTCGTCCGTGAGGGCAATGGAAAGGTCGAGAAGGTCGACACCTGGGGCCGTCGCCGTCTCTCCTACGAGATCAAGAAGAAGCCCGAGGGCATCTACTCGGTCATCGACCTCCAGGCCGAGCCGGCCGTCGTCAAGGAGCTCGACCGGCAGATGAACCTGAACGAGTCGGTCCTCCGGACCAAGGTCCTCCGTCCCGAGACCCACTGAGCATCCGGCTCAGCGGTCATCGGGGCCGAATGGCTCCGAGTAGTTCTTCGAGTAGCACAGCAGCCAGAAGCAATCCCCGCCGAGAGGTTCACCCATGGCAGGCGAGACCGTCATCACGGTCGTCGGCAATCTCGTCGACGACCCCGAGCTGCGCTTCACCCCGTCCGGTGCGGCGGTCGCGAAGTTCCGTGTCGCGTCCACTCCTCGTACCTTCGACCGTCAGACCAATGAGTGGAAGGACGGCGAGAGCCTGTTCCTGACCTGCTCGGTCTGGCGTCAGGCGGCGGAGAACGTCGCCGAGTCGCTCCAGCGAGGCATGCGCGTCGTCGTGCAGGGCCGGCTGAAGCAGCGGTCGTACGAGGACCGCGAGGGCGTCAAGCGCACGGTCTACGAGCTGGATGTCGAGGAAGTCGGCCCCAGCCTCAAGAACGCCACGGCCAAGGTCACCAAGACCACCGGCCGCGGTGGCCAGGGTGGCTACGGCGGCGGCCAGGGCGGCGGCGGCAACTGGGGCGGCGGCCCCGGTGGCGGTGGCCAGCAGGGCGGCGGCGGTGCTCCCGCCGACGACCCGTGGGCGACCAGTGCGCCGGCCGGCGGCCAGCAGTCGCAAGGCGGCGGGGGCAATGGAGGCGGCTGGGGCGGAAGCTCCGGCGGCTCCGGTGGCGGCTACTCGGACGAGCCCCCCTTCTAGGGCGGGCCCGTACCCCCACTTCTTGATCACACAGGAGAAACACCATGGCGAAGCCGCCTGTGCGCAAGCCTAAGAAGAAGGTCTGCGCGTTCTGCAAGGACAAGACCCAGTACGTGGACTACAAGGACACGAACATGCTGCGGAAGTTCATTTCCGACCGCGGCAAGATCCGTGCCCGCCGCGTCACCGGCAACTGCACGCAGCACCAGCGTGATGTCGCCACGGCCGTCAAGAACAGCCGTGAGATGGCGCTGCTGCCCTACACGTCCACCGCGCGATAAGGGAAGGGTGACCGACTGATGAAGATCATCCTCACCCACGAGGTCTCCGGCCTCGGTGCCGCCGGCGACGTCGTCGACGTCAAGGACGGCTACGCTCGCAACTACCTGGTCCCGCGCGGTTTTGCGATCCGCTGGACCAAGGGCGGCGAGAAGGACGTGGCGCAGATCCGCCGCGCCCGCAAGATCCACGAGATCGCGACCATCGAGCAGGCCAACGAGATCAAGACCCGCCTTGAATCCGTCAAGGTGCGTCTGGCCGTTCGCTCCGGCGACGCCGGCCGTCTCTTCGGCTCCGTCACCCCGGCCGACCTCGCTTCGGCGATCAAGTCCGCGGGTGGTCCGGAGGTCGACAAGCGCCGTATCGAGCTGGGCGCGCCGATCAAGACCCTGGGCTCGCACCAGGTGTCCGTACGTCTGCACCCCGAGGTCGCCGCGAAGCTCGGCATCGAGGTTGTCGCCGCGTAAGCGCTGCGCTCGGCAGAGCATGGAGAGGGCCGCATCCCATGGGGGTGCGGCCCTCTTGCTGTGGTTCCTCGCTGCGGTTCGGTGCTGTGGTCCGGCTGCTGTGGTCCGGCGATGTTTCACGTGAAACCGGCTGTTTCACGTGAAACAGCCGGCCGCTCGTGCCTTCGATCAGCTCCTGCCCTCGATCAGCTCGCGCCCTGGATCAGCGAGTCGCGCCGGTGACCAGCCAGCGGCCGGAGCGGGTGCGCAGCCAGAGGGTCAGCATGCGGACCGTCATCATCAGCCCCATCGCCCACCAGAGCGCCGTCAGCCCGCCCCCGAGGACGGGGACGAGCAGAGCGACGGGTGCGAAGACCGCCAGGGTCACCAGCATGGCTCCGGCGAGATACGGGCCGTCCCCGGCGCCCATCAGGACGCCGTCCAGTATGAAGACGATGCCGGCGACCGGCTGGGAGACGGCCACCACCAGCAGGGCCGGCAGCAGGGTGTTCCGTACCTCCTGATCGCCGGTGAAGAGCGGAATGAACAGCGGACGCGCGAGCACGATCAGCGCGCCGAGCAGCACTCCGGACACGATCCCCCACTGCACCATGCGACGGCAGGCGGCCCGGGCGCTCTCGGTGTCACCCGCCCCGAGATAGCGGCCTATGATCGCCTGCCCCGCTATGGCTATCGCGTCGAGCGCGAAGGCCATCAGGCTCCACAGCGACAGGATGATCTGGTGGGCGGCCACATCGGCGTCACCGAGCCGGGCGGCGACCGCCGTGGCGATCATCAGGACCGCGCGCAGGGAGAGCGTACGGACGAGAAGCGGGACACCGGAATGCGCGCTGGCCCGTATCCCGGCGGGGTCGGGGCGCAACGACGCGCCATGCCGGCGCGCTCCCCGTACCACGACCACCAGATACACGGCGGCCATGGCCCACTGGGCGATGACCGTGCCCCAGGCGGAGCCCGCGATACCGAGACCGGCGCCGTAGACCAGAACGCCATTGAGGGCCGCGTTGGCGCCGAAGCCGCCGATGGCGACATACAGCGGCGTACGGGTGTCCTGGAGCCCGCGCAGTACGCCGGTCGCGGCGAGTACGACCAGCATGGCCGGGATGCCGAGGCTGGAGATCCGGAGATAGGTGATGGCGTAAGGGGCCGCGGTGTCCGACGCTCCGAAGAGTTCGATGAGCGCGGGCGCGGTGGGGAGGGTGACGGCGACAACGGCTCCGCCGAGGAGGAGCGCGAGCCAGATACCGTCCATGCCCTGGCGGATGGCGCCCGGGAGATCGCCCGCGCCGACGCGGCGGGCGACGGCCGCGGTGGTGGCGTAGGCGAGAAAGACGAAGATGCTCACCGCGGTGGTGAGCAGGGCTGCCGCGATGCTCAGTCCGGCGAGTTGCGGGGTGCCGAGATGGCCCACGATCGCGCTGTCCACCATGACGAAGAGCGGCTCGGCGACCAGGGCGCCGAAGGCGGGAACGGCGAGTGCGAGGATCTCGCGGTCGTGCCGTCGCCGAAGGGTTCTGGGTGCCGCGGGCGCCTCTGTCATGGGCTCAATCTAATCTTCCACAGGTAAGTGACGCAATGGACCAGGGGTCCTTACCTGGTGCATGAGTGAGGGCTCTGCCGCGTGCTGTTTTCCGTGATCTTGGCCCAGTCGGGAAAGTTTTTCTCCCCCACAGCCGGTGGATGGAAAAAGGCCAGCTCAGAGAGGGTGCGGCGCGGGCGCTCCGACTTTGTCCACAGTGCTGTCCCCCGCTCCGTGCACAGGTTCACCGGGGTTCTCCACAGCATCTGGTCCGTCGTCCACATGGCCTGTGGATAACCAGATTGGCTGACGGTGCCCGCGGGCCTAACGTGGACCGGCGTCCGACGTGCCGGAACCGGGGTCAGGCCCTCTCGTTTTGTCAGTGTCGTGCCGTAGAAAGAGTGGCACGGCGAGGTCCGCAGGGCGGACGGGAGGAGGTGGCCGGTGAGCATTCCCGAGCCATTGGACGATCCCTGGACCGACGCCGGTCCCAGTGACCGACTGCCTGTCTCGCGGCAGCGCCGCGGTGAGGGCCGGGGTCGCGAGGAGCAGCACGAGCGGGGCCGGGACACCGGGGTCTGGGACGGCGGATCGCCCGGGTCCGCCGGTTTCGAGCGGGTTCCCCCGCAGGATCTGGACGCCGAGCAGTCGGTCCTGGGCGGCATGCTGCTGTCCAAGGACGCCATCGCCGATGTCGTGGAGATCATCAAGGGGCACGACTTCTACCGCCCCGCGCACGAGACCGTGTTCCAGGCGATTCTCGACCTGTACGCGAAGGGGGAGCCGGCCGACCCGATCACGGTGGCGGCCGAGCTGACCAGACGCGGGGAGATCAACCGTATCGGCGGCGCCTCGGTCCTCCACACGCTCGTCCAGATGGTGCCGACCGCGGCCAACGCGTCGTACTACGCGGAGATCGTGCACGAGCGGGCGGTGCTGCGGCGGCTCGTCGAGGCCGGCACGAAGATCACGCAGATGGGATACGCCGCCGACGGCGATGTCGACGAGATCGTCAACTCCGCGCAGGCCGAGATCTACGCCGTCACCGAGCAGCGGACCAGCGAGGACTATCTGCCGCTCGGCGACATCATGGAGGGCGCGCTCGACGAGATCGAGGCGATCGGTTCGCGCAGCGGGGAGATGACCGGGGTGCCGACGGGCTTCACGGACTTCGACTCCCTCACCAACGGTCTGCACCCCGGCCAGATGATCGTGATCGCCGCCCGCCCCGCGATGGGCAAGTCCACGCTCGCCCTGGACTTCGCCCGCGCCGCGTCCATCAAGAACAATCTGCCCAGCGTGATCTTCTCGCTCGAAATGGGCCGCAACGAGATCGCGATGCGCCTGCTGTCCGCGGAGGCCCGGGTGGCGCTGCACCATATGCGCTCCGGCACGATGACGGACGAGGACTGGACCCGGCTGGCCCGCCGGATGCCCGATGTCTCGCAGGCGCCCCTCTACATCGACGACTCGCCGAACCTCTCGATGATGGAGATCCGGGCCAAGTGCCGCCGCCTCAAGCAGCGCAACGACCTCAAGCTGGTGGTCATCGACTACCTCCAGCTCATGCAGTCCGGCGGCTCGAAACGCGCCGAGAGCCGTCAGCAGGAGGTCTCGGACATGTCGCGAAACCTCAAGCTCCTCGCCAAGGAACTGGAGCTGCCGGTCATCGCCCTCTCCCAGCTCAACCGAGGCCCCGAGCAGCGTACGGACAAGAAACCGATGGTCTCCGACCTGCGCGAATCGGGCTCCATCGAACAGGACGCGGACATGGTGATCCTGCTCCACCGCGAGGACGCGTACGAAAAGGAATCCCCCCGCGCCGGCGAAGCCGACCTCATCGTCGCCAAACACCGCAACGGCCCCACGGCAACGATCACAGTGGCCTTCCAGGGCCACTACTCCCGCTTCGTGGACATGGCCCAGACGTGAGCCGGATCTGTGACCGCCGACTTCGGCGCCTACGCAGTCAACCCTCAGCCGACGCAGAAGGCATTGACGGACATCCGCGCCATCAGCGGCCGGGTGCTGGCAGATCTTCCGATGCCCTACCTTGCTGATCTCGTCCCATCCGACCTTGTCACCGCTCACCTCACCCCCGATCCCGTCTCCCAGCTCACGGACCGGGCCGGTGAACGGCCTGGCTTCATGTCCCCGCCGAGGGCCGTGAGCACCGCCGTCGCTGTGACCATCGCCTTGCACGTTCTCGACCAGCGCGACGTCCCCCAGGCCGGCGAGACGATGAGGGTCCTGCTGGAGGCCATGCGCGAGGAGCTCTGGCAGATCAGCGCCAGCATCGACAGCTGGGGACGAGGTCTGACCCCTGTCCTGCAAGGAGTGCACCTGGCAGCCCTCGCCCCCACGCTTCGTCCCAGCGAACAGCTCCGCTATCGCACGGTCACGCCCCTGCCGAGCCGTCCGAGGACGACAGGTCGCGCCACGGCACGACGAGCCCGAAAGATCCCCAGCACGTTCTGGCCTTCCTGGGCCGTCCCGCTCACTCCGCCTGACGGAATCTATCCCCGCGTCCTCGCCCCCGTGCTGGCCTCCTCACTGCTGATCATCGGCAGCAACATCACCCTTGACGACGCTGCCGACCACCTCGGCGCGGTCATCGACGGAACCGAGATCTCCCGCGTCTTCCAGGTGCTCGACGACCATCCGTGCTGGCCCACGATGACCACCGCTCTCGTCCGAGTGGCCGAGTATCTCGACGCCGTCGACGTGCCGATCGACTACCGGCGGCGGCGCCGCCTGGACTACACCGAGTTGCTGCCGTACGAACGTTGGCGGGAGATCTGTCGCAGCACTGGCACTTCGCCCGACACCGGGCGCCGCGAGATGGTCGCCCGCTGCGAGCTCTTCCATCGCATCAGCGGTCTTCCCACCGAAGTCGCCCCGGGCTACCTCGGCATCAACGAGGCACAGTTCCGGGCTGTCAGCGCCCGCTATGCGGCCCTCCAGACCCCCCAACTCGCCCAGGCACTGACGGAAGAAGCCCGGAACTTCCTTGCCAGCCACGGCATCCACCGAGAACCGGTGACTTGGCAGCCACCTCTCACCCTGCTGACCGGGCTCGACCTTCCCGGCCCCGATCCGGGCCAGATCGACGTCCCCCGCCTGCACCAGCTCATCCGCCAGCGCAAGAATCCAGTCCAGCACGCGGCCGAGGCCTTCGGCACGAGTGTCGAGGCGATCCGCCTGATCCTGCAAGAGCAGCCGGCTCCCGCCCTCCCGCCAACGAAGACTGCGGCCAGGGCCACGGGCCACACCCGCTACAAGGCCCGGCTGAAGGTGCCGAGAGAGACCTTTACTCGCCTCTACGTGGACGAACACCGCTCTCTTCCGCAGATTGCCGAACTCACCGGTTTCTCCCGCAAGGTGCTGATCGACCTCGCCCGCGAGTACGGCGTCCCGCTCCGCAACGGTGCCCAGGACTACAAGCGCCGGGGACCCGTCGACCGGGACTGGTTGTTCGAGCAGTACGTCGTTCGCCTGCGGACTCTGCCCGACCTCGCCTGCGAGAAAGGCATGAGCACCGCGAACATGGCCCGGTGGGCTAAGACCCACAACGTCCCACTTCGATCACGCGGAGGCGCCAGCCACGACCTGGCACTTCGCGCCATCGACGATGCCAGCCGAGCGCCACGCATCCTTCGGCCAGCGCTCAGCGGCCAAGGCGCCTTCGAACGCCTCAGCAGATTCGCCGCCGCGGCTGCCTATCCGAGCCTCGGTGCCGCCGCGACCGGTCTCAGTCTCAACGCCTTCACCTTTGTCGCACAGATCAACCGGATCGAGCGGGAGCTGGGTGGGCTGCTCCTGACAAGGGCCGAACGCGGGCGCCCGATGGCGTTGACGCCTTTGGGGAAGAAAGTTCTGCGAGCAGTTCGGACACTTCAACGCGGTGCACAGTCATGAGCTCTGAGATTCAAGCCGAATCGTCGAGGCGGTGAAAGGCCCCGTCGAACTCTCCCGATGCAAGAAGTTGGGCGATCACGTCGACTATCCCGGCGATGCCCGGGTCCCGCACGATGAGCCCGTCCGAGCACCAGAAGCACCTGCCGCCCGCCGCCTCCCCGGTCTCCTCCCACCGCCTCATCAACCGGCTGACCTCGGCCACGGTGAAGATCGTCGCACTCCAGCGCGAGCCGTCAGGAAGATGGACCTCAGCGTCTACGTTGCAGACCTCGTCGAGCATCTCATCAGGACTGGGAAGAAAGAGGGCCTCGAAGCCGTTGGTTCGGACGCGATAGTAGGAGCCATCCCATCCGGACTCGGATGGGAGCTCCTCGTTCGTGCTGACCACCGCAGGAGCATTCCAACTCGGCAGGCCGAGGACAACTGACTTCAATGCGCGGTACGCGAACGCCTTCGGGATACTGCCGTTGTGGCCGTCACCCAGCAACTTGTCAGAGTCACGGCGGACTACCTTGCCGCCTGCCGTCAGTCAGCCAACGCATCACCGGACGGCGATCCTCAGTGGGATCCGCCGTCTTCCGACTGTCTGGATCTGGACTGGGCGCCGGCCATGCTGGAACGTGCCTGTGAGTTGGCGCGGCTCGACACCATCCACCTGAATGCGCTCAGGCACGCCACCGAGGGCGACACCGCACTCGACCTGGGCTTCCTCAACACGCACCCGAATGCCATCGGCGCCTTCGGCCCCGCTCCAACGGCCCTCTCGGCGGCCGCAGTCGCTCATGTTTCGGCGCTGATTGGCGAGATCGACATCGAGGCGATTCTGGCGGCGCTCCCAGCCGACAACGAGGAAGCGGGTTCGCTGATCGGCCATGGGGCCGAGGGGGTCGTTGGCGGTCCGAGGGAGTATCTGCTGGGCCATTTCATAGCCCTGCGCGAGTTCTACGGGAAGGCAGCCGGCGGGGGTCTGCTTGTCGTGCTGTGGTGGGACTGACCTCAGACCACGGCACGGGACTGGCTCTCTCTCGGCCCAGGACCAGACCAGACACCGAGGTCTCCGCCAGGCAGTGACACGATGCGCCATCCGCCTGGTCCTGTGATTGCTCGTCACCGCACCATGGTGCACTCCGCCACATGCGCTGAGGCACTTCGAAGTCGGGCCCTTCGGGGCGCACGTGATCGCTTTGGCCAACGACGTCCCCGCAGGAAATGAGACGGCGGTGAGACTGAACCCTCCGGCCAACCCCTGAGACAAACGGAGAAACTGCAGGTCACGTCACCGCCCGATGTCATGAGCCGCGAGACCCTGCAATCTATTGTGGGTTCCGCGTTCCGATATCATATTCCACGGTTCCGTATCATCTGTCCGTCTTTGATTCTGGTCGGAGTTCCGTCCGGTGCGAACGAGTCGTGGAAGGTGAAGGCGTGCGGCGCTGAGCCGTGGTCGTGGAGGTGCTCCAGCCTGGAAACCCCGTCCTGCCAGGTGGGTATCACGCCGTCGGAGACCCACCAGAACACGTAACCCGGGTGTCCTGTCCTCTCGAACCAGTCGTAACGCCTGTTGAGCGCCGCGCGGTGCAGACCGGCGTAGATGGAGTCGAAGGCGGGGCGCAGGTCGGTCCAGAGTGAGAGGGTCGCGGCCAGGGCGGTGGTTTCCACAGTGCGGCCTTTCCCGTACCAGGCCGGAACAGCAAACTCTCCCCATTCACCCCAGTCCGAGTCGAAATCCGTCCGTGCGCCCAGGCTGCGATCTGCCGCTTCAGCACGAGCGAGGTATCCAGGGTGCTGGCCGATCTCCCGGTAGGCGGCCTCACCGCTCTCGTGGAACTCCCGCGTAAGACGTGCGGGATCGGTGAGGGGCGACTTCAGGACGCCGAACGTGTACAGAGCAAGATGGGGCATGCGTCTCTCCCTGGTTGGCGGTGCCTGGTGTGGACCCGGTTCGGTGGCTTACGCATGGGGCGAGGATTCGTGGGGCGTGACCAACTCAGCCTGAAGGAACCCCTGTACGACCATGGGCGACCGCCGAAGGCCAGGTGAAAGTAGCTGCCTTTGCGGGCCATGTCGAAGTTGCCTTTTCCTTGTCCAAGTGGCCTCTTGCCCAGGTCCTTGGACAGCCTGGTCGGAGCCCTCTGCTCCGCACGTCGCGAGCCGTCTGGAGCCCGCACCGTCCGGGAATTGACACCGAGCGTGGAACGATCAAGGTGACGCAGAACGCGGAACCGTCAGAACGACCAGCTCACAGCATCGGCATGTGACACCGAAACGCGGAACCTGCATCTATCCGGATCTATAGGGCCTCAAGGTTTTGAGTTGGCCCGTATCCGACCACGCAGAAGGGATGCCCCGCCGGATCGGTGAAGACCCGCCACCTGTCTCCGCCCGGCTGGTGGTCCGGTTTGCCCGCGCCCAGTTGCAGTAGCCGGGCCTCGGCCTCGTCCAGGTTGTCGACCGCGAAGTCGAGGTGGAACTGCTGGGGGACGGTCTGGTCGGGCCAGCGTGGGGCCCGGTAGGCGTCGACCCGTTGGAAGCCGATGAAGAGGCCGTCCTCACGGCTGAGACCGGCGAAGTCGGCGTCGGATTTCGGGTGGGGTTCGAGGCCCGTGGCCTGCTGATAGAACGCCGCCAGAGCCTGCGGATCAGGGCAGTCGAGTGTTATCGCCGTCAACTTCATCCGCAAGGACATGGCACCTCCGGGCCGATCGGTCGACTTTCGCGATGCACACCCTAGAGGCGGCCGCCCCTCTGCCGGCAGCGGCAGCGGTGGCCGGTGCCCCGCTCCGTCGGCAGGGGGCGGGGCACCGGGGCTCGGGTGGGGTCAGGCGACCACTCGGCTGACCAGCTGGTCGCGGACGCGGGCCGGGATGGCCGGGGCGAAGCGGCGGAGGTAGTGGTCCATGTGGGTGTCGTCGCCCAGCAGGAACGGCAGGTCGAAGACGAGGAGCTTACGGACCGCCAGCAGCGGCAGGGGAGCGCGCAGCGGGCGGAAGCCGGAGTTCCACAGGCCCGGCTCCTCGCACACCGGGTGGAACTGGCCGATCATCAGGCCGTCGGCCACGAACTCGTCCTTCGCCTTGCGCTGAAGCTCGTCCAGCTCGCCCGAGTCCGTACGGTCGAAGTGCGGCAGCACCAGCAGCAGGGTCAGCAGCTCCTGGTCCTCCTCGTCCAGGTCGGCCGAGAGCCGCTCGTACCAGGCCCGCAGGGAGCCGACGGCCGCGGACAGGTCCGTACTCCCGGCGTCGGCCAGGACGGCCAGGTGGAAGAGCTGCTTGCGCAGCGAGGGCTGGGTGTACGGGCACACCGGGCCGCTGCGGCCCAGCTCGGGATGGCCGGACACCAGGAAGTCGCCGCTCCACTCCAGGACCTCGCGGAGGTGGTGGAGATGGCGCTCCGGCACCTCACCCGCCGCCACCTCGGCCGCCGTCCAGAACCGGATCTGCTCGTCGCCCCTCATCGCGGGTCCCGCCACATGGGCCGGAGCGACGGGCCGCCGTCCGGCAGCACGATGTCGTCGCCAAGCTGTACGAAGTCCTGCCGGAGGCAGAGCGTCTCGCCACCGGGCGAACTGGCCTCCGCGTACGCCGGACGGCCCTCCCGGTCGGCTCGGTCGATCAGCTCCTGAAGCAGCGCCGAGAGCAGGCCGTTCCGCTGCCGCGAGGGGCGGACCGCGCCGAACGACGCGTAGTAGTGGTCGGGTCCGGCCGGATGGCGCTCGGCCTGGAGCCTGACGATGGTCCCGAGCGGCTCGGCGTACTCCCCGAGGGCTTCGGCGAACCGCCGCTCCAGCTCCTCCCCGCGCTCGTCCACCTCCTTCGAGGCTCCCGGCGGCAGGAACAGCATCACCGCGTCGCCGCACGGCGAGACGGCCACCCCGTCGTAGTCGTGCGAGACCTCGACGAAGATCCGGAACAGGCCGGGCAGCAGCTCCGCCCGGCGCCGGCCGTCCGGGATGATCCAGCGGGTCAGCGGATCGTCGTGGAAGGCCGCGGCCAGCAGCGCGGCCAGATCATCGGTGTCCGGCCTGGCAGGACGGCGCGGGACACCACGCGGCGGACTTTCGATCGTGGACAACGGTTCCCTCCGGAAGGCGGTGCGGGGGCCGTGGCGCTACCGCTCCTCGCCGCGTACGGCGAGCTGCTCCACCCGGGCGTGCAGGCGGTCGAGATAGTGCTCGGCCTCCGGCTTGATCAGGACACTGCGCATTACCCGTGCCGCATCGGCGTCGCGGACGATCCGCGGATGCCGGCGTACGAACGCCTCGGCGTCCGTACGCAGCACACTCAGAAAGACCGGCTCCTGATGAGCGGTCATGCCGTCCTGCAGCAGACGTCCGGACGCCGCGTCGACGGCGGACAGCGAGGCCGGCCGGGTCACCGGGAAGTAGTTGACGATGTCGAGATCGGGCCGCTGGTACAGCTCCAGGGCGTCCGAGGCCTCCAGCAGATCCGCCCAGCGCAGCGCCGCGCGGCGGTTGGCCGTGAGGATCGCCCCGAACCCGTCCGGCGTGAGCGGCAGGAGCTGGAGGGTCAGCCACAGCCCGGCCGCCGCGGCACCCGCCCGTGAGCACTCCAGGCTGATCTCGCCCAGGTGCAGCTCGGCATCGGTGAAGTAGGTGTACGGCGAGTCGTGCGCGAAGTGCCGGCCCGCGCGCGGATCCGGGAAGAGCACCGCCCCGCAGCCATAGGGCTGGAGGCCGTGCTTGTGCGGATCCACCACGACCGAGTCGCACTCGGCGACCGCCTGCCACGGCCTCGGGTCGATCCCCTCGGGGGCGTCGGCCCGCCCGAGCAGCGCGTAGAAACCGCCGTACGCCGCGTCCACATGCACCCGCGCCCCGTACCGCCGGGCCAGGGGCAGCACCTCGTGCACCGGGTCCACAGCCCCCAGACCCGTGGTGCCCGTGGTCACCACCACCGTGCCGATCCGGCCCGTCCTGAGCAGGCTCTCCAGCGCGTCCAGATCGATCCGCCCGTACGCGTCGACCGCCACCCGGTGGCCCTCGACGCCCAGCACCTCGCACATCCGCTCGTGCGTGTAGTGGCACTCCGAGCTGTACGCGACCCCGCGGTCCGGATGCAGCCGCCGGGCCACATACAGCGCTTCGAGGTTCGCCATCGTGCCGCTCGTCGTGAGATGCCCGACATGCGCGGGCAGGCCGAACATCTCGGCCAGGGCCGCGACGCACTCCCGTTCCATCTCGGTGGTCGCGGGACCGCCCTCCGCGGCGTGGTTGTTGGGGTTGAACAGCATCGCCGTGAGATAGCCGACGACCGCGGCCGGATGCGGCGGCTTCACCATCTGCCCGGCGTAACGGGGATGGAAGAAGGGGTAGTTGTCGTCCATCCGCTTGGCGAAGCGGCCGAACGCCTCGGCGAACGCCTCGTCGCTCACCCGGTGCGCCGTATGCGGCTCGTACGGGCCGAACCGCTCGCCCCATTGCTCGGCCACATCCACCGCACGTGGCAGCCAGTAGCGAAGATCCACGGTCAGCCTTCCCGGGCATACGACTCGGACAGGGGCATACAGCTCGGATGTACGACTCGGGTGTACGCGGGAATACGTATACGGGCCGGACCGCAAGCGGCGCGCAACGCGCGTCGACTCGCCCGTACCGGCCGTTCGGCAGTCCGCGAAATGGAGTCGACTCGGCGGGGCGGCACCGGTAGATGTGGCTCATGACATCGCCTGAATCGTCCCCATCGCCTGCATCGCCCTACGAAGAGCTGCTGCCCGGCACCCGACGAGCCCTGCTGCACCGCATCGCCCTCGCGCAGTCCGAGGGGCGCGCGCCCTCGCTGGTCGCCGCGGTGGCCCGCGAGGGACGGATGGTCTGGACGGGCTCCCGTACCTGTGTGGACGGGCATGCCCCGGACGCAGATACCCAGTACCGCATCGGGTCGATCACCAAGACCTTCACCGCCGTACTGGTGCTGCGGCTGCGCGACGAAGGGCTGCTCGATCTCAGCGACCCTCTGGAGAAGCACCTGCCGGGCACGGGAGTGGGCGAGGTCACCGTCGCCCAGCTTCTCGACCACACCGCGGGACTGGCCGCCGAGACCCCGGCGCCCTGGTGGGAGCGGACGCCGGGCACGTCACGCCCGGAACTCTCCGATGTCCTCGGCGAGCGGCCCGCACTCCATCCGTCCGGACGCCGTCACCACTACTCCAACCCCGGCTACACCCTGCTCGGTTCGCTGATCGAGGCCGTACGGGGCGTGTCCTGGGAGGAGGCGCTGCGGCGGGAGGTCCTGGAGCCGCTGGGGATGGACCGTACGACCGCTCAGCCCGTCGCCCCGCATGCCGGAGGCTGGGCCGTGCATCCCTGGGCCGATGTGATGCTGCCCGAGCCCGCCATGGATCTCGGGCTGATGGCCCCGGCGGGACAGCTCTGGTCGACCGCCGCCGATCTCTGCCGCTTCGCCGTCTTCCTTGCCGAGGGCGACGACACGGTGCTGAGCGCCGAGTCCGTACGGGAGATGCGGACCCCGTCAGCACCGCCCGAGGCCGGGCAGTGGGACGGCGGCTACGGTCTCGGTACACAGCTTGCCCGCCGGCGCGGCCGGAGCCTGGCCGGCCATACCGGGTCACTGCCCGGCTTTGTCGCCACCCTGTGGGTGAGCGTGGCGGACGGGGTGGGGGCCGTGGTGCTCGCCAATGCCACCTCGGGACCGGCGGCCGGGGCGGTCGCCGCCGATCTCATCGGGATTGTGGCCGATGCCGAGCCTCGGATCCCGGAGCCCTGGCGTCCACTGCCCGAGGTCGACCAGCAGCTGCTGGACCTCACCGGACCGTGGTACTGGGGCACCTCTGCCTTTGGGCTGAAGCTGGTGGCGGACCGAGGGGTGGAGCTGTATCCGCTGCGCGGCGGTGGGCGTGGCTCGCGCTTTGCTGCGGAGCCGGATGGCACCTGGACGGGGCTCGATGGCTACTACGCGGGGGAGACCTTGCGGGTGGTGCGCAGGCCGGACGGCTCGGTGGACCATCTCGACCTCGGTTCGTTCGCCTTTACCCGCCATCCCTATGACCCCGAGGCGGATGTGCCCGGCGGGGTGGACGAGGGTGGCTGGCGCGGTTCGACATGGTGAAACAAGCGGATGTTTCACGTGAAACAGGCATCGCCGGATGCTCTCCGGCGGGCTCTTCGGGGCTCGGGGTTCAGAGCTGGAGTTTGAAGCCCAGATGCGAGGCGGTGAAGCCCAGCCGTTCATAGAAGCGATGGGCGTCGATGCGGCTTGCATCGGAGGTGAGCTGGACCAACTGACAGCCCTGGCGCCGGGATTCATGGACCGCCCACTCGATGAACCGGGTGCCGAGCCCGCTGCCGCGCTCATCGCGATGGACGCGTACCCCCTCGATGATCGAGCGGAGGGCACCGCGCCGGGAGAGTCCAGGGACGATGGTGAGCTGGAGCGTACCGACCACCCGGCCATCGCGTACGGCCACCATCAGATGCTGGTTCGGGTCGCTCGCGAGGCGCTGATAGGCCGCGATGTACGGGGCGAGGTCGTCGGGGGACTCGCGCTGGGCACCCAGCGGATCGTCCGCGAGCATGGCCACAATGGCGGGGATGTCGTCGGGGGCCGCGGGCCGTATCTCCGGATCACTCATGATCCGCAGGGTACGCCGGGGTCTCAGCGGCGGGATCCACGGGATCCAAGGGATCCACGGGCTTGGCGGGCGCTCCTGGCCGACCGGTCGCACCGCCACGGTCCGCCGCCAGTTCAGCCCGTTGCCAGATTCAGCGGTCCGAACCGCCGGGTCCAGTCGCCCGGTTGATCCGGGATGCCATGAACC
Source organism: Streptomyces sp. NPDC057617 (assembly GCF_042800555.1). Taxonomy (NCBI): domain Bacteria; kingdom Bacillati; phylum Actinomycetota; class Actinomycetes; order Kitasatosporales; family Streptomycetaceae; genus Streptomyces; species Streptomyces sp. NPDC057617. Next base: position 265,226 of record NZ_JBHVGV010000013.1, on the reverse strand, counting down.
ATCGTGGTGGTCCGGGCGGACGGTTCCATACCGCGGTCCTTCACCCAGGCCAGCAGCTCTTCGTGGCGTATGTCGATCGCCGTACGCACCGGCCGGCCGGAATCGGCGGTCGCCGCGGCCAGGGAGCTGACAAGGGCCTTTGCCGTCTCGGTGTCCTTGGCGATCAGCGGGCCGATCACATCCGCCGCGGGCGTGGGCCAGACCGCCGCGTATCCGATGAGCCCTGAGCCGTCCTCCGCGACCCTGAGATGGTCCGCGAAGACGGGGAGGCGCACGATCATATGGGTGCGGTCCACACCGAAGATCTCGCTGTCCAGGCGGACGATGGCCGACAGATCATCGGCGGTCGCGGGCCGGGTCATCGCCTGAGTCTGCGGTACCGACAGCGGCTCCGGGGCCTTGAAGTGCCCCAGAACCGTCTCCGTCGCGCCGACGCCGGTGAAGCCGAGCTGCTGGTAGAGGGGCAGGCCGTACTCCGTGGCATGCAGGACGAGCGGAGTGTCCCCCGCCTCGTGCAGTACATGGGTCATCAGCCGGCGGCCGAGGCCCTGCCGGGCATGGCGTCCGGCGACCAGCATCATGCCGATCGCGGCGAGACCCTGGTCGCCCGAGCCGCCGTACGCCCTGAGGTGCGAGGTCTCGTTCCCGGAGCGGGAGCCGTACGAGGAGCCGCTCGGGGACCCGTAGGACCGGTACGAGGCGCTGTACGCGGAACCGTACGAGGTGACCACGCAGACGGCGGCCAGCCCTCTGCCCTCCGGATCGTCGATGCCGTATCCGGTGCCCGCCGTCAGCAGCAGACCCCACCTGCGCTCCTCCCGCGCCCAGCCGCGGTCCTCGGCGAGGTCCGCACAGGACATGAGGTCGTTCATGGTCAGACGGCGGATCGGCAGTGCGGAGAGTGGTGTCGCTGTCGGCATGGGGATCAGGCTGTCGGAGTCGATGATCGTTCGTCCACCAGTTTGCGGGAAGTGGTGCGGGAAGTGGTCATGATCCGATGGCGTCGGCCGCGCCGGGTCGGGCCCCAGGGCTTGAGCACCGAGATCGCGGTCATAAAGAGATACGCGGAACTTGCCACGATGGGCGCGGCGACCAGGCTGATGTCGGATATCCCGATGTCCGCGGCGCGATTGATGGTCGGACGCAGTGCGAAGACCGTCGCCACGAAGGTGATCAGAGTGAGCCAGAGCTTGATCCAGACCCACCAGTGGCGGGCCAGGCCCCAAGGCGTACCGAGCGAGAGCACCAGCCCGCTGACCAGGGCGAGCAGTGCCACCGGGACGATCAGCCAGTTGGCGAGGATCTTCATGGCCTCGTAGCAGGCCTGGGTGGTGGCGGGGTCATCGGTGATGAAGGCGGTGGCACCAAGCGTCAGCAGACCGAGGGTGAGCCCAAGCCAGCTCACAGAGGTGGCGACATGGACAACGAGGAGCGCCCGGCGGACGGGCCGCGTGAGTGGTTTCACGTGAAACACAGTGCCGTCCGGCCGGCGGGAGGGCGTCTGACGACGGGAGTAACCGTACGTACTAACCTCGGCGTACATGGCGAGCGTACGCAGACTGCATCTCTTTGACCTCGATGGAACGCTCATCCGTGGATCGGCCGCCGCTGTGGAGATCTCCCGGCAGCTCGGGCTGAGCGCTGAAATCGCCGAGCTGGAGGCCGACTTCTTCTCCCGGGGGATGGCCCCCGACGAGTTCGCTGTGCGGGCGCGGGAGCTTTGGGCCGATCTGACCGTGGCGCAGGTGTCGGCGGCCTTTGAGGGGGCGCCCTGGCTGGCCGGAATCCGTGAGGTCTGGGCGGATATCCGGAGCCAAGGTGATTACTGTGCCGTTATTTCCCTCTCGCCCGACTTCTTTGTTACGCGGCTGCTGGACTGGGGTGCGCACGCGGCCCATGGTTCACGCTGGCCGGTGGTGCCTTTCACCGAGCCGGTCGACCGCGCGGGCATTCTCAGCCCGGCGGCGAAAGTGAAGGTCGCGAACCGGCTGTGTGCAGAGTTCGGGGTAGGGCTGGACGACTGCGTTGCCTACGGTGATTCCATGTCGGACGCCGAGATCTTTGCGGTGGTGCCCAGGGCGGTGGCGGTGAATGCGGACCACCATCTGTCCGGGCTGGCCACCCACACGTACAGCGGAGGCGATCTGCGCGAGGCGTACCAACTCGTCTGCCCCGTACGGTAAGTGGGGCCCCCGCGGCAGTAATACGCTGGCCCGGAGGTGCCGCGGAAAACGCGGCCGCAAACCGCGAATGGGCACGGGAGCAATGGAGCCTAACGGTAAATCCGGTGTGGATGGCCGGACTTCGCGCTCTTTGTCCCATGCGCTGACACTTCCTGCCATGCTGCGACGGCAGGGACAGCGGTCAATCTCACACTCTGCCGGTTCCAACCCCGGTCAGGGGTATGGCGGCGGCTAATGTGGGCTGCCAACAGTCCTAGTCAGAGCGGGGAATTGCTAGCGTATTCCGGGCCAGCGGAAGTGCGCAGACCGACCGAAAGATGTTCGAGGCGAGGCACACCATGGACGCTCCGACCACCACGTCGGCCGACAACGGCACTTCCGGAGGGAACGGAAGGGGCGGTTGGTTCGCTCCCCGCAGAGCGCCGAGCGGCGACGGCCGCACGGACTCCGGTACGGCGGAGCGGACCGCGGACGGCACGCCGGAGGCGGCCGGCCGGGAGCGAATACCCGTGCCGAGCCGGTCACTTGCGTCCATACGCCCGGTGGGTTCCGGGGCGGCGCGTCCCGGACGGCCGCTGCGCGAGGGCCCCGCAGGGCATGACAGCCGGCCAGATGCCGCCTCCCGTCCTCCGGCGCCCGTGAACGATGTACCCGACGCCTTCCGGCCCCGCACCAAGGGGCCGCGCGGCGGGGACGTACCGGCCGCGCATCCGCCGGTCCACGAGGGCCCCGGTATGCCGGGCGCGACCGGCGGAGCACCGCGGCCCGCCTCTCCCGCGGGCTCGGGGGAGGCCGCCGTACGATCCGGCGGCGCGCGGCAGGAGCCCGTACAGCAGGCCCCCGTACAAGCCTCCGTGCAGGCCCCGGTCCGGCCCGGTCCCGTACAGCAGCCCCCCGAGGGGCGCCCCCCGGCCGTACAGACCCCCGCCGGACCGCCGCCCGCCGCGCCAGGGCCCGAGGCCCAGCCGCGAGCCACGGATGCCGGCGCCTCTGCACCGAGCGCCGCCGCACCGCGCGTAGCCGAGCCGAGCGCCGCCGCACCGAGCGCCGGTGAGCAGCGCTCCCCTGAACCGCGCGCCGGTGAGGCCCGGGGCGCCGGTCCGCTGCCTCCCCAGGCGGCTCCGCTGCCCCAGGAAGCTCCGGTGCCGCGCGAGGCTCCGGTGTCCGCCGCGCTGCCTCCCGAGGTGCCGGCCTCGCAGCCGTCCACCCCCGCGCCCGAGACCTCCGGCTCGCTCTTCGCCGAGGACGCCAACGCGTCCCCCGACGCGGTCCTCATCCGCCGCACGCTGGACGAGGTCGCGCCCGTCGCCGACCAGCTCACCTCGTACTTCTACGCGCTGCTCTTCGTCCGCCACCCCGATCTGCGCGGCTTGTTCCCCGCGGCCATGGACGCCCAGCGCGACCGTCTCCTCAAGGCCCTGCTCACCGCCGCCGAGCACATGGACACCCCGGACATCCTGACCGGCTATCTCCGTCAGCTCGGGCGTGGGCACCGGAAGTACGGCACCCAGGCCGCGCACTACCCCGCCGTGGGCGAGGCCCTCATCGGCGCGCTGACCCGCTACGCCCTCCTGACCTGGGACGACGAGACCGAGGCCGCCTGGGTCAGGACGTACACGACCATCTCGCAGATCATGATCGACGCCGCCGCCGAGAACGAGGTGTACGCCCCGGCCTGGTGGCAGGCCGAAGTGGTCTCGCACGAACTGCGCACCCCGGACATAGCCGTCGTCACGGTCCGGCCCGACCAGCCGTACCCCTTCCTGGCCGGGCAGTACACCAGCCTGGAGACGCCGTGGTGGCCCCGGGTCTGGCGGCACTACTCGTTCGCCTCGGCGCCGCGCCCGGACGGGCTGCTGTCCTTCCACATCAAGGCCGTCCCGGCCGGCTGGGTCTCCAACGCCCTTGTCCACCACGCCGGTCCGGGCGATGTGCTGCGCCTCGGCCCGCCCGCCGGCTCGATGACCGTCGACCACAGCAGCCGGAACGGTCTGCTCTGTCTGGGCGGCGGCACCGGCATCGCGCCGATCAAGGCGCTCGTCGAGGATGTCGCCGAGCACGGGCACCGGCGTCCGGTCGAGGTCTTCTACGGCGCGCGCAGCGATCAGGACCTGTACGACATCGAGACGATGCTGCGGCTCCAGAGCGAGCACCCCTGGCTCTCTGTACGCCCGGTGGTCGCCGAGGGTCCCAGCCAGGGCCTGAAGGGACAGCTTCCGGAGGCGGTGCGCGAGCACGGTCCCTGGCACGAGTACGACGCGTATCTGTCGGGGCCGCCCGGGATGATCCGCAGCGGGCTGGACGCGCTCAAGGGCGCGGGGATTCCGTCCGAGCGGATACGCCACGACTCACTCGAAGAGCTGGTGGCGGCCGGCGCCAACTGACCGCGCGCCCGGCCCACGGACGGACACCGCGCGCCCGGCCCACGGACGGACACGACTCGGCGGCGACCATCAGCGACGGACACGACTCAGTGGCGGCCATCAGCCCAGGCCGGCGGCTTCGAGGGCGTCAGCCCAGGTCGGGGGCGTGCATCGCGCGCACGCCCTCGATATTTCCGTCCAGATAGTGCCGCAGCGACAGCGGTACGAGATGGACGGCGGCGATCCCGACCCTGCTGAACGGCACCCGGACGATCTCGTACTCCCCGCAGGGCTCGTCCATCTCGGGGCCGTGCCGCAGCGAGGTGTCCATCGACTCCAGCCGGCAGACGAAGAAGTGCTGCACCTTGACGCCGGTCACTCCGCCGCCGGCGATGTGCTCCACGGTGTCGACGAAGCACGGCACCACATCGACGATCTTGGCGCCCAGTTCTTCGTGGACTTCGCGGTGGAGCGCGTCGACGACGGTGGTGTCCGCCGTCTCGACCCCGCCGCCCGGAGTGATCCAGTACGGATCCACCCCCGGCTTGGTGCGTTTGATGAGGATCAGATCGTCCCCGTCGAGCAGGATGGCGCGTGCGGTGCGCTTGACCACGGGCCGTTCGGTCATGGGAAGAGGTTCGCCCGTACCACCCGTTCTGAAACTCCCGCCCGCCGTGCGGTCACCAGTCCGCCGCGGCGCGCAGCAGCCACTCGTGCGCCCGCGCGACCGGCGGCAGGGCGAGGGTCCCGGTGCGTACGACCAGGAAGTAGGTACGCAGCGGGGGCACCGGCGGATCGAGGAGCGCGACCACCTCTCCCCGCTCCAGCGCCCCCTGGCAGAGATAGCGGGGCAGTACGGCAAGGCCCGCGCCCGCCACCGCGCATTCCAGTACGGCCCGCAGATCGGGCGCGATCACCGTGCCCGCGGCGGCCGGCCGGGAGTCGAAGACGGCCGTCCAGTAGCGCGAGACGAGTGGCAGGGACTCGTGCACCTCCACCACCGGCAGCCGCTCCAGCACCACATGCCCCTCGCGCAGCACCGTGTGCCCCAGCCGCGCGGCCCAGCGGGGCGCGGCGACCAGCACATGCTCCTCGTCGCACAGGGGAGTCGCGGTGAACAGTCCGCCCCGGGGCCTGGCCGTGGCGATGACCAGATCGTGGTGTCCGGCTGCCAGCCCGTCCAGGGCCTCCTCGGCATTGCCGCAGAACGAGGTGCGCAGCGCGAGGCCCTGGGCCGTGAGCGGGGCGAGCGCGGGGAGCGCGCGCAGCGAAGTGAACTCCGGCGGCCCGGCGAGATGGAGCGTCCTTATGCCGGATTCCTCGTCGAGGCCGGTCTCGGCGATCTCGACCAGCGCGTCGAGATGGGGAGCCGCCCGCTGCGCGAGTTCGTCCCCGATCGTCGTGGGGGTCACGCCCCGGGCCTGGCGCAGGAAGAGCGGGCGGCCGAGCTGTCGCTCCAGGGTTCTGATCTGGCTGGTCACGGCGGGCTGGGAGAGGCCGAGCAGGGCCGCCGCCCGGGTGAAGGAGCCGGCGCGGTGGACGGTGACGAAGGTGCGCAGCAGAGCGAGGTCCATGTTCCGAGTACCGCTCTCCTGTCTCGTACCACGCCCCCGCGCCGTCTTCGGACCGTCAACTATAAATAAGTCGATAGGTTGCTGTCGCTACTGTGATTGGACACTGACGCAGAGTCAACTAGCCTTGGGCGAACGGTTCTCCGCGCGTGGAACGCACGGAACCCAGGACGGTCCGAGCCATGAGGGGGGAGGCTCGGACCGTCTGCGTCCCCGCGACATACACAGCGACGATCGCGGCGACGAACGCTGTGGCGAACGCACTGCTCAGCGAGCCGACCCGGCCAGCGCGCGCAGTACATCCGCCACCAGGTCCTCGGGATCCTCGGCCCCGACGGAGAAGCGGATGAAACCTTCCGGTACGGCGTCGCCGCCCCACCGCCCGCGGCGCTCGGCGGTCGACCGTACCCCGCCGAAGCTTGTCGCGTCGTCCACCAGCCGCAGTCCGCCGAGAAAGCGCTCGGCGCGCTCCCGGTCCGGCAGTACGAACGAGACCACGGAGCCGAACCGCCGCATCTGCCGCGAGGCCACGGGGTACGAGGGGTCGCCCGGCAGCCCGGGGTAGCGCAGCCCGGTCACCTCGTCGCGCCCCTCCAGCGCCCGGGCCAGCGTCAGCGCGTTCGCGCACTGCCGGTCGACGCGGAGCTGGAGCGTGGCCAGCGAACGGTGCGCGAGCCAGGCCTCCATGGGCCCCGGGATCGCCCCGACGACCTTGCGCCAGTGCCGTACCCCCGCCGCCAGCGCGGGATCCGCGCTGGTCACATGGCCGAGGAGGATATCGCCATGGCCCGTCATGCCCTTGGTGTCGCTGGCCACGGAGAAGTCCGCGCCCAGCTCCAGGGGCCGCTGGCCGAGCGGAGTGGCGAGGGTGTTGTCGACGGCGACGAGAGCGCCCGCGGCATGCGCCTCGTCCACCAGGCGCCGGATGTCGCAGACATCGAGCCCCGGGTTGGACGGGGTCTCGATCCAGAGCAGCCTGGCGCCGTCGAGAGCGCCGAGTTGGGCATCGCCGCCGGTCGGCGCCGTCCGTACCGTCACGCCGTACGCCTCCAGCCGCTCCCGCAGCAGCGGCAGGGCCTGATAGCCGTCGTCCGGCAGCACGATGGTCTCTCCGGCGCGGAGCTGCGAGAAGAGCACCGCCGAGATCGCGGCCATGCCGGAGGCGAAGACGACGGTCTCGACGGACTCCCCCGGCGCCTCCAGCTCGCCGATGGCCTGTTCGAGACGGGTCCAGGTCGGGTTCTCGTCCCGTCCGTAGGTGTACGGGCCCGTCGGCTCGCCCGGGAGGTGGTAGTGGGCGGCGAAGACCGGCCCCGGCAGGGTCGGTTCGTACGGCACGGGCTCCGGCAGCCCGGCCCGTACGGCCCGCGTACCGTCCCCGATGTCCATGCTGTCGGTGTCTCTGCTGCCGCCGGTCACGGGGTGGTCAGTCATTGTCGGGGAGCGCGACGTGCAGGGCCCAGGAGACGATCGAGATGATCAGTCCGCCGAGGACGGCAGTCCAGAAGCCGTCGACCTGGAAGCTCAGGTCCAGCTTGTCCGCGAGCCATGAGGTCAGCAGCAGCATCAGGGCGTTGATCACCAGGGTGATCAGGCCGAGCGTGAGGATGAACAGTGGCAGCGTCAGGAGCTTCACCACCGGCTTGACTATGAAGTTCACCAGGCCGAAGACCAGTGCCACGAGCACCAGCGTCAAGGCCTGGTTGGCGGTGTTGTCACCGGTGAGCGTGATGTCCGGGACCAGCCAGATGGCCACTGCCAGAGCGCCCGCGTTGGCGATCGTCTTGACTACGAAATTCTTCATGGTCTGATCGTGGCATGAAGGCATTCCGACTTGATGAGCTGGAGGCGGAGCGTGCCGCCAACGACGGGGCGTATCTGCAGTTTCTGCGCGAACGCAACATGTCAGTGGGCCTGTACGCGCTGGACGCCGGGGAGATCGACCCGCAGCAGCCGCACCGGCAGGACGAGGTGTACTTCGTCGTGAGCGGCCGGGCTTCGATCACCGTGGGGATGGAGACGACCCAGGTCGGCCGGGGCAGCGTGGTCTATGTGCCGGCCGGAGTCGCGCACAAGTTCCACCACATCACGGAGGATCTGCGGGTGATGGTCGTGTTCTCGCCGCCCGAGAGCTGACCGTGTCCCGGGAGCCGACCGTGTCCCGAAGGCTGACCATGTCTCCCGGGGTCTCCAGGGGTCTCTCGGCGTCGCTCGGGATTCCGTTTCTCAGGGGTGGCTCAGGGTCGGATCAGGGGAGAGCGGGGGCCGCGCGGCCTCCATGGGCGCCCCGGCGGCTCTAGCATCGATGGTGCAAGGGGATACGTGTGCCACTCGGTGAAGCGAGGTAAGGACGATGGCGGTTCGGGAGATACTCACGGGGCTGCCCTGGTGGGTGAAGTGGATCGCGGTGCCCGTCATCGCCATCGTGGTCTTCGGCGGGCTGATCATGAGCGTGGTCGCGTTTGTGATCGGAGTGCTCTTCAAGGTGCTGATCTTTGTGGCACTCGTCGGCGGACTCATCTATGTCGTACGGAAGTTCATGTCCTCGTCGTCCTCGCGGGGCGACTGGTAGGCGGCGACCGGTAAGTCAGCGGGCCGTACGCCCGTTAGCCCGCGCGAGGGAAAGGTGAACCAGAAACCATCTCGGCCCCCGGCCTGCCCCTAGAGTGACATATCTCTCCGTCCCCCAGTCCCCCTCAGGGGTGCGGCGGGCACGCGGGGGCGGCCCCCGCGGGCGGGCCCTCGCCCGTCACCATCCCGGGGGTGAGACCTTGGCCACGGCCCCACAACACGCTGTGCGGAATCGTCGACATGCCCTGCAGAATCGTCGCGGCAAGATCGTCGGCCTGAGGCGCGGCGATTGTCTGCTTTCCGATCCACGGTTTCGCGATCCACGGCCTTGCCATGTAGGGCGCGGGCCGTGGCTTTTTCTGTGCTCCACCGTCAACGGGAGCGACCGCTTCCGGAGGTGGAACGATTACGCAACGGGATCGCATCGCTGGTCAGCCCGCTCGCCTTCTCTTTCCGTATCTGAAAAATTACTCCTTGTGATCTGCTAGCGCTTACAGGACGATTGCGTCAAGAGGGTCAACGGGGATCATTCCCAGCCACTGTTTCATCTACTCCGGAGTACAGCGATGCGCGAGTCGGTGCAGGCCGAGGTCCTGATGAGCTTCCTCGTCTCCGAGGAACTGGCGTTCCGGATCCCGGTGGAACTCCATTACGAGGTGAGGGATCCCTACGCCGTGCGCATGACATTCCATCTGCCCGGCGATGCCCCTGTGACCTGGACTTTTGGCCGTGAGCTACTGCTCGACGGCATCAACACGCCGAGTGGCGACGGTGATGTGCATATCGCGCCGACCGAGCCCGAGGACCTCTCCGATGTCCATATCCGCCTCCAGGTCGGCGACGATCACGCGCTCTTCCGGGTCAGTGCCGCGCCGCTGGTGGCCTTCCTCGACCGTACGGACCGGCTGGTGCCGCTCGGGCAGGAGCGCACGCTCGGTGACTTCGAGGTCAATCTGGAGCAGGCGCTCGACCGCATCCTGGCCGGGGAGAACGCCGGCTGAGCCCGGTTGGACGGGGCCGTACGGGTGATCCTTCCCGGCGGCCGTTTCGCGGCCCCGGCCGGCGCTGAACGTACTGCTACTTCTTGCGGCGCCGGCCCTTGCCGCCGCCCAGCCCGCGCGCCGGTGCGCTCTGTACCGGCAGGGCAGGCCCTGTCTGCGGACTCGCCGGACCTGCCGGAGCTGCCGGGCCTGTCGTACCCGCCGGACCGGCCGGGCCTGTGGACCAGGGACCCGCCGTCCCGGGAGCCTGGGCCGGCGATACGGGAGGCGCCCCGTGTCCCGCCCGGTCGGCGGAGACCACCAGAGCCGCCAGCGCCGTGGTCACCGGCACCGACGCGACCAGACCGATCGAGCCCACCAGGGTCCGTACGATCTCCTCCGCCACCAGCTCACTGTTGGCGACCGTACCCACACCCGACTGCGCGATCGAGAAGAGCAGCAGCAGAGGCAGGGCGGCGCCCGCGTAGGCCAGGACCAGCGTATTGACCACCGAGGCGATATGGTCCCGGCCGATCCGGATACCCGCCCGGTAGAGGGCACGGGGCCCCATCGACGGATCCGCCTGATGCAGCTCCCAGACCGCCGAGGTCTGGGTGACCGTCACATCGTCGAGAACACCCAGCGAACCGATGATGACCCCGGCGAGCAGCAGTCCGCTCATATCGATCCCGGGATAGAGACCGTGGATCAGCCCGGTGTTGTCGTCGGTGTTGCCGGTCAGGCTCGCCCAGCCGATGAAGACCGACCCCAGCAGCCCGATCAGCAGCAGGGATACCAGAGTGCCGAGGACCGCGACCGAGGTACGGGCCGTCAGTCCATGGCACATATAGAGCGCGATCAGCATGATCGCGCTGGCCCCGATCACCGCCACGACCAGCGGATTCGAGCCCTGGAGTATCGCGGGCAGGATGAACAGCGTCAGCACGGCGAACGAGACCGCCAGCGCGACCAGCGCCATGACCCCGCGCAGCCGCCCCACCACGACCACAGCGAGCGCGAAGATCCCGGCCAGCAGGGCCATGGGGAACTTCCGGTTGACATCCGTCACCGAGTACTGGAGATCGCGGGGAGCGTCGGGTGCGTATGCCACCACAACGCCTTGTTTCACGTGAAACTGCCGCGGTGCGTCCGGCTGGACGATCTCGACGAAGGTCCGGCCCTTCTCCTTGCCGCTGGTGACTTCGATGGTGGCCTTCTTGCAGTCACCGGTCTGCTCCCGGTCCGCCTCGCGCCCCTGGGGTTTCGAGGTGTCACCGGTGGACGGGACCTGGGCGGCGTTCACGGACTTGCAGTCGACCTGCTGGATCTGCACCACCCGGCCCTGCTCGGTCTGCCGGTCGAAGCCCACCCCCGTACGTTCATGCGCCGGAGCGCCGCCCGGCCAGAGCACCACCAGACCGACGACCACCGCGGCCGCGAACGGGATCAGAACCGCCGCGATGACCTTGCGAAGGTGCTGGGAGACCGGCGCGGCGGGGCCATGACTGTGCGAGTGCCCGTGCGATTCATGGGTCTGCTGGGATGAGGTCACCGACCGATCATCGCAAGAAGCCTGAGGCCCTCTGTTCAGCACGCCGGATATGACGCTAGCGTGGGGGCACCTTTTGCACACGCGGGAGCTCGGAGCACCGGGCTGAGAGGGCGCTGACTGTGGCGTTCCGGGGAGTATCCCCTGGACCCCTGAGCTGCGCCGACCGCTGAACCTGTTACCGGGTAATGCCGGCGTAGGGAGTAGGTCTCATGACCGTTCAGGACGCACACACGCCTGCCTCCGATTCTGAAAACGAGTCTGGACATTCGAGCGAGGCTCATGGTTCGAGCCGGACTCAAAGGACTATCGGCTGGCACAAGGGATATGTCCAGGGCTCGCGCCCTGACCTCCAGGTTCCGGTCCGCCAGGTGCACCTCACCAACGGCCAGGACGTCACGCTGTACGACACCTCGGGTCCGTACACCGATCCGGCCGTCGAGACCGATGTACGCCGCGGTCTCGCGCCACTCCGGGAGAACTGGATCATCGGGCGGGGGGACACCGAGGAGTACGCGGGCCGGCCGGTCCGCCCCGAGGACGACGGGCTCAAGCACACGGCGCCGCGCGGCGGGCTGCGCAACCTCGACGCGGTCTTCCCCGGCAGGCCGCGCCAGCCGCGCCGGGCGCGGGCCGGACAGACCGTGACGCAGCTCTCGTACGCCCGGCGCGGGGAGATCACGCAGGAGATGGAGTACGTCGCGATCCGGGAGAACGTGTCCCCGGAGGTCGTGCGCGAGGAGATCGCCGCGGGCCGTGCCGTACTGCCGGCCAATGTCAATCACCCGGAGATCGAGCCGATGATCATCGGCAAGCGGTTCCTGGTGAAGGTCAACGCCAACATCGGCAATTCCGCGGTCACTTCCTCCATCGAGGAGGAGGTGGAGAAGATGACCTGGGCGACCCGCTGGGGCGCCGACACGGTCATGGACCTCTCCACCGGCCGCAATATCCACACCACGCGCGAGTGGGTGCTGCGCAACTCCCCCGTGCCGATCGGCACCGTGCCGCTCTACCAGGCGCTCGAAAAGGTCGACGGCAAGGCCGAGGAGCTGACCTGGGAGATCTACAAGGACACGGTCGTCGAGCAGGCCGAACAGGGCGTCGACTACATGACGGTCCATGCCGGGGTGCTGCTGCGGTACGTTCCGCTGACGGCGCGCCGCAAGACGGGCATCGTCTCGCGCGGCGGCTCGATCATGGCGGCATGGTGCCTCGCGCACCACAAGGAGTCGTTCCTGTACGAGAACTTCGAGGAGCTGTGCGAGATCCTCGCGGCGTACGACGTGACGTACTCCCTCGGTGACGGCCTGCGGCCGGGGTCCATCGCGGACGCCAACGACGAGGCCCAGTTCGCCGAGCTGCGCACGCTGGGGGAGCTGAACTCGACCGCCAAGCGGCTCGGCGTACAGACCATGATCGAGGGCCCGGGCCATGTCCCGATGCACAAGATCAAGGAGAACATCGACCTCCAGCAGGAGATCTGCGAGGAGGCGCCGTTCTATACGCTCGGCCCGTTGACGACCGATGTGGCCCCGGCGTACGACCACATCACCTCCGGCATCGGCGCGGCGATGATCGCGTGGTGGGGTACGGCGATGCTCTGCTACGTCACCCCCAAGGAGCACCTGGGGCTGCCGGACCGGGACGACGTCAAGACCGGTGTCATCACGTACAAGATCGCCGCGCATGCCGCGGACCTCGCCAAGGGGCACCCGGGGGCGCAGGCGTGGGACGACGCGCTGTCCGACGCCCGGTTCGAGTTCCGCTGGGAGGACCAGTTCAATCTGGCCCTGGATCCGGACACGGCCCGGGAGTTCCACGACGAGACGCTGCCGGCGGAGCCGGCGAAAACGGCGCACTTCTGCTCGATGTGCGGCCCGAAGTTCTGCTCGATGAAGATCTCGCAGGACATCCGGCGGCGGCACGGCGGCGAGTTCGAGAGCGACGGCGGCGGCGACGGTACGGGAAGCGCGGGCGAGGCGGGCGCAGCGATCGGGGCCGACGAGATCGAGGCGGGCATGGCGCAGAAGTCCAAGGAATTCGCCGCGGCCGGCAACCGGGTCTATCTGCCGCTGGCGGACTGAACCCGGCGGACTGAGGGCCGGCGGCCCTCCGGACCGAGCGCCGGGCCTGAGAGGCTACGCAGCCTCGGAGGCCGGACGACGGAACGGCGGGCCAACGGTGCCGGGCACCGGCCGGAGGTCACTCCGGTCGGTGGTCCGGGCCGCCGAAATCTGGGCTGGTGAAGTCCGGGCTGGTGAAGCTGGGGCGCTGGCCGGTGGTGGCGCCCTCGTCCGGGCTGCTGAAGTCCGGCCGGCTGTAGCCGATCTTGGGCAGGTGCTTGGCCGGCCGGACCGGTCCCGGGGCCGCCGGGTCCGCGCTCGGGTCGGCCAGAACGTCGCGCAGGAAGGGCAGGATGCCCCTCTCCAGCAGCGCATGGCGCCAGGCCTCCCGGGCCCGGGCCACCTCGTCGGGCAGCTCACCGCTCGGCGACTCCTCGGCCGGGAGCTGGGTCTTGCTGTTGCGCAGGGCCGTGACCAGCAGACCGATCGCGGCGGCCAGGATGCCCAGCGCGGTGATGGCACCGAAGAACCAGCCCACGGCCAGCAGGCTGTCCGCGAACGCGGGCGGTCGGCTGAGTGCCTTGAGGAGATAACCGACGAGCAGGAAGATCACCGCGGCGACGCCACCGAGGACCGGGACCAGCACCGTGATGATCGCCGTGAACCCCGCGCCGGATTCCGGTACTTCGGCCTCGGCCGGATCCAGCACGGAATCGCGCGCCGAGCCGGAGCGAGCCGCATCAGAACGAGCCGCATCAGAACGAGCCGCATCGGAGCGCGTCGAGTCCGAGCGGGCCGGGTCGGACCCCGCCGAGTCGGATCGTACGGAGCCGGCGCGGGCCGAAGCGGAAAGACCCGGCGAGCGGAACTCCTCGCGGATCTTCGTGTAGTGCTCGTACTCGGCGGCCGCGGCCGTGGTGATCCGCGCCGTGGACTTCAGGGCCATGGTGCGTAGCTGCTCGCTGGTGAGCCGCTCCCCGATCGCGGCGAGATCAGGGCGCTCGTGCGCGTTGTGCAGCACGACATCGAGGATCCGCTCGAATTCCGCGCGATCCTCGCTGAGCAGGTGCGGAGCGCTGTTCATGTGCATCCCCCGATGCTCCGTAGGGCCGGTTCGCCCGCGTGGGACGGGCAGTTGGCGGAAACGGAGGAGAGCCTGCTACGGATAAGCCGATGGTAGAGCTGTTTTGGCGTGAGGTGACAGGGGGTTTACCTAAATCGGCTCGACTCCGTTGTCTCAGTTCTCCAGAGGAAGCCGGACGACCAGCAGCTTTCCCGCCATCGTCACACCGCCGTCCATCGCGATGGCAAGTCCGTCGGCATATACGTGTGGCCCTTCCACCAGCGGACCCGTGTCGGCTTCGCCGTCCGAGGCGTCTTCGGTGCCGACTTCGCCCAGCAGATAGGGAATCGGGCTGTGGCCATGGACGACGCGCTGTCCGCCGTACCGGGAGAGCAGTTCCCGTACGGCCTCGGGGCCGCCGTCGTCGCGGAAGGCAAAGCGCTTGGTGAGTTTGCGGAACAGGTCCCAGCATTCGTCCGCGTCATTGCGGGTGAGGATCTGATGAATCGTGTCGTTGACGTCCTCGATCGTGGATCCGTAGTCCAGATAGGCCGTCGTGTCGGAGTGCAGGAGGAGATGTCCGTCCGCCTCGACGACCGCGTCGAGCCGGGACATCCACTGGAGATGGACGTCCTGGAGGCGCTCCATATCGGTGCGCTGACCGCCGTTGAGCAGCCAGGCCGCCTGGAAAGTGGCCGTACCCGCGCCGGAGTTGACATGGGTGTCGCCGAAGCGTCTGGCGCCGATCAGCAGCAGTTCGTGATTGCCCATCAGGGCCTTGCAGTAGCCGCCCGCCGCCGCCGCTTCCGCGGAGAGCCGCATCACGAGGTCGATGACCCCGATGCCGTCGGGGCCGCGGTCGGTGAAGTCACCGAGGAACCAGAGACGCGCGGTGCCCGCGGCCCAGTGGCCGTCGGCGTCGATCAGTCCCTGTGCGGTCAGCGCGGCGAGGAGTTCGTCGAGATAGCCGTGGACGTCGCCGACGACATAGAGCGGGCCGAGGCCGTCGGGCACCGACGGTTCCGCCACGGGGCCGACATGCACCTGGACCGTGTCCCCCCGGTTGATCACCGGGAGATCGCGTTCGGTGGGGGTGTAGCCCTCCGGGGGCTCGTCGTCGGGGACCGCGTTGCCGGGATGCCCGGACGGGCCGGCGGCCGCGGGGCCTGACGGGCCGGGTTCTCCGGACTGCACGGGGACCAGCGCGTACGGCGGTACGCGGAAGTCGCGCAACGTCGCCGTCCGCACCACGGGTCCCTGGCCGGCCCCCTGTGTCATCGACCCCTCCACCGCCGTCGTGCCGCCGTACACCTGTGGGGCCAGCCCGGCCGGTGGGGGATGAGCCCGTCGGCGGTGAGCGAAGGTCCGTGGTGTCGTGCGCCCATCATAGGAATGCAGGTCCTCCCGTGTGACGCACCAGGGGTGGTGAATCCGATTGCACCTCCGGTTCACCGGCTGTTTTCGGATCGATCGCCCGAAATGTCAAAGGTCTGGGCCTTCACCGGTCATTGCACCGGCTCCTCCCCCCTGTGTCCCAGGCGTCTCGGCAGCCCCTGACCGCGTGCTGTGCTTCGCGCGGTCAGGGGTCCGCCGTACGGAGGTGTGCTGAGGCGTACTCAGGCTCAGTCGCCCGCGGGGGACCGGGGCGCGCTGACCGTGGTGCGCGGGGGGCGGCGCTGGGAGGAGGTCCGGACGATCAGTTCGGTCGGTATCACCTGCTCGACCGGCCGGTCGGTCTCCAGCCCCTCGATGGCGTCGATGAGGAGCTGGATGACCGCGGTGCCGATACGGCGCGGCTTGAGCGAGAGCGTGGTGATCGGCGGCTCCGTCGAGGCGTACACGGTGGACTCGCTGCAGCAGACGAGCAGGAGATCGTCCGGTACGCGCAGTCCGTACCGCCGTGCGGCGGCGAGCAGATCGGTGCCGTTGGGGTCGAAGAGCCCGTAGACGGCGTCGGGCCGGTCCGGGCGGGCCAGCAGCCGGTCGGCGGCGACGGCCCCCGCGCACGGGTCGTGGGCGGGATAGGACTCGTAGACCGGGTCCTGGCCGACTCGTTCGCACCAGTGCAGATAGGCGGTGGTGGAGAGCCGGGTGTAGGTGTCCGTGGTGGTGCCGGTGAGCAGGCCGATCCGGCGTGCGCCGGCGGCGGCGAGATGGTCGAGCAGATCGAGGACGGCCGCTTCGTGGTCGTTGTCGACCCAGGCGGTGACGGGAAGGGTGCCCGCGGGCCGGCCGTCGGAGACGACGGGAAGGCCCTGGCGGACGAGTTCGGTGACCACCGGATCGTGGTCGGAGGGGTCGATGACGACGGTGCCGTCGAGGGCGACATTGGCCCAGACGTCATGGCGGGAGGTGGCGGGGAGGATGACGAGGGCGTAGCCGCGAGCGAGTGCGGCGGAAGTCGCGGCCCTGGCCATCTCGGCGAAGTAGGCGAACTCGGTGAAGGTGAAAGGTTCATCCCCGTACGTCGTCACGGTCAGGCCGATGAGGCCCGACTTGCCGGTACGGAGGGTTCGGGCGGCGGCGGACGGCCGGTAGCCGAGGCGTTCGGCGACTTCTCGGACATGGCGTCGGGTGGCGTCGGGTAACCGGCCCTTGCCGTTGAGCGCGTCCGAGACAGTCGTGATGGAGACACCGGCTGCGGCGGCCACGTCCCGGATGCCCGCCCGACCTTGCCGGCTTCCCCGGCGGGTTGTGTCCGTCCGGCTCACCTGGTGTTTCCCTGCTGCTGTCATGGCGAGCCGATAGTAGGGCTCGGGCGGGCGGTGGGTCCGGTCGCACAATCACCTATGGGCAGGCACGTTTTTGCATGGTTGCAGGTGGTAAATGGCCTTGGAAGGCAAGGGAGTTAACACGTGTAGCTATGTTCTGCCATGCAACGAGCGGCATGGACCTGGCGAAGGGGCCATGTTTCGAAGAGGTCTCAACTCACCTCTACGGGGGACGCGCGCCACGGCGCGGGCCACCGGCGCGCGCCAGGGGAGCGTGTGCGCCCCTCCCCTGGCGGCCGTCCGCAGGCCGTCCGCAGGCCATCCGGCGGCCTCCCGCAGGACGTCCTGCGGGAGGCCCGCCACAGCGCGGCGCGTGCCCTTCGGCTGCGTGACGGGTGTGCGGTGGGTGTGCGGCGGACCTCCCTCGGCCGCCATTCGCAGCGGACACGAATCCTCATAAGGTGTGCAGCATTGAAGTCGTCATCGATGCCGGAATCGACACCGGTATCCCTGACGGTGATGCCGGAGTCGAAGTCGTACGGACCCGTGAACGGCCGAGGAGGACCTGCGGTGAGCGAGACGAGCCCCAAGCTGCGTGCCGAGCTGGACGGCATCCCCACGTACAAGCCGGGCAAACCTGGCGGGCCGACGGCGTCCGGCGGCCCCGCCGCGTACAAGCTGTCCTCCAACGAGAACCCGTACCCGCCGCTGCCGGGCGTGATGGAGCGGGCGATCGAGGCCGCGGGCGCCTTCAACCGCTACCCGGACCTGGCCTGCAGCGGGCTGATGGAGGAGCTGGCCGACCGCTTCGGGGTGCCCGTGTCGCATCTCGCGACCGGTACGGGGTCGGTGGGGGTCGCACAGCAGTTGCTCCAGGCCACCTCGGGCCCCGGTGACGAGGTCATCTACGCCTGGCGCTCCTTCGAGGCGTACCCGATCATCACCCAGATCGCGGGCGCGGCCTCCATAAAGGTGCCGCTGACCCCGGGCGACGTGCACGACCTGGACGCGATGGCCGAGGCGATCACCGAGCGGACCCGGCTGATCTTCGTCTGCAACCCCAACAACCCGACCGGCACGGTGGTGCGCCGGGCCGAGCTGGAACGGTTCCTCGACCGGGTGCCGGCGGATGTGCTGGTCGTGCTCGACGAGGCGTACCGGGAGTTCATGCGGCCCGGGCGGGGCGCGGAGGGCGGCGAGGTGCCGGACGGGGTGGAGATCTACCGCGACCGCCCGAATGTGGCGGTGCTGCGTACGTTCTCCAAGGCGTACGGGCTGGCAGGGCTGCGGGTCGGCTTCGCGATCGCCCATGAGCCGGTGGCCGCCGCGCTGCGGAAGACCGCGGTCCCGTTCGGTGTGAGCCAGATCGCGCAGGAGGCGGCGATCGCCTCGCTGCGTGCCGAGGACGAGCTGCTGGGACGGGTGGGCGCGCTGGTCGCCGAGCGCGAGCGGGTGCACGCGGGGCTGATCGGCCAGGGCTGGACCGTACCGGAGACGCAGGCCAATTTCGTCTGGCTGCGGCTCGGTGAGCGTACGGTCGCGTTCGCGGCGGCGTGTGAGGCGGCCGGTGTGGTCGTACGGCCCTTCCCGGGCGAGGGGGTACGGGTCACGATCGGCGAGCACGAGGCCAATGACCTGTTCCTTCAGGCGGCCGAGGCGTTCCGTAAGGAGATGTAGTCCGGCGGGGTGTGGCCGGTGAAGGCGGGCGGGGGCGGTCTCTTCGGGGCCGCCCCTTCCGCATGTCCGGGGGTGGCGGGTGGCTGACCGGGGGTGGCTGCAGTGGCTGGTCTTCGACCCCCCCTGCGTCGGCTCGGAAGGGTGTGCGACATAATGCTTGTGAATGTGAACGCGTTCACAAGCTCGTCTTGTTCGTCGCGGTATGTCCGGGGTGAAAGGGGCAAGCCGCCTCCGTCACCACGGCCGACCGAGGCGCGCAGGGCGGTTGTGCAAGGCGATTTGCAAGGCGATTAAGGAGAAGGCGACGTGTACCTGGCTCTGGCGCCGGAGACCCTGGCGCGATGGCAGTTCGGCATCACCACCGTCTACCACTTCCTCTTCGTCCCCCTGACGATCTCGCTCGCCGCGCTCACCGCCGGCCTGGAGACCGCCTGGGTCCGCACGGGGAATCCGAAGTACCTCAGAGCCACCAAGTTCTGGGGCAAGCTCTTTCTGATCAATATCGCGATGGGGGTCGTCACCGGCATCGTGCAGGAGTTCCAGTTCGGGATGAACTGGTCCGACTACTCGCGCTTCGTCGGTGACATCTTCGGAGCCCCGCTCGCCTTCGAGGCGCTGATCGCCTTCTTCTTCGAGTCCACCTTCATCGGGCTGTGGATCTTCGGCTGGGACAAACTGCCGAAGAAGATCCATCTCGCCTGTATATGGATGGTCTCGATCGGCACGGTCCTCTCCGCCTACTTCATCCTGGCGGCCAACTCCTGGATGCAGCACCCGACCGGCTTCCGTATCAACGAGGAAGCCGGACGCGCCGAACTCACCGACTTCTGGAAAGTCCTCACCCAGGACACCGCGCTCACCCAGTTCTTCCACACCCTGACGGCCGCTTTCCTGGTCGGCGGCGCGTTCATGGTCGGCATCGCGGCCTTCCATCTCGCCCGTAAGAAGCACATCCCGGTGATGCGGACCTCGCTCCGCCTCGGCCTGGTCACGGTGGTGATCGCCGGACTGCTCACCGCCGTCAGCGGTGACACGCTCGCCAAGGTCATGTTCAAGCAGCAGCCGATGAAGATGGCCGCGGCCGAGGCCCTCTGGGAGGGCCAGGCGCCCGCGCCCTTCTCGCTCTTCGCGTACGGAGATGTCGAGAAGGGCCACAACACCGTGGCCGTCGAGGTCCCCGGACTGCTGTCCTTCCTCGCCAACAGCGACTTCAGTTCGCATGTCCCCGGCATCAACGACGTCAACAAGGCCGAGCAGCAGAAGTACGGGCCCGGCGACTACCGGCCCAATATCCCGGTCGCCTACTGGAGTTTCCGCTGGATGATCGGCTTCGGCATGGCGTCCTTCGCCATCGGGCTGCTCGGACTCTGGCTGACCCGGAAGAAGTTCCTGCTGCCGCCCGCCCTGCGGACCGGCGAGGACGAGGTGCCGCATCTCGTTCTCTTCAGGAAGAAGGCGCTGAGCCCGAAGTTCGCCAAGTGGTACTGGATCACCGCCCTCTGGACCCTGCTCTTCCCGCTGATCGCCAACTCCTGGGGCTGGATCTTCACCGAGACGGGACGCCAGCCCTGGGTCGTGTACGGGGTGCTCCGCACGGCCGACGCGGTCTCCCCCGGTGTCTCGCAGGCCGAGGTGCTCATCTCGATGACCGTCTTCACCCTGCTGTACGCCGTCCTCGCGGTCATCGAGGTCAGGCTGCTGATCAAGTACGTCAAGGCCGGGCCGCCGGAGCTGACGGACGCCGATCTCCATCCGCCCACGAAGATCGGCGGCGATCCGGCGGACGCCGACCGGCCGATGGCCTTCTCGTACTGACGATTCGACCGAGGGAAGCGAGGAGCTATGGAACTCCACGATGTTTGGTTCGTCCTGATCGCCGTTCTCTGGACCGGCTACTTCTTCCTAGAAGGCTTCGACTTCGGCATCGGGATCCTGACCAAGCTGCTGGCCCGCGACCGCAAGGAGCGGCGGGTCCTCATCAACACCATCGGGCCTGTCTGGGATGGCAATGAGGTCTGGCTGCTGAGCGCGGGCGGGGCGACCTTCGCCGCCTTCCCCGAGTGGTACGCCACCCTTTTCTCCGGCTTCTATCTGCCGCTGCTGCTCATCCTGGTCTGTCTGATCGTGCGCGGTGTCGCCTTCGAATACCGGGCCAAGCGGCCCGAGGAGAACTGGCAGCGCAACTGGGAGCACGCGATCTTCTGGACCTCGCTGCTGCCCGCGGTGCTGTGGGGTGTCGCCTTCGGCAATATCGTGCGGGGCGTCGCGATCGACGCGCACAAGGAGTACGTCGGCAGCTTCGGCGACCTGCTCAATCCGTACGCGCTGCTGGGCGGACTGGTCACGCTGACCCTCTTCACCTTCCATGGCGCGGTGTTCGCCGCGCTCAAGACGGTGGGGGACATACGGGTCCGGGCCAGGAAGCTGGCCGTAGGACTGGGGCTGCTCACCGCCCTGCTGGCGCTCGGTTTTCTGCTCTGGACCCAGGCGGACAAGGGCGACGGTACGAGCCTGGTCGCCCTGATCGTGGCCGTGGTGGCGCTGGCCGGCGCGGTCGGGACCATCGCGGCGGGGCGCGAGGGCTGGTCGTTCGCCCTCTCCGGCGTCACGATCGTGGCCGTTGTGGCGATGCTCTTTCTGACGCTCTTCCCGAATGTCATGCCGTCGTCGCTGGATCCGGCCTGGAGCCTGACGGTGACGAACGCCTCGTCCACCCCGTACACGCTGAAGATCATGACCTGGTGTGCGGGGATCGCGACTCCGGTGGTGCTGCTCTATCAGGGGTGGACGTACTGGGTGTTCCGCAAGCGGATCGGGACGCAGCACATCGCGGATGCGTGAGCCACTATGCGGGATTTGCTCATGGTCATGAGTGTCGGGCGGCATCAGAGTAGGTGTTTCACGTGAAACCAATCGATCCGCGTCTGCTGCGATATGCCCGCGCCACTCGTTTCTTTCTGGCGGCCGTGGTGGCGCTGGGGCTGGTCGGCGCGGGGCTGGTGGTCGCTCAGGCGATGCTGATCGCCGAGGTGGTGGTGGGAGGGTTCCAGCGCGGGCTCGATGGTTCCGGGCTGCGCACTCCCCTGCTTCTGCTGGCCGCGGTCGCCATCGGTCGCGGTCTGGTCTCCTGGCTGACGGAGCTGGCGGCCCACCGGGCGAGCGCCGCCGTCAAGTCCGAGCTGCGCGGGCGGCTGCTGGAGCGGGCGGCGGAACTCGGTCCGGGCTGGCTGAGCGGGCAGCGCACCGGTTCGCTGGTCGCGCTCGCCACGCGCGGGGTCGATGCTCTGGACGACTACTTCGCGCGCTATCTGCCACAGCTCGGTCTCGCCGTGGTGGTGCCGGCGGCGGTTCTGGCGAGGATCGTGACCGAGGACTGGGTCTCGGCGGCGATCATTGTGGTGACCCTGCCGCTGATCCCGCTGTTCATGGTGCTGATCGGCTGGGCCACCCAGGCGCGGATGGACCGTCAATGGCGGCTGCTGTCCCGGCTGTCGGGCCACTTCCTGGATGTGGTCGCCGGGCTGCCGACTCTCAAGGTCTTCGGCCGGGCCAAGGCGCAGGCCGAGTCGATCCGTGCGATCACCTCCGAGTACCGGCAGGCCACCCTCCGTACGCTGCGGATCGCCTTCCTCTCGTCCTTCGCACTGGAGTTGCTGTCGACGCTGTCGGTGGCGCTGGTCGCGGTCGGTATCGGGATGCGGCTGGTGCATGGCGATCTCGATCTGTACACGGGCCTGGTGGTGCTGGTCCTCGCGCCCGAGGCCTATCTGCCGATCCGCCAGGTGGGCGCGCAGTACCACGCGGCGGCCGAGGGGCTGGCAGCCGCCGAGGAGATCTTCACGGTGCTGGAGACCGAGCCTCCCGCGTGCGGTACGGAGGTGATCCCCGGCTCCGGTGCGCCACGGCTGGAGCTGGAGGCGGTGACCGTACGCCATCAGGGCCGTACGGAACCCTCGTTGGACGCGGCCTCGCTGACGGTCGAGCCGGGGGAGACCGTCGCCCTGGTCGGGCCGAGCGGGGTGGGGAAGTCCACGCTGCTCGATGTCGTGCTCGGCTTCACCGTGCCGGACGAGGGGCGGATACGGGTCGACGGCCGCGATCTGGCCTCGCTCGATCCGTACCGCTGGCGGGAGCGGATCGCGTGGGTGCCGCAGCGGCCGTATCTCTTCGCCGGGACGGTCGCGGAGAACGTACGGCTGGCGAGGCCGGACGCGGACGACGCGGCGGTACGGGACGCGCTGCGGGAGGCGGGCGCGTACGAGTTCGTGGCGGCGCTCCCTCAGGGGGTGCGGACCGTCCTCGGCGAGGACGGTGCCGGGCTGTCGGCCGGCCAGCGGCAGCGGCTGGCGCTGGCCCGGGCGTTTCTCGCCGACCGGCCGTTGGTGCTGCTCGACGAGCCCACGGCGGCGCTCGACGGTGAGACGGAGGCGGGCATCGTCGAGGCGGTACGGCGGCTGGCCAGGGGCCGTACGGTGCTGCTCGTCGTCCACCGGCCGGCACTGCTCGCGGCGGCGGACCGGGTGATCGCGCTGCGGGAGCGGCCGGAGGGCGACGAGGGATCGGGGCTTGGCGTGGGCGCGGCGGGTTTGGGTGTTGGCGCGGGCGACGGGGCTTCGGGGGTTGGCGTGGGGGAGGCCGGTTCGGGTCTTGGCGCAGGCGACTCGGGTGCGGGCGTTTCGGGTCTTGGCTCGGGTGCGGAGGCTTCGCGGCTTGGCGCGGGCTTGCAGGTTTCGGCGAGGGAGCAGGGCCCCGGCTCCGGTCCGGCGCCCGCGCCTCCTGTCGGCCAAGAGCAGGCCGTACCGGCTGCTGGCGGCGAGATACCCGTACCGTCCGGGGATCCGCTTGCCGCGCTCGCTCCGCTCGCGCGGATGCGGGCCGCAGCCGGGGCGCTGCGCGGCCGCTTCGTACTGGCCCTGCTCCTCGGAAGCTGCGCCCTCGGCTCCGCCGTCGGACTCATGGCGGTGTCCGG
Source organism: Streptomyces sp. NPDC057617 (assembly GCF_042800555.1). Lineage (NCBI taxonomy): Bacteria > Bacillati > Actinomycetota > Actinomycetes > Kitasatosporales > Streptomycetaceae > Streptomyces > Streptomyces sp. NPDC057617. Next base: position 241,523 of record NZ_JBHVGV010000013.1, on the reverse strand, counting down.
CTGGCTCATCTCGCGCGCCTCCGAACAGCCGCCCGTGCTCTATCTGATGGTCGCGGTGACGGCCACCCGCGCCTTCGGGATCGGCCGGGCCGTCTTCCGGTACGCCGAGCGCGTCGTGTCGCATGACGCCGTGCTCAGGATGCTCGCTGATCTGCGGGTCGCGGTGTACCGGCGGCTGGAGCGCATCGCGCCCGCCGGCCTCGGCGGGACCCGGCGCGGGGATCTGCTGTCCCGGCTCGTCGCCGATGTGGACGAACTCCAGGACTACTGGCTGCGGTGGCTGCTCCCGGCCGGTACCGCGCTGCTGGTCGCGGCGGGCACGGTCGGATTCACCGCGTGGCTGCTGCCGGAGGCGGGCGCCGTACTCGCCGCCGGGCTGCTGGTCGCCGGGGTCGGCGTGCCGCTGGTGAGCGCCGCCTGCGCCCGCAGGGCCGAGCACCGGCTCGCCCCCGCGCGCGGAGCGCTGGCCACACGGGTCGCCGATCTGCTCCGCGGCACCGCCGAACTGACCGTCGCGGGCGCGCTGCGGAGCCGTCTGCGTCAGGTGCGCGAGACCGACGGAACGCTGACCGCGATCGCCGCGCGCGGGGCGGTCGCCCAGGCCCTCGGCGGCGGGCTCTCCGCGCTGGCCTGCGGACTGACCGTGGCCGCGGCGGCGCTGGTGGGCGTGGCGGCCGTACGCGCGGGACGGCTCGACGGCGTCGAACTGGCCGTGGTCGTCCTGACCCCGCTCGCCGCATTCGAGGCGGTCACCGGGCTGCCGCTCGCCGTGCGGTACCGGCGGCGCGCCGCGCGGAGTGCGGAGCGGGTGTGCGAGGTGCTGGACGCCCCCGTCCCCGTACAGGAGCCGGAGCGGCCGGTCCCCGCGCCCGTATCACCGTTCCCGCTGGAGGTACGGGGGCTGTCCGCGCGGTACGCGGGGCAGCGGCGGGACGCGCTCAGCGGGCTCGATCTGACACTGACCGCCGGGAAACGGGTCGCCGTCGTCGGGCCCTCGGGGTCGGGCAAGACCACGCTCGCGCACGTGCTGCTGCGCTTCCTGGACGCGCGCGAGGGCGGCTGCCGCCTCGGCGGTACGGACCTGGCCTCGCTCGACGGGGACACCGTCCGCCGGTTCATCGGTCTGTGCGCGCAGGACGCGCACCTTTTCGACAGCTCCGTACGGGAGAACCTGAGGCTCGCCCGTACGGACGCGACCGAGGACGAACTGCGCGAGGCCCTGCGCCGGGCCCGGCTGCTCGACTGGGCCGATTCCCTGCCTGCGGGCCTCGACACGCTCGTCGGCGAGCACGGCGCCCGGCTCTCCGGCGGACAGCGGCAGCGGCTGGCGCTGGCCCGCGCGCTGCTGGCCGACTTTCCCGTACTGATCCTGGACGAGCCCGCCGAACATCTCGACCTGGTGACCGCGGACGCGCTGACCGCCGATCTGCTGGCGGCGACGGCCGGCCGTACGACGCTGCTGATCACCCACCGGCTGCGGGGGCTCGACGCGGTCGACGAGGTGATCGTGCTGGACGGCGGCCGTGCCGTACAGCGTGGTGCGTACGCCGAGCTGGCGGCGGGCGAAGGGCCGCTGCGCCGGATGCTGGACCGGGAGCGGGCGGGGGACGCGGCCGGCGGGCTGGAGGGTGCGCGGGTGGCGGATGCGCAGGTGGCCGGTGCGCGGACGGCGGGTTTCCGGGCGGTTGAGGCTCGGAAGGCCCGTGTCTGAGGCTCGGCGGGCTCGTGCCTGCTCGCGGACTTTCCCTATCAAATGGGAATTATTAGGCTCTGGCCTATGAAAGTGCCCGAGCCGCTGGAGCCCCTCGACGCGGTCACCCGCGCTGCGAGCAGTCTGGAGGGCCTGTCCGTCGAGAACACCGCGCGCGTGCCGGAGCTTCTGGAGGCGATGTGTTCCGTCGGTACGGGAAAGGGGCTGCACACCACGCTCAAGCGGATCTGTGAGACCGCCGCCGAGCTGGCCGGAGCCCGCTACGCCGCCATCGGGGTGCTCGACGAGGCGGGCGAGGGTCTCTCGGACTTCGTGGCCCATGGCGTGGGCGAGGACGTGGCCCGGCGGATCGGCCGCAGACCCGACGGACGTACGGGCCTGCTCGGCGCGCTGATCAGGCATCCCGAAGCGATCCGGCTGGCCGATCTGACCACCGATCCGCGCGCCGCGGGATATCCCCCCGGCCATCCGCCGATGCGGACGTTCCTGGGGGTCCCCATCCGCGCCCAGGGCGAGGCGCTCGGCAATTTCTATCTGGCCGAGAAGCCGGGCGGGGGCGAGTTCAGCGACTACGACCTGCACATGGTGCGTGTCCTCGCCACCGACGCCGCGAACGCCATCGGCAACGCCCGGCTGTACGAGGCGGCCAGACAGCGCGAGCGCTGGATCGACGGCTCGGTCGCCGTCACCACGGCCCTGCTCACCAGCGGTGACGCGGGGCACGCGCTGTCCGTGGTTGCCGAGCAGGCGCGCCGGCTGGCGGATTCGGTCATCGGCGTGGTGCTGCTGCGCACGGAGGGCGGCGGGCTGGAGGTCGTGGCCGTATCCGCCGAGCATCCGACGGTGAAGCGGAAGTACGTCGTACCGGCCACGAATCCTGTCGCCGTGACCCTGCTGGCCGGTGAGTCCATGTTTCTGGACGATCTCGCCACCGATCCGCGGGTGACGCCCGCTCTTGCCGCGGATTTCGGGCCCGGGATGCTGCTGCCGCTGCGGGCCGACGGCCGGGTGCTGGGCGCGCTGGCCATGCCCCGGGCGCGGGGCGCGCGCCGTTTCGGGGAGCGGGAACGGACCATGGCCGATCAGTTCGCCGCCCAGGCCGCGCTGGCGCTGATGATGGCCGAGGCGCAGCGCGACCGGGAGCGGCTGGCGGTTCTGGAGGACCGGGACCGTATCGCCCGTGACCTGCACGATCTGGTCATCCAGCGGCTGTTCGCCACGGGGATGACGCTGGCGAGCGCCCAGCGCGGAGCGGTCGCCGCCGAGGTGCACCAGGGCATCGACAAGGCCGTCGACGAGCTGGATGTGACCATTCAGGAGATCCGTACGGCCATCTTCGCGCTCCAGCAGGGTCCGGCCGAGGCGCTGGCCGGGGTGCGCACGCGCGTACTGCGGGAGATCAATATGGCGGCGGTGCCCCTGGGGTTCCGGCCTAGCCACCGCTTTCTCGGGCAGGTCGACGCCGCTGTCGGTGAACTGGCCGGGAAGAATCTGATCGCCGCGCTCCGTGAGGCCCTCTCGAACGCGTTCCGGCACGCGCATGCCACCCGTATCGAAGTGGTCGTCGACGCGACGGCCCGGCTGCCCGACGGCAGGGCGGCGGTACGGCTGTCGGTCGCCGACGACGGGGTGGGCATCCCGGACGGCGGGCGGCGCAGCGGACTGCGCAATCTGGCGCGGCGGGCCGAGTCGCTGGGCGGTTCGAGCGTGTGCGGGCCGGGGATCGGGAGGGGCGGACGCGGTACGACGGTGCTCTGGGAGGCGCCGCTGTGACCTGGGGCGTTGTGGTTTGTTGCGGGCTTTGCGTGGCGCGGCGGGGGCCAGAACCGCGCCAGGCGGGGTTTGCCGGACAGGGCCTGGAGCCGGGCGGACAAGGCCTAGAGCCGGGCGGACAGGGCCTAGAGGCGGGCGGACAGGGCCTGGAGCCGGGCGGACAGTGCCTAGAGCCGGGCCAGGATCTGTTCGATGACGATCGCCACGCCGTCCTCGTTGTTGGTGACCGTACGGCCTGATGCGGCGGCCAGCACATCCGGATGGGCGTTGCCCATGGCGTACGACGTCCCGGCCCAGGCCAGCATCTCCAGGTCGTTCGGCATGTCGCCGAAGGCCACGACCTCGTCGGACGATATGCCGCGCTCGGCGCAGCAGAGGGCGAGCGTGCTGGCCTTGCTCACGCCCAGGGCGCTGATCTCCAGCAGCGCGGTGGGGCTCGACCGGGTGATCGTGGCGCGGTCGCCGGCCGCCGTACGGGCCAGGGTGAGGAAGGCGTCGGGCGTCAGGGCGGGGTGGTGGGCGAGCAGCTTGACGACAGGGCCCGCTGAGTCCTCGTACGCCTCGTCGAAGATCTTCTCTGCGGTGGCGACGGTCGCGCCCGGGTCCTCAAGGAAGGGTGGATACGTCGGCTCGTAGCGGATGCCATGGGCCATCTCGACGGCGAAGGCCGTGCCGGGGGCGGCGTCGCGCAGGGCCTGGACGACATACAGCCCGGTCGCGCGGTCCAGGTCCCGGACCTTCAGCAGCTCGCCGCCGGCGTGCAGATCGACCACCGCGGCACCGTTCGCGCAGATCGCCAGGCCATGGCCGTGCACATGCTCGCTGACGACATCCATCCAGCGGGCCGGACGCCCGGTGACGAAGAAGACCTCGATGCCCGCTTCCTCGGCGTTCTTGAGCGCGGCGGTCGTACGGTCCGACACGGACTTGTCGTCGCGGAGCAGGGTGCCGTCGAGATCGGTCGCGATCAGCCGGGGCCGGGCGGGAAGCGGGGCGCCGGGAGGGGCCGCGGCCTCCGGGGCGGCTGGGGAAGCTGTGGCGTCCGGGGCTTCTGGGGAGTCGTCCGTGGGCGAGGTCACGGCGCCATTCTCCCGTACGGGTGCGCACGGGCGTGCAGAGGGGCGCACATCTGAGACGGGATCAGCCGGCGGTGCGCGGGGCAGAGGGGCGGTTTGGGGCCAGGGCAGGGACGGGACGCGTACGGCCGACTGGCGCGCGGACCGTCGCACGACGGGACGTAGGGTCGGGGCATGCGCCTGAGTACCGTGATCCTTCCCGCCCGCCGCTGGCACGACGGCGGCCGCGACGAGTGGCTGCGCGCCGAGCGGCTCGGTTTCCACGCCGCGTACACGTACGACCATCTGTCCTGGCGTACCTTCCGCGACGGCCCGTGGTTCGGGGCGGTGCCCACACTGACGGCGGCAGCCGCCGTCACCGAGCGGCTGCGGCTGGGGACGCTCGTCACCTCGCCGAACTTCCGGCATCCCGTCACGCTCGCCAAGGACCTGCTCACGCTGGACGATGTCTCGGGCGGACGCATCACTCTTGGGATCGGTGCGGGTGGTACGGGCTTCGACGCCACGGTGCTGGGGCAGGAGGCGTGGACGGCGAGGGAGCGGGCGGACCGGTTCGCCGAGTTCGTGCCGCTGCTGGACCGGCTGCTGACCGAGGACTCCGTGACGTACGAGGGGACCTTCTACTCCGCCGTCGAGGCCCGTGGCATCCCGGGGTGTGTGCAGCGGCCCAGGCTGCCGTTCGCGGTCGCGGCCACCGGGCCGCGCGGGCTGCGACTCGCCGCGCAGTACGGCCAGGCCTGGGTGACGACGGGCGATCCGAAGCTGTTCGAAACCGGTACGCCCGAGCAGTCCCGGGAGGCCATTCGCGGGCAGATCGAGCGGCTCGGCAAGGTCTGCGCGGAGGTCGGGCGCGAGGTGCCGGAGAAGATCCTGCTCACCGGCTTCACACCGGACCGGGACGGGCCGATGCGGTCTCTGGACGCGTTCGTGGACTTCGCGGGCAGGCATATGGAGCTGGGGATCGACGAGATCGTGGTGCACGCCCCCATTCCGGACTCGGTCTTCGCCGCCGACCAGCGGGTCTTCGAGCGGATCGCGACCGAGGCGCCGGCGCAGCTTCGCTCGTAACGGGGGGGCGAGGGCCGGGGCTGAGGCTTGGACGGGGCGGGACCGGGTCTCGGGTCGGGGCCTGCCGGGACCGGGGCTCGGGCTTGGGCGAGGGGCCGGGCTGTGCCGTGCGCGTTCGTGGGGGCGGCGGTCAGTCGGGGAAGCGCAGGTACCGCGGTGGTACGGAGTCGGTGAGCCAGACCCCATTGGCGCTCACATGGAAGACCAGCCCGTCCCGGTGCATCGCGCCCGCGTCCACCGAGAGCACGATCGGCCGGCCGCGGCGCGCGCCGACCCGGGTCGCCGTTTCACGGTCGGTCGAGAGGTGCACATGGTGGCGGGCCATGGGCCGCAGCCCTTCGGCCCGGATCGCGTCGAGATGGCGGGCGACGGTCCCGTGGTAGAGGTACGCGGGCGGCTCCGCCGGTGGCAGGTCCAGGTCGACCGTGACGGTGTGGCCCTGGTTGGCGCGGATACGGTCACCGTCGACCGTGAAGCGCCGCTTGTCGTTGACGGCGACCACATGGTCCAGTTCGGCGCGGGTGATCCGGAAGCCATGCGCGGAGGCGGCGCGGATCAGCTCGTCGACCGCCACCCAGCCGTTCGTGTCGAGCGTGATACCGATCCGCTCGGGCTGGTGGCGCAGATGCTTGGCGAGGTACTTCGACACCTTCACGGTGCGTCGTTCATCGGGTGTTACGTTCATCCGAACAGCGTGGCCGGTAGGGTCTCCAGGCCGCCACTCATTTGAAATTCGTCGTGTTCACAGGTTTGATCCACAGCCAACTCAGTTATCCACAGGGGGATTTGACGATCCTGTGGACAAGGTCTGTGGCTTATAGCCTATTTGATCAATATGGCTGCCTTGTTTGTTGATTGAGGCGAGAGCGCCCAAGGTCCTTGGGCGTAGCTCCCGTTCGGTCGCCGCTGCGATGACAGCCCCGGCGCGCTCACTCCCTCCGTCCTGGCGCCGCGCGGCTCACCGCGTCCGCCGCCGCCCGGGCCGCGGGCGAGGTCGCGAGGTAGTCGACAGCCCTGCGCAACGAGCCTTCCTGCGAGGGGTGGTACGACCGGCGGAAGTAGCGGGGTATCGCCCCGCCCAGCTCGCGCCAGGTCGGCAACAGCCCCTTGCTCATCGCCTTGTTGTGCTCCCGCAGCGAGTAGCGCGGCCGTCCGGCGAGTTGGGGGTCGTGCCGGATCAGATAGGCGGCGCCCGAGGACCAGAGCCACAGCAGTACGGGCGCGGTGACGCACATCGTGCCGACCCGGCGCGCGTAGCGCAGTGCGCCCGGGCCGCCGCAGTGCTCGTACATGTCGAAGGCCACGGCGCGGTGTTCGACCTCCTCCGCGCCGTGCCAGCGCAGCAGATCGAGCATGACCTTGTCGGATCCCGCCCGGTCCAGCCCTTCCGCGCGCAGCACCCAGTCACCGAGGACCGCTGTGAACTGCTCGATCGCGGCGACGAACGCCAGCCTATAGAGCAGCCATCTTCCGGCCGGGAAGGGTATCCCCCAGGGCGGCTTCTCGCCGAGGAACTTCTCGAAGAGGTAGTCGACACGGCGGGTGTACGCGTCGGTGTTCAGCCGCTGCTCGGCCAGGTGGTCCAGTACATAGGAGTGCTGGACGCTGTGCGTGGCCTCCTGCCCCATGAACCCCTTGACGTCCTTGAGCAGTTCCGGGTCGGTGACCAGTGGCAGGGCCTCCTTGAAGACCTTGACGAACCACCGCTCGCCCGCCGGCAGCAGCAGGTGCAGCACATTGATGACATGGGTGGCCGTGGGCTCGTCCGGTATCCAGTGGAGAGGAGTCCCGTGCCAGTCGAACGAGACCCGGCGCGGCACGATGGCATACCGCTCCCCGGTCCCGTCGGTCTCCCGGGTCCGCTCGGTCCCCATGGGCTTCCCGTTCTCTTCGTCCGGCCCGAACTCCCCGTCCCCTGCTCGCTTGTCGGTGTTCACAGCGGCGGCTCCACCCGTGCGATTGCGCGCAGCGCCCCGGGTGCGAAGCGGGACAGGAACCGTGCGCCGCGGGCCTCCGGAGTGACCGGCACGACGGCCTGGTTGCGCACCACGGCGCGCAGTACGGCGTCGGCGACCTTCTCCGGCGGGTAGTTGCGCAGCCCGTACAGCCGGGAGGTCTTCTTTCTGCGCCGCTCCTCCTCTTCCGCCGAGACACCGGCGAAGCGTGCGGTGGAGGTGATGTTGGTGTTGACGAAACCGGGGCAGATCGCGGAGACCCCGATGCCCTTCCCGGCCAGTTCCGCCCGGAGACATTCGCTGAGCATCAGCACGGCCGCCTTGGACGTGCTGTACGCGGGCAGTGCCTTCGAGGGCTGATAGGCGGCCGCGGAGGCGGTGTTGACGATATGGCCGCCCTGTCCGCGCGCGGCCATCTGCCTGCCGAAGACGCGGCAGCCATGGATGACACCCCACAGATTGACGTCCAGGACCTTCTTCCAGTCCTCGGTGGTGGTGTCGAGGAAGGGGCCGGACAGCCCTATCCCCGCGTTGTTGACCAGGACATCGACGATGCCGTACTCCGTGGCGACCTTCTCGGCGAGCTTCTCCATCGCCTCGCCGTCACCGACATCGACCGTCTCGGCCCAGGCCTCGGGGGCTCCGGTCAGCCGGGCCAGTTCCGCGGTCCTGGCGGCCCCTTCCCCGTCCAGGTCGACCGCCACGATCCGCGCGCCCGCCTCGGCGAACGCGAAGGCGGTGGCGCGGCCGATGCCGCTGGCCGCGCCCGTGACCAGGACGAGCTGTCCGCCGAAGCGCTGCGCGTACGCTCCCCTCGGCGCCGTGCCCGTACCTGACTCAGCACCTCCTTCCGGAGGACCACCGCTCTCGTGGGCGATGACGAAGTCGCCGATCCAGGAGGCCAGTTGGTCGGGCCTGGTGCGTGGCACCCAGTGCTTGGCAGGCAGCGTGCGCCGTACCAGGCCCGGAGCCCACTGCTCCAGATCGTCGTAGAGCCGCTCCGACAGGAAGGCGTCGCCGGTCGGAGTGATGAGCTGGACAGGTGCGTGCGCATGGGCGTCGGTACGAGGACGGCGCAGCCGGGCGCGGATGTTGTCCCGGTAGAGCCACGCCCCGTGCGCCGCGTCCTGGGGCAGGGACGCGGTCGGATACGCCTCGCCGGGAAGCCTTTCGACCCGGCGGAGGATCTTGGGCCACTGCCTGCCGAGAGGACCGCGCCAGGCCAACTCGGGCAGCACGGGCGTATGCAGCACATAGACGTACCAGGACTTGGCGCCCTGGCCCAGGAGCTGACCGACCCGGCGTGGAGTGGGGCGCGCCGCGCGCCGCTTGATCCAGTGCCCCATATGGTCCAGGGACGGCCCGGACATCGAGGTGAACGAGGCGATCCGGCCCTCGGTGCGTGCGACGGTCACAAACTCCCACGCCTGTACGGAACCCCAGTCGTGGCCGACGAGATGCACCGGCCGGTCCGGACTCACCGCGTCGGCGACCGCCAGGAAGTCGTCCGTCAGCTTCTCCAGCGTGAAGCCGCCGCGCAGCGGGTCCGGCGCCGTCGACCCGCCGTGTCCCCGCACGTCGTACAGCACCACATGGAAGCGCTTCGCCAGCCTTCCCGCGACCTCCGACCAGACCTCCTTGGTGTCCGGATAGCCGTGCACGAGCACCACGGTCGGCCGCGCCGGATCGCCCAGCTCGGCGACACACAGCTCGACCCCGCCCGTCCGCACCCGGCGCTCCCGCGCCCCCTCCAGCCCCGGGACCGTACCGCCGCAGCCGCCCGAGGAGCCCGCACCCGCGCCCGCGTCCGCACCTGTGTCCGTACTCATACGGCCGCCTCCGTCCAGCGCCGCACATGCGGCAGATCGTCATCCAGCCAGAACGCGCTCTGCTCCGGATCCCGGGAGTCGGTGACGACCAGGATCTCCTCGAACTTCGCGCCCGTACCCCGGAACCCGAGATGCGGTTCGACCGCCCACAGCCCCGGCGTCGGCGGGTGGTCGGAGAATCGGTACGGGCTCCACAGCGGCGACCAGCCGTCCCGGTGGCCGCGCAGCGCGTCGCTCGCGAGCCCCTTGAGCGACTGGGTGCCGAACCCGAACACATGCGGTGACCAGCGGCGGTCCTTCACCCGGTCGACCTTGTGGGCGATGACGCCGAAGGGATACGCCCGGTGTCTGTTGGCGTAGCCCTGCCGGACCATGAGGCGGTCCACGTCCTCGTAGATCTCCCGCAGCGTCCGCCGCTCACGCACCTCCCGCAGGATCAGCTCGCGGTGGACCCGGAGATCGGTGAGCAGTCTGTCGTGCAGAGGGTTCGGACCGAGGCAGCCCGAATAGCCGACATCCGCCGTGAAGCCGCGGTGGACGGGCGCGAGGTCCAGGATGAACGGCATCCCGGTCTCCAGACGTCGGCCGGTGGGAAAGAACTGCAGCGGTATCCGGAAGCCGGCGAACGCCGTACGGTCCCCGAACCAGGCGAAGGGCAGGTGGAACCAGTCGCGCACGCCGCGGGCGCGCAGCCACGCGCGCTGCATCCGCGCCGCCTCGCGCTCCGTCACCCCCGGCGTGAGCCGCGCGGCGACGGTCTCCGCGCATTCGTACGCCAGGCGCTGGACCTCCCTGAATCCCCGCAGCTCCGCGGTCCGTTGGTCCGTCACGGCATCGCCTCCGACTGGTTCCGTGTGCGGTGCGTGTTCGTCATGTCACGCAAACCGATATTGCAGTGACGAATGTGGCAATGCCCCGGCGGCAACGTCAAGGGCCGGACTGTACCTGTGGATAACCGCCCGCCGGGCCCTGTGGACAACTCGGCCGGCGAATCGGCCGATCGACTACGGTTTCTCCCAGTTCCCCAACAGCCCCCTTACGGGTCCGTACGCCCTGAGGGGGACAGGGATACAGCCGCCAAGGCTGACGCCCCTTGTTACCTTCGCCACTACCGTCGGAGCCGTGAATGTGATCGCGACAGAAGGCCTGAGTAAGCGGTTCCCACGGGTAACCGCGCTTGACCGGCTCTCTCTGGACATCGGACCGGGCGTGACCGGTCTGGTGGGTGCCAATGGAGCCGGCAAGTCCACCATGATCAAGATCCTGCTGGGTCTTTCCCCCGCCACGGAAGGCCGGGCCACGGTGCTCGGTCTCGATGTCGCCACCAGCGGCAGTGCCATCCGTGAGCGCGTGGGCTACATGCCCGAGCACGACTGCCTGCCGCCGGACGTCTCGGCCACCGAGTTCGTCGTTCATATGGCGCGCATGTCCGGACTCCCCCCGACCGCGGCGCGCGAGCGCACCGCGGACACGCTGCGCCATGTCGGCCTCTACGAGGAGCGCTACCGCCCCATCGGGGGCTACTCGACCGGCATGAAGCAGCGCGTCAAGCTCGCGCAGGCGCTGGTCCACGACCCCCAGCTCGTCCTCCTGGACGAGCCGACCAACGGCCTCGACCCGGTCGGCCGCGACGAGATGCTCGGCCTGATCCGCCGCGTATACACAGACTTCGGCATCTCCGTCCTGGTTACCTCGCACCTCCTGGGTGAGCTCGAACGGACCTGTGACCATGTCGTCGTCATCGACGGCGGGACGCTGCTGCGCTCCAGCTCCACCAGCGACTTCACCCAGATCACCACGACCCTCGCGGTCGAGGTCACGGACACGGACACGCACCCCGACGGCACCGGGACACTGCGCGAGGCCCTCACGACGGCCGGACTGACCCTCCACGCGGGCGTGGAGGAGGGGCTCCCCGGCGCGGGCCACATCCTGCTGATCGAGGCCAAGGGCGAGGAGACGTACGACGTCGTCCGCGACACCGTCGCCGGGCTCGGCCTCGGACTCGTACGGATGGAACAGCGGCGCCACCACATAGCGGAGGTGTTCCGCCCCCAGCAGACCGAACACCCGCAGGGCACACCTCAACAGGCCCCGGACGGCCGGGCCGCACAGGGAACGGACCACGCACTGGTGAAGGGAGGCGTCCACGATGAGCGCTGAGACCACGACCGGGACCGAGGCCGGTACGGGAACCGGAGCCGCGGCCACCCGGATCCACAACATCGGATACCGCACCTACGACGGAGCGCGCCTCGGCCGCGCCTACGCGCGCCGCTCCCTCTACTCGCAGTCCCTGCGCGGTGCGTACGGACTCGGCCGCTCGGCCAAGTCCAAGGTCCTGCCGATGATCCTCTTCGCGGTGATGTGCCTGCCCGCGGCCATCATCGTCGCCGTCGCCATCGCGACCAACCTCAAGGAACTGCCCCTCGACTACACGCGCTACGCGATCTTCACCCAGGCCGTCATCGGTCTCTATCTGGCCTCCCAGGCCCCGCAGTCCGTCTCCCGCGATCTGCGCTTCAAGACCGTGCCGCTCTACTTCTCCCGCCCCATCGAGCGCATCGACTACGTACTGGCGAAGTACGGGGCGATGGCCTCCGCCCTCTTCGTACTGACCGGGGCGCCGCTCGTCATCCTCTACGCGGGCTCACTGCTGGCCAAGATGGACTTCGCGGACCAGACCAAGGGATTCGGCCAGGGGCTGGTGTCGGTGGCGCTGCTCTCCCTGCTCTTCGGCGGGCTCGGCCTGGTGATGGCCGCCCTCACACCGCGGCGCGGCTTCGGCGTCGCCGCCGTCATAGCCACCCTGACCATTTCGTACGGCGCGGTCTCCACCCTCCAGGCGATCGCGTGGAGTTCGGACGCGGTCGGAGCCGTCAAGTGGCTCGGCCTCTTCTCGCCGGTCACGCTCATCGACGGCGTACAGACCGCCTTCCTGGGTGCAACCTCCGCCTTCCCGGGCGAGGCGGGGCCCTCGGCCGGCGTGGGCGTGGTCTATCTGCTGGTCGTCCTCGCGCTCGTAGCCGGCTCGTACGCCGTTCTGATGCGCCGTTACCGGAAGGTCGGGCTGTGACCACCATCAATATCGAGCACACCTCGCGCTGGTTCGGCAATGTGGTGGCCGTCAACGACGTCACGATGACGATCGCGCCCGGTGTCACCGGACTGCTGGGCCCCAACGGCGCGGGCAAGTCGACCCTGATCAATATGATGGCCGGCTTCCTCGCCCCCTCCACGGGCAGTGTCACCCTCGACGGGCAGCCGATCTGGCGCAACGAGTCCGTCTACCGGCAGATCGGCATCGTGCCGGAGCGGGAGGCGATGTACGACTTCCTGACCGGCCTGGAGTTCGTCGTGGCCAACGCCGAACTGCACGGGCTGGGGATGAAGGAGGCCCGCGCGGCCCTCGCCACGGTCGAGATGGAGTACGCGCAGGACCGCAAGATCGCGACGTACAGCAAGGGCATGCGCCAGCGCGTGAAGATGGCGTCCGCGCTGGTCCACGACCCGTCCGTGCTGCTTCTGGACGAGCCGTTCAACGGTATGGACCCGCGTCAGCGCATGCAGCTCATGGATCTGCTGCGGCGTATGGGCGCCACGGGCCGCACCGTTCTCTTCTCCTCCCATATCTTGGAGGAGGTCGAGCAGCTCGCCTCGCACATCGAGGTGATCGTGGCCGGGCGCCATGCCGCCTCCGGGGACTTCCGCAAGATCCGCCGGCTGATGACCGACCGGCCGCACCGCTATCTCGTACGGTCCAGCGACGACCGCGCGCTCGCCGCCGCGCTGATCGCCGACCCGTCGACGGCCGGTATCGAGGTGGACCTCGCCGAGGGCGCGCTGCGCATCCAGGCGGTCGACTTCGGCCGGTTCACCGAACTGCTGCCGCGGGTCGCCCGTGAACACTCCATCCGGCTGCTCACGGTCTCGCCCTCCGACGAGTCCCTTGAGTCGGTCTTCTCGTACCTCGTAGCGGCCTGAAAGGAGCTGTGACGTCATGTACAACCCCACAGTCGCCCGGCTCACCTACCGGGCCCTGCTCGGCAGGCGCCGGGCCGCGATTCTCTTCCTGCTGCCCGCGCTGCTGATCGTCATCGCGGTGGCCGTCCGTGTGCTCAACGGCGCGGACGACCAGGTCGCGGTGGATGTGCTGGGCGGTTTCGCGCTCGCCACGATGGTGCCGCTGATCGGTGTCATCGCGGGGACCGGAGCGATCGGGCCCGAGATCGACGACGGCTCGATTGTCTATCTGCTCTCGAAGCCGGTGAAGCGGTCGTCGATCATCTTCACCAAGCTGATCGTCGCGATAGCCGTGACCATGGCCTTCTCCGCGATCCCCACGTTCATAGCCGGATACATCCTGAACGGCAACGGCCAGCAGATCGCGGTCGCCTACACGGTCGCGGCGCTGGTCGCCTCGATCGCGTACAGCGCGCTCTTCCTGCTGCTCGGTACGGTCAGCCGCCATGCGGTGGTCATCGGACTCGTCTACGCGCTGGTCTGGGAGACGCTCTTCGGCAGCCTGGTCGCGGGCGCGCGGACGCTCAGCGTCCAGCAGTGGTCTCTGGCGCTCGCCCAGAAGATAGGCGGCGAGGGCACGATCACCTCGGACGTCGGCCTGCCGCTGGCGGTGGGCCTGCTGGCGGGGGTCTCGGTGGCCGCGACCTGGTACGCGGGCCAGAAGCTCAGGACGCTGAAGCTCGCGGGCGAGGAATAGACGCGTGCGCTCCGCACGGCAACCCCCGCCCGATGGGCGGGGGTTGCCGCGTAACTGTACGTTTATCGCTTCGTTGTCCAGGGCGCGTGGAGGCAACTGGAGTCTGTGACGTCGAGCGTTTGTGAAGCTGGGGATTGCCGGCGCGGGGCCCAAAGCTGCGTATGCCGGTCATTGAGTGAGTAGCCACCGTGAGCCGACCTCCGCCCCTGTAGCCCGGGGAGAGGGCCGACCATCAATCGGTTTCACGTGGAAGGCATGTCCATGCCACTAGAAGGTGCCCTGCTCGAATCGCAGACGCTGCGTGTCGAGCATCTCGGGCGCGTAGACGCTCTCGACAAGATCAAGGCTCTTGTCATGCTTCCTGACGGAATTCACGTTCGCACAGAGGACGTGGCCCGGTACTTCGAAGTATCCACAGATGTGGTCAGGCAACTCACAGCCCGGCATCGGGCGGAGCTCGTCGAAAATGGGATGCGCGTGCTGCGAGGCGCTGACCTGCGTCTTTATCATAGTGACATGGTGTCACTATGGGGCTCCGAGGCAGCCAAAAGTTATCCACAGGCAGCCACTCAGCTCACGCTCTACACCCGCCGCGCCGTGCTCAACATCGCGATGCTTCTTCGCGACAGTGACATCGCGCGGTGCGTGCGTACGTATCTCCTCGACGCCGAGGACGAGCTGCGCACGGGGTACGCGAACCTTGACCGGCGGGTGACCGATGTCGAGGCGTGTCTCGGCGGGGTCGGTGTGGCGCTTCAGGAGCTGGGGCCGGTTCTGAGCCGGATGTCGTACCGGCTCGACAGTCTGGACCGGCGGCTCGATGCGACCAATCAGGTCGTCGGGGCCATCAGCAACCGGCTGTGCCAGATGTCCGAGGACATCAACCGGGTGGATGCCAGGGTGGACGATGTCGTCCATCAACTGAGGGATCTGCGCCGGGGCCGTAAGCGCCGCTGATCCGGCTCGTAGCCCGCAGGCCCGCGTCCGTCCGTGGTAACCGTACGGGCGGGCGTGGGCCATGGCGCCGATATTCGGTGGCGGGACGTCGCCGCCCCGGGCACAGTAGTTCTGTCAAGGCACACCTCAGGACCGGGAGCGGAGCACGGCGACGACCGGGATTCCGTGTCCGCCGAGTTCCCAGCAGGGCAGCACCGCGCAGGCGCCGGAGTAGCCATCACTGCTCCGCGCGGCCGCCGGGGCGCTGCCCGGGGGCGGCCGCTTCGAGCGCGCATCCGCGCGGGCCGCCCCTTCCCGGAGGACTGAGCGAGCGTCAGACGAACGGCGGTACGGCTGCGACGCGCAGGCCCAGATCAGCACCACGCCGTAGCCACAGACCGCAGCCGACGGCCGTAACTACCCCAGGCCGTAACTACCCCAGGCCGTAACTAGCCCAGCAGCAGCTTCTCCAGCACCACCGCGATGCCGTCGTCCTCGTTCGACGCCGTCATCTCGTCCGCCACGGCCTTCAGTTCCTCATGCGCGTTCGCCATCGCGACCCCGTGCCGCGCCCAGGCGAACATCGGGATGTCATTGGGCATGTCGCCGAACGCGATCGTGTCCGCGGCCGTGACCCCGAGCCGGCGCGCGGCCAGTGAGAGCCCCGTTGCCTTGTTCAGGCCCAGCGGCAGGATTTCCACAACCCCGGCCCCGGCCATCACCACATCCACCAGGCCGCCGACCGTCGCCCGCGCGGCCCGGGCCAGTGCGTCGTCGTCCAGCTCGGGATGCTGGATGTACACCTTGTTGAGCGGCTCCGCCCACAGCTCCGCCAAGTCGTCGACGAACAGCGCCGGAAGTTCACCGTCCAGCACCCGGTAACCAGGGCCGATGACCACCTCGCCGTCGAGGCCGTCCCGGCTCGCCGCGAGCGCCAGCGGCCCGGTCTCCGCCTCGGTCTTGGCGAGCGCCAGCCTGGCCAGTTGGCGGTCCAGCGTCACCGACGTCAGCAGCCTGCGCTCACCGGCGTGATAGACCTGCGCGCCCTGGCCGCACACCGCGAGGCCTTCGTAACCCAGATCGTCCAGTATGTGCCGCGTCCAGGGCACGCCGCGCCCGGTGACGATGATGTGCGCGGCCCCCGCCTCCGTGACCGCGGTGAGCGCCTCGCGCGTACGCCCGGAGACGGTGTAGTCCTCACGCAGCAGCGTCCCGTCGAGATCGGTCGCGACCAGCCGGTACGGGAACGACGCCACGGACGGACCTGCGGACGAGCCTGTGGCCGGGACCTCTGAAGACCTGGACCCGGCCACGGAGGACCGCGCGGACGACGAGGGCGCCGGCGACGACGCCGGGTCGGGGCCGGTGCTCACTTGGCGACCGGCTCCAGCAGCTCACGGCCGCCCAGATAGGGCCGCAGCACCTCGGGCACCACCACCGAACCGTCGGCCTGCTGGTGGTTCTCCAGGATCGCCACGATCGTGCGCGGTACGGCGCACAGCGTGCCGTTCAGCGTCGACAGGGGCTTGATCTGCTTGCCGTCCCGCACCCGGATGGAGAGCCGGCGCGCCTGGAAACCGTCGCAGTTCGACGCCGAGGTCAGCTCGCGGTACTTCCCCTGCGTCGGGATCCATGCCTCGCAGTCGAACTTCCGCGAGGCCGAGGCCCCCAGATCGCCGGTCGCCACATCGATCACCTGGAAGGGCAGCCCGAGACCGGCCAGCCACTGCTTCTCCCAGTCCAGCAGCCGCTGGTGCTCGGCCTGCGCGTCCTCCGGATCGACGTACGAGAACATCTCGACCTTGTCGAACTGGTGGACCCGGAAGATGCCCCGGGTGTCCTTGCCGTACGTACCGGCCTCACGGCGGAAGCACGGCGAGAAGCCCGCATACCGCAGGGGCAGCTTGTCGGCCTCGATGATCTCGTCCATGTGGTACGCGGCGAGCGGCACCTCCGACGTGCCGACCAGGTAGAAGTCGTCCTTCTCCAGGTGGTACACGTTCTCCGCGGCCTGGCCGAGGAAACCCGTGCCCTCCATGGCGCGCGGGCGGACCAGCGCCGGAGTCAGCATGGGGGTGAACCCGGCTTCGGTGGCCTGGGCGATCGCCGCGTTGACAAGGGCCAGCTCCAGGAGCGCGCCGATGCCCGTCAGATAGTAGAAGCGCGAGCCGGACACCTTGGCGCCGCGCTCCACGTCGATGGCGCCCAGCGCCTCGCCCAGCTCCAGATGGTCCTTGGGCTCGAAGCCCTCCGCCGCGAAGTCCCGGATCGTGCCGTGCGTCTCCAGGACGGTGAAGTCCTCCTCGCCGCCGACCGGGACATCGGGGTGGACGATATTGCCGAGCTGGAGGAGCAGCCGCCTGGCCTCCTCGTCCGCGTCGTGCTGCTCGGCGTCGGCGGCCCTGACATCCGCCTTGAGCTGCTCCGCCTTCTTGAGCAGCTCGGCCTTCTCCTCGGCGGACGCCTTGGGGATCAGCTTGCCGAGCGACTTCTGCTCGGAACGCAGCTCGTCGAAGCGGAGGCCGGACGACCTGCGCCGCTCATCGGCGGAGAGCAGGGCGTCGACCAGGGCGACATCCTCTCCACGGGCGCGCTGGGAGGCGCGGACACGGTCGGGGTCCTCACGGAGCAGGCGAAGGTCAATCACCCCACCAGGCTACCGGTGCCCGCTGACACCGACCCACTCGATATCAACAGGCACACCTCTTTGTCTAAATTGTCGTGAATGAGAAATCTGCCGGAAAATATCCCGGCGGTCATTCGCTGTTCGTCAATAAAGCGGATCCAATTCGCCGCAACGAGGCATAAGGTGGTGGTCTGCTTGACTCACTTCCCTTGTGGAGAAGGGGACTTGAGTCGAACCCCACAGGGTGTTGTCCACAGAGGCGCACCGGTCGCGCGAGTTATCCACAGGCTGCGCGAGGGGCCTGTGGATTGCGGAAAAGAACGGGTCGTGCGAGCTGCGGGCGGGCCGGAGATTTCCCTCGTAAACCCACTTCACACACTCATTCGGGTGGGAATTGCTCGCTCCAACGAGTTGATCGCTGGAATCGGGCTGACGCGAGGCCGTCGGACGCCCTGTGGATGGATGTGGGTGACCGCAGAGATTTGTCGACTTGGTCGGCCTGCGTTGTCGACTTGTCCCCAGGTCGAGAAGCGCGCCTGTGGATAACTCCGGCCTTCATCCACAGGCTCACAGACCGCAGGTTCACAGGGCAGGTTCACAGAACCCGCGCGGCGCCCAGCCACGCCCCCATCAGGTCCAGCCCTCAGGACCAGTCCTCAAGCCCAGCCCTCAGGCGCGGCCGTCCTGGCTTCGCGCCAGCCACTCGGCCGCTTCGATGAACTCCGCGTCCGAAGTTCCCCGTCGCAGTGTCGACACATCGTCCGCCGACACCCCCGCCCGCGGGTACGAGCCGAGGAAGCGCACCTTGGGACAGATCCGCTTCAGCCCCATCAGCGCCTCGCCCACCCGCCGCTCCGAGATATGGCCCTCGGCGTCCACCGCGAAGCAGTAGTTCCCGATCCCGGCGCCGGTCGGCCGCGACTGGATCAGCATCAGGTTGACCCCGCGTACCGCGAACTCCTGGAGCAGTTCGAGCAGCGCGCCCGGGTGGTCGTCGCCCATCCAGATGACCACCGAGGTCTTGTCCGCGCCGGTCGGCGCCGCCGGGCGCGCGGGCCGGCCCACCAGCACAAAGCGCGTCTCCGCGTTCTCCGCGTCATGGATCTCGGTCACCAGCGGTTCGAGACCGTACGTCGCCGCCGCGAACTCACCCGCGAAGGCCCCGTCGAACCGCCCCTCCTGGACCAGCCGCGCCCCGTCCGCGTTCGACGCCGCCGACTCCCACAGTGCGTCCGGGAGCTGGGCCCGCAGCCAGTTGCGTACCTGCGGCTGCGCGACCGGATGACCGGTCACCGTCTTCACATCGGAGAGCTTGGTCCCGGGCCGTACGAGCAGGGCGAAGGTGATGGGCAGCAGCACCTCGCGGTAGATCATCAGCGGCTCGCCGGAGGCCAGCTCGTCGAGGGTCGCGGTGACACCGCCCTCCACCGAGTTCTCGATCGGTACGAGCGCCGCCGCCGCATCTCCGTTCCGTACGGCGTCGAGCGCCGCCGGTACGGACACCATGGGGACGAGTTCGCGGGTGGCGGCTTCCGGGAGCGTACGGAGGGCTGCCTCCGTGAAGGTGCCTTCGGGGCCGAGATACGTGTAGCGCGTGGCCGACATACGGTCACCCTAATGGCCCGGCGGATCTCATGCCGCGAGCGCGACCCGCCCTCGAATACCAGCGCGCCCCCGAGCCCCGACCCGCCGCCTGGGCGCCGACGCGTCCCCCGAGCCCTCACCCGCGCGCCCTGCACATGCGCGGCCCCCCGGACCGCGGCCCTCAGGACTCCAGCAGCCGCTGCCCCACGTACTCCCCCTGCCCCGCGCCCCCCGGCACCGCGAACAGCCCGCTCGCCTCGTGGCGGATGAACGCCGACAGCGCGTCCCCCCGGTCGAGCTTGCGCTGCACCGGTACGAACCCCTTGAGCGGATCCGCCTGCCAGCAGATGAAGAGCAGTCCGGCGTCAGGAGTCCCGTCCGCCCCGATCCCGTCATGGAACGAGAACGGGCGGCGCAGCATCGCGGCCCCGCCGTTCGCCTCCGGCGTGGAGATCCGGGCATGCGCGTTCGCCGGTATGACCGGCTTGCCGTCGGCCCCCAGCCGGTCGAGATCCGGCTCGGTCGTCTCCGTACCGCCCGTGAGCGGCGCGCCGTCGGACTTGCGGCGGCCGATGACCTGCTCCTGCTTGGCGAGGGCGAGCTTCTCCCAGTCGTCGAGGAGCATCCGGATCCGCCGTACGACCGCGTACGAGCCGCCCGCCATCCAGGCCGGGGTGTCGGACGGCGGGGCCGCCGGGACGAAGATCCGCCGCTCGAAGTCCGGCTCCGACGGCTTCGGATTGCCCGTCCCGTCGATCTGGCCCATCAGATTGCGGCTGGTCATCGGGTGTGGGGTCGCGCCGGGCGAACGGTTGAACCCGTTCATCTGCCAGCGCACCCGCGCCGCCGCGCCCGCGTCCTTCTGGAGCGTACGGAGGGCATGAAAGGCGACGAGTGCGTCGTCGGAGCCGATCTGGATCCAGAGATCACCCTCGCTCCGCCGCGGATCGAGATGGTCGGAGGAGAAGGCGGGCAGCGGGTCCAGGGCGGCGGGGCGCCGGCCGGTCAGGCCCGTACGGTCGAAGAAGGTACGGCCGAAGCCGAAGGTCACCGTGAGGGAGGAAGGCCCGGCGTCCAGCGCGATTCCGGTGTCACCGCTCGACGCCGGTTCGCCCGCCATCATCGCCCGCGCCGACTCCGACCAGCGGCGGAGCAGCGCGGCGGCTTCCTTACGGCCGGCGCCGGGGGCGAGATCGAAGGCGATCAGATGCCCGCGGGCGTGCAGTGGTGTCGTGATTCCGGGCTGGTGCGCGCCATAAAAGGGGACGGCCGCCGAACCGAGCGCGGTCAGCGCCATCGCCGGCTCGGGGCGGCTCGCCGCGTACGTACCGGCTCCGGCGGCCGCTCCGAGCGCCAGCCCGGTGGCTCCGGCGGCGCCCGCGGTGCCGAGGAGCCGCCGCCGGGAGATGCCGGAACCGGCCGGGGAGTCCGGGGAGCCCGGAGAGTCCTGCGATTTCGGGGAGCCGTGCGGGCTCTGCCCGCCGCGCACCCCCTGCCCGCCGTTCTGGCCGGTCCGGTCGTTGTGGTCCTGTCGGGTCTCGCTCACGATGGGTCAGCCGATCTTCACGTTCTTGTCGACGGTCGTCTGGTCGATGTCGGAGGTCCGCACGGTCACCTGGAGCCGCCAGTCGCCGGGCATCGGGATCTGTACGCCGTCCGCGCTCCAGTGCCCTGGCGCGAAACGGTCGGGAACGATCGGCAGCGGGCCGATCTGTTCAGCATCGAGCGTGAAAGCGGCCTTCACCTCGGGTACCTCCAGCGGCTGTCCGTCGGTGCCGTCGACGTAGATGTGCATGACATTGCCGCCGGAACGGCCGGGATCCAGGGTCAGCCGAATCGTTCCCTTGCCCTTCGGGCCGCCGGTGTCGAAGGGCATGCTGACGCTGATGGGGCCCTGGTCGGCGGGTGCCTGGGCCACGGCGGCGCCGGTCCGGCCGGCCTCCTGCTCGGCGGTACGGGCCGGCTCGGTGGAGGTCAGTACGGTCGTGACGGCGAGCAGCACCACGGCGACACCGGCCTCGGCCAGAACGGAACGGCGCAGTCCGGTCCGCGCGGGGTCGGCGTCCCGGAGGCGCTTCTGGCGTGCAGTCGCCAGTGCGGCTTTCTGGCGGGCGAGCTGGGTAGCTCTCCGACTGTCATCGACCACAGCCGTCGCGGTGGCGGTCTCGGATCCGGAGCGTGTCGCGGCCTCCGATTCTGCCTCGGCCTCCGCCTCCGCCTCTGCGCCGGCCTCGGTCGCCGTCCGTCCGCCCGCCGTCAGTCCGTCCGCCGTTTCTTGGCCTTCTTCTGCTTCTTCGCCCGTTTCTTCTTCGCCCGTTTCGGCCGGCTCTCCCAGCCGCCCTGTCCACCGCCGTGAGAACCAAGCGATTCCGACCAGTACAGCGACCAGTCCGACCTTGACCAACAGGAGCTGCCCGTATGCCGTTTCCCCGAGCGCCGACCACGATCCGACCTGACGCCAGGACTGGTAGAGCCCGGTCGCGGCGAGCACGACGACACTGAGGAAGGCGATGCGCGAGAAGCGCCGTACCGCCGCGCTCTCCATCGAAGGCGCCTGGTAGAGAGCGACGAGCAGTGCGGTGAGGCCGCCCAGCCAGACCGCCACCGCCAGCAGATGCAGGACGTCCACCGGCATGGCCACACCGGGCTGGATCCCGGTCGAGGCATGCTCGGCGAGCGCCCAGGTACCGGCGATCCCGGCGGCCACGACCGTGCCGCCCAGGCTGAGCCCGAAGGTGAGGTCCTTCCTCTCCTTGCGCTCCTCGCTCTCCCCCCGCCCCTCCTGGTCCGACCGCTTGCCGTCATCCGACCGCTCGCCGTCCGGCTGCCCGCTCTCGTCCGCCACCACCTTCTTGGCGTACGCGCCGAAGAGGACGGCGACAAAGAGCGCCGCGGCGCCGAGGAGCAGCAGCCGGGAGACCAGCGCCGCTCCGGTCTTGGTGGCCAGGACGTCCTGGAGGCCGTCGAGATCGAAGGCGTCGCCCAGCTTGCCGGAGCCGGTGTACGGGTTGCGCAGGAGCAGCAGGACGAGTGTGGCGGCCGTGAGGGCGAGCCAGCCCTGTACGACCAGCCGTTGCAGGGGCCGTACGGACGCGCCGCGCTGCCAGCAGGCGAGTACGAAGGCGGCGCCGCCGACGAGCAGGATGAACCCGGCGTACGAGACATAGCGCGCCGCGCCGTACAGCGTGCCGACCAGTCCGCCGCCCACCTCCTCGGTGGGCACGGTGGCGGTGGTCTCGGACGGCGCACCGATGGAGAAGGTGAAGGCGCCCGAGACGGGGTGGCTGTCGGCGGACACGGCCTGCCAGGCGACGGTGTAGGTGCCGTCGGGCAGTCCGGGGCGCAGACCGACGCCGTAGCGCACGGTGCCCCCGGCGCCCAGATCGCGGATCTTCCCCGCGTCGGCGCGCTTGCTGTCCGGATCGAGTACGCGGATCGAGTTGTCGCCCATGGCGACCTGTTCGGAGAAGGTGAGAGTGATGTCCTTGGGAGCTGTTGCCACCACCGCCCCGTCCCCGGGGCTGCTCCCGGTCAGTGCGGCATGCGCCGACGCCGTGCCGGAGAGCACGGTGAAGACGGTGCCGAAGAGCACCGTGGTGACGAGCAGCAGTCGCATCAGGGGAGCGTGTCCGAAGCGCGGAGCGGTGGCTGTCATGGCGTCTCAGTCCCTCACTGCTGGGCCGGGTTGTACGTGGTCTCCTTCACGGGAAGCTCGACCGTGATGGGGGCGGTCTTCTGGAAGCGCAGTTCGATACGGACCTTCTCCCCCTGCCGGGGGCGGTGCTTGAGATTCATGAACATGATGTGGCTGCCGCCGCGTTCGAGATCCAGCTCTCCGCCGGCCGGGATGTCGAAGGACGTCACCTCCATCATTTTCTGGTTCTCGGTCTTGTGGATGGTGATGTCGTCGGAGATGTCCCCGGTGACGGAGGTGAGCTTGTCGGCGGTGCCGCCCTTGTTGGTGACGACGACGAAACCGGCCGCGAGATCGCTGACGGGCTCGGGCATATAGGCGCCGCTGACGGACAGTTGGGGCCGCTCGGACGAGCCGCCCTGCGCGGAAGCGGAGTTGGAGGCGGACCCGGAGGCAGATCCGGAGGTGGATACGGATGAGTCGGACGAACAGCCGGCCAGCGCCAGCGTGGCGGTGAGTCCGGCGGCGAGCGCGAGCGGAGCGCGGCGGTTCACGGGGTCTCACCCCTGATGATCTTCGGCAGATCCTTGGCGTAGTCGTCGGCGGTGGTGTCCTCGCCGTAGAGGACATAGCCGGCGTCGGTCTTCGGCGAGAAGGCGATGACCTGGGCGCCGTGCATGGAGACGACGCTGCCGTCCTTCTCCTTCTTCGCCGGGTCGATCCCGATGCCGAGCTGACGCGCGCCCGCCTGGATGGTGGGGAAGTCGCCGGTGAGCCCGATGAAGGAGGGGTCGCCCGCGCTGGGCAGCCACTTGGCGAGCTCCGCCGAGGTGTCGCGCTCGGGGTCGGTGGTGACGAAGACGACCTGGAGCTTGTCCTGGTCGGCCTTGGGAAGTGCCTTTCTGGCGATGGCGATATTGCTCATCGTCAGCGGGCAGACGTCCGGGCAGTTGGTGTAGCCGAAGTAGATCAGCGTCGGCTTGCCCTTGGTCCGCTCGCGGAAGTCGTAGCTCTGCCCCTTGGTGTCCTTGAGGACGAGGTCCGGCTTCTTGAAGGGCTGGTCGAGCACCGTCGCCGCTTTGGTCTTCTCCTGGACGGAGACTTCGGCGATCGGTTTCGCGGGGTCGTCGCCGCTGCCGCAGGCGGTCAGGGCGAGGACCGCCGTCACCGCGAGAGCGGCGGCGGAGGTCAGGGTCTTCTTGCGCATGGAGAGAGTTCCCGGTTGTGGAGTACGGGCACCGGGCACGCGGGGCCGGGAAGTTCCGGCCTCGCGTGCCCCGGGCGCCTCGGATACGTGGAGCGTGGCGCTTGCCTGGTGCGTCAAGTGCCGCGGTTGCGTCAAGTGCGGCGGTCGGCAGTGCCGATGGGGGCGGGTCAGACGGTCGTACGGCGCCGGCCGGCCAGGACGCCGAAGGCCACCCCGGCGATGCCGACGACGATTCCGACGATGCCCAGGACCCGGGCGGTCGTGTCGCTGCTGTCCGCCGATGCCGTCTCGGTCTTGGTGTCCGCGGCCTTCGCGCTGTCCTGCGCGGCGGCCGGCTCGGCGGCGGGCTTGTCGGCCGTGGCCGCCCCGCCGTGCTCGTCGTCGGTGGCCGCGCTGAGCTTCAGGACGGGCGCGGGGTTCTCGGGCTCCGCCGCGCCTTCCTTGGGCTCCTCGATCCAGCGCACGACTTCCTTGTTGTCGTACGTCTGGATCGCCTTGAACACCAACTGGTCGGCGTCCTCGGGAAGCTGCCCGACCGAGAGGGGGAACTGCTGGAAATACCCCGGTGCGATCTTGCCGCCGTCCGCGGTCCAGGTGACCTTGGAGACGGCCTCGGTGATCGTATTGCCGTGCATCTCCAGCGGCTTGGCCAGCTTGCTCTTGGTGACATCGATCTTCCAGCCGGGCACCGCCTGCGGCGACACCGACGCCAGCGGGTGATCGGTGGGGAAGTTCACCTCGACCTTGACGGTGGAGGCGTTGTCCCGCTCGTTGGGGACCTTGAAGTTGATCGTGGCGTAGCCGCCCTTGGCGGCCTCGCCCTGCGGCTGGACGCTGACATGCGCGGAGGCGGGGCCCGCCAGCAGCAGAAGAGCGGTCGCGGCGATACCGCCGGCGACGGAGAGGCGCGTGAGGTTCTTGGCCGCGGACCCGGAGGGGGCGGAGAACGGTGAGAACACGGAACACTCCACGGTGTTGTGATGAAGAGGTGGTCGGACGAAGGCCGCGGCGCGGACGCGCGACGGCTGCGCGGCATCACCCGGTCCGGCAAAACCCACGGCGTACGGACATGGAGTACGGGCATGGCGTACGGACATGCCGGGGGTGTACGGACGGACGGGAGGGATGCGTCGCGTCAGGCTGCGAGAGCGAGGACGGCGGGAGGCCCGCGCCTGATCACCGAGTGCTGGAGTGTCTCCCCGGGCGTCACCGGGGGAGTGAGATACGAGGTGCGCGGGGCGCGTACGGCAGCAGCGGGTACGCCGGGCAGCCCGGCGCGCAGCGCCCGTACGAGCGCGAGGGCGGCGCGCAGCGCTCGCAGCGCCGCGCTGTCCGTCACCTCACCGATGCCCTGCGCCGAGAGCTGCGCGAGCCGTACGAGCGCGAGATCCCCGCGGCGCAGCAGCCAGCCGGTCGCGAGGGCGGCCAGCAGATGCCCGAGGACCATGGGCAGCGACGGCAGCAGCCCCTCGACGGAAGCGTGTACGGAAGCCGAAGCGGAGCCCGAAGGCACGCCCATGCCCGCCATATGCTGATGAGCGCCCGCCATCACATCTGAGCCCGTACCGGCCGTCGCGCCCGAACCCGCCGGGTTGAGCCCGGCGTTGGCCACGATGCGCTGTGCGTCGACGGCGCTGAGTGAAGCGGGACCGGCTCCGCAGACGAGTTTCGCGGCCAGCCTGATCAGCGCGTCGTCGGTGCCCGCCGGTACGGTGGGATGCTGCTGGCCGATGCCGAACAGGCTGTGCAGACCGAGCTGTCCAGCCGTCAGGGCGACCACGATGGACCCCGTCGAGCGCGCACGCCCGGCCAGCGGAGCGGCGACCGCGAAGACGGCCACGAAGCCCAGGAGCAGGGTCCACCAGGGGACCGGAGCGCAGGCGGCCAGCACATGTCCGGTCGCCGACAGCACAACACAGACCGCGGTGAACACCGCGGCCCTCAGCAGCCGCGGAGCGGCTCCGGCGCGTGCGAGTCGAGCAGACATGGCCGGGCCATCATCGCACTGCGGTTCCGGGCGCCGTAGGGCAGGTCCGTAAGGTCGCCCTCTGTCCGATACACCGCCCGTGCACCGGTCCGCGCCCGTTCCGTACAGCGCCCCCATACACCGCCATGCGCCGCGTTCGCGTCCGCCGAATGAGCGTTATCACGTCAACCGCGTGCTTACGACCCCCCAAGAGGGGCAATACGTATCGGTATGTCGAGCCACAGCCAGAAAGGCTGGAGCATGAGCATCTGGTGGTCTCTCCACTTGCGGCGCGAAGCCGCGAGTGTTCCACTCGCCCGTCATCTCCTGCTCGGCGCCATGGAGACCGCGGGGGTCGATCCTGACGTCTCCTTCGATCTCTCGGTCGCGCTCACCGAGGCCTGTGCGAACGCCGTCGAGCACGGCGGCGCCGGTGCCGACGGCGGGGGCGGCTGGGGCACCGCGGACGCCGGCGACAGCGGGCCCGGCGCGGACGGACCGGCCGCCGAGGCGCCGGGGGCGTACCGCGTCACCGCGTATCTGGACGGTGAGAGATGCCGTATCGAAGTGGCCGACTCGGGCCCCGGCTTCCCCGCCCGGCGGGTGCTCCGCCGTCCCGCGCCCGCGCCTGCCCCCACCTGCGAGAACGGCCGGGGACTCGGTCTGATCGAACAGCTCGCCGATCATGTCCATTTCCGCAACAAACCCGGGCACGGCGCGGTGGTCAGTTTCGACAAGATCCTCAAATGGCGGGAGGACGCCCTGCTCAGGGCCATGTGACCCGAGCAGCGCGCCCTCCGCGCATCAGTAAGTCGGTGATCAGAGTGATCAGGCCTGCTTGAGGCCGGCCATCCACGCCTCCACCTCATCGGCCTGGCGCGGCAGCCCCGCCGAAAGGTTCCGGTTCCCGTCCTCGGTGACGAGGATGTCGTCCTCGATCCGCACCCCGATGCCGCGGTACTCCTCCGGCACGGTCAGATCATCGGCCTGGAAGTAGAGCCCCGGCTCAACGGTGAGGCACATTCCCGGCTCCAGCGTCCCGTCCACATACGCCTCCCTGCGGGCGGCCGCGCAGTCGTGCACGTCCAGGCCGAGCATGTGACCCGTACCGTGCAGCGTCCAGCGGCGCTGGAGACCCAGCTCCAGGACCTTCTCGACCGGCCCTTCGAGCAGTCCCCACTCGACGAGCTTCTCGGCGAGGACACGCTGCGAGGCGTCGTGGAAGTCGCGGTACTTGGCACCCGGCTTCACCGCCGCGATACCGGCTTCCTGCGATTCGTACACCGCGTCGTAGATCTTCCGCTGCAGCTCGCTGTAGCGGCCGTTGATGGGCAGTGTGCGGGTGACGTCGGCCGTGTAGAGGGTGTGCGTCTCCACCCCGGCGTCGAGCAGCAGCAGGTCCCCGGAGCGTACGTCGCCGTCGTTGCGCACCCAGTGCAGGGTGGTGGCGTGCGGTCCCGCCGCGCAGATCGAGCCGTAACCGATGTCGTTGCCCTCGACGCGGGCGCGCAGGAAGAACGTTCCCTCGATATAGCGCTCGCTGGTCGCCTCGGCCTTGTCGAGGATCTTCACGACGTCCTCGAAGCCGCGCACGGTGGAGTCGACGGCCTTCTGCAGTTCGCCGATCTCGAAGTCGTCCTTGACGGCCCGCGCCTCGGAGAGATGGACGCGCAGCTCCTCGTCGCGCTCCGCGGTGACCTTGTCGGTCAGCGCGGCCTCGATGGAGGCGTCATGTCCACGTACGTTACGGACCGGTCCCGTGGCGTCCTTGAGGGCGGCGGTCAGCTTCCGTACGTCCTTGGCGGGGATGCCCAGGAGCTGTCCGGCCTCGGCGAGGGAGTGGCGGCGGCCCACCCACAGCTCGCCCTGCCCGTCGAGCCAGAACTCGCCGTTCTCGCGGTCGGAGCGCGGCAGCAGATAGATGGTCGCGTCGTGCCCGCCGTCCTTCGGCTCCAGTACGAGGACGCCGTCCTCACTCTGGTCGCCGGTGAGGTACGCGTACTCGGTGGCGGCGCGGAAGGGGTACTCGGTGTCGTTGGAGCGGGTCCTGAGGTTGCCCGCGGGGATCACCAGACGCTCGCCGGGGAAGCGCGCGGAGAGCGCGGCGCGGCGCGCGGCGGTGTGGGCGGCCTGCGGGACGGGCTCCAGGCCGTGCAGCTCGGTGTCGGCCCAGCCGGACTTCATGATCTCTGCGAGCTCGTCGGACACGCCCGGATACAAACCGTTCTTCCTGGTCTTGATCGGCTCTTCCTCGGTCTCCGGGGTCGCCGGTTCCGGGGTCTCCTGGGGGAGCTCGTCAGCCACGTCTTCTCCTTGTACGACTATCAGTGCGGGTCATCCTTCCCATCGTATGTGCGAGAGGAAGACGGCCCCGGGCGCCTGTGAGGAATCGATCAGCCGCGAATGAAAGCGGTCAAAAAGCTGTCGGTGAAAGCGGTGGGTGCAAGCGGTCGGTGAAAGCTGTCAGTCGAACCGGACGGCGAGCACCACGACATCCTCCGCGCCCTCAGCCTTCCCCGCACCTGTGCCAGCACCCGCACCCACGCCTGCGCTCGCACCCTGGCCGCGCCCGGTCTCGTGCCCGCGCGGCAGTACGGTCCGCAGCACATGGTCGGCGACCGCCCCCGGATCCTCCCTGGCGGACGCGGGCACGCTCGCCGCCGCGCTGTGCAGCCGCGCGAAGGCGCGGTCCATGGGGTCGCCCGTACGCCGCAACAGCCCGTCCGTATACAGCAGCACCGTTTCGCCGGACGCGGGCCACAGCTCCACGCTGGGCGCCTCCCAGCACGAGAGCATCCCGAGCGGCGCGGACAGGGACGTCTCCACGAACTCGGCGCGCCGGTCCCCGACGATCAGCGGCGGCGCGTGCCCGGCTCCCGCCAGCACGATCTTGCCCTGGGCCGGTTCGGCGTACGCGAACAGCGCGGTGGCCGTACGAGCGGGCTCGGTGAGCCGCAGCAGCAGTTCCAGATCGGAGAGTACGGCGACGGGATCCTCGCCCTCCATCACGGCGTACGCGCGCAGCGAGGCGCGCAGCCGTCCCATCGCGGCCACCGCGCCGGGCCCGGAGCCGCTGACGGAGCCCACGGCCAGGCTCAGGGCGCCCTCGGGCAGCGGCAGCGCGTCGTACCAGTCGCCGCCGCCGTACGGTCCGGTGCGGTGCCGTGCGGCGAGCCGGACCCCGGGGATCCGGGGGAGCCGGGTGGGGAGCAGTTCCTCGGCGATGGTGGCCACGCGGGTACGGGCCCGCTCCAGCTCCAGCAGCCGCGCGAGATGCTCGCTCGCGTACCGGGCGTAGAGACCGACGAGATGGCGCTGCCGTTCCACCGGTTCGGCGGGTTCGTCGTACAACCAGACAACGGCCCCCAGCCGTCCGGAAACAGCGCCGGTACGACCACTGCTCGCGGCTCCGGCACCCGTACCGCCACCAGCACCAGCACCAGCACCCGCGCCGGCAGCCGCTCCGGCGATGAGCGGTACGGCATAGCTCGCGCCGTATCCGAGCCGTACCGCGACCTCGCGCTGGCGCGGGTCCACATCCGTGCCGCCGAACAGATCGGGCGCGGCCACCGGTTCGTTGCGCGCGGTGGTGCCGTCGAGGAGCCCGCCGTACGAGGAGACGCGGCGCGGCACGGTCTCAAGATGGCCGAGATCCGCGTGGGCCAGCCCGAGTCCGAGGGTGGTGGCGGGCCCCAGACGGTCGGCCGGTTCGAAGACGACCAGCCCCCGGCGGGCACCGACGAGGGCGGCTCCGGCGCGCAGCAGTTCCTTGAGTGCGCCGTCCAGTGAGCCGGTCCTGGCCAGGCGTTCGGTCAGCTCGTGGAGCGTGGTCAGATCGGAGACCCAGCCCGCCAGCCGGTCCCGGATCAGCGCGCCGGGCGCGGCCGGAAGATCGGCCGGCGGCTGCGCAGTGTGCGCGGGAGCGGGAACTGTTGGATCGATTCCAGCCACTTTCGGCATGTTCGGGGCGCTCATGGCAGTCGGCTTTCCGACGGGTGCGTTTCACTCCATAGCATCGCAAACCCCTACGTCATTCCGCACGACTGCCTATGTGTCCACATGTACACGTACAACTTGAGCAATGTCCAGCATTGTCCGGTCCGGATGGCCGGTGTCCTGAGACGTTCAAGTTGGCAAAAAAATTACCCCCCGGGTCAGGTTTTGCGATCGACTGAGGGAGCTCAACAGGGGGTCCTCCAGGGATGAGTTCATGTACGACCCGGGTGGAGCGTCATTCCGAACGTGATGGGTACGTAAACGGTGACGGACAGGGGCAGTTGGGACCGCCCTGGAACCTGGCGGCAGGACCGGGCGTCTTAACCGCCGTAGGCCAAGCCTCATCCCCCGGAGTGGCGAGAAAAGTACAGCGGGACAGAGCGGGACAGTAAGCGCCACGCGCACGCCACCCCTCGCCACACGCTCAACGAAGACAGTCCGGTCTCGGCCCAGGAACGGCGCGGCGCGCCGCAGGCCGGGAGAAGTCTGTCCGTGCCCTGAGGTACGGAGCGGTCATGCGGCGGTGCGTGGCGGTATACGACGGTACGTGTCGGTGCATGGCGGTGTACGGCCGTGCATGGCGGCGCGTGTTGACGAGTCACGCGATGAATACGCACGGCGGTACGCACGGTGAAGTGATGCACACACATGGTGTCAGTGTCATGTGGACCTCGGCGTTCAACGGAAAGGAACGAGCGCTCATGCGCGAGATCCTCGGAAGGCGACGCAGGCTCCGGCGCAAGGGGGGGCCTGACCAGCTCGACACGGCGCTCGTCTGCGCCACCGCGTGGAGATGGCCCGTACTCCCGGGCGCCGGACTCACGGCGGCCGGCGGACGCGGGACGCGCGGGCGCGGCTGCGCCTGCCCCGACCTCGACTGCGCCGTACCCGGCGCACACCCCTTCGACCCGGGGCTGCTCGCCGCCACCACCGATGAGCGGATGGTGCGCTGGTGGTGGCGGAACCGGCCCACGGCCCCGATCGTGCTGGCCACCGGCGGCAGCGCGCCCTGCGCGGTGAGCCTGCCGGCCGTCGCCGGGGCGCGGGCGCTGGCGGAGCTGGACCGGATGGAGATCCGGCTCGGTCCTGTGGTCGCGACGCCCACGCGCTGGTCGCTGCTGGTGGCTCCGTACACCCTCGAACAGCTCGGCGAGCTGCTCTACGCCAAGGCCTGGGTGCCCAGTTCGCTGCGGTTCCACGGCGAGGGCGGCTATCTCGTACTGCCGCCCTCCGAGGCGGCGGGCGGACAGGTCCGCTGGGAGCGCGGGCCGCTGGCGGGCTCGGCGGCGCCCTGGCTGCCGGATGTGGAGGCGGTCGTGGACGCGCTCGTGGAGGCGAGCACCAGCGCGCCGGACGGCGGCAGCAGACTCGCGTACTGATCTGCGCCGGTCCAGCACGTCCACGTACGGACAGATGAACACGTACGGACATATGAAGAACGGCGCATGGTGAACCGCGCTCAGCGACGGTGAACGGCGCTCAGCGAACGGGGACGCGGGATCGCGTACGGACCGCCGCACCGGCGGCGGTCGGCGCGGTCGCGTCCGTGTGCCGTCCCGCGGGCGGCGCGCCGGTCGCTCGTACCACTGCATCACGCGCATCACTCGTACGGGTGTGAGCTGCCCCGACATGTACGGGGACTGTGCGCGCGGTGCCTCTCAACAGCCCGTGCCGTGGGTATCTTCGGCCACCGTCAGCGATCTCCGGCAGTGGCAGGTGGCCCACCATGAATCTTCGCGCGATCGGGTTCGCCGCCGTCGCGGTGTTCGCCGTACTTCTGCCGGTGGCCGCCACCGCCGGGTCCTCCGATCCTGCCCGGCCCGGCGAAGCCGTCAAACCCGCCGACGCATCCCGGACGGGTTCCGCACCGGGAGACCTCGACGCGAAGCCGGGACCGGGCCGTCAGTCCCTGTCCGGAATTGACGGGTCCGCCTCGCCCACGGACGCGGCTTCCGCGTCCGCTCCGTCCGAAGACCCGGTCGTACGCGCCGGTGAACGATGTGGGCCTGAAGTCGCCTCTCCGGAAGGGATCGAGGCGCGGACATGTGTACTGAGCGAGGGGCGCGACACCTGGGCGCGTACCCACTACCGCAACGCGTCCGGCGATGAACTGGTCGCCGCGCTGAGCCTGATGGGCCCGCGCGGACGCACCGTACAGACACAGTGCGTGGTCGCCGCGACGGCCGGGTCGGCGACCTGTCAGACGCCGCGTGAGCCCTCGCTGGGAGCGCTCGTGGAGTACACCGCGATCGCGGAGTTCGCGGCCTCGACGGCCCAGGCAGCGCCCCGGACCGGGGGCGACAGCGAGGACATCGGGCCTTTGCTTCTGCGCGCGGGGAGCAACTCGTAACTGCCGCCCGGCGGCGGCCGCGACAGGGGTGGGATGCTGGTGGGGAGCAACTCGTGGGCTGCTGCGGCCTGTTGGCGTACCGATCGCATCCGGGAACGCGGACGCCCGATCGCTGGCGACGGGGGATGCACCAGCGACCGGGCTTTTAGAACGGTAACAAGAGATCGGCAGTTAGCAAATTCGATCCGGTGTATTCGGACAATGAATTACCGGCAGGTACGGGCGCGTGTGAGGCCTGATGTGACAGGTGTCACCAGCCGGCCGTGCGAACGTCACGCGGCCGAGGACTCGGTGACGGATACGTTCCGTTAACGTTCCGGCGGCCCGAAGGCGCTCCGAACGCGGTCCGGTGGCGGCCCGGTGGCGATCCGGTGGTCCGGTGACGATGCGGCCGGCGCCCGTGCCTGGAGCCCCGGGAGCCGGCCCGGCGCCGCCGCGGTGAGTCAGCTCAGGGTCACCTGGCGGTTGGTGAGTCCGCCGCGCGCCCGGCGCTCGTCCGCCGTCAATGGCGCATTGACGCCGAGCGCCGCCGTCAGCCGCTCGGCGAACTCCGCCGCCGGCTTCTCGCACTCCTCGGCGCTCATCGCGCTCGGCAGGTCCCACACCGGTACGGTCAGCCCGTGCGCCCGGAAGGAGCCGACCAGCCGGGTCCCCTCGCCGAGGCTCGCCGTACCGGCGGCGTGCAGCCGGGCCAGCGCGTCCAGCAACGGCTCCTCGTCGTACGGCATCACCCAGCGCAGATGGTTCTTCTCCGGGGTCTCGCACCAGTAGGCGGCGTCGCTGCCCGAGAGCAGTACGGTCGGGATCGCGGCGGCGTTGGCGCGCTCCAGCGAGGCGTTGACCTCGGCCGAGGCGTTCTCGGCGTCCGGCACCCAGAATTCGAACCCGGCGTGCACGACGGGCTTGAAGTCGGCGTCCGGGTCGAGCAGGTCCTGGAGCCGCGGGCCGTCGGCGGGCACCCGCTGCGCGGCGACCGGATTGCCGGGCTCTGCGGTCAGCGCACGCCGGAGCGTATCGGCGAGATCGCGGCTCAGATCGCCGGACGAGGTGTCGTTCTGGAGCGCGAGCAGTACGGAGCCGTCGTCGCGGCGCAGCGCCGGCCAGGCCATGGGCAGTACGGTCGCGAGCGTCACGGACGGCACACCCTCGGGGAGCCCGTCCTTGAGGGTCAGCTCGGCGGTCGCGGCGGGCACCAGCTCGCGCAGGGCGACCCAGTCGCACTCACCGGCCAGGCCCTCGAAGGGGCGCTGGACCAGCTCGGTCACGGCGTGCGCGGCGGCCCGGCCGTGACAGGCCTTGTAGCGGCGGCCCGAACCGCACGGGCAGGGCTCGCGGGCCCCCACCACCGGAATCGGTCCGTCCTTGAGCTGCGCCGTGGCGGCCTTCGTCTGGGGGCGCTTCTTGGCCATGGTGTGGCTTTCTCCCGTTAGCGGCGGTGCGATGTCGGCGCGAGCCTAGCCGTACGGGCAGGGCGGGGGGCGCTACGCGACGCGCGGGAGGGTCGGTGCGGGGCGCGGTGGTGCGTACGTTGGGCGTACGTCGTGTGTGCGGGGGCGGTACGGGGCGGTGCTGCGGGCGTACGGGAGGCGGTGCGGGCGTACGGAGGCGGGCCGGTGCTGCTGCCGGTGCCGCTGCCGTACGGTACGGGCTTCGCCGCGGGCGGCCGTTCAGGTCGCGTCGTCGAAGGGGTCCGCGAAGGCGAGGCGGTCCAGGCCGCTGAGGCTCTCCAGTCCGTCGAGCCCGTCCAACTCGTCGATCGCGTCCAGCTCGTCGATCGCGTCCAGTTCGGCGCACGCACCGGCCGCGCTTCTGCCGGGCGCCAGGGCCGTACCCGTACCCGATCCTGTGCTCGCACCCGATGCCGTGCTCGTACCGGATCCTGCTCCCGATCCTGGGCCTGTGACGCGCGTAGCGTAATCGTCGCGGTGGTGTATCGCTGAGACGATCACCCACACGGTGACTTCGCCCGACTCGCTGTCCCGTACGCCCCACTCCTGGGCGAGCGCCGAGATGATGTTCAGTCCGCGGCCGCCGCGGGCCGTCACCGAGGGCGTCGCGGGTATGGGCCGGGTCGGGCCACCGCCGTCCGTCACCTCGACTATCAGCCGCCCCGCCTTGTCGACGCGCCAGGCCGCACGGATGTCACCGTCGCCGATCTGCTCGCGCCCCAGCGGTCTGCCGTGCCGGCAGGCATTGCTGAC
This sequence comes from Streptomyces sp. NPDC057617, assembly GCF_042800555.1. NCBI lineage: Bacteria > Bacillati > Actinomycetota > Actinomycetes > Kitasatosporales > Streptomycetaceae > Streptomyces > Streptomyces sp. NPDC057617. Next base: position 206,891 of record NZ_JBHVGV010000013.1, on the reverse strand, counting down.
CAGTTCGGAAAGGATCAGTACGGCATCGTCGACCACCGTGTCCGACACCCCGCTGCGGCTGAGCTGCTCCCGCATCCGGTGCCGTGCTTCCCCCACGCCCGCAGGGCCATGGGGAACGGCCATGCTCGACGACGTGGGCACCTCCTGTGCCACCACAAACGCCACCCCCGAGACCTCCTTTGCCCCACGCCACCGTTTGGATGCCCGAATGGCCTGGACCGGAAACCGGCCAGGAGAAGCCCTTTGACGCACTCATGACGATCGGATACGGACCGAATGCGCCGGTGCACTCCCAGTCATCGGATATTTGGTGGTGATTCGCACCGCTTTGTCGAGGCGTGGGTACGGGAATGGGCGCGGTGGCGCGGTGAATGTCAGGAAAGGCGGCCCAACTGGGACAGCACCTGTTTGGGGCGATTGGTGATGATCGCTTCGACTCCGAGACGTACACAGAGATCGACGTCTTCCGGCTCATTCACCGTCCAGACATGGACACGGTGGCCCGCTCTGTGCAGCCGCGCGATGTAGCCGGGGTGATTGCGGACGATCCGCATTCCGGGGCCCGCGATCCGGGCGCCGGCGGGGAGCCGCCCGTCGCGCAGCCGGGGTGTGACGAACTGCATCAGATAGACGGTCGGCAGCCGGGGCGCGCCGTACGCGATCCGGTGCAGCGAGCGCGCCGAGAAGCTCATGATCCGTACGGCCGATTCGCCCGGTTCCGGATCGTTCAGCCCGAACCGGCCCAGCAGGTTGAGCAGCCGTTCCTCCACCTGTCCGGCCCAGCGGGTGGGGTGTTTGGTCTCGATGGCGAGCTGGATGGGCCGGCTCGCGTCCGCGACCAGTTCGAGCAGCCGCTCCAGCGTCAGTACGGAGGTGAACTCGCGGTCCCGCCAGTCCGGGCTCTCCTCGCTGTCCTTCCAGGAGCCGAAGTCGAGCGTCGCGAGATCGGCCAGCTCCAGGGCGGAGACGGCGCCGCGGCCGTTGGAGGTGCGGTTCACACGGCGGTCGTGGACACAGACGAGATGGCCGTCGGCCGTGAGCCGTACATCGCATTCCAGGGCGTCGGCGCCGTCCTCGATGGCCTTTGTGTACGCGGCCAGGGTGTGCTCCGGCGCGTCCTCCGAGGCTCCTCGGTGGGCGACGACCTGGATGCTGTGCTGTCGTGCTTGAGTCACCGCGTCATGGTGTCATCGAGACGGGGTAGGCAGGCGGAGTAGGCGGGTGAACGGACGGGGTTCTGCGGCTGATCGGATCACGATGCAATCGTTTTATGTGAAGTGTCCGAAGTAAAGGGCGGCGGACTGACACACAGGTCCTGCTTACAGTGGTCTGACGTGCTGTGGGAAAAGCTGACCGCAGATACGTGCGTGGTTGATGTGCGCGATCGACCGACATGCGCGGTGGACTGACTTGTGCGGTCGACCGACGTGCGCGATCGACTGACGTGCGACCGACTGACGTGCGACCGACTGACGTGCGCGACCGATGTGCACAACCGCGGAACTCGCAGGGCGGGACTCTGCGGGACGCTTGCCGAAGACTGATGCGGAACCGAGGAGAACGAGCTGTGAGCACTGAGAACGAGGGCACTGCGGCCGACGCCGCCCCGTCCGTACCTCCCGTGCCGGATGCCGCTCCCCGGGCCACGCCCGCGTCGGCGCAGTCGGCGCATGGGGACGGGCAGGCGCATGGGGAGGGGCAGCAGGCTCCTGGGGCTGATTCCGGTTCTGCCTCCGGGGCCGGTTCGGGTCCGGCTTCCGGTTCGGGTCCGGCTTCTTCCGGGCCTGGTCCTGCCTCCGGTTCTGGTCCTGCCTCCGGGCACGCGGCGGCCGATGCCGGCTGGCCGCCTCCCCCGCCCGTACTCCCCTCGTACGGGACCGGCGGCGGGAGCGGTGGTTCGTACGGCGATGGCGGCTCGTACGGAGGCGGTGGCGACGGGCCGCAGTGGGGCGACCCGGTTCCCGGCGACGGTTCCAAGCCGCCGCGCAGGCGGCAGGGCGGGCTGATCACCGCCGTGGTCGCGGCCGCGCTGGTCGCGGGCGGTATCGGCGGCGGAGTCGGCTACTGGGCGGCGGAGCGCAGCGACGGCGGTGGCAGCGGTTCGACGACGGTCGCCGCGGCGGACGCCCCGAAGGACATCAAGCGTGAGTCCGGCACGGTCGCCGCGGTGGCCGCGAAGTCGTTGCCGAGCGTGGTCACCATCGAGGCACAGGGCGGGAACGGCGAGGGCGGTACGGGCACCGGCTTCGTCTACGACAAGGAAGGCCACATCCTCACCAACAACCACGTGGTGGCGTCCGCGGCCAACGGCGGTGACCTGACCGCGACGTTCTCGAACGGCGACAAGTACGACGCCGAGGTCGTCGGCCGGGCCCAGGGCTATGACGTGGCGGTGGTGAAGCTGAAGAAGGCGCCCGCCGGACTGACCCCGCTGCCGCTCGCCAACTCGGACCAGGTCGCGGTCGGCGACTCGACGATCGCGATCGGCGCGCCCTTCGGCCTGTCCAACACGGTGACGACGGGCATCATCAGCGCCAAGAACCGCCCGGTGGCCTCGGGTGACGGTTCCGGGGCGAGCAATTCGTACATGAGCGCCCTCCAGACCGACGCCTCCATCAACCCGGGCAACTCCGGCGGCCCGCTGCTGGACGCCCGTGGCGCGGTCATCGGCATCAACTCGGCCATCCAGTCGGCGGGCAGCGGCGGCCTGGGCCAGTCCCAGGCGGGCTCGATCGGCCTCGGCTTCGCCATCCCGATCAACCAGGCGAAGAACGTCGCCGAGCAGCTCATCGAGACGGGCCAGCCGGTCTACCCCCTGATCGGTGCCACGGTGACGATGGCCGAGGGCGGCGAAGGCGCCACCATCTCGCCCCAGGGCGAGGGCGGCACCCCGGCGATCACCCCGAACGGCCCGGCCGCGAAGGCCGGCCTCAAGGCGGGCGACATCATCACCAAGTTCAACGACACCCCGATCGACAGCGGCCCCACCCTGATCGGCCAGATCTGGACCCACAAGCCGGGCGACAAGGTGACCCTCACGTACAAGCGCGACGGCAAGGAAGCCACGGTCCAGGTGACCCTGGGCGAACGCAAGGGTGAGAACTGACGAGCGGGCACGAGAACTGACGGGCCTGCCCGTAGCAGGCCAGAAGGCGGGGGGGCCGGGGGGGGGCGGGTCTCCCGTTGTTCCTCTTTTCGGCAGGGCTCTCTTTGTTTCGTTCCTCGTCACCGCCTGCCCGACATCCCAGTTAGCGGGTGTCCCTCTCCCATCCCGCCCTCTTCG
>NZ_JBHVGV010000013.1:156912-203598 GCF_042800555.1 Streptomyces sp. NPDC057617 | reverse complement strand
ACACACGGCCGAGAAACACTGAGAAAAACAGAAGGTGAAAAACGAAAGAACGGACAAAAAAACTAACGTGCTTACCCAAAGAAGAAAAGAAGGGACGCCCCCGGGGGACGCCCCCGCCTTCTGTATGCCGCTATGTGGCCGGGCCTTTTGCGGTTGCTCAATGATGACAGTTCGGCAGGTCGTCCAGGTCGTTGGGGTCAATCCTCACGTACTGCGCTGTGAGATATCCCGTTTTATATCCCTGACCTGGGGCGATCTTGTACCAGAACTGGTTTCCGCCCGCGTAATTCGGGATCGTGTAGGTCGTCCCCGATTCCCAGCATGCCAGCCGGATGATTTTGTTGCGGGGGACCGTACCCAGGATGGCAGAGTCCTTGTCGGGCCGCTGGCGAATGTCGAGGGGGCTCTTGTTGGTCACCACCTTGCCGTACTGCGGTCCGACTGCCGCCAGCGCGTGCGAATCCGCATCGCTGCTCGCCGCGGGGGTGGTGGACGCGGCGGGTGCCGTGGACGCGGTGGCCGTTGTGGCAGCCAGGACGCCGCACCCGGCGAGCGCCAGGGCGGCGAGCGCTGCGGCGGCTCGGTTCTTGACGAGCGGTCTGCTCATTTCGTCTCCTTGTTGAGTGTGGGCCCAGTGGCCCCCTTTCCCTTTATGGCACATCCGAATTACCGGTCGCTAGGTGTAATGCGTGCGCTCACTCCTACGAGGAGAGGAAACCTTCTGGCTCGTCTGTTGGTCGTCTAGTCCTCAGAATTCCATACCGAAAAGCCTATGAGCTGCTGGCGCCCGGATTTTTGAATTGAGGAAAAGCGCAGAAAAGCCGAGTTTCACGGGGCGCGGGGCGGAGTTCCTCAGTCGAGGAACTGGTGTGCGTGTGTGATGCCGTGTGTGGAGCCGCCGGCGGCTGACAGGAGGAGGTCACGCAGATCGCTGCCCACGACGGCGGCGAGGCGCTGTTCCACCGCGTGCCAGGAGGCGGGGTCGATGGCCATCAGGGAGGCGACGGCGGCGGGGCCGCGGCCCTCTCCGATGGCCCGGAGCGCGTCCCGGATTTCGCCGGCGGCCATCAGCGAGATCCGGGACGGGGCGGTTGCGTACGGCGTGGACATGAGTGGAGTCCTCTCATCGGATCGTCGGATCGTTCGGTGTGTCCGTCCGGTACGGCTTCGGGCCGCACGTACCCCCGTGAGCGCCGTACCGGGGACACCGGCTGGGCCCGAGGCGGAGATGGTTGCCGAGCTGGCTGAGGCCGACCGTCACCGCGGGCGGGCTTTCGAGCAGATCATGTTGCTCGGCGGGGACGAGGTGGTGGAGGCCGCACATGAGTTGAACGCGGCTGCGCTTGCGGTCGACTGGCAGGCTGACTGGGAAGACCGCGGGCACCCTGGAGGAGTGGCGCGAGCGTAATCGTGTTGTCTTCCGGGAGATCAACCAGTTCCACGAGGCCGCCCGGGTGGACCTCGGAGTGCAGGGGAAGGTCACTGGCGACAGCCATCCCGAGCGGGACCTTCTGCTGCCCGCCGCTCGGCAGGATGGCGACCGGGCTGGTGGCTGACGGCCTGGTCTGGGGGTGCTCATCCCCCTGGTGTCCCCCACGGGTGGTCAGGCTTGCCCACGGGGTCGTGTTCGTGCTGGTCAGTGGCGTGTCGGAGCTGACCGCTGGATCCTCTTGAAATCCGTGATTGCCCTTACTGCCGATCCCTGAACCCAGACCCCTGACTCTTCGCAGCTAGCAAAGCTGCATGTGGGAGGGGCTACCGAATGCTTCATCAGCCCCTCCCACGCATGTGACCATCTCACTCGGTCCCACGCGATCCCGCCGTCGATCAGGGTGTGGGGCCAGCCTCTGGCCAAGTGGGCAGCCGGACATCGGACGCCGCTGAGCGAGAGCACCTACTCATGCGACCGACTGAGTTACAACTTCCTCTACCGGTTTGGCCTATGGACACCTGGCACAGTGCCCGGCTGTGACACCGGGCTGGTCGAGAGAGGCTGCCCGAGTTTCGCAGCCTCAGGTGATCGGCTGAACATCCACCTCTGTCAGTCCCCGGCCGTACTCTTCGGTCATGCGCAGAGGAGCGATCACACGGCAGTCCGTACTCAAGGCAATCGCGGAGTACGACGAGTTGGGGCGCGAGGCCTTCCTGTCGAAGTACGGCTACAGCAAGGCCCGTACATACGTCCTCGTGCACGAGGGCAGGGAGTATGACACCAAGGCGATCGCCGGAGTGGCGCACAAGTGGGACCAGGAACGCGCTCTCAAGCCTGCCGAGTTCAGCGGTGGAAAGGCGCACGCGGTGACCTGGTTGGAGCGCCTTGGATTCCAAGTCCAAGGCGGAGTCCCCGATTTCAGCGAGCTCGAATTCACTCATTTCCTCGTGCAGCTACTCAATAAAACCGGCCACCGGAACGTATCGCAAGACGTTCTATTGGGTCCAGGGGCTCGCGCGGACATCGTCGCCGAGTCACAGGGCGCCGTGCTCATCATTGAGGTCAAACGCGTTTCGCCGCAGACGAACCTTCGCATTGAAGATGCCGTAAAACAGGTGAAGCATTATGGCAGTCTTGCCCGGGCGGCACAGTACGGCGACCATAGGCAGCGCCTCGTTGTGGCAGCTCCTGGAATCTTGGCGAACAAGAGCGCGGAGCTACTCGCGAAACGCGGGGTCGAAATATGGGATGGGACATGGATCGCTGCGAGGTCGGTAGCGGCGGGCCTGCAAGACGAGGCATCCAAGTTCCTCACCCCAGAGTACTTCGACGCTGCTCCACAGAGCGAAGCCCTCGACTTGACTGACAAACTCATGCAGATGCCGGCCGGGCGAGGATCTTGGTCGGCCTATCAGCGACTTTGTCGAGACATCGCAGAATATCTCTTCTGTCCTCCTTTGAAATCCCCCGTATGGGAGAGCTTGGACGATGCCGAGATGAACCGGCGAGACTTCATCCTTCCTAATTACGCCGAGGATGGGTTCTGGAAATTCATCAGAGACAAATACTCCGCAGACTATGTAGTCGCAGATGCTAAGAATTACACTCGCGGGATCGAGAAGCAGGAGATAATCAAGGTCGCTAATTATCTATCCAGGCACGGAACCGGACTATTTGCCCTAATTGTGACGCGTGTGGATCCGCAAGAGTCAGCGGTCCACGCAATTAAGAACCAGTGGATGCAACACGACAGGATGATCGTGACTCTTACTGATGCTGACATTGTCCAGATGCTAACCGACAAGTCTTTCGGAAACGACCCTAGTGAGGTGATCCGTCAGAAGATCGAAGATTTCCGCCTGGGGGTTTGACGCCGTTGCATGACGTAGGCGATTCGATGTCCCCAGCATCGCTATGACGGGCACACGCACCAGGGGGCAGATGCTGTCTGGCAGAAACGCGTACGAGCCACCGGATCAAATTCACGAGCTACACGGTGCGCGTACACCAGCGCATCTGACTGGCTGTCGCACCAGTCGACGGCAACGCCGGAGTGGACACGGATCGAACTCCTAAAGCGATGGTCGCCGGCCGGGGGGCGAATCAGACGGTCGCGGCCGTGCCAGATTATGCGGAGAACCACGAGGAACAGCGGGGTGCAGGCCGTCGGCCAGACAGGCTCCGTAGTCGCTCCGCCACAGGCCAACCCATGAACGGCTCTTGGAAGACCCAAGCTTCCAAGCTAAGGGCGTCCGTTGCTCTGTCCACGAGCCCCAGGAGTCAGAGAAGGTTCCGCCAGAAGGGGACTGTCGCCCTCGGGTTCCAGTTCTCGTCAACGTCGCCGCGTGCCTCGTCGAACTCTCGGTGCATATAGTCGACCAGGTCCAGCCCGTAGTAGATAACGTCGGTCTGCCACATCGAGAGCACCGGATGCCCATAGCTTCCACGGCCCGCCGGGAGGTACCGATGGGCGTACACGGGCACCAGGGCTGGCGCTTCTGCGAGATGACGCCGTGCCGTAGCCAGTGCCGCCGCCCCGTCGGCTGGACGTTCACCCCAGCCCTCGTACCAGAAGCCGTTGTGCTCACAGCTCAGGAGAACGCCCTCCACGGGCCAGCCGAGTCGATCACGCAACTTGTCCAGATCCCCGCTGCGCCAGTCGGGCCAGGGCTTGGACCAGGTCTGCCCCTCCTCAGGAGGAACGTTCACCGGAAGGCCGGCCGCGAGGAACGCGCGGTGGTCGTCTGCGAACTCAAAGCCATACTCGCACTCGATGCGCGCGAACTCGGCGTCCGACAGCCCCGGCTCCAACTCGTAGAGTCCGGTCTGTGCCAAGCGATGCGCGGCTTCCGCGCCCAGACGTGCCCCCTCATTGCTGATCACCGCCGCACGGTAACGCCAACCAGAACCCGCCGCCACCGAGTTAGACAAGCGCTCCGTCCGTCTCAGCCTCCGTCTCATTCAGCTACTTCACGCTCGTTCAGACGAGACCGGACCTTGTGTCCCACCCATGAGCCGACCGCCCATGAACCCAGGTGAATGCCCTTGCACACGCCCAACCACCCCACCACCACAGTTGGAAAGCGTGCGGGTCGGCCGTCGAGCGGATCGCGGACGACCTCCGTCAGTCCATCCGTGCAGGTGAGCTGAAGCCCGGCGACCGCCTGCCCTCCGAGACGCAGCTCGCGGAGGAGCACCGGCGAAGCGTCCCGACGATCTGCCGACCGCTCGCCGGGATGGGGGTGGGACGGCCAGCTAGACCGTCCCTCGACCGCCCATCCTCCCCGGCGTCCACCACAGGGTTCTGATTGACCCACAAAGTGGCATTCACACTAGTCGGTGCGGTGCCGCCGCTGGGTTCTCCCGATAACCGTCAAGCGATGTCACAGTGGGTGCAAATCCCACGCCCACCGCAGCAGGTGAGCGCACGCGCTGGCCAGAAGAGGTGCCTCTCCGCGAGAAAACCCCTTCTGCGTTCCACTCTGTCTCACTCGGGTAGGTGGTCTCACTCGGGTAGGGCGTGTACCGGCAACCCCTCACGGTGCTGGCCACTGCTCCGGGTCTGCCAGGGCGTCTTCGCTGATGCCGTATCGGTTGAGTTGGAGCCGCAGTAACCCCACGAGCACCGGAACGGAACGAGCGCTGCAGCGGGCTCGTAGCTTGAGACCCCATTTTCACCGCCACTTCAATCGTGCGACGATGTGAGCGAGATGACCCAGACTTATGGTTCGGTTTCCCTTACGTGAGACCGCGCTACAATAAAACGTATATCAGGGCTCCCGCGGTATTTTGTATACGGCCCGATCTCGGGTTAGTTAACGGGTTATTACGCTCCGCGCCTGCCTGGAACGAGTGCCGCAAGGGCGACACTGTTATGCGCCCGGGAAGATTCTCTTTTCCATTCCGCCGCAGCCTCCCTCCGAGCCTCTTTGGGGAAACTGCTATACCACCTATGGAATAGCGTTCGGCATTCGGCCTTCATATTTTGACTTACCAGGAGGTCCGACAGGGAAACCACATCCTCTGCGCTCCGCCGTCCCAGCGCATGTAGCATCCGAACGGTAATTACCGTGTCACCCTCCTCTTTTAATTGACGGATTCGCTCGAAGGCAAGTCCCGTATTGGCCGTCTCGCTCCATAGGACGAATGCGGATCGTAGTACTCCGTAACATGGCCCACCCCCCTGCCAACGCTCGTAGAGGTATCCCAGCTCGGTAGAAGACTTCGAGGAGGCCAAGCTCATGCCAAGCGATCTTCTTGGATCGTAGAACAACGGCAATGATTTTTGGGCCAGTAAGTCTTCAATAATATCCGCACTGAATTCAGCCGACTTGAATCGGATGGCATCTCGGATGAGCGATTCCGCGTCCAGGCGCCTTCTCATTCCTATCATGAGGGACCAAAGGTGGATGATATCTGGTGCAGAAAAGTGTGCCGCCGCCAATGAAAGTGTGCGAGCTGCGTCATAGAATCGCTGCTCGCCATAACTCTGAGATATTTCCTGTGCAACCTCCGTTGGGGTGAAATTGAATGACTGTTCACCAAGCTCCTCGAGGTGTGCAGAAAGTTCGCGCTCCACCTCCAGAAGTCTCTCTTCGAGACGAGCGCACTTCTCCTCCGCGCCATGCTTAAGCTGCGTAAGTTCGGCCAACTGCGCTCTGAGTTCCGCAATCTCCCCCCTGAGGCGTTCCTGTTCACTATTGAGATTTTCATTTTTTGCGGACAGGTCAGTCGTCATGACCTCGTTATGCCGTCGCTCAGCAATCCAATCGTTCCGTAGCTGCTGCATCTCGCGACGTGCTTCATCTGCCTCCATCTCTCTCTCATCGAGCAATAGTTCTAGTGCCACTTGCTGTCGCTTCAGCTGCTTGATGGCCCGATGCGATCTATCCAATTCGTCTCGGATGAACTCCAGTTGGAAGGTTGCTGGGTCCGTCTTCTGTAGAGCGGCCAGCCTCATTGATCGCAGTTGTAATCGCGTTTCGCCGGTTACTGGGGTCTGGCGGTGGCGTTCCAGCTCGGCCAGAAGGCGATCGACGAAGTCTTGCGTTGCGACACGTCTCCCGTTCAGGAAACGAGAGATGGTGCTCTTGTCCATCGAGATGCGCGCCGCATACTGCTGCTGAGGGATTCCTAGCGCGTTGAACAGCGTCGTCAACTCTGTTGCAAACGCTGCAACCTCCGGGATACAGCTGACTTCGATTTCAGTGAGACGAACCTTTGACCTGCTGACTTCCGACACTAGTGCTCCCTTCCCTAAACGACTCCGGGTGCGGCCGAATCGGCAACCGTTGCAGCTACTGCAACTCGCTCTGTAGCCGTAGATGTTGACCACTCGACCAGTACGCAAGTCTGCTACGAAGGAGCCAGGAAAGAGTGGAAAACTGGACATCGGCGATCGTTGAGGCGACTGGGGTGCAGCGCATCGCGGTCGTCGCGCTCGGTAGCCTCCCGCTGCTGTTGATCAGCCTCGCAGCCGCCCCAGGAGTCTTGGTATTGCCGTTCTTCGGAACGGCTGGCGCACGCCGTGCTGAAGCGATTGTGGGGCAGTTGATCACGTGGAACCGAGCTCTACTCACGGGATCGCGGCCTGGCAGATGAACATCGGGCTGAGGCCCCTGACGCCCGTGCGGTGGTGCACAGGCGGTGCGTTACACCGACGCAGGACGAGCCTGACTCTTAGTACCCTTGGGGCCGGCGGGTGAGCGAGCCGTCGGCAGCCAGAGCAGAGCGGTGTCGGACGGACGCATAGGGCGATGAGAGTCTGCTCGACGCCGACGTGATCCCTGGCTGGATATGGTCGGCAGCGGAGTGCTGTGGCCATCCTCTGGCCAGTGCCGGACAGCTCGATCCGGCAGCCGGTAGGCTGTAGGCGCTCCGTTGCTGGTGGGCGGGGCTGAGGTGGGTTGCCCGAGTGGCCTAAGGGAACGGTCTTGAAAACCGTCGTGGCAGTGATGTCACCGTGGGTTCAAATCCCACACCCACCGCTTACAGGCCGGCGTATGTGCTGGTCGGGAGGGGTGTCTCCGGGGTGGAGGCGCCCCTTTTCGGGTTTGGGTGGGTGGGGGCGGTGGGGTTCTACTCGGGTACCAGTCGGGCTAGAGCGGGGCGGGGCAGGGTGGGGGTGTTGCGGGCGGTCTAGTGCTGGGAGTTGCCATGCCACAGTTGGTCGGGTTGCAGGTCACCGGGGATCTGTATGCCGAGGTGCGTACGTTCTACGCGCGGCAGATGCGGCGGGTGGACTCGCTGGACATCGTGGGGTTCGCCGATACGTTCACCGATGACGGCGTGGTGGTGCACGCGGGTGGGCAGCGGCAGCAGGGGCGGGAGGAGATGATCGCCGGGATGCGCGCCAGTCTGCCGCGCTACCGGGACATCGCCGTACGGCACTGGTTCGACCATCTGCTGATCGAGCCGGACCCCGTGGACGAGGACACGTTGCGGGTCTCGTACTACTCCCTCGTCACCCTCACCGACCGCGAGGGCAAGGTCAGCTTCCAGCCGACCTTCACCGTGGAGGACGTGCTCGTACGGCGTGACGGGCGGCTCCTCACGCTGTCCCGGGTCATTCATCGTGATATGCCGGTCGAACAGGTGGCTGAGGAAGCGTCGGCCCGTAGCCAGTGATGTGCTCACCGCCACGCGTGAGGGGCCCTCACGCGTGGCACGTCGGCAGGCCGCCGTGGAATTCGACCATCTCCTTGAACGACGCGGCGACATCGATGCGGGCGCCCGGCGGCAGGCCGTCGAGTTCGGCGTACGCGCGGTGCAGGTTGCCGATCAGGCGTTCCGAGTCGCCGAGTGCGGCGAACTCGCCGAGGTCGCAGCTCTTCGCCGCCTCCAGCGGGGTCAGCCCGTCCCGGATGCCGTCGCGGGCCAGGCGGTCGATCCAGCGTACGTACGCCTCCGTGGCGTCGATCAGCTCGGTGCCGCCGACCGGGCCGTGTCCCGGGACGACCGTGTCGGGGCGGAGCGCGCGCAGGGTGGCGAGGGCTCGTAGCGAACCGCTGATCGATCCCATCAGGACGTACGGTGTGACTCCCGACCACACGACGTCACCCGTGAACAGCACGGACCGTTCCGGTACCCACGCCACCACATCGTTCGCGGTGTGCGCCGGTCCCACGTTCGTCAGCTCGACCCGCAGGTCGTCGGCGTACAGGGTGAGGGAGTCGCGGAAGGTGAGCGTCGGCAGCGTCAACGGCGTTGCGCCCCAGGTCACTTCGGGCCAGAGATGCCGCAGCCCGAGGCCTGCCTCTGCGGAGTCGGCGCGGGTTCCCTCGTGTGCGACGATCACGGCGCGCGGGGCGAACTGGCCGTTCCCGAAGGTGTGATCGCCGTGGAAGTGTGTGTTGACCACGAAGTCCGGTCCGCCGGGCGCGACCCGTTCCACCTCCTCGCGCAGCCTCCTGGTGCGGGACTCGGTGGCCGCCGTGTCGACGAGTACCGTACGGCCCCGTCCCACGATCAGGCCGGAGTTGTTCAGGCACCAGCCGCCGTCGGGCTGTACGAACGCGTACACCCCGTCCGCGATCTGTCGCAGTGACGGCGGTCCGGCGAGCGGGCTGTTCAGCGGGCTGTTCAGGGGGTTGTTCAAGGGGTTGTTCATGCGGACTCCGGGTGGTTCACGGGCAGCCGTGTGAAGCGGCCCTGGTGGAAGAGGAGCGGCACGGACTCCCGAGGCCCGCACGACAGGGCCACGACCCTGCCGAGAAAGAGCACATGGTCCCCGGCCTCGTACCGCGCGTGCAGTTCACATTCGAAGTACGCGTCGGCGGACGGGATGACCGCCTGGCCCGTCACTCCCTCGACCGCGCCGAGCCGCCGCATCGCGGCCCGGCCCCCGGGGCGGTCCCGGCGGCTGAACTCCACCGCGAGATCCCGCTGCGACTCGGTCAGCACATTGACGGCGAAGCCGCCGCCGGCCTCGATCCCGGGCACCAGCTTGCCGTCCGCCCTGATGGACACCAGAACCAGCAGCGGATCGAGGGAGACCGAGGTCAGGCTGTTGAGTGTCATGGCGGCCAGGTTGTCGCCGCTGCCGCTCGTGAGCAGTGTGACGCCGGTCGGGAAGCGGCCCATCGCCGCGCGGTACACGGCAGGGTCCGGCTGGACGGTTACGGCAATGTCCGGATCCTTGGCAATGTCCTGATCCTGCTGGACGGTTGAGGTGCCGGCTCCCTGAGCCATGGTCGGCGGGCTCCTCCGCGCTCGTGTGTCAGCAGGACCTGAGGCTGTCGGTCGGGCCTGCGGCTGTCGGTAGGACCCCAGGCCGCTGTCGGTCGGGTCTGCCGCCGTCAGTACGACCCGAGGCCGCCGCAGACGTTCATCGCCTGCGCGGTGACCGACGCGGCCAGGTCCGATACGAGATAGCCGACCAGCCCGGCGACCTCCTCGGGCGTGCCGTAGCGGCCGAGTGGGATCTTGGCGTTGAACCTGTCCTGGATCTCCTGCTCGCTCAACCCGTAATGGCTCGCGTATCCCTGCCGTACGCGCTGTGCCATCGGGGTCTCGACATAGCCGGGGCATACGGCGTTGACCGTGATCCCGGTCTTGGCCAGTTCCTTGCCGACCGCCTTGGTGAAGCCGATGACACCGGCCTTGGACGCGGAGTACGGCGCCGCCAGCTCCACGCCCTGCTTGCCGCCCGTGGAGGCGATGTTGACGATCCGGCCCCAGTCGCCGTCCCGCATCCGGCCGGTGCTCAGCACCTCGCGGGTCATCCGGAACGTACCGTTCAGGTTCGTCTCGATCACGTCGTCCCACAGGGCGTCGTCCAGCTCCGCGGTGACTCCGCCGCCGCCCCGGCCCGCGTTGTTGACCAGGATGTCGATACGGCCGAACTCCGCGACGGCGGACCGTACGGCGGCGCCGATCTGTTCCACGGAGGTCACGTCGCAGACCGCGCCGCCGGCCTCCAGGCCTTCCCCGCGCAGCCGCTTGACGAGCGCGCTCACGCTCTCGGCGTTCCGCGCCACGCCGAAGACCGCCACGCCCTGGCGGGCCAGCAGCTCGGTCACGGCGAGACCGATGCCGCTCGTCGCGCCCGTGACCAGGGCAACATGCCGTCCCGCTCGTCCGTGGTCCGTCATCGCGTTCTCCTCATCGGTCCTGTCCGTCCTGGCGCGGTGGTGGGACGACCGTGACGCCGCGCCCTTGCGGCCCGCTCAAATCGCGCCGGAGAAACGGTGGGCCGTACGGGGAGGTGGTGGCGGTGGCGGTGGCCGTACGGGAGGGACCATGGTCCGTGCCGTCCGTGCCGTCCGTGCCGTCCGTGCCGTCCGTGCCGTCCGTGCCGTCCGTGCCGCAGGAACGGTGGGCCGTGCCGTCCGTACCGCAGCAGCGGCGGGCCGTACCGCTTCGAGCCGCGCTCCACCCGAGGTCCATGGGCGGTCCAGCGTGATCGGCCAGCGTCGTTCCCCTCACCCAGCGGACCGGCCGAGGAGAGCGCGTGCCCGAGGAGCGGACGATTCCTGACGTACGGAAGTCGGTGACCGTGGCGGCCACGCCCGAGCACTGCTTCGAGGTCTTCACCGAGCGCCCCAAGGACTGGTGGCCGCCGAGCCATGTCCTGCTGAAGAAGCAGCGCGCGGGGCTCGCGTTCGAACCGGGTGTCGGCGGCCGCTACTACGAGTGGGACGTCGAGGGCAACAGTATCGACTGGGGCAAGGTGCTGGAGTGGGAGCCGGGCCGGCGTCTCGTCATGACCTGGCGGATCGACGCCAACTGGCAGTCGATTCCGGACGACGAGCGCGCCAGCCGTATCGAGGTCGACTTCATACGCGTGGACGAGCGGCACACCCGTGTCGAGCTGGCGCACGTCATGCTCGAACGGCATGGCGAGGGCGCCGAACGGATCTTCCAGGCGCTCGACGGACCGAGCCCCGGCGAGACGCTCGAACGCTTCGCGAAGGCGATCTGACCCGCCGGGGGGGGTACTCGGGCCGACCTGCCGGGCCCGCGTATCCGACCCGGTTCGACCTGATCCGACCCGACCGGACGACCCGACCGGACGACCTGACCGTACGCCGCGCCCGGAACGGCTCACCCGCTGCGACGGCGTACCCGGACTGCCCCGCCCGGACCCCGGCCCTCGGCCCGCCGCGAGCCTGAGCCCGGACCCCGAGCCCGGATCCGGACCCTGGCCCGCCGCGACCCCGGACCCCGAGCCCGGACCCGCACCCCGACCCCCCACCGCCCCGACCCCCTCACCGCACCCGCCCCATCAGCCCAAGCCCACAAGCCCAGGAGGTCACGAGCATGCCTGCCGACACACCGCCGGACGCCGGGACGGGCCGGAGCGCTGAGACCGTACGGGTTCTCGCCGCGCAGAAGGCCGCCGACGCGGACAGCACCCGCAGACTCGACAAGGAAGTCGCCGACGCGGTCGTCCTGGCCGGTTTCCCGCGGCACTTCGTGGCCGCGCGGTGGGGCGGCGCCGAGGGGTCGTTCGCCGAGCTGACCCGGGCCGTCCTCACCGTGGGCGAGGGCTGCGCGGCCACCGCGTGGTACGCCTCGCTCGCCGCGTACTCGTCGCGGTTCGCCGCCCATCTGCCCCCGGCCGGGCAGCAGGCGGTCTGGGGCGAGAGCCCGGACACGGTCATCGCCACGGGCATGGTGCCGGGCGGCCGGGCCGCCCGGGTGGCCGACGGCTGGCGGCTCGACGGGCGGTGGAGTTACGTCAGCGGCATCGACTTCGCCGGCTGGGCGCTGCTCTGCGCCCTCGTACCGGCCGCGGACGGACCGCCGGCCATGCGCTTCTTCGCCGTGCCGTGGGGGGAGTGGACCGTCGACCCGGTCTGGGACAACGTCGGCATGCGGGCCACCGGGAGCCATACGGTCACGGTGACCGACGTCCTGGTGCCCGAGCATCTGTCCTTCGACCGCCAGGAGCTGTTCACCGGACGGAACAGCTCCTCGGACCTCGCCGTCCACAATGTGCCGATCCAGGCGGTCAGCGGACTGCCCTTCGTCACGCCCGCGGCCGGCGCCGCCGCCGGCGCGCTCAAGGCGGCGGGCGCGACCCTCACCGGGCGCCGCAGGACCCCGTTCAACGAAGTGAAGCTGGTACGGGCCGCGGGCAGGATCGACGCCGCCCGGCTGCTCATCGAGCAGAACGCCGAAGCCGCCGACGCCCACCGCTTTGACCGGGCGCTGCTGGCACGCGGCGAACGCAACGCCACGTACGCCGCCGAGACCCTGCGGGATGCGGCCGGGCTGCTCGTCGCCCTCGCGGGCACCGCCGGACTCAGCGAGAGCGGCGCGCTCCAGCGGCACTGGCGCGACATCACCACGGCCACCAGCCATGTGGCGCTCCAGTACGAGACGTCCGCGGCCAAGAACTACGCGGCCGTACTCCTCGGCCCGGCGGAGGACTGACCGGTGCCCGCCGCCGCGCCCGCGGTCCCCCCGGCCTCGCCGCAGGTCCAGGACGGTGCCGCCGCCCGCACGGTCCCCCCGTCCTCCTCCCCGGTGGAGGACAGCGCTGACGTTCCGGGGAGGCTGGCGCGCTCCGCCGCCGTCACCGAGGCCGGTTCGTTCATGCGTACCTCCGAGGTCGCCGGCTGGCTCGCCCGGCGCCGCGAGGCCCACCACTTCGCCGTGCGGCGCATCCCGTTCGCCGATCTGGCGGGCTGGTCGTTCTTGCCCGGGACCGGGAATCTGGGGCATCACAGCGGACGGTTCTTCACCGTGGAGGGACTGCGGGCGGCCGTGGACCGGGGACCGTACCGCGACTGGCAGCAGCCCATCATCAACCAGCCCGAGGTCGGCATCCTCGGCATCCTCGCCAAGGAGTTCGACGGGCTGCTGCACTTCCTGATGCAGGCCAAGATGGAGCCGGGCAACCCCAATCTGCTCCAGCTCTCGCCGACCGTGCAGGCGACCCGTAGCAACTACACCAAGGTCCACCAGGGCGCGGACGTACGTTATCTCGAACGCTTCCTGCGGCCGGAGGACGGCGGCGGGCGGGTCCTCGCCGACGCCCTCCAGTCGGAGCACGGCTCGTGGTTCTTCCGCAAGAGCAACCGCAACATGATCGTCGAGACATCCGACGAGATCGTGCCGCACGACGACTTCTGCTGGCTGACACTGGGCCAGATCGGTGAACTCCTGCGCCTGGACAACGTGGTGAACATGGACGCCCGGTCCGTCCTGGCCGGCGCGCCCGTCGCGGGAGCCCCGGAAGCACCGGACCCGGTCCCCGTACGCTCCGAGACGCAACTGCTGTCGTGGTTCGCCGCCGAACGATCCGATTACGTCAAGGCCGAACGCGTACCGCTCGACGGGCTCGACGGCTGGCGCCGAGGCCCGTGGGCCGTGGAGCGCGACGACGGCCGGTTCTTCCGGGTCGTGGCGGTCGCCGTCGAGGCCGGGAGCCGCGAAGTGGGCGGCTGGACCCAGCCGTTGTTCGAGCCGACGGGCCGCGGGATCGCCGCGTTCGTCACCCGCCGCTTCCAGGGCGTACCGCACGTCCTGGTCCAGGCACGGGTCGAGGCCGGGCTGTACCACGGCGTGGAGCTGGCGCCGACCGTGCAGTGCGTACCGGAGAACCACGCCCACCTGGCCCCCGAGGACCGGCCGCGCTTCCTCGATGTCGTGCTGGGCGCGCCCCGCGAGCGGATACGTTACGAGGCCGTCCACTCCGAGGAGGGCGGGCGCTTCCTCAACGCCGAGAGCCGCTATCTGATCGTCGAGGCCCCGGACACGCCGACGGCCCCCGGCACGCCGGAGGTCCCCGACACCGCGCCGCCCGGCTTCCACTGGGCCACCGTCGCGCAGCTCGGCGCACTCGCCCGGCACGGGTATTACCTGAACGTCCAGGCGCGGAGTCTGCTCACGGTGCTGAGCACCGGAGCGGCCGACGCGGCACCGGCACACCGAAGTCCGGAACACCGAAGTCCTTACGGAGGACACTCATGACAGAAGCCGCCATGCCCGACGCACCCCCGCGCCGGGCGGGCAAGCGGGAATGGATCGGACTCGCTGTCCTGGCACTGCCCACGCTGCTCATCTCGATGGATGTGACCGTCCTGTATCTGGCGGTCCCCGAACTGAGCGAGGACCTGGCCCCCAGCAGTTCCCAACTGCTCTGGATCCTGGACGTGTACGGGTTCCTCGTGGCCGGATTCCTCATCGCCATGGGCACCTTGGGGGACCGGATCGGGCGGCGGAAGCTGCTCTTGGCGGGTGCCGCCGCGTTCGGTGTGGCGTCCCTGCTCGCGGCCTGGTCGAGCAGCGCGGAGATGCTGATCGCGACCCGTGCGCTGCTGGGCATCGCCGGAGCCACGCTGATGCCGTCCACGCTGGCGCTGATCCGCAACATGTTCCACGAACCGTCCCAGCGCACCGCCGCCATCGCCGTGTGGATGTCGAGCTTCACCATCGGCATGACCATCGGTCCGCTGGTCGGCGGTGCCGTACTGGAGGCCTTCTGGTGGGGCGCGGTGTTCCTGCTCGCCGTACCGCCGATGGTGCTGCTGCTGGCCGTCGGCCCGGTTCTGCTGCCCGAGTACCGTGACCCGAACCCCGGCAAGGTCGATTTCGCCAGTGTCGGTCTGTCGGTCGCGGCCATGATCTCGCTGGTGTACGGGGTGAAGGAGCTGGCCAAGGACGGCTTCGCGGCCGTCCCGCTGCTCGCGCTGGTCGTCGGTGTTGCGCTCGGGGTGTGGTTCATCCGCAGGCAGGGAGTCCTGGCGCATCCGCTGCTGGATCTGCGGCTGTTCGCGAGCCGCGCGTTCAGTGCCTCGCTGATCACGCTCACCCTGACGCTGTTCGCGATGTCCGGGCTGTTCTTCTTCCTGTCCCAGTACATGCAGCTCGTGCTCGGGCTCTCGCCGTTCCAGGCCGGGCTGTGGACCCTGCCGCAGGCCGGTGGCATGGTGATCGCGGCCGGTCTCACGACGGCGCTGGTCAAGTCCGTCCGTCCGGCGTATGTGATGGGCGGCGGTCTGGTGGTCGCGGCGGTCGGCTTCTCGATGTTCACCGGTCTCGACGGATCCGGTGATCTGACGCTGCTGGTCGTCTCCTCCGTCGTCTTCGCGGTCGGTGTCACACCCATCTCGATCATGGGCGTCGACATGATCGTCGGTTCGGCCCCGCCCGAGCGGGCGGGCGCGGCGTCGGCGCTGTCCGAGACCAACCAGGAGTTCGCGGCGGCGATCGGTGTCGCCGTGCTCGGCAGTGTGGGTACGGGCGTGTACCGGTCGGTGCTCTCCGACACCATGCCGGCCGGGGTGCCCGCGGGGGCCGCGGAAGCCGCCCGGGACACCCTGGGCGGGGCGCTGGAGGTGGCGGGGACGCTGCCGGACGCCACCGGAGCCGGGCTCGTCGACGCGGCGCGGCTGGCGTTCGTCGACGGTCTGCACGTCAACGCGGTGGCTGCGGCTGGGCTGGTGCTCGTCGCCGCTGTGCTGGCGTTCGTCCTACTGCGTGATGTGAAGCCGAGCGACGGGGAGGCGGCAGCGGAGGACACCGCGGCGAAGGACACTCCTGAGGGCGGGCCTACAGGTGGGCCCGCGGCGGATCATTCCGGTTCCGGGGCGGCCACGGCCTGAGCCCGCTCCCGCTGTTCGGCACATGTGCGGCCCTGGCTCGTCCTGCCGAGCCGGGGCCGCGTACGGCCATGTCCGGGCCGACGTCAGACCCGGCTGGCCGTGACCGTGACCCGGGTGGTGCGCAGCGTCCGGCCCTCGCTGTCCCGTACGAGCGAGACGCCCTCGCTGGTGAAGGTCGTGCCGCTCAGGACGGCCCGCTGGTCGATGTCCACCCAGCCGACGCACGCCCCTGTCCCGTCGTAGATCGGTTCGGCGATACGGAAGCCGAAGGACGCCGGTCCTGTCGCCGTCCAGGTGCCGGCGCCGCCGTCCGCCAGGAAGACCCGGCCGTCCCCGGTGAAGTGGAAGGTGTTCGCCGAGGTCTCGGTCTCGCGGCCGATCCGCGCCGTCCACGCGCCGGCCGGTCCGCTCCGGCCCGTGGGGCTCGCGGGATTCGCAGGACTGGTAGGCCCCGTGGAGGCTGTCATATGCGGCACACTGCCCGGGCCGCCTTGAGAGCGGGTCGAGCGGTACGGGCGCGTTGAGGCGGTACGGGCGGGTCGAGGCGGTACGGGCACGGGCACGGGTACGCGTACGGAGCGGAAGCCGGGCCACCCGACCGGCGCCCCGACCGGCGCCCCGGCCCCGCCACCGGCTCCCGCCCCGTACACCTCAGGGCCTCGGCCCCGCTCCCGTCCGCGCGCCACAGTCTTCCCACCCTCGTACCCCAGGCCCTCACCCCGCCGTACGCGCCAAGTGGTACTCCTTCAGATCGAAGTCCGGACGCGCGATCTCGTCCGGGCCGGGACCCGGGCCCGCGTCGTCGGCCAGCAGCCGACGGGTGATCATGTGGTCGGCCGGCCGGTTCACCGATTCCGTACCGACGAGCCGGTCCCCGCGGAAGCAGAACACCGAGAAGCGCCCTCCCTCCACATCGCCCTTCACGACCGTGCGGTCGTGCCCGGCCGTGATCCCCGCGAGCTGGACCCGCAGCCCGTACTGCTCCGTCCAGAACCATGGGACCGCGGTGTACGGCTCCGGCTCCCCGCAGACTCCGGCGGCCACGGTCCTGGCCTGGTCGGAGGCGTTCTGGACGGACTCCAGCCGCAGTCGGCGGCCCGCCCGGCGGCTGGGGAATCGGGCGCAGTCGCCGAGCGCGTACACCCCGGGTCCGGCTCGCAGCAGCCGGTCGACCACCACACCGTCACCGACGGGCAGACCGGCGTCCGCCGCGAGTTCGGTCCTGGGGAGTACGCCCACCCCCATCACCACCAGGTCGGCGGACACCCGCTCGCCGTTGTCCAGTTCCGCCACCCGGACATGCCCGGCGCCGTCGCCCCGCAGGGCGCGCACCTCACGGCGCAGGAGTATCCGGGTGCCCTGCCTGCGGTGCTCCTCGGTGACCCGGCGGGACAGCAGCTCGCCGACGGACCGCTCCATGACCCGCGGACCGGCTTCGACCACCGTGACCTCCACGCCCAACTTCCGTGCAGTGGAGGCCACTTCCAGCCCCACGAAGCCCCCGCCCAGCACCAGCAGATGGCCCCCGGCCGACAGCGCGGCGCGCAGCTCGTCGGCGTCACGCAGATCGCGCAGCGTATGCACCCCGGCGAGACCGACGAGACCGGCGCCGGGCAGCGGAAGTCGGCGCGGCCGAGCCCCCGTCGCCAGGACGAGATGGTCGTACGGAAGTCCCGCCCCCGACGACAGGGTCACCCGCCGCCCGGCCGTGTCGATCTCCGTGACGGATGTGCCGCTGACCAGATCGATGTCCTGGCTCCCGAAGAACGACTCGGGTCGCAGGGCCAGTTCGGCGAGCGGCACCGTACCGGCGAGATACCCCTTCGACAGCGGAGGACGCTGGTACGGCAGAGCGTCCTCCGCGCCGATGAGGGTGATCCGGCCGGGGAAGCCGCGTCCGCGCAGCGCCGCGGCCGTCTCCGTCCCGCCCGGTCCGGCCCCCACGACGACGACCGACGCCGGCATCAGGACTGCTTCTCCGGCAGATGCACCAGCAGACCGTCGAGGTCGTCCGTGATCGGGAGCTGGCAGCTCAGCCGGCTGGTGGGGCGCCGGGGGCTGGCCGTTCCGTACAGCACGTCGTCCTCGGACTCGTGCATCGGCGGCAGCGGGCGGGTGTTGGCCTCGTCTATGTACACATGGCAGGTGCCGCACTGTGCCGAGCCACCGCACTGTGCCTCGATGCCGTCGATGTTGTTGAGCTTGGCGCCACGCATCACGGTGCCGGGGGCGGTCACCTCGACGACGGTGTCGGTGCCGCTCGGGCTCCGGTAGGTGATCTTGGCCATGGGTGTCCTCCTCGGACCATGGGGGTTGGCTGCGGGTTCCGCCGCCCCGGTGGCGGGACGGCGGCCGGGTGTCTGCGTCGGTTCGGCCGCGTCGGGTCCGTACGGTCACCGGGCGTCGGGTCCGTACGGTCGCCAGGCGACGGGTCCGTACCATCGCCGGGCGACGGGTCCGTACCGTCACCAGGCGACGGGCAGTTCCCAGAGGCCGTAGATGACCGCGCCTTCCTTGCGGGGTATGTCCGCGAACGGCTTCGCCAGCCGCAGGGTCGGGATGCGCTCGAACAGCTTGCTCCAGACGATCTCCAGCTCCAGCCGGGCCAGATCCGCGCCGATGCAGTGGTGCACCCCGTGCCCGAAGCCGAGGTGCTTGCGGCTGCCGCGGCTGATGATGACCTTGTCCGGCTCGGGGAACACCTCGGGGTCGCGGTTCGCGGCCAGCCCGAGGCAGAGGATGCCGTCCCCCGCGCGGATCGTCTGCCCGCCGATCTCGATGTCCTCCAGGGCGACCCGCGGTACGGCCGTGTCACCGATCGTGGCGATCCGGATCAGCTCCTCCACGGCGGGCCTGACCAGCTCCGGGTCCGCCCTGAGCAGCTCCAACTGGTCCGGGTTCTCCAGCAGGCAGGCCGTACCGAGCGAGATCTGGCTCGCGGTCGTCTCGTGGCCGCCGTTCATCAGCAGCCGGACCATGTTGAACAGGTCCCGGTCGGTGTACTCCTCCCCGGACGCCTCGTAGTCGGCCATCGCCCGGCTGAGCAGGTCCTCGCCGGGCTCGCGCTTCTTCAACTGGATCAGCTCGGCGACGTACGCGTTCACCTCGACGATCGCCGCCTGGCGCTCCTCGGGGGTGCTGTGCCCGCCGAGCAGGGCCGTCCCGTGCTTGATGAAGAAGTCGTGCTTGTCGTCCGGGATGCCCAGCAGCTCGCAGATGACCGTCATCGGGACGGGCAGCGAGAACGCATGGTGCATGTCGACGGGCGGGGGCATCGACAGCATCCGGTCGATGTGGTCGTCCACGATCTGCTCGATCCGGGGACGCAGCTTGCGCACCTGACGGCTCGTGAAGGTCAGGGCCGCCTTCCGACGGGTGTTGATGTGCTCGTCACCGTCGTAACCGATGAAGGACGTCTCCGTACGGAACTCCGGCGGCGCGATGAAGTAGAAGGGGAAATTGGCGTGCTTGCGCGAGGCGCTGACCCGCGGATCGGTGAGGAGCGTACGGATCGTGTGGTAGCCCGTCACCGTCCAGATCCGCAGGCCCGAACCGGCGAGCGTGACCTGCGAGACGTCCTTCTCGATCATCTCCGGGTACTCGGCGGGGGTGCTGAAGGGGCAGCCGCGCTGGTACGGGAAGGTCTTCTCCTCGGCGTCCGGTTCTGCGTCCGGTCCGGCGCCCGACTGACTGATGCTGGTCGTCATGATGGTCGGTGGTCCCTTCGGTCGGCATGGGCCGCGAAGTCAGCAGTGTCGCGACATGGCCTCCGTCCCCGATGGAGTCACGCTCAAGGCACCCTGAAGCCCGCGTTCCTAGCTTTGCCGGGTGAACAGTCCTGTGACCGGTGGGCCGTTGAACGGTCTGAGTGGCGGGCCGCTGAGTGGTCTGCGTGGCGGTTCGTTGAGTGGTGTGCGTGGCGGGCCGTTGAGCGGCCTGCGTGTACTGGAGCTGGCCGCCATCGGGCCCGTACCGTTCGCCTGCATGCTCCTCGCCGACCTCGGCGCCGAGGTCGTCCGTGTCGACCGGCCCGGAGTGGACAGGGCCTTCGGCGCCTGGCACCGCGTGCTCGACCGTGGCCGCCGTACCGTGGCACTCGACCTGAAGGACCCTGCGGCGGTCGAGGCACTGCTGCGGCTGGTGGAGGGCGCCGACATCCTGGTGGAGGGGTACCGGCCGGGTGTCTGCGAACGCCTCGGCATCGGCCCCGAGGTGTGCCTGGCGCGCAATCCGCGGCTGGTGTACGGGCGGATGACCGGCTGGGGGCAGGACGGGCCGCTGGCCCGGGCCCCCGGCCACGACATCAACTACCTCGCTCTGAGCGGTGCGTTGCACGCCATGGGCCGCGCGGGCGGACCGCCCGTGATCCCCCTCAATCTGCTGGGCGACTTCGCGGGCGGCGGACTGCCACTCGCCTTCGGTGTCCTGGCGGCGGTCGAGGAGCGGCACCGGTCGGGTCTCGGCCAGGTCGTCGACGCGGCCATCGTGGACGGTACGGCCGCGCTGCTCGGCATGCTCGCCGGGATGACGGCGGCGGGCGAGTGGCGGCCGGAGCGCGGTACGAACGTCCTGGACGGCGGCGCCCCGTACTACGACGTGTACCTCTGCGCCGACGGCCGGTACGTGGCCGTCGGCGCCCTGGAGGACCGCTTCTACGCGGCGCTGCTCGCCGGGCTCGGACTGGCGCCGGACGAGGTCCCCGACCGTACGGACCGGGCCGATTGGCCGGTCCTGCGGGCCCGGCTCGCCGCGTGTTTCCTCACCAGGAGCAGGGACGGCTGGGCGGCGGCCTTCGAGGGTACGGAGGCGTGCGTCACGCCCGTACTGACCCTGGAGGAGGCGGTGGAGCACCCGCACCACCGGGCTCGCGGGGTGTACCGCCGTACGGCCGACGGTGTCGTCGAGGCCGCCGCCGTACCGAGATTCGGGCGGACGCCGACGGCCGGGAGACCTGGACGCACCTCGGCGGCCGGGGCACCTGGGACCTAGTTGGCTGTCAGCCGCCCTGATAGATCTTCGCGCAGAGCAGTAGCTTGTCGTCGTTCACCAGCCAGGCCAGGTATTGCGTCTGGTCGTTCGGCCCCAGCGCACAGTTGCGGGGGCTGGCGTTCGACGGGGCCTGATAGACGCCGGTGATATGGATGATCCGGTTGTACTTGGCGGGAATCTGCTGCGCGTTGCAGTCCACGGCTGTCATCGCTCCCAGCCGGGTATTGTCGCCGACCCGCTTACCGAGCACGCAGTAGTACTTGTGGTAAATGCGGGTGACGCAGAGCCTCGTGGTTTCGCCCGAGACGGCAGACGTGTACGTCCAGGACGCCTTCCCCGCACCGCTGGGACAGGTGGTGTCCGTGGTGCTTGTGACCTGGACGAGGCCCGCCGCCTGGATGTTGCAGGGCACGGGCGCCGGCGGAATGTCGGCGCTCCAGTCGATGCTGTCGCCGCCGCGGCCGGTGTCGAAGACCTCCAGGCAGTCGCCGACCGAGACGGCCTTGAACGCCTCTTCGGCGGGGTCGGGAGTGGGTGACGGTGTCTCGGATTCGGGGTCGTCCGATCCGCCGCTGGAGTCGTCGCCCCAACCCGGATCGTCGGAGTCCGTATCAGTCGGCTCAGGGCTGTCAGGGATGTGGACAGTCTCCGAAGGCTCATCCGGGGGTGAGCTGAAGCTGGGTGCTGAGCTGGAACTGGTTGGGGACGACTCGTTCAAGACCGCTTTCAGCTCCTGCGCGTTGCTGACACCTAACCAGCTCACGATCGCCACCAGGGATGCGATTCCTCCGAGCAATGCCCACAACTTGGCGGTGGAATCGCCGTCGGATGAACCTGCCATGATCCCCTCCCCCCCCGTCGGTGCCCAGACGATATCGACTTCTGCGGATTGGCCGAAGAGACCTTCACACCACCTCCGTAAGCCGGCCTCGGCGAGGGTCGTTCCTGTACTGGAGGCCACCCCCGCCGCTGCTTCGGCCGCCGCTCCGGCTACCGCTCCGGCTGCCGCTGCCGCTCCGGCTACCGCTGCGGCTATGCGCAGGCGGACGAGTCCGGGGGACCCGTCCGTACCGCTGTGATCGTGACCGGGACCGTGCTGTCGAGGGTGCCGTCGGGGAGGTAGACGCTCGATACGCCGGTGGTCCTGAAGCTGGATCCGGTGCGCGTCCCGTCCTGGTCGATGTCCACCCAGCCCTCGACGGCGCCGTTCGCGTCGTACCACATCTCCCGGATGAAGTAGCCGAATCCGTGCCGGCTCTGGACGTGCCAGGTGCCCTCGCTCGGGCCGGCCGGTGAGACGAGGCAGACCGTGCGGTCCGGGGCGAAGGACATCTGTACGTCGTAGACGGCGCCCTCGCGGGTGACCGTGGCGCGCCAGGTCCCCTCGGGGGTGGTGGATCGTCCGGCGGCCTGGGCCGTCGTGGTCGTGAGCGGAAGCGTCAGCGTGAGCGGGAGCAGTACGAGGAGGGACGCG
This sequence comes from Streptomyces sp. NPDC057617, assembly GCF_042800555.1. Taxonomy (NCBI): domain Bacteria; kingdom Bacillati; phylum Actinomycetota; class Actinomycetes; order Kitasatosporales; family Streptomycetaceae; genus Streptomyces; species Streptomyces sp. NPDC057617. Next base: position 181,148 of record NZ_JBHVGV010000013.1, on the reverse strand, counting down.
GCGCCCAGGGCGGTCCGCGATTTCAGTGTCAGGTTCATGACGAGGAGTGTTGCGAGACGTCCTCTCACCGCACTCGACCGCTGCTGTAGGCGGGGCTCCTACCCTCGCCGCGACAGGACCCCGGCAAGAGACATGGCCGCGGCAGAGCCATGACCGCGACAGGAAGACGTCAGACACATCACACACATCACACACGTCGCACACGTCGCACACGTCACAGAGGAGCGTACGAGTGAATCCCGTCATCGAGCCGTACCGGGCGGACGTACCGCAGGCCGCGCTGGACGATCTCCGGGCCCGGCTGGACAACACGCGCTGGCCGGACCGGGAGACGGTCGACGACTGGTCGCAGGGGCCGCCGCTGGAGCGGATGCGCGAGCTGTGCCGGTACTGGGCGCACGGCTACGACTGGAAGGCCACCGAGGAACGGCTGAACGCCTTCCCGCAGTTCACCACCGAGATCGGCGGACTGCGCGTCCAGTTCCTGCACGCGCGCTCGCCCCACCCGGGCGCGCGGCCGCTGCTGCTGACCCATGGGTGGCCCAGCTCCGTCGTGGAGTTCCTCGATCTGATCCCCCGGCTCACCCACCCCGAGGACCCCGCCGACGCCTTCGACGTCGTCTGCCCGACCCTGCCGGGACACGGCCTCGGGGACCGGCCCGCGGAGGCCGGCTGGACCGTCGACCGGGTGGCGCGGACCTGGGCGGCGCTCATGGCCCGCCTCGGTGCCGACCAGTACCTCGCGCACGGCGGCGACTGGGGATCGTGGGTGTCCGCCGCGCTCGGCGCCGTCGACCGGGAGCATGTGCGCGGCATCCATCTCAGCATGCCGCTGGCCAGGCCCCCGGAGCGGGAGATCGAGCTGGACGAGCGGGACCGGAAGGCCATGGCGCGGATGCGGAGCTTCGGCAAGGACCGGTCCGGTTACGCCGCCATCCAGTCGACCCGTCCGCAGGCGCTCGGGTACGGCTTCGCCGACTCGCCGGCCGCGCAACTCGCCTGGATCATCGACCGGTTCTGGGCGTGGGCGGACCACGACGGCGAGCTGGAGAAGGCGATTCCGCGCGACCGGCTGCTGGACATCGTCTCGATGTACTGGTTCGGCAATACGGGAGCGTCGTCGGCGCGGCTGTTCTGGGAGAGCTTCGACAAGGAGCCGATGCACCCGACGGACGTGCCGACCGGCTGTTCCGTGTTCCCCAAGGACGCCTGGCTGCCGCGCGCCTGGGCGCGGGAACGCTTCACCGACCTCCGCTACTGGCGCGACCTGCCGGATGGCGGGCACTTCCCGGCCCTGGAGCGGCCGGAGGTGCTGGCGGGCGAACTGCGTACGTTCAGCAGGGCGTTGGGCTGACCTCCGTTTTCCAGCAGCCCGCTCCCCCCACCTGAAAGTCCCCCCACCTGAAAAGCCCCCCGCAAATCCCCCACCCAGTACACCCCCCGCACCTGCCAAGCCCTGACAACAACTGAGAGGAAGCAAGGCAGATGACCATAGGGAAGAGCACGTCCAGGGTGATGACCACGATTCTGGCCGTGGGGCTGGCGACGACAGCGGCTCTCGCGGCACCGAACGCGGCGGGCGCGGCATCCGCCGGCGAGCGGTCCGGTCCGCGTACGGGAGGCGCCGTCTCGCCCGTCGGCACCTGGGAGGGCACCGTGCAGCACGCGGAGGGCCTGGGGGACGTCACCCTGTCGTTCCACCGGAACGGGGTGCTGTGCCTGCGGTCCGGCGACGGCGGCGAGGGCGGCGGCGAAGGCCGGGGCCGCTGGCACGCCACCGGCGGGAACACCCTGTCGTACCAGGTCACAGAGCGCCTGTACGACGGCACCGGCGCCACCGTGGGCTTCGTCCGGGTCGACCAGAGGGGCGTCCAGCACGCTCAGCGGATCAAGAGCGACGGCCTGTCAAAGATCTACGACGCGACCGGCACGCACCTCGCGACCGCACCGGCACACGTCGAGGTCCGCCGCATCAGCACAGCCCCCGAGCCCTGCTGACGCCGCACAGCCGACCGTACAGACCGAGGCCGCACCGCGGACCGGAGCCGAGCAACAGACCGGCCCCGGTCCTGCCTCAGTGCTGTATCTACTGAGGCGCTCGCTTCAGCGTCCGCTGAAGAGCTTGCCTGGCGCCTCGGCCCGTTTCAGGTACGTGGCGTGTTCTACTGCCAGGTCCACGAGGGTGAACTCCAGGAGTTCCATGATGAGTTGGCCCGCGAGCACCCACCTGATCCGCCGGCTCTCGAAGGCCCGCCGCCGCCCTTTCGGAGACGTTGCTGCTCGCAGGCCGAATCGAGTTCTTCGATCTCCGTGAGCCGGACCGCGCTTCCAGCACGTGGCTTCGCGCGCTGCAAGCCGCAGGAGAAGCGGATGACCAACTGCTCGGCGCAGCGATCCTGGCCCATACCGCATTCATCCCCGGCTGGGCCGGAGAGCGGGATGCCGCCGTCGAACGCATGGTGGCGGCCCGTACCTACGCACGTCGAGGGCCGGCAAGCGCCAGTTTCCTGGCGTGGCTGGACGCGGTGGAGGCCGAGTGCGAGACACGATGCGGGCACACCCGCACGGCACTGCATCTGATCGGTCATGCCGAGGACGTTCTCGTCCGGGGCAGCGCACACGAAACCCCTGAGTGGATGGACTGGTTCAGCCCGGTCCGCTTGGCAGCGTTCAAGGGCAACACACAGCTCAAGGCGGGGCACCTTCCGCAGGCCAGGGAGACCCTGCTCGCTGTTCTTGCCGATCTGGATCGGGCGGAGAAGCAGACCACGGTGATCCTCGGCGACTTGGCCGCAGTAGAGGCTGCCGCAGGGCGGCCGGAGGAGGCGTGCGAATACGCCGTACGAGCGCTCGACCAGTTGGGGCGGACCTGGTACGCGACGGGCATGGACCGGGCACGCGACGTCCGGCGGGCGCTGGCACCGCATCAGCACGAACAGTGCGTGCGCGACCTCGACGAGCGGCTTTACGGATGGGCCACGACGGTCAGCGCCCTCGCTCGTTGAATTCCTTGACGGCTTGGGACAGTTCGGCCAAAGACTCGATACGGAACGTGGGCAGATCGCGCGCCTCCGTGGTCTGCCACTGAATCGTCCCCCAGGGCCCCCGACGGACAAGAGCCGTTCGCATCCCGGCCGCCGCTGCGGGGCGGATGTCGTTGTCGACGCGGTCGCCGACGTACAGGATCTCGTCCGGCTCGTGCGGGACGGCATCGGCGACACGGACGAAGAACTCGGGGTCCGGCTTGCCGGCTCCCCAGTCGTCGCTCGTACCGATGAGGTCGACGTCGTCGGTGAAGAGCTGCCGAAGGATGCCGCCGGCCCGCACCGTCTGGTTGCCCGCGATGCCGAGCCAGAGTCCGTCCGCCCGGAGCCGGGCGAGTGCCGGGCGGACGTCGTCGTACAGGTCGGACTCGTCGAACGCCTCGGGCTGCCCGGCATCGGCCCGCGCCCGCCGCTGGGCGTGCAGGTCGAAGCCCGGCTCGAACTCCTGGAAGACATCGCGATAGTCCCGGCCCTGGGCGACGACAGCACCGAACACGGCGGCGAAAGTATGCCGCGGCACACCGAGCCAGTCGGCCCAAGCGCCGTACTCCTTCGTCTCATCCACCAGACACTCACCGACGTCAAAAACCACCGCCCGAATCATGGCCGCATCGTAGCCAGCGGGCACATCCGCCCAAGAGCGCTCCCCGCATCTGTGCGGTCCAGTCCCAGAGCATGACGAAAGCGCCCCCGGAGTATCGCGGCGGGCATCGAGCGTACGGTGTCGCCGTCCGCCGCGGATGAGTTCGCCCTGAAGCGATGGGCGGCGCACGGCTATGAGACCGACCCGGCCTCGCTCGGCGACACCGGGTACTGGACCCAGCTCAACGAGCGGGACCTCACCGACGTGGAACAGCCGGTGCTGCCGGACGGATTCCGGTTCCGTACCGCCGACGAGGCCGGGCCGGAGGCCGCGGTCCGGGCGCATCTGGACGCCTGGGTTCCTTCGACGTACACGGCCGAGGGTCGGCTCCGTCGACGAGAACAGACAGCAGTTGCTCAACGGCCGCCTGTCCACGCGACGATCCCCCGCCGTTCATGACACCCCGCGTCGGATTGGTCGCCTAGGGTTTCTGGAGGGGCGGGGGAGGAGGGCTTGCGCATGGTCAGCGAGGGCGGCGGGGAGCAGGGCTCTCCGTCTGGTCGGCAGATGCCGAGCCGGACGCTGGTCGTTGGCCAGGCCGGGGTGACTGAAGGCCCCGTCGGAACAGGTTGGGGCACACCGGTCTTTAGGGGCAAAGGTTCTGTCTGTGAATTATGTGAGACACGCCAAAGGCGGCCTCAGTGTTGTCGTCGCCACCGCCGTCTGCCACACCCTTATGAGCAACGGCTACGGGTGGGCACGCGAGGCCGAAACCGACAGCGGGGGCACCATGTTCTCCGGGGCCTTCGAATTCCTTCTCGTCACGGCCGCTTCGTGGGTTCTCATGCCGCTCCTGCTGTGGGCCGGTATGCGTCTGCTGCGGGAAACCGGCAACCTTCTCCTCATCCTTGTCGGCGGGGTCGCCTGGCTCATGGTCTCCGGGTACTTCATCGACGACATCGACCGCGCGGGCGGCCACATGCCGATCCCCGCGCTCGTCGCATACGTTCTCCTGGGCACGGCATTGGCCGGCGCCGAAACGACACCGACCGAGGGTGCGGGGCGGTCCACCTGAGACCGTTTCCTACGTGGTGGGGCGGACGCGGCCGGGGCGGGTTCGTCAGCCCGTTGGCGTTGTTGGGCGTGGGACGCCCGTGACCCTGGTTGTGGGCTCCGGGGGCAGTGTGCCGTGCAGTAGGTAGCTGTTCACCCACGCGTCCACGGACGCGTTGCCGGACAGGGCGTAGATCTCGTGGGCGCCGGAGTCGATCACCTGGATCAGGCGGTGGCCCAGGCGGGCGGCCATGGCGTGGGCGCCCTCGTGGTGGTCCAGGGGGTCGCCGTCCGCCTGGATGATGAGGCCCGTGGGGTACGGGCCCGGTTGTACGCGGGTGGCGGGTTCGGGTGGGGTGAAGGTGCGGAACGTGCCCACCCAGGGCTGGGCGCGCATCACACCGAGGCCGTACGGGCAGCGGTCGCGGAAGTCGCGCATGGCCGCGTGGTACTGGCGGGGGTCGGAGGGCCAGTCCGTCTCGCTGGTGACCGCTTCGAGCACCGCCTCGCGCCGGGTGCCGGCCGGGGTGCCGGGGCGCCATTCCGCCTGCCCGGCGAGCAGTTCGCCGGCCTTGGCCGTATCGCCGGCCCGCGCGGCGCGCAGCAGTTCGCCGACCAGTTCGCCGAGTGTGGCCCAGCCCGAACGGTCGGCGGCCAGCGAGCCCATGAGCATGTCGAACGACGTACGCAGGGCCCGGCCGCCGTCCAGCGCGGCGAGTGCCGACGCCGCCGCCTCGACCGTGGCGACGACCGCGCCGGGGCCCGTACCGAGACCGAAAGCCGAGGGACGTTCGCCGGCCCACCCCGCCCACGCGTCCACGTTCTCGCGGCTCGCCTCCGCCTGGGACATGAACTGTTCGCGCCAGTCCCAGTCCGGGTGGACGCACGAGTCCAGGACACTGCGGTCCAGCCGTTCGCCGAACATCGTGCCGTACACCGCGCCCAGCAGCGTTCCGTACGCCCAGCCGACGAAGCTCAGCTTCTCCTCGCCGAGCACGGCGCGGATCAGATCCATGTCGCGTGCGTTGTTCCTGGTGGAGATGTACGGGCGCAGCTCGCCGCCCGCGCGCCGGCAGCCCTCCTCGCGCTCCCGCATGTCCGCGGCGAGCGCGTCGAACACCGAGTCGGGCGGACGCGAGTCGAACGGTACGGTCACCGGGCTGTCCTCGCCCTCCAGCCGCGTCGAGGCGCCCGTACCGCGCGGGTCGAAGCCGATGAGGTCGTACGCCTCGCCCAGCGGCGTCGCGGCGGCGAGCCGGGCGGGCAGTCCGCGGCCGATGCCGTGGTCACCGCCGGGGCCGCCGTTCAGCGACAGCAGAATGCCCCTGCGGGCCGGACCGGTGGCCCGGATACGGCTCAGGGCGAGGGTGATGCGCGGTCCTTCGGGCCGGGCGTAGTCGAGCGGCGCCTCGATCTCGGCGTACTCCAGCCGTCCGTCCGGGACCTCCGGGGACTGCGCCGGGGTCCACCGGGGGCGCTGCGCCAGGTACGCGGGCGCCGGGTCCGCAGGCGCCGGGTTCGCGGTATCCATCCCACTGGTCATGGCCGTACCTTGCCGACGGTGCCTTGAGGGGGGCTGGAGTCGGGCGCCCGTACGCGCCCCCGCGCGTGTCCAGGTGTGCTGCACCCGTGCTCAAGGGCGGCCGGGCAGTGTGGCCGCCCGACGTGAGACCGACCGCGAAAACCCTTGTTCCGGGGGGACGTTCATGACCGACGACCGTGTGCTCGTGCTCGGAGGCAGCGGGTTCGTGGGGCGGGAGGTGTGCGCCGCCTTCGCGGCGACGGGCCGTCAGGTGACCGCCGCGTCCAGGAATCCCGTACCGTCGCCCGCTCCCGGCAACCACCCTGCTGTCCGCGCCCTGCGGCTCGACCTCGGCGCCGTACCGGCCACCGCTCTCGCCCGCCTTCTGGACAGGGAGAAGCCCGGCACCGTCGTCAACTGCGTGGGCAGCATCTGGGGGCGTACCGCGCAGGACATGGTCCCGTCGGTCGTCGCGCCCACCGAGCGGCTCCTCGAAGCGCTGGCCATGGCCGCCGGGCGCCCGAGGCTGGTCCATCTCGGGTCCGTACTCGAATACGGGCCGGTCGCGCCCGGGACGACCGCACGCGGCCCGGCCAGGCCCGACACCCCGTACGGCAGGGCGAAACTCGCCGCCACCGAGGCGGTCCTCGCGGCGGAGGCGGCGGGGACCGCTGACGCGCTCGTCCTGCGGATCGCCAATGTGGCGGGGCCCGGGACGCCGGACATCAGCCTGCTCGGACAGGTGGCCGCGCGCCTCGCCACCTGGGACGGCGGGCCGGAACCGGTCGTGGTCGAACTGTCGCCGCTGCGTGCGCACCGCGACTACGTGGACGTACGGGACGTGGCCGACGCGGTGGTCGCGGCGGCCGACGCATCGGCGGCCGGTACGTCGCTGACAGGGCGGTGCGTCGACATCGGCCGGGGCGAGGCCGTGCCGGTGCGGGAGTTGGTCCAACTGCTCGTGGCCGTCAGCGGGGTGCCTGTCCGGCTGGTCGAGACCGTACGGGACGAGCCGCGCGGCGCGGCCCCGGCACCGGCCGACTGGATGCGGGTGGACACCGGTCCGGCTGCGGAACTGCTCGGCTGGCGGCCCCGCAGATCGCTGGAGGATGCCGTACGGGCGTACTGGGAGCAGTATCCGCGCGCCCGCGCCACGGTGGTGTGAGCCCGACGGCCGGACGGGGCACTCACCACGGCCGACCGCGCCGCCTGGACGGGCTGCGCCGCCCGTACCTGCGCTGCTCGTACCCGCGCCGCCCGTACCGGACCTCGCCGCGCCGCCCGTACCTCCGCCGCCCGGACCGGGCCCCGCCGCTCGAACCGGGCCGCGCCGCCCGTACCCCCGCCGCCCGTACCCGCGTCGCCCGTACCCGCGTCGCCCGTACCCGCGTCGCTCGTACCCATGCCGCCCGGGCCGCGCCGCGCCGCTCGTACCCCCGCCGCCCCTACCCCCGCCGCCCGTACCGGGCCGGGCCGCGCCCGTACCCGCCGCTCAGACCCGCGCCAGCACCTCGCGCAGTACCTCGATCGTCCGGTCCTGTACCGCGCGCGGAAGCGACGGGTACATCGGCAGCGAGAAGATCTCGCCCGCCAGCCGCTCCGTGACCGGCAGCGCACCAGTCGGCACGCCGAGATGCCGGAAGCCGGTCATGGTGTGGACCGGCCACGGGTAGCTGATGTTGAAGTGGAAGCCGTGCGGACGCAGCGCTTCCAGTACGGCGTCGCGGCGCGGGTGGCGTACCACGTACACGTAATAGACGTGCTCGTTGCCCGGGTTGGTGCGCGGCAGCGTCAGTTCCGCCAGATCGCCGAGCCCTTCCTCGTAGCGCGCGGCCACCGCACGGCGGCCCTCGATGTACGTGTCGAGACGGGTCAGCTTGCGTCGCAGGATCTCGGCCTGCACCTCGTCGAGCCGGCTGTTGTGGCCGGGTGTCTCGACGACGTAGTAGCGCTCTTCCATGCCGTAGTACCGCAGCCGTCGCAGCCGGCGCTTCACCTGGGCGTCGTCCGTGACGACCGCGCCTCCGTCGCCGTACGCGCCGAGGACCTTCGTCGGGTAGAAGGAGAAGGCGGCCGCGTCCGACATCGTGCCCGCCGTCCGCCCGCCCTGCCGGGCACCGTGTGCCTGGGCGCAGTCCTCCAGCACGGCGAGACCGTGGCGCTCGGCGAGGGCCGTCAGCGGGGCCATGTCGACGCACTGCCCGTACAGATGGACGGGGAGCAGCGCCCTTGTACGGGGGGTGATGGCGGCCTCGACCTGGCTGACGTCCATGAGGTAGTCGTCCGCGCTGACATCGACGAACACCGGCTTCGCACCGGTCCCGTCGATGGCCACGACCGTGGGCGCGGCGGTGTTCGACACCGTGATGACCTCGTCGCCGGGCCCGATACCCAGGGCCTGGAGCCCGAGCTTCACCGCGTTCGTCCCGTTGTCGACGCCGACGCAGTGCGCCAGGCCGTGGTACGCGGCGAACTCCTCCTCGAAACCCCGGACGCTCTTGCCGAGCACGAGCTGCCCGGAGCCGAAGACCGTCTCGACCGCGTCGAGGAGATCGGCGCGCTCGCTCTCGTACTCCGGAAGGTAGTCCCACACGTAAGTGGTCATGGGGTGGTCGGCCTCCGCGGTAGTCGTCGTCGGGCGCACCACTGTCGGACACGCCGTTGGACCGCCGCTCGACCCTCGCTGGAACGATGCGTTTCGGTCCTCGGCTCAGAGGTGCTTGCCGGTCTCGACGGCGCCGAGCGACAGGGTCGGGGCGGCCTCCAGGATCTCGCCGACGCGCTCCGACTGGGCTTCCAGATCGGCTAGTTGACGCTTCGTCAGTTTCTGGAAGGCCTCGACCGTGATGGCGACCTTGCGTCCGGAGCGCTTCTGGTGCCACACCCCGGACACCACCCCGCCGATGGTGACCACCTGCACGGTGCCGGCCTGCCCGCGCGTGAGGGCCCGCTCGGCGGCCTGCCCGGGGTAGACCCGCGCCCGTGGGTGGCTGCCCACGGCGTAGGCGTCGAAGTACGGCAGGAGCCGCAGCGCATCCGGGCCGGTGCTGTCGCCGGTGCTGTCCGGGGCGGCGCTGTCCGGGCCGGCCTCCTCGTCCGCCAGCTCGAAGAGAGTCGTACCGATGTTCTCCGCGCTCTCCCCGCTCCCCCTGCTTCCCCCGGGTCCCACCGGCCGCAACTCGTCGCGCAGCGAGGCGAACAGCGCGCTCGCCCAGGGCCGCGGCGCGCTCAGCCACTGCGCGAAGTGCTGCGCGTTCGCCGGGCCGTAGGCGCGCAGATAGCGGCGTAAGACCTCGGCCTGGGCCGCGTCCGCGTCCATGGGGGTGAAGCCCGGCAGCCAGCGGTCCGGACTGGTGTACGTGACCTTCCGCCCGCGGTTCGGGCCGAAGCACAGCGCCCCCCGGTGTCCGGCGGTGTGCAGGGCCTGCCGCCAGCGCGGCCACATTCCGTCGAAGCCCGGCACGACCGGATCGGCCGCCCAGTCCCCGAGCCGTGCGATCACCGCCTCGCTCAGCTCGTCGACCGTGGGTGGCTCCCCCTCGCGCAGTACGTCCGCGACGGCGTCGACAACGGCATCGGTCTGCGCCTCGTCCATGCGGGCCGCCACGGGCATCCCGCCCGGAGGCATCGGTACGGCGGCCAACGCACCGGTCCACAACGGGAGTTCGTCGGACGGCAGCAGATGCACCGTGCCGCGCGGCCCGAACGTCTTGACCAGGGTCTGGTCCTCCCACAGCGCCCGCCGTACATCGGCACGGGTCGTCCCGGCCGTCCGTAACCCGATCGACAGCTCGGCCGCGGACATCACCTGCGCGTGCGCCCCGCATATCGCGCCCGCGACCGCCGGAATCCCCCCGGCGGCCGGTACGTCCAGGCTGTGCCTGGCCAGACGCCGGGCACGGACGCGCTGCCACACGGCGTCCGGGACATCGGGCTGCTGCTCACTGACGGCCATGTGCGGGGGTCCTCCTGGAAGGGCGTACGAGTGCCGCGGCCGGCAGACGTGCCGGGAAGGGAAGGGCGTACGAGTGCCTCTCCCGGCAGACGCTGCCGTGCCCGGCACGGGGTCGTGGGGCCAGCCTGCCATGCCCCGAGCGAGCCGCTCTCGACCCCGGGTCGACCGGCCCGTACGACCGTGTCCCGTACGGCAAGTCGCCGTACCCCGCTCACCGTTCGAGGTGGTCCCATGTACGGCGCAGAAGCGGCCGCGATCTACGACCAGACCCACCGGGCCAGAGGAAAGGACTTCCTGGCGGAGGCGGAGAACGTACTCGACCGCATCAGGACGAAGTCCAAGGCCTCCGGCTCGCTGCTCGATGTGGCCTGTGGCACCGGAGCCCATCTGGAGGTCTTCGGGCGGCACTTCGCCCGGGTGGAGGGCATCGATGTCTCCGAGCCGATGCTGGCCGTGGCGCGCGAACGGCTGCCCGGGGTGCCCGTGTCCGTCGCCGACATGCGGAAGTTCGACCTCGGCAGGACCTATGACGTGATCACCTGCCTGTTCGCCTCGGTCGGCTATCTCGGCTCGGAGGCCGAACTGACGGCCGCCCTGCGGTGCTTCCGCCGCCATCTCGCACCCGGCGGGGCCGTCGCCGTCGAACCCTGGTGGTTCCCGGAGACGTTCCTGCCCGGCCATGTCGCCGCGGATGTGGTGGAGGTGCAGGGGCGTACGGTCGCGCGGGTGTCGCACACCGTGCGGGACGGCGACGCGTCGCGGATGGAGGTGCACTACGTCGTGGCGGAACGGACCGAAGGCGTCAGGTACTTCACCGAGACGCACCGCGCGACGCTGTTCTCCCGGGAGCAGTACGAGGCCGCGTTCCGCGACGCGGGCTTCGCCGTCGAGTACGTACCCGGCATCCAGAACGGCCGGGGACTGTTCCTCGCCGCCGCGGACTGACGGTCGGGCTGACGTACACGACAGAGGCCGGCCCGACAGACGCACACGACAGAGGCCGGCCGCCCGCGGAATCCCGCGTGGCGGCCGGCCTCGGCGCACATCCGGCGCGCCCGACTCAGCCATCGGACTCAGCCATCGGGCTGAGCCATCAAACCCGGCTATCCCGCCCGCCCACGCCGCTCCAGATGCGCCAGCATCTCGTCCGCGGCCCGCGCCGCGCCCCCCGCGTCCCGCACATGCTTCCGCATCCGCCCGACGCCGTCCCGTATCTCCTGGTCCCCGTCCACCGCCGTCACGGTGTCCCGGATCAGCGAGGCGGTCACCTCGTCCCGGGACAGCACGGCGCCCAGATTCAGCGAAGTGATCTGATGCGCGAGCTGATCGGTCTCACCGACCTGCGGGACGACCACCATCGGCACTCCCGCGTACAACGACTGCATGACCGTGCCCCAGCCGCCGTGGCAGACGAACACCTTGGTGTGCGCCAGCACCCCTTGCAGCGGCAGCCAGTCGTGCACCTCGACATGGTCGGGAAGCGGTCCGAGCGCCGCGCGGTCCACCCCCGGTCCCGTGATGAGCACGGTGTGCCATGGCATCCCGGCGAACGCCTCGACGCAGGTCCTGAAGAACTCCGGCTGCGCGTTGAAGCTCGTACCGAGCGAGATCAGTACGACCGGACGGCCGCTCGCCGGCGGCTCCCAGCGGGCCTGGAGGTCCCGCTCCCGCAGACACGGCCCGACGAACGCGAACCGCTCGTCGAACGTCTCCTGCTGGTACTGGAACTCCCGGGGTACGGACACCACACCGAGCGTCGCGGGATCGTCCACCAGCTCGTCGAACGACACATCGCCCACTCCGTGCCGCGCCCCGAACTCCCGCAGCTCCCGCTCGATCTGGTCGTACGCCTGCGCGCCGACCGCCTCTCGCGGAATGCTCCGGTTCGTCGGGGACACCGAGTAGAACTTCACGCCCGGCCGTCCCCACTTGCGGGTCAGGATCCCGCCGAGGAACTGTACGGAGATGTCGTACGCGAGGAGATCGGGCAGGTCGTCGCCGAAGTACGACTCGATGACCGGCGCCGTCGCGACACCCTCACGGACATTGCCCAGCAGTACCCGCGCCAGCCAGTCCTCGGCGCCCGCCGGCACGATCTTCTGCGGGTCGATCGAGGAGGTGTACGGCAGGACGGTCGCCCCGGTGGAGGCGATCAGCTCCGCGTACTCGGCGGTCGCCGCGTAGGTGACCCGGTGTCCCCTGCGTACCAGTTCCTCGACCACACCGAGGGTGGGCGTGAGGTGACCGGTCGCCGGGATGTTGAAGAAGGCGATGTGCCGGCTCATCAGAACTTCACGACGAGGTTGCCGGTGTACTTACCCCCGAGCAGGTCGATGAGCGCCTGCGGGGCGGCTTCGAGGCCGCCTTCCACCACGGACTGGGGCAGGACGAACCGGCCCTCCTCCAGCCAGGTCGCGAAGTTCGAGTTCCACGCCCAGATCTGCTCGGGTGTGTGGTACGTCGCGAAGGGGCGGATGGAGATCTGCTTGACGATCGACGTCATGATGTCCAGCCGCGGGAACGCGCCGATGGCGTCGCCGACCTGACCCGACAGCGCGCCGCACAGCGCGAACCGCGCGCCCGCCGAGGCGGCCTGGACGGCGGCCTCGAACTGCTCGCCGCCGACCGTGTCGAAGAAGACGTCGATACCGTCGGGGGCCAGCTCGCGCAGCCGGTCGAGCACCGGTCCGTCGTGGTAGTCGAACGCCGCGTCGTACCCCAGCTCGTTCACCAGGTACTCGACCTTGGCCTTGCTGCCCGCCGCGCCGATGACGCGCTTGGCGCCGCGGCACTTGGCGATCTGCCCGGCCAGCGAACCGACACCGCCGGCCGCGCCCGAGACGAACACCGTGTCGCCCTCGCCGACCTCGACGATGTCGACCATGCCGTGATAGGCGGTCGGCCCCTGGGTCAGGTAGTGGAGGGGGCTGGGGAAGGCGTCCGGGTCCAGCTTGAAGTAGTCACCGGCCGGCCCTGTGGAGTACTCCTTGAAGCCGTCCATGCCTTCGATGATGTCGCCGGGAGCCAGGTCGGGACTGTTCGACGCGACCACGACGCCGACGGCCGCACCCCACATCGGGGCGCCGATCTGGTAGCCCGGCATCGGCAGGCTCGGCTCCGGCTTCATCAGGTCCTGCATCACCGCGGCCAGTTGCAGATACTGGTAGCGGACAAGGACCTCGCCCTCTCCGGGCTCGGCCACCGCGGCCTCGGCCAGCTCGAAGTTCGCGAGAGTCAGCGCGCCGTCCGGGTGGGCGGCCAGACGCACTTCCTTGGCCTTCGCGGGAATCTCTTCGGTGGTCATGGTGCCTTCCTGGTCGCGGACAACTATCCGAAGGACATCGTTCCGGCGCGTGCTCGAATCCCGCTTGAATCCGTGCGGCATGTCGCGGACCGCGCGCCGGTCCCGCGCCGGCCGCGCGTCGGCCGTGCACCGGTCTCTCCAGCGCCTCTCAAGACGCGCTCATGCCGCCCGCAGAACTCTCGGCACCACAGAGGGTGACAGCGAGGGAGAGCGGGACGATGAGCGAACGGGGTTTCCAGCTCTACGACACGACCCTGCGCGACGGAAGCCGGCAGGAGGGCATGGCCCTGACGGTCGACGACAAACTCGCCGTCGCCCGCCGTCTGGACTCCCTCGGGATTGGTTTCATCGAGGGCGGATGGCCCGGAGCCGTACCGAGAGACACTGAGTTCTTCCGGCGCGCCCGGACCGAACTCGACCTCAAGCACGCCGTACTGACGGCTTTCGGCGCCACCCGGAGGCCCGGCGCCCTGGTCTCGGCCGACCCGCGGGTACGGGCGCTGAAGGAGGCCGGTACGGCGGTGGTGACCCTGGTCGCCAAGAGCCACACCGGGCATGTGACCCGGGCCCTGCGCACCACGCTCGCCGAGAATCTCGCGATGATCGGCAGCACCGTACGCCATCTCGTGCACGGCGGCCGCCGGGTGTTCCTCGACGCCGAGCACTACTTCGACGGCTTCCGCCTCAATCGCGCGTACGCCCTGGAAGTGGTGCTGACCGCCGCGGAGGCGGGCGCCGAGACGGTCGTGCTGTGCGACACCAACGGCGGGTGCCTGCCCGACGAGATCGCCGCCGTCGTCGCGGACACTGTCGCCGCCACCGGAGCCGCGATCGGCATCCACTGCCACGACGACACCGGCTGCGCCGTCGCGAACACCATGGCCGCGGTCGACGCCGGAGCCACCCATGTGCAGGGGACCGCGCACGGTTACGGCGAACGCTGCGGCAACGCCGACCTGTTCACCGTCCTCGCCAACCTCGTCCTCAAACGCGGCCGTGACGTGATCGACCCCGCGCTCCTCGGCGGGCTGGCCGACGCAGGGCGCGCCATCACCGAGCTGACCGGCGTCCCGCCCGACCCCGCCGCCCCCTATGTGGGCGCGGCCGCCTTCTCCCACAAGGCCGGTCCGCACGCCTCCGCGCCGCACGCCTCCGCGCCGCACGCCTCCGCGCCGCACGCCTCCGCGCCGCACGCCTCCGCGCCGCACGCCTCCGCGCCGCGCGTCGACCCCGGGCTGTACGAGCACATCGCCCCGGAACGGGTGGGCAACGGCACGCACACCCTCGTCTCCGACCTGGGCGGGCGCTCCTCCGTCGAGCTGAAGGCCCGCGAACTGGGCTACGCCGTCACCGCCGGTTCCGAGGCGGCGGCGCGCGCCGCCGCCCGGGTCAAGGACCTGGAGAGCCGCGGCTACAGCTTCGACAGCGCCGACGCCTCGTTCGAGCTGCTGCTGCGCGAGGAACTGGCGGGCGCGCCGGACGGGCCGCCGTTCTCCGTCACCACCTGGCGGGTGTCCGTGGCCCGGGGGCGCGACGGCGAGGTACGTACCGAAGCCGCCGTGGAGCTGAGCGTCGACGGAACCGCCGTCACCGCGACCGGGCACGGCGAAGGCCCCGTCGACGCCCTGGACCGGGCCCTGCACTCGGCCCTCGAACCGGTCTTCCCGCAGCTCGCGAAGGTCGAGTTGACCGACCATCAGGTACGGGTCCTCAGCGGCGGGACCGCGGGGACCGGCGGCACCGGGACCGGCGGCACCGGGACCGGCACGGGCGGCGCCCGGGTCCTGGTCCGGTTCAGCGACGGCGCCCGTGACTGGAGCACCGTCGGAGTGGGCGGGAACACGGTCGCCGCCGGCTGGCGGGCGCTGGTCGACGCCGTCCGCTACGCCCTTCTCGACGGCGCGCGGCCCGACCGCGCCGACCGCGCCGCCGCGCCTCTGGCGACCGCCCGCGCGAGCTGAGACCTCGAAACCCGGGAGTGGCTGTGCGTGTGGAAGACATCTGGATACGGGGCACGTCCGTACGGCTGCCCTCCCTGACGCCCGTCGCCGACGCGGTCGCGTCCGGGGCCTGCCCGCCCCGGACGGCCGCCGCCACCGGTCTTGAGTCCGTGGCGTATTCGCCCGGCGAGTCGGCGGCGGAGATGGCGGCCGGCGCCGCGCGGGCCGTTCTGGAGCGGACCGGTTCCGGACCCGAGGACATCGATCTGCTCCTGCACGCCGACACCTACCACCAGGGCCAGGACCTGTGGCCCGTCGCCTCGTACATCCAGCGGGAAGCGGTCGGCAACGGCTGCCCGGCGATCGAGATCCGGCAGATGTCCAACGGCGGTCTCGCCGCCATGGATCTCGCCACCGCCTATCTCACCGCCGGGCACGGCCGCGCCGATGCCCTGCTCACCACCGCCGACCGGTTCTGCGAGCCCGGCATCGACCGGTGGCGGACCGACCCCGGCACCCCCTACGCGGACGGGGCGACCGCCCTGGTGCTGTCCCGGCGCGGCGGCTTCGCCCGGCTCAAGTCCCTTGCGCTGTACGCCGATCCGGAGCTCGAACCGCTGCACAGGGGCGACGACCCCTTCACCCCCGCGCCGTTCACCCACCGCATCCCCGTCGACTTCGAAGAGGCCAAGCGTGCCTTCATCGGCCGCGCAGGCATCTCGTACGCGATCACCCGGGCCCACAACGGCCAGCGGACCGCGGTCAAGGAAGCGCTGGCCGACGCCGGGATGGAACTGGCCGACGCGCGCTGGGTGATCCTGCCGCACTTCGGACGCCGGCGGCTGGAGTCGATCTACTACAAGCCGTTCGACATCGACCCGGCCCGCACCACCTGGGAGTTCAGCCGCACCGTGGGGCATCTCGGCGCGGGCGACCAGTTCGCGAGCCTCGACCATCTCGTGGTGTCAGGACGGGCCCGCCCCGGCGACCGGATCGTGCTCGTCAGTGTCGGAGCCGGTTACAGCTGGGGATGCGCCGTCGTGGAGATCACCGGGCGCCCCGGCTGGGCCGGCCACTGATCAGGTGACCGGCCACCGATCATGTTCCACCCGCGCTCAAGTGACCTTCAGGCATGTGCGTGCAGGCTGGGTCAGCCGTTCACTCAGCCCGTTCAGCCAGCCGCAATGACGCAATGACGCGATGAAAGGGAAGGTACGCCGTGGCGCACGTAACAGCGGACATGCCGGCGACCCATGCGACGGAGCACTCCATCACCGTCGCGGCGCCTCCGGCGGTCGTGTACGGCTTGATCGCGGATGTCGCCGGCTGGCCCGCGGTCTTCGGACCCACCGTCCATGTGGATGTCCTGGAGGAGGCGGACCCGGAGCGCGGCGGCGAGCAGCTGCTCCGTATCTGGGCCACCGCCAACGGACAGGTACGCGCCTGGACCTCGCGCCGCGTCCTCGATCCCGCCGCCCGCACCGTGCTCTTCCGGCAGACCGTGCCCGCCGCGCCCGTCGCGTCGATGGGCGGTGAGTGGCGTGTCGAGTCCGCCGGGGACGGTACGAGCCGGGTGGTCCTGCTGCACGACTACCGCGCGGTCGACGACGACCCGGCCGCGGAGGAGCTGATCGCGCGCGCCGTGGACCGCAACAGCCTCGCCGAGCTGGCCGCCCTGAAGGAAGCCGCGGAACAGGGGGAACTGCGCGACGAGCTGCACTTCGTCTTCAGCGACTCCGAGACTGTCGCGGGTGACGCGGGTGACGTGTATACGTTCCTGGACCGCGCCGATCTGTGGCCGCAGCGGCTGCCGCATGTGTCCCGGCTCGATCTCACCGAGGACGAACCCGGCGTCCAGCACATGGACATGGACACCCGGAGCCCCGACGGCTCGGTGCACAACACCACGTCGATACGGGTGTGCTTCGCGGACCGCGGGCTGATCGTCTACAAGCAGCTCAAGGTGCCGGTCGCGATGAGCGGTCACACCGGGCGCTGGGAGATCGAACCGCTCGGCGACGGCACCGTCCGGGTGACGTCCTGGCACACCGTCACGCTCGACCCCGAAGGGGTGCGCAAGGCCCTCGGCCCCGAGGCCACCCCGGCCGAAGCGCGTGCGCTGGTACGCAAGGCCCTGGGCACCAACAGCTCGACCACCTTGCGCCACGCCAGGCGCTTCGCGGAGGAAGCGCGTGCACGAGCGTGATCCCGACCGGCCTGTGACCGTTGTGAACCGGTTCCAGGTCAAGGGTGACATCGCGGAATTCGAGGGAGAATTCCGTGACCACTCCCAGTTTCTGCGCGGACAGGAGGACTTCGACTTCTCGCTGACCGTCGGGCTCGTCGACGACCCCCGGGTGTATGTGCGGCTGGGGTACTGGCGGACCCTGCGGGGCTTTCTCGACGTCGTACGGCACGACACCTTCGTGGAGCATGTCCGCCGGATCGGCCCGAAGGTGGTCACCGAGGCGGACCAGGCGGTCAGCGTACGGCGCCATGTACGCGAGGCGTCCACGGCCGGGTCGTCCAGCGTCGTCCTCCTCAGCGCCGAGGTGTACGGCGACTGTGTCGAGCTGGAGAGGCGCTTCGCGGAGCTCAGCGCCCGGTGCGACGAGGCGGACGGCTTCGGCGGCAGCGATCTGCTCCGCTCCGCCGTACGCCCCTTCACCTACACCGGCGTGCTGTGGTGGCGCGACGCGGGCCACTGCGACCGGGCCGAGGCCACCGACGGCTACCGCGCGGCGCTGGACGCGCAGCGGGAGGTCGCGTGGGTGACGACGGAACGCAGCCGCCATGTGGCGTTCGAGCGCGCGATCTGCTGAACGGGCCCCGGGCGCCGGTGAAAACGGCCTCGGGCGCCGGTGAGGACGCACACGCGAACGCGCCGCGGTGCGATTCGATGTGCGGGATGTTCCCGCGTGGCGGACTCAGCCCGCCGCGCCGGCGGACCGACCCCGGGGCCCCGAGCGCCGGGCGGCGGTTCAGGGAATCCAGCCGGCCTCCTCGGCTATCCGCACCGCGTCGATACGGTTGCGGGCGCCGAGCTTGCTGACGATCGCCGTGAGGTAGTTGCGTACGGTCCCCTTGGACAGATAGAGGAGCCCGGCTATCTCGGCGGTGTCGGCGCCCCGCGCGGCGAGCCGCAGGACCTCCAGCTCCCTGGGGGCCAGCGGACTGTCCGCCGAGTCCCAGGCGGCAAGGGCGAGATGCGGGTCGACGACCCGCCGGCCCGCAGCCACCGCCCGTACGGCCTGGGCGAGTTGGTCGGGCGGCGAGTCCTTCAGCAGAAAGCCGGCGACATGGGCGCTCAACGCGCGTCGCAGGGTGCCAGGGCGGCCCAGATTGGTGAGGATGAGCGTGTGGCAGCCGGGCAGTTGCCCGTGCAGTTCGGCGGCGGCGGTCAGTCCGTCGATGCCCGGCAGGTCGATGTCGATGATCGCCACATCGGGCCTGGTCTCCAGCGCGGTCTTGACGATCACATCGCCCCGGTCGACGGACGCGACGACTTTCAGATCCGGTTCCAGTTCCAGCAGGGCGACCAGAGCTCCGCGGATCATATGCAGGTCTTCGGCAAGCAGAATCCTCACGGACAGCATCGTTCCCCCGTCGGTCGATGTCGTCATGAACGGCGGCAAGGCCGTCGGCACGGTCACATCAGGCGGCACGGTTCCGGCTGCGGCGCGCATGGGGTCCGGTCCGTGGTGTCGTGCGCGTTCGGCGGCTGAGCCGGCGTGCAGGCCTCAAGGTGGAAGAGGCCGTCCTCCCGCAGTCCGGCGGTGAGTTGGCCGCCGATCGCGGAGATACGCTCACGCAGATTGCTCAGCCCACTGCCCGCAGGGACCCCCGGACCCCTGTCGTTCTGCTGCGCGCCGTCATTCACCAGAACCAACAGGACCGCTTCAGCATTGCTCGTCGCCTTAATCGTACAAGTCTGGACCTTGCTGTGGCGCAAGATGTTGGTGACACCTTCTCTGAGAGCTGTGGCCAGCACCGTCTCGGTGACCGGGTGCAGCCGGCCGCAGTCGATGTCCACCTCGGCGTGGATATCGGCGGCCGCCAGGATCGACGCGGCCGACGCGGCCTCGTCCCGCAGTGACATCTCGCGGTAGCCGCTGGACACCAGGCGTACGTCCGCCAGTGCCTGGCGCGCGACCTGGAGCAGTTCCCGTGTCTCGCGCTGGGCCTGCTCGGGCCGTACGGGAATGAGCCGGTGGACCAGCTCCCCCTTGAGCGTGACGGCCGACAGGCTGTAGCCGAGCAGGTCGTGCAGATCCCTGGCGAACCGCAGCCGCTCCTGGCCGACCGCCATCCTGGCCAGTTCCTCGCGGGTGTCGTGCACTTCGTGGACGAGGTCGGTCAGCCTGCTCAGTCCGTAGATGACCAGTCCCGACAGCATGCCGGCGATGAAGAAATAGCCCACCTCCACCCCCGGTACACCGATGGCATAGGCGTAGCCGGGGATGCTGGTCACCACCGCCCCGTACAGCGGCCAGGCGATCCGGCCGGGCAGGCTCAGCAGGACGGTCGCGGCGAGCGGGCCCTCCATGCTGCCCCACGAGATGCCGAACCAGAACAGCGGCAGATAGGTGAGGACCACCTGTAAGCCGAGCGTGGACAGCTTGCGGACCATGCTCCAGGACCGCGCCCGGGGAGCGGACACGACGAACTGCACGCCGAACACCAGGAGAACGAGCCCGATGCAGATGGTGAGCCGGGTGGTGCTGGAGCCGCCGGCTCTCAGGACATTGAGGATGGTGACGCTGGCGTAGCAGCCGAGGGCGACTCCGGTGATGGTCCGGGCCAGCCGGGGAGCGGGCACTTCTGTCGCGTACCGCGGCAGGCTCCTCGGGACACTCGCGCCCCGTTCTTCGCTCATCAGTGCATCCACCCGGGCCTTCGGAACGGTTGGCTATGGCCACTCCTCAACTGGACTGTGGCAGAACCGCATACTAATGGCCAACGGACTGTAAGGGGAACAGACTATACGAACAGGGGCAATGGGTTGATCTCATTATATTTCATAGGATGACTGCGCCAGCCAAGGGCGACGGGTATATCGAAGAGCCGCCCCGGCGCGTACCGGGCCCAGAAGTGCCGCATCCCCGGGACAAGCACTTTCACCACGGGGAGTTCCAGGTCGGGCCGTGTCTGGTTGAGGACCATCAGCTCCATGCCATGGTGGCGTACCACCGCCTCCGCTGCCACCACGTCCGCGCCCATGTCGGACCGCGATACGTACGTGTAACAACCGGGCCCGCGAGGCGACTCGGCCGGATCGGGCGTGAGATACGTCAATTGGTCCACGGTCGCCTCATGCCACCAGAGGTCCACCTCCGAGGCGAAGGGGGAGCGTTGAGGGGCGGACGGTCCGAAGTACCCCTCGGGCGGCAGGAGTTGACTCATTTCCGTGACGGCCCGGCGCAGCGCCAGCCGCGGATCGAAGTGCGCCCCGAAGCCGAACGAGATGCCCTGCGCGGGGCCGCGCGTACGGCGGGAGACGGCGGCCATGACCGGGATGCCGAAGTCGGCGGTGAGATCGAGCACCCACAGCTCGCGGCCCGTCCGCGCGTATGCCGTCCGGGTCCGGGCCAGCCACGGTTCGTCGAACGAGTCGAGGTCCACGGCGGGTCTGCGCAGCCGGTTGTACCACCACAGGGCCACCGCGTCGCGCTCCACCAGCTCCAGGAACCCCTGGACCACCGCGTCCTCGACGCTGCCGCCGGCCGCGTTGCCGTTGGAGTCGGCCCAGGGCGCGCTCTCGGTGCCGTCCGGCGCCGGGCCGAAGTACAGCATGGAGGTGGGCAGCAGACGGTGCCGGCCCGCGGTCAGCGACCACACCGGGGTCCACTCCGTCGGGACGTCCGGCCGGAACCGCGGCGGGACGAGCTGTGTCCCCTGGCGCGACGCGTTCCACGCCTCGCGCTCCTGGAACTGTCTCTCCGCGTAGAGCTGGCAGGCGTTGGGGTGCAGAGCCGTGTCACCGAGCCCGGTCAGGGAGTCCCGTACGACCGGTTCGTCTCCTTGGCGCGTGCCGCAGTAGCGCTCCACCGCCTCGCACAGCGCCCCGGCCTCGGCCTCCTCGGCCGTGATCCCCTTGCCGCCGCTGAAGTTGCGCAGTCCGTTCAGCGAGGTGCTGCGCAGCGCCAGATTCCGGCCGGACACATAGTGGTTGAGGCCTTCTGGCGTGCCCGGGGCCGGCCGTACCTCCGCCACGACACCGGTGACCGGATCGATCAGCCGGCCGTAACGGGCGAGCACGGCGGCGGGGGACAGGGCCCGGTGCGTACCGCCGCTCTCGTGCCCGACGGGCCGGGACACCGGTACGTACGGTTCGCGCACCGACGCCCCGACGAGCCCCGGGTCCCCGCAGACCGGACACTGCGGTCTGCGGGTCACCGGGTGGTGACGGGCCGACAGCGTACGGGTGTCCAGCGCGCATACCGCGTCCTGGCCCGGATAGCGCACCCCGGCCAGCCATTTCTGGGCTTCCAGTACGGCCGTGTGCACGCCCAGCAGCCGCCCGGCCGCCAGCGACGCCTCGGGCAGCGGCACCGGACCCGCCAGCCCCAGGGCGTGCCGGACCGGCGACTGCGACGAGCGGTGCCCGCGCAGCCGGTGGGCGAGACAGTGCCAGCAGGGCCCGCCGTCCGCGCCGAACACCGGCCCCACCCACACCGCGGTGCCACTGGTACGGGCGGGCAGCCAGCGCAGGCCGGCCGCCCGGTGACGCGCGTCGATACCGCCCAGTTCAGGGTCGAGATAGTCGTCGCAGAACACCACCGTGAACACGGCCGGCCTGCCAGGCCCCGCGAGGGTCAGCCCGTCGGCCAGGCACTGCGCCCGGACCGTCTCACGATCCGTCCTGCCGAGCGCGACCACCTCCACCGGGGCCGAACCCAGCGCGGTCTGGACCCCCGGACCGCCCACCCCGGCCAACTCCCAGTACGCGTCCGCGGCCGTGTCCGACCCGGGACCGTGGTACCCGACCAGATCGGCCCTGGCCAGCTCCGCGATCATCCGGCCCGCCTCGTCGGCGGGCAGCGCGGCGGGCACCTCCGCCAGCACCGCGGGCAGCGTGCGGGTGCCGTCCAGGAGCGGCGCGAGCGCCTCGACCCGGGGGCCGCGCAGCACGGTGGTGCCGCGCTCCGACAGGAGATACACGGCCTCGCCGGCCACCGTCTCCACCCGCAGATGCCGCTTGAACCCCACCGGCAGTCCGGTCGGGGCCGGTTCGGGCACCGTCACCGGCTCACCGACCGGGGGCCGAGAGATGGGTGAAGTTGGAGAAGCAGCCCCAGGTGACGGAGGAGCCCGCGCGGTCCAGGTCCTCCCGGGCGATCGTGCCGGGCATGGTGATCGTGTCGGGCTGCCCGGGGTGGTCGGCGGGGTGGTTGTCGGTGCGGCTGGCGGCGCGGTCGTCCGGGAAACGTACGGGCCAGGTGGCCGGGAGGCCGAACTCGGCGAGTACGGAGAGCGGGTGTGCCGAGTACCGCTGCGCCAGTTCGGGTTCCAGCCCCGCCCGTGCGGTGAGCAGGGCGAAGCGCTGCTCCGGAGTGGCCGCGCCCGGCTCGTCGGTGAGCCTCTCGGCGGTGTTCTTGGTGATGTCCTCGGTGATGCCCTTGACCGTGGTGATGTCCTTGACCGTAGATCCGTTCATCGAATCCCCCTGGAGACACTCGTACGTACTTGCGTCCGACGTCCGTGGACTGGATTCTGCGGGGCGGCTCTCCCGACGGCACAGTGCACACTTCATCAACGGGGTGTGACATTTTCACGCCCGCCCTCATGACCGGATCACTGGGGCCGGAACGCGCCGGATGCGAGGCTCGACGGACGCGCCGGACCGGACAGGGCCTGGCTCAAGCCGGATCGACGGAGAACGTGTGAAAGGTAGAGCGAATGATGGAGATCACGGTGCTCGGCCCCCTCACCGCCCGGGAACGCGGCATTTCTGTGGTGCCCACGGCGGCCAAGCCGCGTCAGATCCTCGCTCTCCTCGCCCTTCAGGCAGACAGGGTCGTGACCGTGCCGACGCTGATGGAGGAGATCTGGGGAGAGCGGATCCCCCGCAGCGCGGCCACCACGTTACAGACCTACATTCTCCAGTTGCGCCGCAAGATCGCCGCGACGCTCGGTGACGACCCGCTCCAGCAGGCCAAGGACGTCCTGGTCACCCGGCACGGCGGCTATATGCTCCAGGTCCAGCCGGGCCGGGTCGATGTCCAGGAGTTCGACAGGCTCACCGCCTCCGGACGCGCCGCGGACGCGGCGGGCGACCACCGCGCCGCCTCCGAGCTTTTAGGCGAGGCACTGCGCATATGGCGTGGCCCGGCGCTGGTGGACGTCCCCGTCGGCAGCGTCCTTGAGCTGGAAGTCCTGCGGGCCGAGGAGAACAGGATGGCGGCGCTGGAGCGGCGTATCGGCGCCGACCTCCAGCTCGGCCGGCACACCGAGATCGTGCCGGAGCTACAGGTGCTGGCCGCCAAGCACCCCATGCACGAGAACTTCTGTGCGCAGTTGATGACGGCCCTGCACCGCTCGGGCAGCGCGTGGCGCGCGCTGGAGGCGTACCAGCGTCTGCGCACCACTCTGATCGGCGAGCTGGGACTCGAACCGTCTCCCCGTCTGCGGCGGCTGCATCACCGGATACTGACCGCCGACCCGGAGTTGGATCTCGAAGCGACCGCGATCGGCTGAGATCCGTACGCGAACAGCCCTCCGACCGTACGCAGCAGAGGACCGGCCTGCGCCCATGACACATGGGAGGAAGAGAGGTCCCTTTTTTTTTCCCCTTCCTCCCCCCCCCCCAACCCCCCCCCCCCCCCCCGCTGGTCC
>NZ_JBHVGV010000013.1:0-156902 GCF_042800555.1 Streptomyces sp. NPDC057617 | reverse complement strand
ACTGGAGGTGGACCCCGAAACCGACACGGGCCGCTGGAGGCTGACAAGAAACCACCCCTCAACCCTAGTAAAGGGGAGGCCTCCCTCCCCCCCAGAACACGGGGCCCCAGGCCGGTCCTTTTCGTACGCGCGGTCCGTCACCACAACAGGTCCACGCTCGCGCGAGTGGCGGTCAAGGGCACGGACGTTCCATAGCGGCACGGACGAAGGGATCGACAGTGACCCCCGCAGTTCCATCCGGCCGACGCGTATCACCGTGCCCGGCCCCGTCGAAGGTCAGGTAGGCCATGCGCAGAGTCGTTATCACCGGACTGGGAGCCGTGGCCCCGGGCGGGGTCGGGGTCAAGGAGTACTGGGACCTGCTCACAGCAGGCCGTACCGCCACCCGCACGATCACGTTCTACGACGCCTCGCCCTTCCGCTCCCGTGTCGCGGCCGAGTGCGACTTCGACCCGGTCGCCGCGGGCCTGACGCAGCAGGAGATACGCCGGCTCGACCGGGCCGCCCAGTTCGCGGTCGTCTCCACCCGCGAGGCGATGGCCGACAGCGGGCTCGACTTCACCGCGCTCGACCCCGGCCGCACGGGCACCTCGCTGGGCAGCGCGGTCGGCTGCACCACCAGCCTGGAGCGCGAGTACGCGGTGGTCAGCGACGGCGGCGCCAAGTGGAACGTCGACCACGAGTACGCCATCCCCGAGCTGTACCGGCACTTCGTGCCCAGCTCCATGGCGGCCGAGGTCGGCCGGGCCGCGGGCGCGGAAGGACCGGCCGCCGTCGTCTCCACCGGCTGCACTTCCGGACTCGACTCGCTCGGCCACGCCGTGGACCTCATCCGCGAGGGCACCGCCGATGTGATGATCGCGGGCGCCACCGAAGCCCCGATCTCACCCATCACCTCGGCCTGCTTCGACGCCATCCACGCGACCACCCCGCGCAACGACACCCCGGAGAGCTCCTGCCGGCCCTTCGACCGGACCCGTAACGGCCTGGTCCTGGGCGAGGGCGCGGCCGTACTCGTACTGGAGGAGTTGGAGAGCGCCCGGCGCCGCGGAGCGCACATCTACGCGGAGATCGCGGGCTTCGCGTCCCGCTGCAACGCGTACCACATGACCGGACTCAAGCCCGAGGGCGTGGAGATGGCCGCGGCCATCGACGCCGCGCTCGACGAGGCCCGGCTCGCCCCCGACACCATCGGCTACATCAACGCCCATGGCTCGGGCACCAAGATGAACGACCGCCATGAGACGGGCGCCTTCAAGCGCAGCCTCGGCGACCACGCGTACCGCACCCCGATCAGCTCCATCAAGTCCATGGTCGGCCACTCGCTCGGCGCCATCGGCTCCCTGGAGATCGCGGCCTGTGCCCTGGCGATGGAGCACGGGGTGCTGCCGCCCACCGCCAATCTGCACGATCCCGACCCCGAACTCGACCTCGACTACATCCCGTTGACCGCCCGCGAGCAGCGGGCCGACGTGGTCCTCAGCGTGGGCAGCGGCTTCGGGGGTTTCCAGAGCGCCATGGTCCTGGCCCGACCCGAGAGGAACACCGTATGAGCACGGCCGCCGTGGTGACCGGACTGGGGATCACCGCGCCCAACGGTCTGGGGACCGAGGACTTCTGGAAGGCCACCCTGGCCGGTGAGTCCGGGATCGGCCCCGTCACCCGCTTCGACGCCACGCAGTACCCGTCGCGGATCGCCGGGGAGGTGCCGGGCTTCGTGGCCGAGGACCATATCTCCAGCCGGCTGATGCCCCAGACCGACCATATGACCAGGCTGGCCCTGACCGCCGCGGGCTGGGCCCTCCAGGACGCCGGGATCGACCCCGCCGAACACGCCGAGTACGGCATCGGCGTGGTCACCTCCGCGTCGGGCGGCGCCGTCGAGTTCGGCCAGCGGGAGCTGGAGAACCTCTGGAGCAAGGGGAAGGAGTACGTCAGCGCGTACCAGTCCTTCGCCTGGTTCTACGCGGTCAACACCGGCCAGATCTCCATCCGGCACAAGCTGCGCGGCCCGAGCAACGTCCTGCTCACCGAACAGGCGGGCGGCATCGACGCGCTCGGCCAGGCCCGCCGGTGCGTCCGCAAGGGCACCCCCGTGATGGTCTCCGGCGGCGTCGACGCGGCGATCTGCCCGTGGGGCTGGGTCCCGCAGATCGCCTCCGGCCTGATGAGCACCGTCAACGATCCCGGGCGCGCCTATCTGCCGTTCGCCGCGGACGCGAGCGGCTACGTACCGGGCGAGGGCGGCGCCATCCTCGTCGTGGAGGACGCGGCAGCGGCCCGCGGCCGGGGCGCCGCCCGTATCTACGGCGAGATCGCCGGATACGCGGCGACCCTCGACCCGGCCCCCGGCGGGGCCCGTCCGCCCGCCCTGAGCAGGGCGGTCGCGAACGCCGTCGCCGACGCCGGGCTGGTCCCGGCCGACATCGACGTCGTCTTCGCCGACGCCTCCGGGGTGCCCGCGCTGGACCGCGCCGAGGCGGCGGCACTGACCGAGGTGTTCGGCCCTTACGGCGTGCCGGTCACCGCGCCCAAGGCCGGTACGGGACGCCTGCTGGCGGGCGGCGCGGCTCTGGACACGGCGACGGCTCTGCTGTCGCTGCGCGACGGCGTCATCCCGCCCACCGCGCATGTCGCCGAGGCCGACCCGGAGCACCGGATCGACCTGGTCACCGGCGACCCCCGGGAGGCGCCGCTGCGCAACGCCCTGGTCGTGGCACGCGGCCACGGCGGCTTCAATGCGGCGCTGGTGGTACGGCGCGGGGCCTGACGGCGTCGGCCGTACGAGCGTGGCGTCGGGTCGTCGGACGGGGTGTTCGGTCGTACGGCGGGGCGTTCGCCGTACGGCTGTCAGGCAGGGCGTCCGCGGTACGGGCGTGGCGTCGGTCTGTCGTACGGCAGGCACCGCGTCCGTTGTACGGCACGGCTGCGCACTCGCATCCGCCTGCCGGCCGGCTCCGTACACGTACCACCGGCCCGGGCATCCGTATCCGCACCCGCACTCGTACCACCGCCACATCATCCGGTCCCACCGACGCTCCACCGAGAGGACAGCACCGAACATGACCACGCAGACCACCGTCACCCTGGCCGACCTGACCCGCATGCTCCGTGAGAGCGCGGGCGAGGAGGAGGGCGTCGATCTGGACGGCGACGTCCTGGACACCCCTTTCATAGACCTCGGTTACGACTCCCTCGCGCTGCTCCAGGTCATCGGCCTGATACAGCGCGAGTACGGCATCGCCATCCCGGACGACGCCGTGGCCGAAGCCGAGACCCCCGGCGCGCTCCTCGCCCTCGTCAACGCCTCCGGGTCCACGACGGACTGAGTTACGCCGTCCGCGGCCGTCCCGTCCGGGCGGGGCGGCCGTGACTCCACCCCTGACCGGGCCCCGCCGTACGGAGAGCGGCCCACGAGGAGGGAACCATGTCGCTCACAGCACACAGCGCGGTGGTCCACCGGCTGGTCGTCGCCGCACCGGATCCCGCCGCACCGGATCCCGCCGCGCCCAACTCCCCGCCGTCCGCGCTGTCCACCGCCGTCTCGGCCGTGCTGGACGCCTTCGGCCGTAGCGGGCGGATGCTGCCCGTACGGACGGTCGTCCACGTCGGCGCCCCGGCCGGCGACCAGTCGCTCCCCGCCGGACACGAGTCGCTCCCGGTCCGCACCGCGCCCACCGAAGGCCGCGCCCTGCGCCTCGCCCACCGCGAACTCCTCGACGGCACCGCCGATCTCGCGCTCGTCGTGGGCTTCGGCAGCCCGGGCCCCGGCAAGATCACGGTGTACGCCGTCAAGCGCGCGGCCGAGGCGGTCGCGGACGGCGACGCCGTACACGGAGTACTGCACCTCACCGACGCCGACGCCAGCACTAACACCGGCTCCGACGATCACGACACGCCTCCGGCGATACACCCCCTCTGCCACGGCCGCGACACGGCCGACCCCGGCCGCCACCGGCTGCTGCTCTGGTCGGGCCGTGACGAAGAGGACGAGGCCCGGGTCCGCGCCGAACTGCTCGCGCTGCTCGGCGACGAGCACACCGAGACGTTCCCGCACCTCCCCACCGCACGCCCCGGCGCCACCGGACCCGCCACGGGACCCGTTCCCGTGCGCGCGGCAGTCGTCACCGACGCCGGGCAGGCGGCGGCCGGTGTCGCGTCCGCGAAGGCGGTGACCGTACGTTCCCCGCGCCCGGTGGCACTGCTCTTCCCCGGGCAGGGCTCCCAGCACGCCGCCATGGCCGCCGGCCTCTACCGGCATGAACCGGTGTTCACCGCGGCCCTCGACGCGGCCCTGTCCCACATGGGCCCGGACGGGCCGCGCATCCGGGAGGACTGGCTCACCACCGGCACCCCGCACATCGGGATCGACGACGTACGACGGGCGCAGCCGCTGCTGTTCGCGGTGGACTACGCGCTCGGCCGCATGGTCCTCGGCTGGGGCGTACGACCGGTGGCGCTGCTCGGCCACAGCGCGGGCGAACTTGTCGCGGCGACCCTCGCCGACGTCATGTCGCTGGCCGACGCGGCCGGGATGGTGATGGCCCGCGTACGGGAAGCGGTCAGGATCCCGCCGGGCGGCATGCTCGCGGTGGGGGCGAGCGCGGCGCGCGTACGCCCGTACCTCGACCACGAGGTCGCGCTCGCCGCCGTGAACGCCAACCAGCAGGTGATGCTGGCCGGTTCGGCGCCCGCGCTGGCGGCGGTCGAGGCGAGGCTCAGGGCGGACGACATCACCGTGGTGACCGTGCCTGCCACCAGCCCGTTCCACTCACCGGCCATGGCCCCCGCCTCCGACGCCCTGGAGAAGGAGTACGGCGCGGTCCCGTTCCGCGAGCCGGCGCTGCCCCTCTACTCCGGCTACACCGGCACCCTGATGAGCCCCGAGGACGCCCGGAGCCCCCGCTTCTGGGCCCGGCAGGTCACGGACACCGTCCACTTCCTGCCCGCCCTGGACGAACTGCTCGCCGCCGAGGACGTGTTGCTGGTCGAGGCGGGCCCGCGCCAGACCCTCACCGCCTTCGCCCGCCGCCACCGCGCGGTCCGCCTCCGCGCGAGCGCGGCCCTGCCTCTGCTCCCGGCCAAGCCGGGATCCGGGGAGTCGGACCGCCGCTCGGTACTGAACGCGGCGGCCGGCCTGTGGACGGAAGGCCACGAGCTGAACGCGCAGGCGCTGTCCCGCCTGTGGACCTGGACCGACACCACCGGGATTGACACCGCCCGGACCGACTCCGCCATTCGACACGTAGAGTAAGCATATTTAGCGACAGTCGCAGCATTGCGTTCATGAATAGCCGTATATGTGTTGAGTATGTCGCGACCGCTTCGGCTACTGAGAGTCAGATACGGTGACGTCTGCCGCGTCCGCCGGGCGCCGGCGCATGTCTGGCCTTTCAGCTATCCAGAAGGAGTGAGTGTGAACGCTCGCTTTGGCGTGAGTCGGGCAAAGGTGCTTGCGGTCGCAGCGCTGGCCGCGATCGTCGCCTCGACCGTCCCAGCATCGGCGTCCGCTGTCGCGGACGGAAACCGGTCGCGCTCAGAACACTGGGGCGTGATCACTCGCAACACGATCGGCTCCCCCGTCGCCGCCCTGCGGTACGGCCCGTACGGCTCGTTCGGCGTGACAGGCCCGTCCTCCAGGCCGCCCTACGGACAGGGCAGCCTGGGAATCGAGGTGGCGGACGACTCCACCTCGCTGAATCCGCCGAGCGAGAAGGTCGACTTCGGCAATGAGGTCGACTTCTTCGGGGATTCCGTGCTGGCCCTGAAGCAGGTCGGGTTCCGTGTCTTCCAGACCAACGAGAACGTCGGCTACGGCGGCGCCGAGAACATGCCGAACATCAGGTTCGAGATCGACCCGAACCTGAGCGCGCTCCCGGCCGACAACTACTCCACGATGGTCTGGGTACCGGACGCCGCCCCGGTCACGAACCGCTGGAGCCCGTTCATCGACGCCACCACGACCGGCTTCTGGTACCTCACGGGCAACGAGACCTCGTGCACCCAGGCCGCCGAGTGCACCTTCCAGGAGCTCAAGGCCTCGCTCAACGACGGCGGCGCGAAGCCGACCATCTACACCGCCGCGGTCGGCAAGGGCCGCGACTTCATGTGGATCGGCGCCGTCGACGGCCTCCGCATCAACCGCGAGATCTTCGACTTCGAACCCGACGGAGTCAGAACACGCAGAGCCTGACGCGGCACAGTCCGGTTCAAGCGCTGGTGAGTAGGGGTGTCTCACACACTGTGAGACACCCCTACCGCGTTCCGGCCGCGGCCAACTCGCGGCTGGCGCGGCGGCGCGGAAGCAGCAGTGGGGTCGTCAGGAGGAGGGCTCCGGCGGCTGCGATTGCGGTGCGGGGGCTGGTGGCGGCGGCCAGTAGACCCCACAGGGCGGTCAGGGCGGCGATGGCGGTGCTGCTGCTGATCGACCAGGCGGACAGGGTGCGGGCGACCCGGGCGGGGTCGGTGTGGTCGAGCCGGTAGGTGGCCAATACCGGGTTGAACACGCCGCAGCAGGTCACCAGGCCGAGTTGGACGGCGATGATGAGGACGATCCCGGGGACGCCGGGCTGGACGAATGCCAGTCCGAGCGGCCAGCACGCACGCAGCGCCCCGGAAGTGAGCATCACCCTGTGCTGTCCGAACCGTGCCGCGAGGGGGTGCGCGAGGCGTGAGCCGATGAGGCCGCCGACGCACGGTGCCGCGAAGACGAGACCGTACTGCCAGGGTGCGAACCCGAGGCGGTCCAGCAGGAGTACGGCGAGCAGCGGCTCGGAGGCCATGATCAGGCCGTTGACCGTGATCGCGTTGAGGAACAGCGGGCGCAGCGTGGGGTGGGCGAGGATGTAGCGCCAGCCTTCGAGCAGATCGCCTGCTCGCAGCCGCGGTGCGCCGGTGGTCCGGGCGGGAGACGGTTCGGTGCCGCCGATGGCGCGGATGCCCAGCGCCGAGAGCAGATAGCTGACCGCGTTGGCCGCCACGGTCGACACCGGGCCGAACAGCCCGATCGCGGCCCCGCCGAGCGGTGGTCCGACCATGGTCGAGGTCCAAGTCGTGGATTCGAACCGGCTGTTCGCGACGAGCAGGTCCTCCGGTGGGAGGAGCGCCTTCAGATACGCGCCGCCGGCCGCCCTGAAGGCGATGTCGGCCGCGGCGACGACGACGGAGACGACGAGGAGCTGGGCGAAGCTGAGCCGGCCGAGCGCGAACGCGGCGGGGACGCTCATCAGCGCCGCGAACCGGGTCAGGTCCATCGCCACCATGACCGGCCGCTTACGGCGGAACTCCACCCAGGGCCCGAGCGGCACCGCGACCAGTGCTCCCACCGCCCGCCCCGCGGCGGACAGCGCTGCCACCTGGGCCGGCCCGGAGTGCAGTACGAGGATCGCGATGAGGGGAAACGCACCGAACCCGAGCGAGGTGCCGTACGCACTGACCGCGAACGCTGCCCACAACCATCCGAACGGCCGCCCCAGCGCCCGCCTGCCCCTCATACCCAAGACGCCTCTCGCCGATCCGCACCACCGCACGCTGACCACCGGCATCAAAGCGGGTAGGAGGTGGCGGCATCAAACGACCGGGTCGGGGGCGGGCTCGGGGTTGTTCGGGGGTTACGGTGCGTTTGTGGAGCTTGGTTCTGGGGAAGCCCGGGCGCGGTTCGGGGCGGGGGTGGTGGGGCGGCTGGGGACCGCTGATGCCCGTGGGGTGCCGCATGTCGTGCCGGTGACGTTCGTGGTCAGCGGGGACGTGGTGTTCTTCGCGGTCGACCACAAGCCCAAGAGGACCTGGGATCTCCGGCGGTTGAGGAATGTGCGGGAGAACCCGCGGGTGTCCGTGCTGGTGGATCACTACGCCGACGACTGGTCGGAGCTGTGGTGGGCCCGGGCCGACGGGCGGGCCGAGGTGTGGGAGGCGGGAAGCGGGCGGGGCGCGGCCGTTGAGCTGCTGCGGGGGAAGTACGAGCAGTACCGGGACCGGCCGCCCGAGGGGCCCGTTGTCGCCATCCATGTGGAGCGCTGGAGCGGGTGGGCGTTCGCCGGGTGACCCGGGGGCGCTGCCCGTACGCCGGGGGCGGTACGAGCAGGGTGTCCGGAGGCGGTACGGACAGGGTGTTACAAGTTGGGTGTTACGGGCGGGATGTGAGGCGGGCGGCCGAGGCGATGGTGGCGCGGGCCTCCTGTTCGGTCAGGCCGGTGCGTACGGCCGCGTCGACGAGGGCCTCGACGAGCGCCTCGCCGAAGCCGTGTTCGTACGCGCGGCAGGCGGCCCAGAACAGCCGGGTGTTGCGCTGGCCCGCGTGTGCCGCCCGTACGAATTGCACCAGGCCGTCGCCGCGCGCGGGCGGGCCCTGATGGGGGTGGGGGCGTGCGGGGGGAGGCGTGAGCAGGCGCAGCAGCGCGCGGGGGCAGGGCGCGGGCGCGAGGTGCTCCGTACCGGGGGCGAGCCGGTACGCACCGCGGGACGTGACCGAACCGGGGCCGACCAGATAGCCGCCCGCGCCGCGCACGTCGATACCGGGGGCGAGTCGGCCCGCGGAGTTGGGTACGACGACGTTCGGCGGGCCGGTCAGCCAGATGTGGCGGCCGCCGCTGGGCGTCAGGACGATCACGGTCTCCGGCAGTGTGAAGAGGTGCTGGAGGGCGAGCTGCTGAAGCGCGGCGAGCGAATCCGGCGGTGACCCCGCGAAAGCCGGCCCCGGCCCGGACCCCGGCCTCGTCCCTGATCCCGGCCCGGACGCCGACCCCGAGCCCGACCCCGATCCGCCCCCTCCTGCCGGCGTGACATCCAGGTCGATCCCGATGAGCTGGTGCGGTGGCCGGCCGCAGGCGATGCCGTAGCCGGTCGCCCACGGTGCGGCGGCGAACAGAGCGCGTACGCCGGCGGGATCGGTGGTGGCGTCGTACACCCCATGGCCCGGAAGTCCGCATTCGCCGTGGCAGTGGGCCCGCTCGGGCTCGTCCCGGTGGGGTGAGCGCAGCGCCGGGAGCTTGGTGGGGGACAGGGGGATGACTGGGAGCCCGCGTTCGGCGGCGGACAGCGCGTGAGCGAGGGCCAGGGTGGTGGTGTGCCGGGCGGTGGTGGCCATGCTTCTATGTTCGTACAGACGTTCGAAGAAAGAAAGGGGAAACCGTCCCCGGGTGGGTGGGCAGGGTTGTGGAGAAACGATTCACCCCTTGCCTGCCAGCGGCTCTGCCCTCCATCGACTGCGGATAGGAACAGGGATTTGTCGACACCTTGAGGGGTGAACTATCGGTTTCGGGGCGCATAGGGGTTTATCGACTTGTCATCACGCTTGCGAGGGAATCGGCACCTCCGGGCTGGTTCGCGGGGGATTCGGTGGGCAATCTGAGGTCGCGACGTCGACACAACGACCGGGGCGGTCGGCCAACTGCCTTGGACACACCCGTACTTCTCGTTCCTGGAGGAATGACATGGCAAGCTTCCGTACCGCTCGTGCCTTCGCCGCTCTTGCCGCGCTGCCCCTCGCCGCAGCGCTGTTCACCGGCGTGGCCCAGGCCGACGACGACGCGTTCTCCGACTGGAATGCGAGCGTCGCCACACTGGTCGGCGGTGTGGGCGGTCACAACTTCGGCAACTCGACGACCACCCAGCAGGTGGCGACCGGTGCCGGCGCGTCCAACCAGAACAACACGGCAAACGTGATCGGTGCGGGCTTCACGACCATCGACCAGTCCAACGAGAACATCGCGGTGAACTTCGGCCACCGTTGGTGACACACGGCCCGACGGGGGGCGTGACCGAGGGGTGAACGATATCTGCGCGGCGGCACTTCGGTGCCGTCGCGCAGTCCGTTTTCCGGCGGGGCGCTGCGGGGCGCTGCGGGGGGCGTCGCGGGGCGCTGCGCTGTGCCCGCCGCACCGCGCGGCCGTCTCCAGTCGTACGCCCGGCCCGCTGCCGTCGGTGGCCCCGCACCCGGCCCGGCCCGCTGGCGTACGCGCGCCACATGCCCAGCGCGACCCTTGCCCGGCCCGGCCCTCGCGACCCTGAGGGGAGCCGCGGCCTCCTCCACCTTCAGGAGGTGGGGCCGGCACCACCCCTACACCCTGAGGGGGACATGGCTTCGGGACCTTGGGCCGATCCCCCGAGGTGGGGCTCACTCCTAGCGTGGAGCCATGACCACGCCTGTCTGCACGAGCGCCTCCATCGCCGCCAAGCCGGCCATGCACGCGCCGTACACACATCTCGCGCCGTCCGCCCAGCGCACCGCGCCGTCGGCACAGCATGCCGCGCCGTCCGTGTCCCATTCCGCGTCCGTGTCCCACTCCGTCTGCACGACCTACGCGTCGTTCTCGTCGTACGTACGGGCGCGGGGGCCCGTACTGCTGCGTACGGCCCGTTCCCTCACCTCCAACCCCTCGGACGCGGAGGACCTCCTCCAGACGGCCCTCACCAAGACCTATGTCGCCTGGGACCGGATCGAGGACCATCGCGCGCTGGACGGTTATGTCCGCCGCGCCCTGCTCAACACCCGTACCTCGCAGTGGCGCAAGCGCAAGGTCGACGAGTTCGCCTGCGACGAACTGCCCGAGCCCGTGGATCTGCCGGAGCCGGACCCCGCCGAGCGGCAGGTGCTGCACGACGCGATGTGGCGCGCGGTGATGAAACTGCCGGACCGTCAGCGGGCGATGGTGGTCCTGCGCTACTACGAGGATCTCAGCGAGGCCCAGACCGCCGAGGTGCTCGGGGTCTCGGTCGGTACGGTCAAGAGCGCGGTGTCCCGGGCGCTCGGCAAACTCCGGGAGGACCCGGACCTGTCCCCGGTCCGCTGACAGCCGGGCCGTCATCGGGGCCGTACCTCCCAGGCCGTACGTCGTGAGGCTCTTCCGGCCGTACGTACGCCGTGAGGCCCCGGCCCGGACATCCACACGGGCCGTTCTACTCCCGGGTAGTGACATACCGCGCGGTACGTGCGCAGAATCTGCGCAACCCATCTGCCGCGTAGCGCAAGCGCCCACCGGGAGGACGCCGTGCTGAGCACCATGCAGGACGTACCACTGACAGTGACCCGCATCCTGCACCACGGGATGACCATCCACGGATCGTCACAGGTCACGACCTGGACCGGCGGAAGCGAGCCGGAGCGCCGCAGCTTCGCCGAGGTCGGTGCCCGGGCGACGCGGCTCGCCGGTGCGCTCCGCGACGAACTCGGCGTCGGCGCCGACGAACGCGTCGCGACCCTCATGTGGAACAACGCCGATCACCTGGAGGCGTATCTCGCCATCCCCTCCATGGGCGCGATCCTCCACACCCTCAATCTCCGGCTCCCGGCCGAACAGCTCATCTGGATCGTCAACCACGCCGCCGACCGCGTGGTCATCGTGAACGGCTCCCTCCTCCCGCTGCTCGCCCCGCTCCTCCCGCATCTCCCGACCGTCGAACACGTCATCGTCTCCGGTCCCGGCGACCGCGCGCCGCTCGACGCGGTGACCGGTCAGGGTCAGGGCCAGGGGCAGGGAGAGGGCCAGGGTCAGGGACGGGTACGGGTGCGGGTGCATGAGTACGAGGAGCTGATCGCCGGCCGTCCCGCCACCTTCGACTGGCCCGAGCTGGACGAACGCGCCGGCGCGGCCATGTGCTACACCTCCGGCACCACCGGCGACCCCAAGGGCGTCGTCTACTCCCACCGCTCCATCTATCTGCACTCCATGCAGGCCAATATGGGCGAGTCGATGGGGCTGACGGACAAGGACACGACGCTGATCGTCGTGCCCCAGTTCCATGTGAACGCCTGGGGCCTGCCCCACGCCACCTTTATGGTCGGCGTGAACATGCTGATGCCGGACCGCTTCCTCCAGCCCGCCCCGCTCGCCGAGATGATCGAGACCGAACGCCCCACGCACGCCGCCGCCGTGCCCACCCTCTGGCAGGGGCTGCTCGCCGAGGTTACCGAGCGCCCGCGCGATCTGACCTCGATGGTCCGCGTCACCATCGGCGGCGCCGCCTGTCCGCCGGCGCTGATGGAGGCGTACGACAAGCTCGGCGTACGGCTCTGTCACGCCTGGGGCATGACGGAGACCTCGCCGCTCGGTACGACCTCCAACCCGCCGTCCGGGCTGACGGCCGACGAGGAGTGGCCGTACCGCATCACCCAGGGCCGGTTCCCGGCCGGTGTCGAGGCGCGGCTCGCCGGGCCCGGTGGCGACTTCCTGCCATGGGACGGCGAGTCGGCCGGTGAGCTGGAGGTACGCGGGCCATGGATCGCGGGCGCCTACTACGGCGGCGCGGGCGCCGAACCCTTCAGGCCCGAGGACAAGTTCAGCCCCGACGGCTGGCTGCGGACGGGCGATGTCGGGGTCATCAGCCCCGACGGCTATCTCACCCTCACCGACCGCGCCAAGGACGTCATCAAGTCGGGCGGGGAGTGGATCTCCAGTGTGGCGCTGGAGAACGCGCTGATGGCGCACCCGGAGGTGGCGGAGGCGGCGGTCGTGGCCGTACCGGACGAGAAGTGGGGCGAACGGCCGCTCGCGACGGTCGTGTTGAAGGACGGTGCCGCGCCGGACTACGCGGCGCTGAAGGAGTTCCTCGCCGGGAGCATCGCGAAGTGGCAGCTTCCGGAGCGGTGGGCGGTGGTGTCGGCCGTGCCGAAGACGAGTGTCGGAAAGTTCGACAAGAAGGTCATCCGCAAGCAGTACGCGGAGGGGGAACTGGAGGTCACGCTCGTGTGACGAGGGCTGGAGCGGTGGGCCGGGGCGCGCTTCCGGAGCTGCGCCCCGCCTTCCGGCTCGTACGTACGGCCAGCTCGGCCGATACGGTCAGCTCGGCCCGTTCGTTCAGTCCGGCCCGTTCGCCCGGTCCGCCCGGTCCGTTCAGCCCGCTCAGTCCGCTCAGTCCGTCAGTCCGGCCCGTACAGCCCGTTCGCTCAATTCGTCCCGATCTTCGCGAGCAGTTCGACAATCCGCGACTGGACTTCGGCGCTGGTCGAGCGCTCCGCGAGGAACAGTACGGTCTCCCCCGACACGAGCCGCGGCAGATCCGCGCGGTCGATGCCCGCCGAGGTGTAGATGACCAGAGGGGTCCGGTTCAACTGGCCGTTCGCGCGCAGCCAGTCGAGGATTCCCGCGCGCCGGCGCCGTACCTGCATCAGATCCATGACGACCAGGTTCGGCCGCATCTGGGAGGCGAGGGCGACGGCCTCGTCGTCGGTGGCCGCGCGGCCGACCTGCATACCGCGCCGCTCCAGCGTGGCCGTCAGGGCGAACGCGATCTCCTCGTGCTCCTCGATCAGCATGACGCGGGACGGGTGCTGTTCGCTGTCGCGCGGCGCCAGGGCCTTGAGGAGTACGGCGGGGTCGGCGCCGTACGCCGCTTCGCGGGTCGCCTGGCCCAGACCCGCCGTCACCAGGACGGGGACCTCGGCGGCGACCGCGGCCTGGCGGAGCGACTGGAGGGCGGTACGGGTGATGGGGCCGGTCAGCGGGTCGACGAACAGGGCCGCGGGGAACGCGGCGATCTGGGCGTCGACCTCCTCGCGGGAGTGCACGACCACCGGGCGGTAGCCGCGGTCGCTGAGCGCCTGCTGGGTGGCGACGTCCGGCGCGGGCCAGACGAGCAGACGGCGGGGGTTGTCGAGCGGCTCCGGGGGGAGTTCGTCGTCGACGGGGCGGGGCTGGGGGCGGTTGGCCACCTCGACCGCGCCGCCGGGGCCGTCCAGCGGCTCGGGGCCCTCGGCGCCCTCGTCGGGCGCGCCGATCGCGTACGAACGGCCCTCGGAGTGGGCGGCGGACATCCGGGAACCGCCCTGGGAGCCGCCTGGCCGGTCGGGACCGGGCTGGGGCGGGCTCAGGGGGCGGCCGCTCTGGGGCTGTGGCTGCGCGGGTCCTTGAGGGGAGTGGAGCTGGTGGGACTGGGGAGGCGGCGGGGACTGGGGGTGCGGCCTGGTGCCGGCCTCGGCCCTGCCGGTCCCCTCGGCGCGGTCGTCGCTGTCGGTCGGCGGGGTGCCGAGCTTGCGGCGGCGGCCGGGGGATGTGGCGGGGGGCTGGCCGGGGTTCTGTCCCTGGGGCCCCGGGGGCTGGTGCGACTGCTGGGGCTGGTGGGGCTGATGCGGCTGAGATCCCTGGGGGGCCTGCGGCTGGTGAGGCTGATGGGGCTGGGGCTGCGGCGGGACGAGCTGCTGTGCGAAGGGAACGCCCTGGCCGAGCGTCCGCACGCTGAAGGCACGCCCCTGGGTGGAGTCCGGCGAGACCGGTGCCTCTTCGGGGAGCGGCTGGGCGGGCGGCAGTGGCTGATGTGCGCCACGCCGGGGGTCGGTGACGGCGGACTCGCCCGGAGCGGTCGGTACGGATGGGGCGCCGGGGATGCCAGGTGCGCCTGAGACGGCCGGTGTGCCTGGGACGCCCGGTGCCGCGGGGACGCTGCCCGTATCGCCGCTCGTACGCCCGTCCGTGCCCGCGCCGCTGGTGCGGGGGTCGTCCGGCCAGCCGGGAGGGCCGGTCATCATGCCGAAGCCCGAAGTGGTGGGCATGCCCTGGCCGTTGGACATGGCGTTGTTGGGGGCCGGCGCACCCGGCACCGGGCCCGCGCCGGGGGTGGCCCCCCAGCCGTTCGGGTCGACGGGCATCGCGCCGGTACCGCTGCTCGTACGGCCGTCCGCGCCCCCGGCGGCCCCCGGCCACTCGGGCGGCGCGGCCGGGATGTCGCCCGTACCACCCGCACCGCCCGTACCGGCGCGGCGGCGTCCTGAGGGCAGCGGGTGGGCCTGCGGCGGGGTGTGGTCGGCGTCCGGTTCGGTACGTACGGCGTCGTGGCGGCCCGGAAGCGAGGCGTCCTGCGCGGCCGGCCGGCTCGGCGCGGCGGCCTGAGCCTGGGCCGGGGCGCGGTCGGCGGCGGCGGGCGGCAGGGCGAACGCGCTGCGGGCCCCGTCCGCTTCGGCCGCCGGCGCGGACCCGGCATGCCGTTCCTGCGCGGGCGCCAGCGCCCGCCGGGCACGGCGCCCCGGCGCCTGCGCCCCGGCCGGAACCGGCTGCCCAGGCAGTGGCTGTCCCGGCAGTGACTGCCCGGGCAGTGGCTGTCCCGGTTGCTGTCCAGGGACCGACTGCCCCGGCAGCGGCTGCGCGGGCGGCAGCGGCGCGGGAGCCGGAGCGGACGCGGGTGCGGAAGGCTGGTTCGGTACGGGGCCGGGCACCGGAGCCGGCATCGGCGCCGGGATCTGCGGTGCGACCGGCGTGGGCGACGGTGGTACGACAGGTCCCGCGGCGGCCCCGGGCCCGGCGGCCAGAGGCGCGGGCGTGGGTGCTGATGCCGGCGCCGGCGCTGGTGCGGCAGGTCCGGCAGGCAGCGCCGGAAGTGCCCGCTGTCCGCCGTGCCGCGCCCGGCGTCCCGTACCGGCCGCCGCCGCGTCCACCGGCACACCTTGCGGCGGTACGGCCTGGCCGAGCGCCGCCCGCCCGGTCGGATGCGCGCCCTCGGCGGCCGTCACGACCGACCCTTCGGAAGGCGCGGCGCCAGGCAGCGCAAGAGCGGAACCGGCCCCCGGCGCCCCGCCGCCGGTCTCCTCCGCCGGACTCGGCCGCCCGCGCCGGCGCCCCGTACCGCCACCGGTGCTGCCACCGCCCCCGGTCGTGTCCTGCGCCGCAGCCGGCTCCCGCTGCCCCTCGGCTCCGGGAGCGCCGGACGCACCGGGCACCGACGGCACACCGGACCCGCCCGACGTACCGGCTCCCGTCTCGGCCGACCGCGCCCGGCGCCGTCCCGTGGGCTCCCCGGCGACCTCCTCGCCCGGCCCGTCCAGGAACGCGTCCGTCGACGCCCGCCGCGCGCGCCGCCTGCCGCCACCCGACGTCCCGGGCCCCTGCTGCTGCGCGGGGAGCGCGGGCTGGGCCTGCGCCGGTGCCGCGGCGGGCGGCGGCACCGTACCCGCGCCCTCGCCCAACGGCAGCTCCAGCACATAGGCGCTGCCGCCCAGGCCCGGCATCTCATGCGTCTGCAACACGCCACCGTGTGCTCGTACGATTCCTCGCACAATCGGCTCGTGCACCGGATCGCCGCCCGCGAACGGCCCGCGCACCTCGATCCGTACGACATCACCGCGCTGCGCCGCGGCCACCACGATCGTCGAGTCGACATATCCGCCGCCCGGCACCAGCCGCGCCCGGCCGGTCGAGTCGACCCCGGCCACATCCGCGACCAGATGCGCCAGCGCCGTCGCCAGCCGCGCCCCGTCCACCTCGGCCTCGATCGGCGGGGCGTGCACCGCGAACTGCGCCCGGCCCGGCCCGATCAGCTCGATCGCGCCCTCCACCCCGGCCGCGACCACCGCGTCGAGCAGGGCGTTCGTCTTGGTGAGCTGCTCCGTACCGGCGTCCAGCCGCTGATAGCCGAGGACATTGTCGACAAGCGTCGTCATCCGGGCATATCCGGCGGCGAGGTGGTGCAGGATCTGGTTCGCCTCGGGCCAGAGCTGTCCCGCGGGGTCGGCGGCGAGCGTGCCCAGCTCGCCGCGCAGCTCCTCCAGCGGGCCGCGCAGGGATTCGCCGAGGACGGCGGTGAGCTGGGAGTGCCTGCCGGCCAGCTCCCCGTACCGCTCGGTCAGCTCCTCGATCTCGGCCGCGTACCGGTCGCTGCGGTCCGCCAGCTCGGCCGCGTGCCGTTCGGCCGCCTCCGCCAGCTCGGCGGTGAGCCGGTCGCGCGTACCGGTCAGCTCGGTGGTGAGGCGTTCGGTCGTCGCGGTCAGCTCGGCGGTGTGGCGCTCGGCGGCCTCGGCCAGTTCGGCGGCGTGCCGGTCGGTGAGCTCGTTGTACGGGCGGCGGTCGGTGAAGGTCATCACGGCGCCGACGAGCTGGTCACCGTCCCGTACCGGCGCGGTCGTCAGATCGACCGGCACCTGCTTGCCGTTCTTCGCCCACAGCACCTGCCCGCGCACCCGGTGCTTGCGGCCCGACCTGAGCGTGTCGGCGAGCGGCGAGTCCTCGTACGGGAACGGCTCGCCGTCCGCGCGCGAGTGCAGGATCAGCGGGTGGAGCTGATGGCCGCCGAGGTCGCTGGCGCGGAAGCCGAGGATCTGCGCGGCGGCGGGGTTGACGAGAACGACCCGGCCCTCGGTGTCCGTACCGACCACGCCCTCGGACGCGGCCCGCAGGATCATCTCGGTCTGGCGCTGCGAGCGGGCCAGCTCGGCCTCGGTGTCGACCGTGCCGGACAGGTCCCGTACGACCAGCATCAGCAGCTCGTCGCCGGTGTAGCTGTGCGAGTCGTTGTACGCGTCCCTGCCGTCCTCCAGGCTCGCGCTGGTGACCTCGGCCGGGAACTCGCCGCCGTCCGTGCGCCGCGCGATCATGCGCGTCGGTTTCGTACGGCCGCGCGCGTCGGCGGTGTCGGGGCGGCGCATCGAGCCGGGGATCAGCTTGGAGTCGAACTGGGGCAGCAGATCGAGCAGCCCGCGGCCGACGAGCGCGGTGCCGGGGGTCTCGAACATCTCCAGCGCGATGGTGTTGGCGTTGACGACCGTGCCGTTGGCGTTGACGAGCACCAAGCCGTCGGGGAGTGCGTCGAGTATCGCCGCGAGGCGAGCAGCGCCTCGGGATGGCCTGCTGCTCACGACGACGCTTCCTCCCTGAACCACTGCACCTTGCGGACGGCCGCACCCATCTTGCCTCTCGGGTCCCGGCATGTCACTGGAGGGAGTCTAAGGGCTGGGGAGGTGACCGCGGCGGCGGATGAGCCGGAGCCCTCATGAGGGTTCTGTGCGAATGGCCCCGGAATGGGCTCGGGATCTGTCGGGATCTCTTGGGATCTCTGGGATCTCTTGGGATTTCCCTTACGGGGCGTGTCGCAGGGCGGCGTGTCGGGGGCGGCCGGTGACTGCTTCAGCGCCCGGCGTTGGGGAGGACGGGCTCCAGGGTGCGCCAGCGGGCGATCTCGCAGCCGTTCTTCCGGCTGAAGGTGGCGTCCACGCGGTGGCCGCGCCAGGTGCCGGTGATACGGGCGGTCGCGTCGCCGCCGTGCTGCATGGTGCACATGGCGCCCGCGGCCACCGGCGCGAACGGATCCTGCCCGGCACCGGCCAGCTCCGCCAGCCGGTCGCACGCGGCCCGCGCCCGCGGATGGGTCCCACCGGCCGGCCCGCAGGTCAGCTTGTACGTACCGTCCCCACCCGCGACCCCGCTGTGCGCGACCCCGACGGTCAGCTCGGCGGGCTCGTGGGGGGCGGCCTGGCCGGCGCCGGCCTCCAGGGGCGGGAGCGGGACGGGGGCGTCGTGCGAGAGGGCGGGGGGCGCGAGGACACCGAGCACGGCGGCGGCCGCGGCGAGGGAGACGGCGGCGGCGAGGACGGGGCGACGGGACATGGGGGCTCCTGAGGAGGTACGGGCGCGGGGCACGGGCCGGGGGGCCCGGGACCGGGACTGCTGCGGGCGACGGATGACGGCCGACGGATCCGCTGGACAGATCCGGGGGACCGATCCGGAGGGACCGACCCAGGGGGATGGCCCCCGACATCTCTAACGCGCGTCAAGCCCCGGCGTTGCGCACCCGGAAGGGCTTTGCTCTCCGCCCCACCTGCCTAGTACCGTGAGGAGCGATTGGTGACACCCCACCTGGCTGTGTCATCATCTGCACACCACTCGCGCACGCGCGGGTGATGCTGGAGGCGTCGCCTAGTCCGGTCTATGGCGCCGCACTGCTAATGCGGTTTGGGCCTTAAAGCCCATCGAGGGTTCAAATCCCTCCGCCTCCGCGCAAAGATCACCGAAGCCCCGCCACCCGGCCGGGGCTTCGGTCGTTTCCGAGCCGATTCCGACTGTTTCCGCAGGTCAGGCCAGGTGCAGGGAATGGATTTCACCTGGCGCCGCAGGTCATGTAATGTTGTCCCCGCAACGCAGACCGGCCCCAAAACCCCGGAACGCCAAGCACTCGTAGCTTAACGGATAGAGCATCTGACTACGGATCAGAAGGTTGCAGGTTCGAATCCTGCCGAGTGCACAGCAGCCCAGAGGCCCTCAGGAGAAATCCTGAGGGCCTCTGACGTGTGTCGGTACGGCGGTGTACGACGACGGCAACCGCGTTCGGCGGCGGATCAGACGGCTACGAGGCCACCGGCCGCGCCGTCGTCATCGCCCGGATCGTTGCCGTCACCCCTCAACACGTCGCCGACAAGTCAGGGCTTCCGCGCCCGGACCACCCGGAATGCTGTCCAGGCCGAGGGGCAGCCCGGTCTTTGTCTTGTCGGCCGTAGCCGCACGAGCGGCGCCGATGAACCGACGCATCGTAATCAGCTCAGGGCTTTGCCCACCTCATAGATGGTGGGCCGGTCCTCCGGTGCATGGCTGAGCATTGCGCCGATCAGCTCTCCCAGCTCGCCGGGTGCCTTCACCGGTCGCCGCCGACCGTTCGCCACGGCCTCTCTCTGCACTGCGCGGGGCGAGTCATCCGGGTACTCCATGGCCCGCCAGCCGGTAGCGGAGATGAGCAGGGAGGCACCGAGCGCGTAGATGTCGGCTTCCTGGGTCGGCTCGGCCTCCCCGGTGGCGAGCACGCTCCGGGCGATCTCGGGTGCCTCGTAGTGGACCAGGCAGCCGCGGAACGGGAAGTCGTACCCCTCGGGGACGTGCCCGCCCCGTGCCAAGGCCAGGTCGATGAGGTGCGTCCGCTCTGGCCCAATGATGAAGTGCGCGGGCTGCACGTCGCCGTGGGCCCAGCCCTTGCCGTGCAGTTCGGCCAGCGCCCCTATGCAGCCGAGGGTCACACTGGTGTGCGGTTCAATACGAGAGTCCGGCTTGCGACAGGGCTTCCACAGCTCGTAGAGGTCGGACCCTTTGCGCCACGGCTGGAAGTTCCAAGTACCCCGCTCTCATTCGCCGTACGCGAAGTCATCGAAGCGGAGTCGGTTCAGCACGGCACCTTCGCGTGCGGGGGCGAGTGCCGTCCACGGCTGGGCGGGCCAGTCGGCCGTAGCCTCGATCGGGTAACCGACCTTCACGGCGTACCGACCCCGATGGCTCTCGACCTTCCAGACCATTGAGCCCCGGCGGTTGACGACCAGGCGCTGAGTCTTGGGCATGAGTGCGTCGAGCACGACGCTCGGCAGTTCAGGGGGTGTCCCGGACAACGTCTCTTCTCCTTCCGGGCAACGCGGCCAATCTCGCATCGAGGCCGACCGCGTCGCTGGTGTCGTGTCGCTGCGCCTGACCGTACGGTCGGCCGCAGTCCGAGTCGCACTGCGCGAGGTTCGTGCCGTCCACGGTCCACAGGTCGTCAAAGACCATGAACCCGGCCGCCTTCATCGCGTGTGCGGAGACGGCAACCTTCTGCGGGTCACGGGACCCTCCGCCCGGCTTCGGGTTGTGGTGCAGAAAGCGGCCCGCGTGCCGCTCGCACAGCTCCGCGTACTCCTTCGTGTGCAGGATGAGCGCGTGCAGGCCGAGATCCACGTCGTCCGACGGAACCATGGAGACGGTGGCGGTTGCTGCGGTGACCACGAAGGCCACCGCCTGGTCTGTGATCCGCTCGGCCCGCTCGCGCGACTGCCCGTTGTGGACGACCACGAAGTGCGTGAGGCTGTCGAACAAATCCTGACCGACCATCGCGCGGCCGGTCTACATCTGCACCCGGGCGCCGACCTCACCCATGACGACGCTAATAAGTCCACTGGCACTGTCCTACGCCAGTTCACCGATGCCTGGTCTGGTCTGCTGGTTGCTCGCCATGCGGACGAGCATCCTGCCGCCCATCAGGACTTTGG
This sequence comes from Streptomyces sp. NPDC057617, assembly GCF_042800555.1. Lineage (NCBI taxonomy): Bacteria > Bacillati > Actinomycetota > Actinomycetes > Kitasatosporales > Streptomycetaceae > Streptomyces > Streptomyces sp. NPDC057617. The sequence continues at coordinate 136,204 of NZ_JBHVGV010000013.1, read as the reverse complement.
AACCACTGACAAACCCCACTTCGGGACGTCCCGTGTCGGATAGAACGTCCCTGGTGCCGTCCCCGGGGGTTGGGAGAGATCGGGATGCCGAACGAGAGGCTACGTGCTGCCACGGCGGCCGGCGGCTGGACGTTCACCGCCCTCGCGAACAAGGTCGAAGTCGATCCCAAGTCCGTCGAACGATGGGTCAATTTGGGGCGTACGCCGCGCCGTGCTACGGCCTTGTTGGCAGCGGAAACGCTGGGAGAAGACGTGCACGCTCTATGGCCCGCACTCCGGCAGGCACGCCCTGCCCGCGCCGTCAGCCCGGAACTTGTGGCTCTCTACGACCAGCGGGCGGGCATCCCTGTCTCCACCTTCGTGGACATGCTGGCCCAAGCCCACGAGCAGATCGACGTGTTGGTGTATGCCGCCGTCTTCCTGCACGAGGCATACCCGCGGCTCAACGACCTGTTGCGAGAGCGAGCTGCCGACGGGTGTGCGGTCCGTATCGCGATCGGCGATCCGGACAGCGTGAATGTCCAACAGCGCGGCACGGAAGGGAAGTTCGGCCACGGGACTGAGTCCCGGTGCCGACTTGCCCTCATGCACTATCGCCCACTTGCCGGGGTATCCGGCTTCGAGGTGCGGACTCATGCCACCACGCTCTACAACTCGATCTATCGTGCGGACGATCAGGTGATGGTCAATGCCCATGTCTGGGGCGTGAATACCTACGGTGCTCCCGTGTGGCATCTTCGGCGCAGCGGAGAGGGCAGCATGTTCGACACCTACGCCAGCAGCTTCGATGCGGTGTGGGAAACCGCGACGCCGGTACAAGAAGGGTGACCATGGCACGGACCGAGTACTACGACGACCCAGCAGCGCCCGAGCCGAACAGCTTGGTGGTCGCCGCGTCCGCCGTGGTGATCGACAACGAAGGACGTATTCTCCTTCAGCGCCGGCGGGACATCTCTGGGCTCTCCCTGGTGGCGGCATGGAGATGACCGACTCGCTTCCGGGAACTGCTGTCCGCGAGGTGAAGGAGGAAACGGGCCTGGACGTGGAAATCACCGGGCTCGTAGGCACGTACACCGACCCTCGCCATGTCATCGCCTACTCGGACGGTGAGGTGCGCCGACAGTTCAACGTCTGCTTCACCGCCCGCACGGTCGGCGGCCAACTCGCGATCTCGGACGAGTCCACAGAGCTGCGATTCGTCCAGCCGGAAGAGATCGATCAACTGCCAATGCACCACACGCAGCGGCTCCGGATCCGCCACTTCCTGCAGCACCGTGAGCGACCCCATCTCGGCTGACCTCTTTTAGTACTCCAGTTGCAGTTTGCTATCGTCGCTGGTCAGGAGCCTGTTTCCGAGTGTAGCGAGCTGACAGTCCGTCATGTGGCGGGGAGTTCGTGACCGGGGGTGCGACGCTTGTAGTGACAGCGTCTGGCAGTCGCCTGGTGACGGCGCCGCCATCGGGACCATCTCAGTACCTGATCAATGTGCCGTTATTGTCCTGCCCTGGGGCGGCAAGTTGCCATGAGTCTTCGGATTTCTGCCAGGGTGAGGGGCGCGAGAGCAGATCCGTTTCTGCGGCCCCCTTTCCGTTCCGCCCTTGGCGGCCATAGCGGCTGCCCAGTCATAGAGGCGGGGGCCATTGGCGCCGTCCCCGCACGAGAGCCGCTCCCATGCATCATCGGGTGCGTCGCCGATGAGCTGATCGATGCGCCAGCAACCGGCGAGCGACTTGATCTGCTGCGACTTCGGCACTGCCACGACGTATCCGAGGCCGGCTTCCTCAAGCATGCGGCGGAAGTGCCAGTCCTGACCGTAGAGGGCATCCGTGGTCACCCAGGAGATGGGTAGCGGTGAGGCCAGTGCCCGGGCGACCAGAGTCCGGGCCAGCTCGGTCTTGGTGGCGAAACCACGGCTGTCAGGCACCTTCGCCGCCCGGCACTGCTCACGGTCGGACGTCCAGGACTTCGGCAGGTACAGCTCCCGGTCCACCAGCGTCCGGCCTCGTCGGGAGGCATACGCGGCGAACACCGCGACCTGGCAGTTCTCGGTGCGTCCCGCAGTGCCTGAGTACTGCCGTTGCACTCCGGCCGACGTGTCGCCCTTCTTCAAAAACCCTGTCTCGTCGATGACCAAGACACCGTCGGGCTCGCCAAGCCGCTCGGCCACATATGCCTGCACATCGTCGCGGACGGAGTCCACATCCCACAGTGCACGGTTGAGAAGGTTCTGGAACCCATGAGGCGCACTGTGACCTGCGTACTCAGCAAGCTGCCAGCTGTTCTTCCGACCAACGGGCCCAAGCAGTGCCCGCACGTAGTCTCGCATCCGCCGCCGAAGATCAGCCCGCCCAAACCGGTGGCCAACCCGCAACAGCGCCTCGTCCAGCTCTCCCGCCCACACATCAGGGCACACATCATCTTGCACGATCAGAACAACATCGATCGAGCACCGCCGGTCACGAACTCCCGCCAGATGACGGACTGTCAGCTCGCTACACTCGGAGACAGGCTCCTGACCAGCGACGATAGCAAACTGCAATTGGAGTACTAGCCTTGCGGCGGCCACGCCTGTGGATGGCGAATGGCACCTCCGTCCTCCGCCGGGACTCGCCCTCGCGTGCCGGCTGTCGGACAGTTTGTTGACCAGGTGCGGCCCCCGGCCGTGTGTGGCGGCGGCTGGTTGGCGCATGCGGATATTCGTGGCAAAGCCGGGGTTGTGCGTGTTTACTGGTAGGGGCCGTTCTCGCACCACCAGTTCACCCGAACACGCCACTCCTCTTCGGCCACTCCGTAGGTGATGGCGTTGGTGACCAGTTCGCAGATCATCCGCGAACTGCCGTCCAGAGAGCATGCCGGCTCGTGCCGAGCGGTGAGCTTGCGGAACGGCGACCTGCCCGCGGTACCGGCTCCGGCAGCGGGCAGAGGTCCATGGCCCCGAGTCGTTCATGGGCCCACCGACGTTGCTTCCCTGTCCCCGTCGGCTCCATGCTTCCCCGTCGGGTCTGAGAACTCCCGCAGCCATTTGTGTTCATCGATCCCGAGCGCGGCACCGCAGGCATCAGGCAACAACTGCACTTGGCCCTGACGGTCATTGACCTGTTGGACATCGGCAGTGACATTCTCGCTGAGAGCTGTGAACCACGCCCCCGTAGCCTGCTCGCCGACGCACTTACGCTTGCCGCTTGGAATAGTCCCTGCCCGAAGCGACAGCGATGCCCACGGCCACGGCCCGCGGAGTTTGCGGTCCGTGCGAAGTGTGTGAAGAGTGTCCGACCACCATGAAGCGGCCATGGACAAGGTGTTGAGACGCAACCGCCTGGCCCGTGGAGTGATGTCAACGGCCAGTGTTCATGAGGCGGAACGGCTCAGCTGTGAGATCTGCGGGTAATCAGAAATCGACCACAAATGCAACAAGGCTGCCTGGCTGGGCATCCAGTCTCACCAAGGATTTCGACCCGAGATGATTCACGACCAGGTCACCCAGCGCGAGACAGAGGTGTGCCTGTCGCAGATTCCCCACACAACCTTCCGCCGCCTCCCCGAAGCCGTCACTCCTGGGCGCCCAGCGCTAATACCTCAGAGCCTACTGATCGCCAGCCACCCGGAGCAGTGCACAGTCTCGCTCTGGCACATCCCAACGGAATCCTGAGCAACAACTTTCTATTGGTCTGTGCCGAATGAGGTCCAGGGGTTAATTACCAACTTCCCGGACAGGTAAAAAACCTGCCCGGGAACACAGGGTCAATGGCAGATCGTACCATTCGAGATCCAGGTAGAGATCCTGCCGGATCTGCTCCATGTGACTACACCTTGGGTGGTCGTTTCTTAGAATATTCAAGAATATTCCTGGAGACGCGAGTTGCGGCGTTCGTCGCATCGAGGTCACGAAGTTGTGAACGCGAGATTCCCAATTGTGCAAAGATGGCCAAATCCAGCAAGTACATACTGCTCGAAAGCTTCACGTAGCCCATTTCTTGGAGATAATCCAAGATCATCCTAGCTCTCTTATTGGTTCCTACTACCAGATTGTCCATCATTGGCTGATAAACTGCAGCTTCTCCGTTCTTTGCGTCTTTGAATCGCAATACAATTCTCCTGAACTCCAAATATAGGGCTCTGCTTTCGCGGGCATCGGCGGCTAGTCCGCCTACATCAAGTCGACGCTGGTACCTGGACCACGGAAAGGTTAGATCGTCTTCGCAAATTACGAAGAATTCGGAGGGGTCTGCCTGGATTTTTACGTTATCGCTAGTCAGTGATCCAACCGTTAGGAGAATGGGACTCTCATCCTTCTCTACGTAGGCTTGGATTTCATTTGAAGATAAAAGTAGATCACCGCATGAAATATAAACGTTGGGGCCAAACTTGAATGATGAATGATCTCCGCCCAAGGTCACCTCCGGGACGCTCCAGATGTTGGCGTTACTCAGCTCTCGCGGAAATGAAACACTTGTAGTTCCTTCGTGGGTGATGAAATTGAGAGGTGTCGCTTGCGTGTCGACTTTTTCGCGATATATCGAGAAGGTGGCAATGAGGCGGTTACCTACTCTGCCGACGGTAACAAGGAGTCGATCTTCGGCCTCACACACGGATTTCAAAGACTCATACAGAGCACCGATGTCCTCGGAATGGCAAGAGGAGGAATTTTCCATAGCGGTGCGGCCCAAGCTGTATGAAAAGAATGCATACATTGGTGAATGTTTCCACCCGGTGGTAAGTACATTCTTTCTGATGGCCTGAGACGACTTACTAGAGGTGAGAGCACTGCTCTGTGCGCGCGCCGTGACATAATCACGGAAGATTACGTTAAACCAGCCCTCCCCTCGAAGGAATGGGTGATTGGACAATTGCGTGTCGGCGGCCGCTTCGTAGGATTCTCGTAGTTCCGGAGGAAGAGTTGCTGGAATGTCCAGGTCCAGCCTCATGTTCTCGACGTAGTCAAGCAGGCGGGCGCATTGCTCCTCGGGTGAATAAAGAACTGGCCTGAGTGTTGCATGTGCATTAGGTTGGAACGCTTCAGTCTCGCTGTACTGTTGAAAAAATTTAGTCTGTTCCCTCAGCAGCAACTGGTCAATGACATTAGCGACGAGATCCCAGTGCATAAAACTGATTCCCTGTGACTGGCTGATTGAACTTCCGAGATTGGAGAAGTTCTCAACTGCCAAATATTCTGCGGCAACGTCAAGAACTGGCGCGTATCCGAGAAAATCACGAACCTCCGCATTACTCCAAACATCGCCCGCGTTCTGTGTGATTGCTGATGCCAAGACAGAAAACAGACTGTCCCGCGCTGATTTATAGGGTTGGGCGTGCCTCAAATGGAACAAATCTTTACCTCGACGGCGGAATACGTCGCTGATTCTCCTCTCAAGATACCGTTCGGCTTGAGTTTTTCCGAATGGCCTGATCTCATAGTGTGCATATTGAAGACCCCTCTCGCTGAAGAGATCCTGTAGGGTTCGAGAACTTTCTGCGCGAGATAGGATGACTATTGCGGCGCTATTTCCAGAGATCTGTGAAGCTGTGTCTGCGACGCCGCGCACGAAAGCTCGAAAATTTGCTTGTCCGGATCTGACTTCTGCTTCGTCAAGTGCGTCTATGATTAGCGTTGCGGCACTTTCAAGCATGGCCTCCGAGAACTCGGCATTCTTTCTAATTCCGAGTGATTTTGCTAAAGCCCCCTCGAGTGTTCCGTCACCGACTTGCAGGCGGGAGAGATCGAGGATAGGGGCATTAAGTCTGTTGCTCATGAAGGAGGCTGCGGTGCTCTTCCCTACGGCAGCGGGTGCAGTGATTAGCAAAAGTGATGGTGTTAGTGGTGCGCAGTTGGATACTTCCCGAACTTCCGGTACCTCATAGTTCAGATTTTCTTCTCGCTCTTCCCTGATTCCATATTCGGTACTTTGTAATCCGTACCAGTTGACAGAACTGCCAAGCGTTGAGCAGAGATCTGTGAGAAGCATTTCAACCTCCTGGTGAGTGCAAGCTGTAGTGGCATGATTATCAGCTAAGCGGTACCGACATGCCCAAAACGGCAAAATGTCTCTTTTGATGCTTTATTCATAAATGATCCCATCGTGTCTTTTGCGGGTGGCTGGGGTCAGGGGTGATGAGGGCCGACATCACCGTCGAGGGGCTCGTTGGCGTGGCTGGCTGCGGTGTTCGGCCAGCCGTGCGAGGGAGTTGATGTTTGTTCCACGGAGCGAAGCGTCGCAGTCTGGGCTGCTTTGGTCGGAACGGGTCTCCGGGCTCGGAGGGGTGGCGTCGGCCAACGGGCACGGGGCTTGGGCTGGTGGGCGGCGACTGGTTGTTGCTGCGGGGGCCGATCTGTATTTCGCCACGGTCGACGGCGGGCTGGTGATCCTGGACACCCGGTTCATGGACGGGCGGGAGCCTACGGCTCCGGAAGCATGGTGATGTGCGCTATGAGGGGAAGGGAAGGGCGGGGGATGGGTGAGCGGGAGAGCGCGGGGGTGCGGGGGTTCTTGGGGCGGAGTCGGTTGCCTGGGCTGGTTGATGTTCATACGCACTTTATGCCCGAGCGGGTGTTGAGGAAGGTGTGGGCCTACTTCGATGCTGTGGGGCCGCTCACCGGGATGGCGTGGCCCATCAGTTATCGGCATGAGGAGGACGAACGCGTCGCGCTGTTGCGGGGGTTCGGGGTGCGGGCGTTTACGTCGATGTTGTATCCGCACAAGCCGGGCATGGCGCGGTGGTTGAACGGGTGGGCCGGCGAGTTTGCGGCTCGTACGCCCGGCTGTCTGTCTACGGCGACGTTCTTTCCTGAGGAGGGCGTCGAGGCGTACGTACGGGAGGCTGTCGAGGGCGGGGTGCGGGTGTTCAAGGCGCATCTGCAGGTGGGGGCGTACGACCCGAATGACGAGCGGCTCGAACCGGTCTGGGGGCTGCTCGCCGAGGCCCGGGTGCCGGTGGTTGTGCACTGCGGCTCGGGGCCCGCGCCCGGCAAGTACACCGGGCCCGGACCGGTCGGGCGGCTGCTCGCGCGCCATCCGCGGCTGCCGCTGATCGTGGCGCATCTCGGGATGCCGGAGTACACCGACTTTCTGGATCTGGCCGAGCGGTACGGGCAGGTCAGGCTGGACACGACCATGGCGTTCACCGACTTCAGCGAACGCTTCGCGCCCTTTCCCCGGGAGGCGCGGGGGCGGCTCGCCGACCTGGGGGACCGGATCCTGCTGGGGAGCGACTTCCCGAACATTCCGTACTCGTACCTCCACCAGCTTGAGGCCCTGGAACGGCTGGAGCTGGGCAACGACTGGCTGCGCGCGGTCTGTTACGAGAACGGTGCCCGGCTCTTCGCGCTGGAAGACGGGTGAGGATGGGCCGCTGGGTGAGGGCAGGCTGAGGGCCCAAGCGCGGTCCGGCGTGGTGCGGCCGGGTGCCGCGGTGCCCTCGGAACGTTTCTCAGGGAATTCACAGGATCCGGAAAGAGCGCTCTCAGAGGTGCTCCGCAGGGTTGAGCAGCATGACCATCACCTCGCCCCGCGGGCGCACCGAAATGCTCAGGCCGGACGGCGCTCCCGTCCGCGTTCTGGTTGTCGACGACGAGACCTCGCTCACCGAGCTGCTGTCCATGGCTCTGCGTTACGAAGGGTGGGAGGTGCGCAGTGCGGGCGACGGTGCCGGCGCGGTGCGGTCCGCCCGGGACTTCCGGCCCGACGCGGTGGTGCTCGATGTGATGCTGCCCGATATGGACGGGCTGGCCGTGCTGGGGCGGCTGCGGCGCGAACTCCCGCAGGTGCCCGTCCTCTTCCTCACCGCGAAGGACGCCGTGGAGGACCGGATCGCCGGGCTGACCGCGGGCGGCGACGACTATGTCACCAAGCCGTTCAGCCTGGAGGAGGTCGTGGCCCGGCTGCGCGGACTGATACGGCGGTCCGGCGCGGCGGCCGTCCGCGGTGAGTCGCTGCTGGTCGTCGGCGATCTGACCCTGGACGAGGACAGCCACGACGTCAGCCGTGGCGGCGAGTCCATCCATCTCACCGCGACCGAGTTCGAGCTGCTGCGCTATCTGATGCGCAATCCGCGCCGCGTGCTGAGCAAGGCGCAGATCCTGGACCGGGTCTGGTCGTACGACTTCGGCGGCCAGGCCAATGTTGTCGAGCTGTATATCTCCTATCTGCGCCGGAAGATCGACGCCGGACGCCCGCCGATGATCCACACCCGGCGGGGAGCGGGCTATCTGATCAAGCCCGGCGAGCCGGCCGACGCACCCCGGTGAGCGAAGGTGCCAAGCCAAAAAGAGGGCCGGAAAGGGGGCGCCCCGGCGGCGGTGGTCCCTGCGGACCCGGCTTGTGGTCTCGGCCGTCGCGCTGATCGCGGTGGTGGCGGCGGTCATCGGTGCGGTGACGACCATCGCGTTCCGCTCGTACCTGTACGACCAACTGGACGGGCAGGTACGAGCGATCGCCACGCGGGCCGCCGGACCCCCGAAAGCAGGCCCGGCCGGCGAGGGTCCGGCCGGCGAAGGGCCGGTGAACGAGGAGCCGGATGCGCTGGACGCGCCGGATGCGCTGGACGCGCCGGATGCGCCGGACGAGCCCGGCATCGAACCACTCAGCGGCAAGGACCCGCTGCGCATCGTGACCGGCGGCGGTGCGCCCGTCGGGACCGTCGGCGCGGAGGTGACACGCGGCGGCGCTATCAGCCGGGCCGTGGTCAGCATCCAGCAGGACTCCGACGAATCCTGGCGTCCGATCGCCGACAAGCCGCTCACCCGCGCCGAGACCGCTGTCCTCGCCACCGTCCCGCGCGACGGCGGCCCGCACACCGTCACCCTGCCCGGCCGCGGCGACTACCGGATCGAGTACATCACCGGCAGCAACGGCCGCTTCCTGGTCGGCGTCCCGCTCACCCAGGTGCAGAACACCCTCAACACCCTGGTGCTGGTGGAGATCTGCGTCACCGTGGCCGGGCTGTTCGCCGCGGGGATCGCGGGCGGCGCCCTGGTCGGGGTCGCGCTGCGGCCGCTGCGGCGGGTCGCCACGACCGCCACCCGGGTTTCCGAACTGCCGCTGCACAGCGGGGAAGTGGCCCCGCTGGTACGCGTCCCGGCCGCCGAGGCCGACCCCCGTACCGAGGTCGGACAGGTCGGCGCCGCGCTCAACCGGATGCTGGGGCACGTCGGTTCGGCGCTCGCCGCCCGGCAGGAGAGCGAGATGCGCGTACGGCAGTTCGTCGCCGACGCGGGCCATGAGCTGCGGACACCGCTGGCCTCGATCCGCGGGTACGCCGAACTCACCCGGCGCGGCCACGAGAAGACCGGCCCCGACACCCGGCACGCCCTCGGCCGGATCGAGTCCGAGGCGGAACGGATGACCGGCCTGGTCGAGGACCTCCTGCTGCTGGCACGGCTCGACGCCGGACGCCCGCTCTCGTACGAGAGCACTGATCTCGCCGGCCTTGTCGTGGACGCGGTGAGCGACGCCCGGGCCGCGGGCCAGGACCATCACTGGCGCCTTGAACTGCCGGAACCCGACGGTCTTCCCGCCACCGTGCACGGCGACGCCGCCCGGCTCCACCAGGTGCTCGTCAATCTGCTCGCCAACGCCCGTACGCACACACCTCCCGGTACGACGGTCACGGCACGCGTCCGCAGAAGTGACCAGGCGCTCCGAAGGGACCGCGTCCCGGCAGGCGCCCGCGCGCCCAAGAACGACGCTCAGCTTCCGGCCCCCCTACCCCCCGCCCCCACCCCCCGCCCCTCCCTCCATTCCTCCGTCGTTCTTGAAGTCCAGGACGACGGGCCCGGTATTCCGTCCGCGCTCCTTCCGCATGTGTTCGAACGCTTTGCACGCGGCGATGCCTCGCGCTCCCGCGCGGCCGGCTCCACAGGGCTCGGTCTTGCGATTGTCCAGGCGGTGGTCACCGCGCACGGCGGCACCGTGGGCGTACGGAGCGTGCCCGGCCGGACCGTCTTCGCCGTACGCCTTCCGGCCCTCGCCACCCCGTGCCAGCCCGCTACCCCGTGCCAGCCCGCCGCTCAGGGGCGGCCCGGCCTGCCCCCTCAGTCCCGTACCGACTCACAGGCAGGTCACAGGCTCACCACACTGCGGTGACAGCGCGCCCGTCGAGTGTCGTGGGCATGCGAACCGACCCCCACGGAGCACGCTCCCAGCCACGCTCCCGCCCACGCTCCCGGCCCGGGAACATCTCTCGGTCGACGCGACCGGTACTCCCGGGCTCGATCGTGACGGCGGGGCCGGCGTCGGCGCGGGGCGGGTTCGGTGGCGGTGGGATGCGCTCGCCGGGCCAAGCACCGGCCAAGCACTCGGGCAGGGGCAGGGGCAGGGCACAGGTCAGGCGCAGGGCCAGGGCACAAGCGGGGGACGGCCTCCGGCCGCCGGTGGTCAGCAGGCCCAGCCCGACCAGCAGAACGGCCGGCCCGGGACCGGCCAAGGGACCGGCCGCTGGAACGCGATGCCCGAAGGGTTCCCGGGCGCAGGCGGCGGCGGTCGTGGTGGCGGTGGCATGGGCGGTCTCCTCAACGGTCCGAGCGTCAGCTCCGAGGTCGAGGCGACCCTGACGCGGAACGCCTCCGACTACACCTGGATGGCCGCCGCCATCGGCTCCCAGAACGCCGCCAGTTACCAACTCGCCACCGAGAAGCCGGTCATGGCGATCGGCGGCTTCAACGGCAGCGACCCGTGCCCGACGCTCGCCCAGTTCAAGCAGTACGTCACCGACGGAAGGATCCATTACTTCCTGGCCGGAGGCGGAGGTCCCGGCGGTGGCAACTCCGCCATCACCACCTGGGTCGAGGCCACCTTCAAGAAGGTCACTGTGGACGGTACGACGCTCTACGACCTGACCCAGAAGGCCTCCTGACGCGCCGGGGCGCACCGCCCTGCGGATAAGCGCCTTACGGCGTAGGAGAGTTGATTCCTTGTGTGGTGTACGGCGAGCAGTCCCGTACACCGCACAAGGACGTCCAAGGACCAGCACCCCCGAGGACCGCTCCTGGCGGCATGAGTGGGTCACTCTTTCTGCTGACGAGTCAGCTCGTCGGCGTGGTGGCCGTACCGGCGGGCGGACTGGCGACCGCGCTGCTGCCGCACAGGGCCGGGCGGGCAGACTCTCGCGGGGGCGGCATAGCATCGGTTCCGGCCGGACTGCCGGACTCCGGCTTCGGGTTCCCGGCGGCGGGCCGCCCGTCGCCCGGCCACCGGAGCCGGTGAGGGCCTGCGCCGGGCAGGTGACGCGGACGGGTAAAGCGCGGACAGGCAACAGCGGGCAGGTAACAGGAGTCCGGTCATCGTCCGGCCGGAGGGAACCGAGGAGGCTCACCCATGGCGCCGGAAGCCGATCGGGCCAAGCGGCCGACCCGTACCAGTGTCTGGCTGGAGGGCAAGCCGACCGGCCGGGGCCGCAAAGGGGACCGCGCGGATCGCTCGGCCGACCGGTCCGCCGAGCGGACGGCTGGCAAAGAACCCGACCGATCCGCCGAGCGGACAGCCGGCAAAGAATCCGGCCGGCCCGCCGAGCGGACAGCCGGCAAATACTCCGAGCAGACAGCTGGCAAGGACTCCAGCCAGGCCGTCGGCCGGCCCGCTGAGCGGTCAGCCGACAAGGACTCCAGTCAGCCCGTCGAGCGCTCGTCCGGCAAGGACTCCGTCCGTTCCGCCCGGTCCTCCGATCAGCACGGCGGGCTCGATCGCGACCGCATCACCGCCGTCGCCGTACGGCTGCTCGATGCGGAGGGCGCGGCCAAGTTCTCCATGCGCAGGCTCGCCGCTGAGCTGGGTGTGACCGCCATGTCCCTGTACTGGTACGTGGACACCAAGGACGACCTGCTCGAACTCGCCCTGGACCGCGTCTTCGGCGAGGTCCGCGTACCGGATCTGACGGACGAGACCGCCGACTGGCGCGACCAGCTCCGCGAACTGACCGCCAGCTACCGGACCGTACTCGTCCGCCACTCCTGGGTCTCGCCGCTCATCGGCAAGTACCTGAACATCGGCCCGCATTCGACGGCCTTCTCCGCCGCCGTCCGGGCGGTCGTCCGCCGTACGGGCCTGGCGCCGCACGGGCAGATGGGCGCGATCTCCGCGGTCTTCCAGTTCGTGTACGGATTCGGCACGATCGAGGGGCATTTCGTACAGCGTTGTGCCGACGCGGGGGTGAGCCAGGACGAGTACTTCCAGCAGGCGATGGGGGCGATCGGCGAACAGCCGCGGTTCAAGGCGGCGTTCGCGAACGCGGACGAGATCACGGCGGCGCGCGGCGGCGAGACGGTGGCGGAGATGCGCCAGCGGGACTTCACATTCGCGGTCGAACTCCTCATCGCGGGCATCGAGGCGATGCGCGTCCGCGGCTGAGCCGTGAGCCCTCGGAGGCCCCGCCGCCCCGGCCCGCCGTCGCAGTACGGTACGGCCTCCCCGCCGCCCCACGGGCCGCCCCCGAAAGCCCGCCCCCGTACGGCCCCTACTGCGGCGCCAGTCGTGCCGGGAAGCCGCCCGTCGCGAGCGGGCCCCAGCGCTCCGGCGTGACGCGGATGATGGACTTCCCCTGCTTCACCATCGCCTCGCGGTACTCGTCCCAGTCGGGGTGCTCGCCCGCGATGTTCCGGTAGTACTCCACCAGCGGCTCGACCGACTCGGGCGAGTCGAGGACCTCGGCGGTGCCGTCGATCTGTACCCACGGCCCGTCCCACTCGTCCGACAGGACGATCAGGCTCACCCGCTCGTCCCGCTTGGCGTTGCGCGTCTTGGCGCGCTCGGGGTACGTGGAGACGACGATACGGCCGGAGTCGTCCACCCCGCAGGTGAGCGGGGAGCCCTGGGGGCGGCCGTCGGAGCGGGTGGTGAGCAGGATCGCCCGGTGCCGGGGGCGGACGAATTCCAGCAGCTCGTCGCGGTTCACGGGGGTGTTCGTTGCGATGTTGGGTGCCATGGTCCGCAGCCTACGACTTCGGGCCGCCGGGGCCGGCGCGCACACCCCGGACCCCGGCGCACGTCCACAACCCGGACCCGGGCACACACCCCGCCCCCCTCACGCCCCCGGCAGGCTCTCCCCCCGTACCGCCTGGATGTCCAGCTCCACCCGCAGCGTCGTCCCGATCGCCGCGACCCCCGCCCGTACCACCTGGTTGTAGTTCATGGCGAAGTCCTCGCGGCTCAGTTCGGTGGTCGCGTGGAAGGCCGCCCGCTCGCCGCCCCACGGGTCGGGCCCGGTGCCCAGATAGCTGAGCTGCAGATCCACCTCGCGGACGACGCCGTGCAGCGAGAGCCGCCCGTGCACCGTCCAGCGGTCGGGGCCCGCCGGGGTCAGTCCCGTACCGCTGTAGGTGATCTCGGGGAAGCGCTCGACGTCCAGGAAGTCGGGCGACCTGAGGTGCTTGTCGCGCAGTGAGTTCCCGGTGTCGATGCTCGCCGCGGCGATGACCGCCTCGACGCGCGACTCCTCGTACCCGCCCGCCGCGTCGCCGGCGATCTCGATCCGGCCGCCGAACTCCTTGAACCGCCCGTGCACGCTGGAGATCCCGAGGTGCTGTGCCACCGCGCCGACCGACGAATGCGCCGGGTCCAGGCTCCAGGCGCCCGGCGGAGGCAGCTCGGCGCCGCCCTGCCGGGCCAGTACGACCGTACCGACCTCGGCCCGCCCGCTCCGCGTCACCAGCGCGGTGGAGGCGACGGGCGCGTAACCGACGGCCGTCACGATGACGGTGTACGGGCCCGGCGCCAGCGCCACGTCGGAGCTGACGCTGCCGTCCTCCTCGGCGCCGGTACGCAGCACCTGGGCGCCGGTCATATCGGTCATGGTCACGACCGCGTGCTGGACGGCCCAGCCGTCCCGCGTCCGTACCTGTCCGCGAAGCCCCATCGTGCTTGCCTCTCTGCTGTTGCCGCTGTCTGTGCCGACTCTGCTGTCCGTGCTGACTGTGCTGTCCGCACTGTCTTTGCTGACTTTGCTGTGCGGGATTCCGCCCGGTCTTTCCCGCCCGGTCTCTTCCGTCCGGTCTTCTCCGTCCGGTCTTCTCCGCCCGGGCTTTCTGTCCGCTGGCACTGTCGACGAGCCGTGCTCGTACTGTCAACGGCCAACCGGGCCCCGGTGGTTGCGGGCGTACGGGCCGTCCCTGCCCGTCACCCCCCACCGGGGCCCTCCGCACTGGGCCGGCCCGCCGCCTCCGCTACGGAGCGCCGCGCCGCCCAGGGGTCCCGCGCGCCGCCCGCCGCATCCCGTACGGCGGACGGCGCCTACTCGCCGGACTGCTCGTCGGCCCTACTCGCCGGGGTGGGCGAGTTCGATGTCGTAGCCGTCGAACCCGCGCCCGGTCACGGTCAGCGCGCCGGCCACCGGCGGGTAGCCGGTCGCGATGACCGTGTACTCGCCCGCGTCCAGGTCGGCGAAGGCGTACGCCCCGTCGTCCCCGGTCGTCGCCGTGGCGACGACATTCCCGGCCGCGTCGACCAGCGTCACCCGGGCGTCCGGCGCGGGCCGCCGGTCGGCACCGGCCCTGACCGTGCCCTGGACGGTGGCGCCGGACCGGAGGAGCGCCTCGATACGGGTCACTCCCTGGCCGCCGATCTCCACGGGCAGGGCCAGCGGCCGGAAGCCGGTGGCGTTCACCGCGAGGGTCACCGAGCCGGGAACCAGCTCGCCGAACGCGAACTCGCCCTGCTCCGTGGACTTCCCGGTGGCCAGCACATCGCCGCGCACATCGGTCACGATCACCATCGCGCCCTCCACCGGCAGCCCGCCGTCCGCGGCCCGTACGGACCCGGCGAGTCCGCTCGTACCGGAGAGCAGGATGTCGTACGCCAGCGGCTCGTCGCCGACGACGACCGTGGACGCCTGCGGCTGGAAGCCGTCGGCGGAGGCGATCAGGACGTACGAGCCGGGGCCCGGGGCGTCCAGGACATAGCCGCCGTCGGGCTGGGCGACCGAGCGGGCGAGCTGGCGTCCGCCCAGGGAGATCAGGGTGACGGCGGCGCCGGGCACCGCGGCGGCCTCGGCGCCGCGCACCACGCCCCGTACGGCGGTTCCGTACACCGGCGCCGAAACGGCCTCCGTGGGCGCGCCGGCCTGCGCGGGTATCGCGGCGGTGGCAGTCCCGGCGCCAGCAGGAGCACCCACGGCGGGCGCACCCACGGCCCCCGGAGCACCGACAGCCACCGGGGCCTCAGCGCCCACGGGAGCCTCAGCAGCCCCCGGAGCACCGGTGCCCACCGAAGCCCCAGCGCCCACCAGAGCCACCGGCACTTCAGCAGCCCCCGCCGTCTCGACCGCCCCCGCCACCTCAGCCGCCGCAGAAGCCGCAGCCGCCTCGCCGCCCGACCGTGTCTTCAGCGCGACCTCCTTGATGAACAGCGTCAGCAGCAGGGCGACCAGCGCCGCCGGTGCCGAGTACAGGAAGACATCGCCGACGCCATGTCCGTACGCCGCCTCCATGACGCCCCGCAGCGGGGCGGGCAGCGTGTCCAGGTTCGGGATGGAGCCGCCGCCCGTACCGCCGTGGCCGAGCGCCGCGCCCTGCGGGCCGAGGTCCGCCAGACCGTCCTTGACGTAGTGGGTGACCCGGTTGCCGAGCACCGCGCCCAGCGCCGAGACACCGACCGCACCGCCCAGGGAGCGGAAGAAGGTGACGACGGAGCTGGCGGAGCCGAGGTCCTGCGGGTCGACCTGGTTCTGCGTGCACAGCACCAGGTTCTGCATCATCATGCCCACGCCGAGGCCCATCAGCGCCATGTAGACGGCCATGTGCCAGTACGGGGTGTCGACCCGGATCGTGCCCAGCAGCCCGAGCCCCGCGGTCACCAGCACACCACCGCTGACCAGCCAGGCCTTCCAGCGGCCCGTCTTGGTGATGATCTGGCCCGAGACGGTGGACGAGATGAACAGACCGCCGATCATCGGGATGGTCATCACCCCGGACATCGTCGGTGACTTGTCGCGCGCGAGCTGGAAGTACTGGCTGAAGAAGACCGTGCCCGCGAACATCGCGATACCGACGAAGAGCGAGGCCAGCGAGGCCAGCGTGATCGTACGGTTGCGGAAGAGCCGCAGCGGGACGATCGGCTCGCTCGCCTTCGACTCGATGAGGATGAAGAGCAGGCCGAGCGCGACCGAGCCGCCGACCATGGCGTACGTCTGCCACGAGATCCAGTCGTACTTGTTGCCGGCGAAGGTGACCCAGACCAGCAGCAGCGACACGGCCGCGCTGATGAAGAAGGCACCGGCCCAGTCGACCTTGACCTGGCGCTTGACGACCGGGAGCTTCAGGGTCTTCTGGAGCACGATCAGCGCGATCACGGCGAAGGGCACGCCGACGTAGAAGCACCAGCGCCAGCCCATCCACGAGGTGTCGGTGATGACACCGCCGAGGAGCGGGCCGCCGACGGTGGCGACGGCGAAGGTCGCGCCGAGGTAGCCGCTGTAGCGGCCCCGCTCGCGCGGCGCGATCATCGCGGCCATCACGATCTGGGCGAGGGCGGAGAGCCCGCCGACGCCGATGCCCTGGACCACCCGGCAGGCGATCAGGGTGCCGGTGTTCTGCGAGAGTCCGGCCACGACCGAGCCCGCGACATAGATGACCAGGGCTATCTGGACCAGGAGCTTCTTGCTGAAGAGGTCGGAGAGCTTGCCCCAGAGCGGGGTGGTCGCCGTCATCGCCAGCAGCGACGCGGTCACCACCCAGGTGTAGGCGCTCTGGCCGCCGCCGAGGTCGGAGATGATCTCGGGGAGGGCGTTGGAGACGATCGTCGACGAGAGGATCGCGACGAACATGCCCAGAAGCAGCCCGGAGAGGGCCTCCATGATCTGACGGTGTGTCATCGGGGTGCCGGGTGCGACGGGTGCGGTGGTCGGGCCGCCCCCATGCTTGGCGTGGCCGCCCCGCACACCCACTGGTGTGGTCGTAGCCATTGGATTCCTTGCCTTACGTCGTTACGTCTCTTGACGTCGTTACGTCACGTCTCTTGCCGTACGGGTGTGTCATGCCGTACGGGCGTCTCTTGCCGTACGGGCGCTTCCTGCCGCACGGCCGCGTGCTGCCGGACGGGGGGCGGCAGGGCGTACGAGCCTTCGAGGCGCCGGTCCCTGCGGTCGTCGAAGCAGCGGCGCAGCCGGTCGAGCAGCGCGCTGAGCTGTCCGACCTCCTCGTCGGTCCAGTCGTCGAGCGTGCGGGCGAACATCTCGGTGGTCCGCCGGGCCAGCTCGTCGAGCAGGTCCCGTCCCGCGGGGGTCAGCCGCAGGATGCGCGAGCGCTTGTCGTCGGGGTCCGGGGACCGTTCGATCCAGCCGCGCTCCGCGGCGTGGGCGACATGTCTGCTGGTCACCGACATGTCGACGGAGAGCAGCTCCGAGAGGCGGCTCATCCGCATCTCGCCATGCCGGTCCAGCATGGTCAGTACGGTGGCGGAGCCGCCCGGGCAGTCGGCCGGCAGGATGCGCTCCAGGCCGCGCTTGACGGCGCCGACGGCGCTGAGCTGCCGGGCCAGTTCCGCGTACTGACTCTGTGCGGCCATGGGAGCCTCCCGATACCTTGTTGCTTGGGGCAACCATAGAACCATAGAAGTCATTGGTTGCTACAGGCAAGCGAAATCGGGCGGAGTGGGGGTAAAGGAACCGGAAAGGCTTCGTCTGGTCCGGGTCAACGCCCCGCGTGGCGGCAGGTCGGGCGGGCGGCGGCGGAGCCGGGGACGGGCCCGGGGTTGGGCGGGGACCCGGCGTTCGCTAGGGTCCTGGCGTATGGCACACAACCCCCATGCCCCACAGGGCCCCGAGGGCACTCCCGACCCCGCGGGCAGCACTCAGATGTTCCGTGCGTTCGTCGACGACGGCGAGCCGCAGCGCAGGCAGGCGCCCCAGCAGCAGAGCGGTCCGAAGACCGGGGTGATCGTCGGCGTCGTCGCGGTGGTCGTGGTCCTGGCCGTCGTGGCCTGGCTGGCCTTCGTCTGACCGTACGGCCGCCGTACGCGCTGACCGTGCTGGCTGTACGTGCTGACGTCGGCCGTACCGGCTGTATGCGCTGACGCGGACCGTACCGGCCGTACTGGCCGTATGTGCGGACGCGGACCGTACGAGCCGTATGTGCGGACGCTGGCCGTACCGGCCGTATGCGCCGCGCTGACCGTACCGGCCGTCTCGACTGTACGTACGGTACGGCCGTGGCCGTACCGTCCACCGGACCGGAACCCCGCCCGCGAGCTTCACCCGGAGCCTTCTCCGGAGCGTCGTCCGGCATGCCGGACGAAGGGCGGGGTCCCCGAACCTCAGTCCGAGATGAGCCCTTCGCGCAACTGCGCCAGCGTACGGGTCAGCAGCCGTGAGACATGCATCTGCGAGATACCGACCTCTTCGCCGATCTGCGACTGCGTCATATTCGCGAAGAAGCGGAGCATGATGATCTGCCGCTCGCGGGGCGGGAGTTTGGCGAGCAGCGGCTTCAGCGACTCGCGGTACTCCACGCCTTCCAGCGCCATGTCCTCGTACCCGAGCCGGTCCGCGAGCGAGCCCTCGCCGCCGTCGTCCTCGGGCGAGGGCGAGTCCAGCGAGGACGCCGTGTACGCGTTGCCGACGGCGAGGCCGTCGACGACATCCTCCTCCGACACCCCCAGTACGGCGGCGAGTTCGGGCACGGTCGGCGAGCGGTCCAGCTTCTGCGCCAGCTCGTCACTGGCCTTGGTCAGCGCGAGCCGCAGCTCCTGGAGCCGGCGCGGCACCCGCACCGACCAGGAGGTGTCCCTGAAGAAGCGTTTGATCTCGCCGACGACCGTCGGCATCGCGAACGTCGGGAATTCCACGCCCCGTTCGCAGTCGAACCGGTCGATCGCCTTGATCAGGCCGATCGTGCCGACCTGGACGATGTCCTCCATCGGCTCGTTGCGGCTGCGGAAGCGCGCCGCCGCGTACCGCACCAGCGGCAGGTTCAGCTCGATGAGGGTGTCGCGTACATAGGTGCGCTCCGGGCTGTCCTGGTCGAGCACGGCGAGCCGCAGGAACAGGGAGCGGGACAGAGTGCGGGTGTCGATGGCTTCCGGCTGGGACACACGCGGCTGTGCCACATGGTCGAGAGCATCGGGCACGGGAGCGCTCTTCGTGAGCGTGAGCACCTTCGAGCTGCCCTGTTCTACGGACATGCCACCCCCTTGAGGTCGCGGACGGTCGCGTCGGCCGCTCCCGTCGGAGGAACGCAGCCTCCACCTGAATACCGGCGGTGCGACTGCGGCAAACGCGGTTCCAGCAGAATGTCACATGTCGGCAACACGCTGTAGTGACTTGTCGACAAGTAGGGGGTGGATCCGCCCGGGAAAGAGAGGGTTTACAGCTTTTGGTGCCGGGAGAAGAGGCCGAGCGGGTCTACCCGCGCGGGTTATGCCTCGATCCGATTTGCGGACCGCAGCCGTGCAAAGCTCCTGGCCAGCAGCCGTGACACATGCATCTGGGAGACGCCCAGCTCCTGGCTGATCTGCGACTGCGTCAGATTGTTGTAGTAGCGCAGCATCAGGATCCGCTGTTCGCGTTCGGGAAGCTGTACGAGGAGATGGCGGACCAGATCGCGGTGTTCGACCCCGGCGAGCGCGGGGTCCTCGTACCCGAGCCGGTCCAGCAGCCCCGGCAGTCCGTCGCCCTCCTGGGCGGCCTCCAGCGAGGTCGCGTGGTACGAACGCCCGGCCTCGATACAGGCCAGCACCTCGTCCTCGGAGATCTTCAGCCGCTCGGCGATCTCGGCGGTGGTCGGGGAGCGGCCGTGAGCCGTCGTCAGGTCCTCGGTCGCGCCGGTCACCTGGACCCACAGCTCATGGAGCCGGCGCGGCACGTGCACGGTCCGTACGTTGTCCCGGAAGTACCGTTTGATCTCGCCGACGACGGTCGGCATCGCGAAGGTCGGGAACTGCACCCCGCGGTCCGGGTCGAACCGGTCGATCGCGTTGATCAGGCCGATCGTGCCGACCTGGACGACATCCTCCATCGGCTCGTTGCGGCTGCGGAAGCGGGCGGCGGCATAGCGGACGAGGGGCAGATTGGCCTCGATGAGCGCCCCGCGCACCCGGGTGTGTTCCCCGCTGCCCGGCTCCAGGTCCTTGAGCTGGGCGAAGAGGACCTGGGTCAGGGCCCTGGTGTCGGCACCCCGGCTCTGCGCCGCGGGGCGTGGCTCGGTCTCGGTCTGGGGCGGCACTTGAGGCGCAGTACTGGCCGTCACGGTCACGCCACCCCTTTGCGGTCGACTACGTCAACTCATCCGGCAAAAGCGGTCATAGCATCACAAGACATGTCCACTGTGTGCAAGCACCGGATAAAACCGTGTTGACGGTAAGTTGGGGCAATAAACCCAAAAACCCCACACCTCAAGGGTGCGGGGTATGGGGCGGCCAGGGGTGGCCGACTCGGGGCCGGCTCAGAACTCGTAGTCGGCGATCACCCA
Source organism: Streptomyces sp. NPDC057617 (assembly GCF_042800555.1). NCBI lineage: Bacteria > Bacillati > Actinomycetota > Actinomycetes > Kitasatosporales > Streptomycetaceae > Streptomyces > Streptomyces sp. NPDC057617. Next base: position 115,818 of record NZ_JBHVGV010000013.1, on the reverse strand, counting down.
GGTGGCGAATTCCCGCCACTGACCGGCGGCCGCCTGATGGGCCGGGTGGTCCACATAGCGCCGGAGCGCATCCCGGTCGGAGACCGCCGAGTTGATGGCGAAGTCATGGGCGATCGGCCGGTCGCTGATGTTCCAGCCGCACTCCCAGAACTCCAGCTCGGGGATCTGCGTACCGAGCTGCTCGAAGGCCTGCGCACCGGCGATCACCCGCGGCTCGTCGCGCGAGACACCCTCGTTGAGCTTGAAGAGGACCAGGTGGCGGATCAAGGGCACTCCTTGGGGGACGGCTAATTGATGAGTTCGGTCATGAACTGGCCAACACCCTGGGCGGCGCTCGAAATGCCCTCGAACCCCACCTGGACGAGATCGGCGGCCCGGGCCGGGGATGTGATGATCGTGTACAGCACGAATACGGCCAGCGCGTAGAGCACGATCTTTCTCGCTTGCCCCATGGGCCGCTTCCTCCCCTGCTGTGCCCAGTGCGATCGCGCGAGAGTCTAACCGTATGAACGCCCCCGCCCACCGGCCGGACCCTCACCCACACGAAAAGGGCCCCGGCACACAGCACCGGGGCCCTTTCGTCAAGAGCGGTAGCGGAGGGATTTGAACCCTCGGTGAGTTTCCCCACACTCGCTTTCGAGGCGAGCTCCTTCGGCCGCTCGGACACGCTACCGAGAGAGAGCTTAGCCCACAGAGGGCCGAGGTTCGAAATCGGTATCTCGGTACGGGGATCGGAGCCGTACCGGAGCCGGACCGGGGCCGCCTCGGGGTCGCCTGGGAGCCGCCGTTGGGGCGGGTGGCAGGGGCGGTGAGGGGGCAGCGGTTCGGGAGGTCAGCGGTTGCGGAAGAAGGTGGTCAGCAGGGCGGAGCACTCGTCGGCGAGTACTCCCTGGATCACTTCGGGGCGGTGGTTGAGGCGTCTGTCCCGTACGACGTCCCAGAGCGAGCCGGCCGCGCCGGCCTTCTCGTCGCGTGCGCCGAACACCACCCGGTCCACCCGGGCCAGCACGAGCGCGCCCGCGCACATCGTGCAGGGCTCCAGGGTCACCACCAGCGTGCAGCCGGTCAGCCGCCAGGAACCGACCTTCCCGGCGGCCCTGCGGATCGCCAGGATCTCCGCATGGCCGGTCGGGTCGCCGGTCGCCTCGCGTTCGTTGTGGCCGGCGCCGAGCACCGTACCGTTCGGCGACAGCACCACAGCGCCGACCGGCACATCACCGGAGCGGGCAGCCCGTGCCGCCTCGTCCAGGGCGAGGCGCATGGACGCCCGCCACGGATCGCGTACGGGATCGCTCACCGGGCCCGAGGAGCCGGACACCGGTCCTGACACCGGGCCGTACCCGGTCACTAGCGGACGGTCTCCAGCACTTCGGCGGCTCCCAGAGCCTCCGCGATCTCGGCCATCGCGTCCGAATCCAGCGCCAGCAGATCCGCCTCGGACAGTCCGAGGTCGCTGAGAATCTCACGGTCGCCGACGGCACCCGCCGGCACGGTCTCCCCGTCGGTCACGGGGCTGTCGTCGTTGTCGTCGTACTCGTCGTCCTTGTCGTCGTCCCGGTCCTGTGCTTCCGGCTCGCCGTCCTCCGTACCGTCGAGGTCCAGCGCGTCCAGGTCGTCGGCGGGGTCGTCGTCATCCCGGCCGAGCAGTTCGTCAATGAGGATCTCCCCGTACGAGGAGCGTGCGGCCGCGGCCGCGTCGGAGACATAGATACGAGGGTCTTCCTCGCCCTCCACACGGACGATGCCGAACCAGGCATCCTCCTGTTCGATGAAGACGAGCACCGTGTCCTCGTCCACCGAGGCCTCGCGGGCCAGGTCGGTGAGGTCCGACAGGGTCTCCACATCGTCGAGCTCTGTATCGCTCGCTTCCCACCCGTCTTCGGTGCGCGCGAGCAGTGCGGCGAAGTACACCGTGACTCTCCCACTGGTCAGAGGTGTGACGATCCGGCGGTGCGCTGCTCTGCCCCGCCTACTCGGAATCGTGGCAGAAACGAGCGCTTCGCGAGAGGTCTTCCACCGTTGCGTCGTCAGCCCATTTTATTAGGACCCTGTTGGGCCCCCTGCACGCGGCCCGCACATCGGCGCGCATGCCACCCGCCCGGACCGGCGTGGCTCCTCCCTGCCTACCAGCGGAAGGTGCGCATCCGCATCTGCTGGCGCATCCGCGCGGCGCGCGCCGTACGGGGCTTGACGCGTTCACGCAGGGCCTTGGCCTCGTTCAGCTCGCGCAGGAACTGGGCGCGGCGCCGCCGGCGCTCGTTCTCGTACGTGTCGGGGCCGGAGGGGTCCGCGTCCGGCTCCCCGGGCTGATCCGGCTCTTCGGCCGGGTCAGGGTTTGCCGCGTCCGCCGGCTGCTCTTGTTCCTGCCTTCGCTGTTCCCCGTCCGGCATCGACGCCTCCCCGCCCCAGGCTGTGGTCCCCCCGTTGCCTCTTCCCTCGTGAGCGGGGGTTGATGCCCGGGCCTTGGTGGCAGCGCGTAGGGCGTTGGCCCCCGGTTACTGTGTCGCCATGCGGATTCATGTCGTCGACCACCCGCTGGTGGCGCACAAACTCACCACGCTGCGCGACCGGCGCACCGATTCCCCGACCTTCCGGCGGCTCGCCGACGAGCTGGTGACCCTGCTCGCGTACGAGGCCACCCGGGACGTACGGACCGAGCAGGTCGACATCGAGACCCCGGTGACGGGCACCACGGGGGTACGGCTGTCCCACCCGCGTCCGCTGGTCGTCCCGATCCTGCGGGCCGGGCTCGGCATGCTGGACGGGATGGTACGGCTGCTGCCGACCGCCGAGGTGGGCTTCCTCGGGATGATCCGCGATGAGGAGACCCTCCAGGCGTCCACCTACGCGAGCCGGATGCCCGAGGACCTCTCCGGGCGCCAGGTGTATGTCCTGGACCCGATGCTGGCGACCGGCGGCACGCTGGTGGCGGCGATCCGTGAGCTGATCAAGCGGGGCGCGGACGATGTGACGGCCGTGGTGCTGCTCGCGGCGCCCGAGGGCGTCGAGGTGATGGAGCGGGAGCTGGCGGGCACGCCGGTGACGGTCGTGGCCGCGGCGGTCGACCAGCGGCTGAACGAACAGGGCTATATCGTGCCGGGGCTGGGCGACGCGGGCGACCGGATGTACGGCACGGCCGGTCTCTAGCCGGCGCACGGCCGGTCTCTAGCCAGTGCGGGAGGGGCGTCGGGAGCCGGCGTGGGAGGTGCGTCCGGAGCCGGTGCGGGAGGGGCGTCGGGTCACTCCTCCTCCGGTTCGGCGGCGGCCTCCTCCTGTGGCGCGGCGGCAGGCTCGTCCTGTGGTGCGGCGGCGGGCTCGCCCAGGGGTTCGGCTGCGGGTTCGCCCTGCGGTTCGGCGGCGGGCTCGGCGGCAGGTTTCGCGGGCGCCTTGGGAGCGGTGTCCTCGCAGCCCGGCTCGGTCTTCGCGCTCATCAGGACCGCCAGTTCCTGGTCGGCGGCCTTGATGTCGTTCAGCGCGGTGAAGCCCGTACCGATGAACAGATCGACGTCCGGGGTCTTCCGGGCGTCGGCCTGCGGTGTGGCCCCCTTGAGGTGCGTGGCGAGTACGGTGAGCGCGTCGTTCGAGACGGTTGGGGAGCCCAGCAGTATCCCGGCGCCCGGGATCTTCTTGTCGAACTTGGCCGGGGCGTTGCCCACCTTGCCGATACGGAATCCGCGCTTCTTCAGCTCGTCGGCGGTGGTCTTGGCCAGACCGCCGCGCGGTGTCGCGTTGTAGACGTTGACCGTGATCTGACCGGGCTTGGGCAGCGCGACGGCCGAAGCGGCGGTGTCGGGTTCGCAGCCCGCCTTCCGGCCGGCGGCGTGCTTCTTGGCGTTGCCCGAGAAGACATCGACGAGCTGCGTGGTCCCCCAGCCGGCCAGGCCGAGGGCGACCAGGGCGGAGGTACCCGCGAGCAGCAGCCTGCGACGGTGCCGGGGGCGGCGCATCCGGGGGTATTTGTCACCCGTGATGCGGTACTTGCCGCCCAGGCCAGGGGGAGTGAGCATGCTCATGAGCGCAGCGTAGTGCGCGCCCATGGCCAGGTCCTATTAAACGATCAATGGGTTGGGCTGTACGGAGTGGTAAAGGGCCCGAAAGGCCCAGTCCGCACCCGGTCGGACCCGGTCGGACCCGCGTCAGCCCAGGTCCAGCTCCAGCACACGCGCGTGCAGCACCTGGCGCTGCTGGAGCGCGGCGCGGACGGCGCGGTGCAGCCCGTCCTCCAGATAGAGATCGCCCTGCCACTTCACGACATGCGCGAACAGGTCTCCGTAGAAGGTGGAGTCCTCGGCGAGCAGCGTCTCCAGGTCCAGTTGGCCCTTGGTGGTCACGAGCTGATCGAGGCGGACCGGGCGCGGCGCGACATCCGCCCACTGCCGGGTGCTTTCCCGGCCGTGGTCGGGATACGGCCGCCCGTTACCGATGCGCTTGAAGATCACACGGAAAGCCTACCGGGCGACCGGCTCCGGGCGCAGCCATGGCGCAGCGTGACAAAGGCGGCATTCCGTGTCAGAGCGGGAGCGAAATGTGAGCGGAGGGCCGCTGCCCGGCCGTGGACCGGGTGCGGCGGCCGGGTGTGGCGCGCTGTGGACACCGGGGTCCGGCGTCCACAGCGCGCGCTTCACCGGATGATCACGCGGTGGGTGTGTGGCCGCGGGCGGGCAGGGTGTTGCCGACGGTGAAGCGGGCCGGGGCGGGCTGCTTCTGGGCCGGGGCGGAGAGGGAGCGCAGGTCGTGGGCGTAGGTGCCGACGGCGTGGGCGATGACTCCGATGTTGGTGGCGAAGGCCTTCATGTTGATGTTGGAGATGTTGTCGCAGGCGGAGTGGTAGCACTTGTCGAACGCGACGCCGGCCTGACCGCCGTACTTCCTGGCCTGGGCCTCGGTCTTGACGCCCTCCGCGCCGGTGAAGGTGCCGCCGGAGGGGATGCCCGCCTCGATGAAGGGGCCGTAGTCGGAGCGGCCGTCGAAGTCGGTGCCCTCGTGCGGGGCGCCCTGGCGGTCGAGGAAGTCGGTGATGCCCTTCTCGATCTGGGCGGAGCCCTCGGGTCCCGCGCCCGCGCCGGTGGCGTCCGAGTCGTCGCCGTCGTAGACGAACTGGGCGGCGTTCGGCGAAGCGATCATGTCGAAGTTGAGGTAGAGCGCGATGTCCGCGCGCTGCTCCGGGGTGCGGCGGGTGACGTACGACTCGGCGCCCAGCAGGCCCAGTTCCTCGGCCGACCACCAGGCGAAGCGGACCTTGTTCGTGGGCTTGTCGTGCGTCTCGGCGAGTTCGAGGGCCACTTCGAGCAGTCCCGCGGAGCCCGAGCCGTTGTCGTTGATGCCGGCGCCCTCGGTGACCGAGTCGAGGTGGGCGCCGAGCATGACCGTACGGTCCGGGTCGCCGCCCTTGGTCTCGGCGATCACATTGCGGGTGGTGCGCCGCTCCTGGAACTGGCGCAGCTCCAGGGAGACCGTGACGGTGCCGCTCGCGGCCTCCGCGGCGAGCGCCTTGCCCTCGGCCTGGGTGATGCCGCCGGTGGGGATCACTCCGGCTTCGGGGCTGCCGAGCGTGCCGTTGAGGGCGCCCTCGGTGTTGTTGTAGATGACGGCGGCGACCGCGCCCGCGGCGCCGGCCTCGCGCTGCTTGGTGGCGAAGTCGCAGCCGCCGCGCTGGATCAGCGCGATCTTGCCGGTGAAGGCGCCGGCGGCGTAGTCGGCGGGTTCGCAGCCGGTGGTGGCGTCGACCGGGACGGCGGCGACGGCGGCACTGGTGCCGCCCTCCGGGGTGGACTTGGTGAACGACATGGCCACTATCCCGATGTCACGGGGCGTGGGAGAGGTGACCGAGAGCTTCTCGGCGAGTGTCTCGATGAAGGGGAAGTCGAAGGTGTCGTACGAGACGCGGTAGCCGGCCTTCTTCAGCTTCTCGTACACATAGGCGGCCGAGGCGTCGTGGCCGGGGGTGCCGGCGGCTCTGTTGCCGTCGGCGGAGTCCGCGATCTCCTGGAACGCCCTGAGGTGCTTGAAGGCGTCCTTGGCGGATGCCTCGCGCACCAGCTTCCGGGAGAGTTTCGCCGCTTCCTTGGCCGGGTCGTGCGCCCGCGCGGCGGCGGGGGAGGCGGAGAGCAGCAGGGGCGCGGCGAGCGCGGCGGCGGCTGTGAGAGCCAGGATTCCGCGGGGAGTTGCGTTCACAAGAGTCCTTCCGGCACGAACGGATGAGCAGGTGTCAGGGAAAGCTAGCGACCGGCGCCACGGCTGTGAACTGTTGTGTCGCAGGTCACATCAACTTCCGGCGAGCGAGTGGGCGAGTGGGCGAGTGAGCGGGCCGGCCGGCGGGTCGGCCGGCCCGGTCCCTGCCCGGGCGTACCCGTCAGCGCTTTCCCGGGGGCCTGGCGCTCTTCGCCGCCTTCGCCGCGCGTTTCGCCTCCTGCTTGAACGCCCTGACCTTGGCGAGCGACTCGGGTCCTGTGATGTCCGCGACCGAGCGGTACGACCCCTCGTCCCCGTACGCGCCCGCCGCCTCGCGCCAGCCCTCCGGCCGTACGCCGAACCGCTTGCCCAGCAGGGCCAGAAAGATCTGCGCCTTCTGTGCGCCGTAGCCGGGCAGCGCGTTGAGCCGGGCCAGTACCTCTCGGCCGGTGGCGACATCCCGCCAGATCGCCTCGGCATCACTGTCGTAGTGCTCGACCAGGTACTGGCAGAGCTGCTGGACGCGCCGGGCCATGGAGCCCGGATAGCGGTGCACCGCGGGCTTCTCCGAGAGCAGTGCCACAAAGGCCTCGGGGTCGTACGAGGCGATCTCGCCCGCGTCGAGATCGTCCCGGCCCATCCGTACGGCGATGGTGTACGGGCCGGTGAACGCCCATTCCATCGGGACCTGCTGGTCCAGCAGCATGCCGGTCAGCGCGGCCAGCGGGCTGCGGCCGAGGAGTTCGTCGGCCTCGGGCTGTTGTGCCAGCCGGATCCTGGTGCTCATGCCCCGATGATCACCCGGGCCCCGCCGTGACGCACGTACACCACGCAGTTTCTGTCTGTTCATATGACTAATTGCTGGTGCGGATGGCGCAACCGGCGGCGGGGTAGGTCTGAGCCGACCGGGTGAGACGGACAGGGGGGCGGTACGAGTGGTGTCGGTATTCCCTGACCGGTTCATTCCGGTCGGGGACATATTCCGGAACCTTCGGGAAAGGCCGCTCATCCGTGACACAGCCCTTTGAACTGCCGGATTTCTATATGGCCTATCCGGCCCGGCTCAATCCCCACCTGGAGGAGGCGAGGGAGCACTCCAAGAAATGGGCCAGGGACATGGGAATGCTGGAGGGATCGGGGATCTGGGAGGAGCACGATCTCGATTCCCACGACTACGCCCTGCTCTGCTCGTACACCCACCCGGACTGCGACGGTCCCGCGCTTTCTCTGGTCACCGACTGGTATGTGTGGGTGTTCTTCTTCGACGACCATTTCCTGGAGGTCTACAAACGTCCCCAGGACCGCGAGGGCGGCAAGGCGTATCTGGAGCGGCTGGCCGCCTTTATGCCGATGGATCTCTCCGCCGGATTCCCGGAGCCCACCAATCCGGTCGAGGCCGGGCTCGCGGATCTCTGGGCCCGTACGGTCCCGAGCATGTCCATGGGCTGGCGCGAGCGGTTCGCGGAGAGCACCGAGAATCTGCTCAACGAGTCCGACTGGGAGCTCGCGAACATCAACGCGGAGCGGATCGCGAACCCCGTCGAGTACATCGAGATGCGCCGCAAGGTCGGCGGAGCGCCCTGGTCGGCGGGGCTCATCGAGTACGCGGCGGGCGCCGAGGTCCCCGCCGAGATCGCCGGGTCCCGGCCGCTGCGGGTCCTGAAGGACACGTTCTCGGACGCTGTGCATCTGCGCAACGACCTCTTCTCGTACCAGCGGGAGATCGAGGAGGAGGGCGAGCTGAGCAACGGGGTGCTCGTCCTGGAGACCTTCCTCGGCTGTACGACCCAGGAGGCGGCCGATGCCGTCAACGAACTGCTGACGTCGCGGATCCAGCAGTTCGAGCACACCGCGCTGACCGAACTGGGGCCGCTCTTCGCGGAGAAGGGGCTCGCGCCGGGGCTCTGCGCGGACACGCTGGGCTATGTGAAGGGGCTTCAGGACTGGCAGTCGGGCGGCCATGAGTGGCATATGCGGTCCAGCCGCTATATGAACGGCTCGGGGGCGGGGGCGGGGGCGGACGCAGGCGCTGGTGCGGGGCCGGACGGGGCGCTTGCCGGCGGTATTCCGGGGTTCTCGATGACTCCGGTCGGGCTCGGGACGGTCGCGGCCGATATCGCGAAGGCGATCGGCGGGGGCGCCGGGGCCCGAGCGCGCAGGCACAGCCATGTCCCGTTCCAGCGGGTCGGGCCTTCCGTGCTGCCCGAGTTCCGGATGCCGTTCGAGGCCACCCTGAGCCCGTATCTCGACCGCTCGCGGGAGAACACCGTCGAGTGGGCGCACCGGATGGGAATCCTGGAGGCGCAGCCGGGGATTCCGGGCTCCGATGTGTGGGACGAGGAGCGGCTCCGGCGGATCGATCTGCCGCTCTGCGCCGCCGGTATCCATCCGGACGCCACCCCCGAGGGGCTCGATCTGACCTCGGACTGGCTGACCTGGGGGACGTACGGCGACGACTACTACCCGGTGGTGTACGGCAACGGGCGCGATCTGGCGGGCGCGAAGGCCTGCAACGAACGGCTGTTGCTGTTCATGCCGGTCGGGACGGACGGGACTCCGGTGCCGGCCACCGGGCTGGAGCGCGGGCTGGCCGATCTGTGGGCCCGTACGGCGGGGCCGATGGACCGGGACGGGCGGCGCGTGTTCCGGCAGGCCGTCGAGGACATGATCGGGAGCTGGCTCTGGGAGCTGACCAACCAGGCGCAGAACCGTATCCCCGACCCCGTCGACTATATGGAGATGCGGCGGCAGACCTTCGGCTCGCACATGACGATGAGCCTGTCCCGGCTCGGCCATGGGCGGGTGGTGCCGCCGGAGATCTACCGGAGCGGCCCGGTGAGGTCCATGGAGAACGCGGCGCAGGACTACGCGTGCCTGATGAACGATGTGTTCTCGTACCAGAAGGAGATCGAGTTCGAGGGCGAGATCCACAATGGCGTTCTGGTCGTGGAGAACTTCTTCGGCTGCGACTACCCGACGGCTCTCGCCATCGTCGGCGATTTGATGAACTCGCGCATGAGCCAGTTCCAGCATGTCGTCGCCCATGAACTGCCGGTGCTGTACGACGACTTCGGACTGGACGACGAAGCGCGACGGGTGCTCGGCGGTTATGTGAAGGAGCTGGAGAACTGGCTCGCGGGCATTCTGGTGTGGCACCGGGGATGCCGGCGGTACAAGGAGTCCGAACTGCTCGAGGAACGCGCGGGTATCGGGCACTGGATCCCGCCCGTACCGAATGGAATCGGCACCTCGGCCGCGCGGATTTCACTGCCGGGCTGGGAATCTGTGCGACCAGTCCCCCATATGGTGCAGTAACTCGCTTGTGCGCCAGGGCGTTTGGCATCCGGTCAATGTGAGTTTTTACCGGATGGGGGCCGTGGGTGGCGAGCGGATACGCGCTGTACGGGCGCGCGGGAAAGCGGGCGCCGCGCGCCCCGGGGACCCGGGGGGCCCGCGAGGTGCGGACGGCGGTGCTGGAGGGCGTCGCCGGGTGGGTGCCCGGGGAGCCGGTGCCCAATGAGGCGCTGCCCGCGGCCTGGGGGGTGGACGACGCGTGGGTGCGCTCGCGCACCGGGATCGCGAGCCGCCACCGGGCGGGCCGGGGGGTGTCGACGGGGGACCTGGCGTACGAGGCGGCGCGCCGGCTGATGGGCGGGGGCGGCCAGGGGCCCGGAGGCGGTGGAGGTTCCGGGCCGGGGTCCGGGGCCGGTGCGGGTGACGGGCCGGGGGCGGATTCCGGGTCCGGTGCTCGGGGTGCTGCGGGCGGCGGGCCGTCGGCGGCGGCCGAGGGCCGGGCTCGGGGTGGTTCCGCGGCGGGTTCCGGGTCCGGGTCCGGGGGTGGCGCGTGGGGCGGGGGGGCGGTGGATGCCGTGGTGCTGGCCACGGCCACGCCGGATCATCCCTGTCCCGGCACCGCCCCCGCCCTCGCCGCGCGGCTCGGCCTCGGGCCGGTGCCCGCGTTCGACATCGGCGCGGTGTGCAGCGGCTTCGTCTACGGTCTCGCGGTCTGCCAGGGCCTGGTGGTGTCCGGGCTGTACGACCGGGTGCTGCTGGTCGGCGCCGATGTGTACTCGACCTGGCTGGACCCGCGCGACCGCTCCTCGGGCGTGGTGTTCGGCGACGGCGCGGGAGCCGCGCTCATCGGCGCGGGCACCGCCGGCGCCCCGGGCGAGCTGCTCGCCTTCGACCTGGGCAGCGACGGAACCGGATACGACCTGATCAGCGTGGCCGCGGGCGGGTCACGGTCCCGGGCCGCCGGGCGGCCGCCGGGCGAGGGCGACCCGTACTTCCGGATGCGCGGCCGGGCGGTCTACCAGCACGCGGTCGAGCGGATGACCGCCTCCTGCCGCTCCCTGCTGGGCGAAGTGGGCTGGGACCCGGCCGAGGTCGACCACTTCGTACCGCACCAGGCCAACGCCCGGATCCTGCGCGCCGTCGCCGAGCGGGTCGGTATCGGCGCGGACCGCTGTGTCACCCATCTCGACCGGGTGGGGAACACGGGCGCGGCCTCCATCCCGCTGGCCCTGGCGGACGCGCAGGACCGGGGGCGGTTCCGTACGGGCGACCGCGTCCTGCTCACCGCCTTCGGCGGCGGGCTGACCTGGGGCACGGCGGCGCTCCGCTGGCCGGGCACACCACGGCCGGACGCGCCGCGGCCGGGCACTTCACAGGCCGAGGGCGTGTCTTCAAAGTAGCGTCGTCCGCCCGCAGGGCGGGCCTGGCGGCGTCTGGTGCGTGCGATCGCAAGGCGGAGGGTCATCCTCGTACTGGACGTACTTGGATGATCCCGACAACGCGGCGAGCGTGCGTGCCAGGCGTCGCCGGGCAGACGGGACTTTGAAGACACGCCCGAGGCCCCGGGCACTTCACGGGCCGCGGCCCACGACGGAAGGAACGGATCATGACGGAGCAAGCGGCGAAGGCGGCCGGTCCGGGGGCAAGCCGGGGCGGCGGCGCGGTCGCGGTGACCGGTCTTGGCGTGGTGACCCCGGCCGGCGGCGACGAGCGGGCCTTCTGGGCGGGGCTGTGCGCCGGGCGGTCGGTCGCCCGGCGCCGGGAGGAACTGGCCGGAATGCCGGTCGACTTCGCCTGCGCGGTCGACGGCCTCGACGTGGACGCCGCGGTGGGCGGGCGCTCCGTCTGGCGCATGGCACGGTTCGCGAAGCTGGCGCTGATCGCCGCCCGGCAGGCGGTCGCGGACGCCGGGCTCGACCCCGCGGCCTGGGAGGGCGGCCGGGTGGGCGTGGTGCTCGGGGTGGGCGTCGGCGGGGTCTCCGTACTGGCCGACGGGGCGCTGAAACTGCGGGAGCACGGCCCCGGTTCGGTCTCCCCGCTGCTCGTACCGATGATGATCCCGAACGCGGCGGCCGGGGAGGTCGCGATCGCGCTCAAGGCGCAGGGGCCCAGCCTGGCGCCGGTGACCGCCTGCGCCTCGGGCGCCACCGCGATCGCGCTCGGACGCGATCTGCTGGCCGGCGGGCAGTGCGACGTGGTGGTGGCCGGGGGCGCCGAGTCCGTACTGACACCGCTGGTGGTGACGGCGTTCGCGCGGATGGGCGCGCTGTCGACGCGTACGGACGACCCGGGCGGGGCGTCACGCCCGTTCGCCGCGGACCGGGACGGGTTCGTCCTCGGCGAGGGCGCGGCCATGGTCGTACTGGAGCGGGAGGACGGGGCCCGGGCCAGGGGCCGGAGGGCGCGCGCGCTGTTGGTGGGCGCCGGTTCCAGTACGGACGCGTACCACCCCACCGCGCCGGAGCCGAACGGCCGGGGAGCGCAGGCCGCGGTGGAGGCGGCGCTGCGGGACGCGGGCTGGAGTCCGTACGACGTGCAGCACGTCAACGCGCACGGCACCTCCACACCGCTCAACGACGCCATGGAGGCGACCCTGATCGAGCGGGTCTACGCCCACCGGCCGCCGGTCACCGCGCCGAAGGGGGTGGTGGGGCACACGCTGGGCGCGGCCGGGGCGATCGAGGCGGTGGCGACGGTACTGACGCTGGAACACGGCGTGATTCCGCCGGTCGCCAATCTGGACGCGCCCGCCCCCGAGTTCGGCCTCGACTGTGTGACGAAGGAGCCACGGCGGCAGCGGACCGAGACCGCGGTCAGCCACTCCTTCGGCTTCGGCGGGCACAACGTGGCGCTGGCGTTCTGTCGCGCGTGAGGGCGGGGGCCGTGCGTCAGGGGGGCCTTTCGAATGAATGTTTTGAGGTCCGCGGTGGGGAAGAGTCGTTTCTTCGCCACTCCTTGATCGTTCTTTTCGCGTGAGCGTACTGATCGACCATGACGGTGTGGAATCCACGGGCTCCGTGGACCCCGCGGGCCCGGCGGACCGGGCGGACTCGATGGATTCGATGAACTCGACGGACTCACCGGACACCACGGCGGCGCGGCTGACGCGGGTGCTGTTCGGTGCGGAATTCGCGCGCGTGCACGCGCCGTGGCGACGGCTCGTCGCGGCGGAACCGTTCCGCCGCCCGGTGGACGCCACGGCCGGGGAGCGGGTCGCGCTGGCGTACACACGGCTGCGTACGGTCAATCACTCGCTCGACAGCCCACTGGCGCTGGCGGCGGATCCGCGCCGGCTGGTGGCGCTGTACGAATGGCTGGGCCCGGTCGACTCGTGCCTCACGACCGTGGCGGGCATCCACTACAACCTGTTCCTGGGCAGCCTGCTCGACCACGGCTTCGCGGGCGGTACGTTCGCGGGCGGTGCCAGCAGTACGGAAGGGCAGGCGGGCGAGCCGTCGCGGGACCAGCGGGATCCGCGTGACCCGCGGGACCAGCGCGACCCGCGGGAACTGGCGGACTTTCTGGGGCTGCGCAGAGTGGGCACCTTCCTCTGTACGGAGGTGGCGCACGGCAATGACGCGGCGGCCCTGGAGACGACGGCGACGTACGACCGCGCCAGGGACGGCTTCGTCCTGCACACCCCGCACGCCGGGGCGCAGAAGTTCATGCCCAACACCAGCCCGGTCGGCGGCCCCAAGTCGGGTGTGGTGGCGGCGCGGCTGCTGGTGGACGGCACCGACCACGGGGTCTTTCTGTTCCTGACCCCGCTGACCGACGGCGAGCGGGCCCTGCCGGGGGTACGGGTGCGGCGGCTGCCCGCGGTGTTCGGTAGCCCGGTCGACCACGCGCTGACCTCGTTCGACCAGGTCTTCGTGGCGCGGAGCGCGCTGCTGGGCGGGGCTCAGGGGCGGCTCGGCGCGGACGGGCGGTTCAGCAGCGAGCAGAGCAACCGCCGCCGCCGCTTTCTGACGTCGATCGGCCGGGTCACCACGGGCAAGCTCTCGATGAGCGCGGGCGCGCTGGGCGGGGCGCGGGTCGCGCTGGCGCTGGCCGTACGGTACGGCGGGCACCGGCTGATCTCGGGCGCCAGGGCGGTCGACCGCGTGCCGGTCTTCGCACACCGTACGCACCACGGCCCGCTGGTCGGGGCCCTGGCCACGGTGTTCGCGATGAGCCTGCTGCACCGCGCGGCCCTCGACGCGTGGCTGACGCACACCGAGGAGACCAAGGGCGAGGCGGAGCGGGCGGTGGCCGTTGCCAAGGGCTGGATCACCTGGCAGGCGCGCGGCGTGATCCTGGAGGCTCGCGAACGGTGCGGGGCGCAGGGGCTGTTGGAGAGCAACGGCCTCGCGGAGCTGATGGCCGGCGCGGAGGGCGCGATCACGGCGGAGGGCGACAATCTCGCGATCTACGCGAAGGCGGCGGCGGAGATGCTGTTCTCGGCGGGGGCGCCGGCGAGGGAAAGCGTTCGGCGGGACGGCTTCCAAGACGGCCGGGACGACTTGCGGCGGGAGGCACCGGGGCGGGACGGCTTCCGGGACGGCTGGGCGCGGGGCGGCTCCGGGCAGGGAGGCTCCGGGCAGGACGGTTTTGGGCAGGGCGGTTGCGGCGACGGGTGTACGGGCGGCTCGGCGCGGGCCGGTGCCGCGCGGGCTGACACCGCGGTCGGCTCCGGGCAGGACGATTTCGGGCAGGGCGGTCGCGGCGACGGCCGCGCGGGTGACGACGAGTCCCTGGCCGTGCGGGAGTTGTCCGACACCTGCTTCCTCGGTTCGCTCCTCGCCGATGTCGAGGACCTCTGGCTGGCCCGCGCCCGGCGCCGGATGAGCCGGGCCGCTCCGCACGCCGACTCGCTCGCGCGCTGGAACGCCGCCTCCGGTGCCGCGCTGCGCGCCGTCGAAGCCCATGCGTACCGTCGCGCGGCCGAGGCGTTCGCGGCGGCGGTGGACGGTCTGGAACCCGGCACCGAGGCCCATGAGCTGCTGCGTTCCCTGCACCGGCTGTTCGCGCTGCGCTGGATCGACCGGAACAGCGGCGATCTGCTGGCCGCCGGCCGGCTGGCCCCCCGGCACACCGAAGGGCTCGTGGAGGCCGTCGAGCGGCTCGTCGCCGAGCTGGCCGGCCACGCCCCCACCCTTGTCGACGCCTTCGCCCTGCCCGAGGAGATGCTCGCGGACTGGCCCATCTCCGGCGCCGGTTACGTGGACGCCTACGACGACGCGAAGGCCGCCTGGCACTCCGTACCCGCTTGAAACCACCGACCCCACCGGCCCCGCCGACCCCTCGAACCGACCACCCCATCCACCACCGACACAAGGACATGCCATGAGCGAGATCCACCCGCGGATCACCGAGGTACTGACCGCGACCTTCAAGGTGCCCGCAGCCGAGATCCTCCCCGAGGCCACCATGGACAGCCTGGAGATGGACTCTCTCGCCGTCGCCGAGTTCGCCGTGATCATCAAGGAGACGCTGGGCATCGACACCGACTCCGACGCCCTCCTCAAGGGCGCCACGCTGGCCGAGATCACCGCGTTCCTCGACGATGCGACAACGGCCGTGGGCGTCGGCCGATGAGCGGACCCGCCGTCCGGCCGGTGCGCGGACCCGCCGTCGCCGTCACCGGTCTTGGCATGATCACCCCGGCCGGGAACGACACCGGGTCCACCTGGGACGGGGTGTGCGCCGGCGTCTCGTACGCCCGTACCCTCCCCGAACTGCACGGCTGCGCCGTCGACTTCGCCTGTACGGTCGACGGCATCGACCTGGCCGCGGCGGTCGGCGGGCGTACGGTGTTCCGGATGGGCCGATACGTCAAGCTCGCCCTGATCGCGGCGCGCGAGGCGGTCGCCGACGCCGGGCTCGACCCGGCGGCCTGGGACGGGACCCGGGTCGCGGTCGTGGTCGGGACCAGCAGCGGGGGCTCCGCGAGCGTGGCGGACCAGGCCGTGACGCTCGACCGGCGCGGCCCCGAGGCCACTTCGCCGTCCGGTGTCCTGCTGACGATCCCCAATATGCCGGCGGCGGAGATCGCCGTGGCGATGGGCGCCACCGGGCCCAGCATGGCGCCGTGCACGGCGTGCTCCTCGGGGGTCACGGCGCTCTCCGTGGCGCGTGACCTGCTGGCGGCGGGGCAGTGCGACATCGCCGTGGCGGGTGCCACCGAGGCGATGATCTGCCCGCTCGCCATGACCGGGTTCGCGCGTTCGGGGGTGGCCGCCACGGCGGGGCCCGGTGTCGATCCGGCCGTGCTGTGCCGGCCCTTCGCCGCCGACCGCGCCGGGCTGGTCATGGGCGAGGGCGCGGCGATCATGGTGCTGGAGCGGGAGAAGGACGCGCGGGCGCGCGGCGCGGTGCCGCGTGCGCTGGTCGCGGGCGCCGGTGCCACCACCGACGCCCATCACCCCACGAGCCCGCACCCCTCGGGCGCGGTCGCCCAGCGCGCGGTCGAGGCGGCGCTCCGGGACGCGGGATGGGGGGCCGGTGACGTCGAGCACGTCAACGCGCACGGCACATCGACCCCGCTCAATGACGCGACCGAGGCCGCGCTGATCAGCCGGGTGTTCCCGCACCGGCCCTCGGTGACGGCGCCCAAGGGCGTGCTGGGGCACTGTATGGGCGCGGCCGGCGCGATCGAGGCGGGGCTGACCGTACTGACCCTTCAGCACGGGGTGGTGCCGCCGATCGCGAATCTGGACGCGCCGGCCGACGGGTTCGACATCGACTGTGTGACCAAGCAGCCGCTGCGGCGGCGGATCGACCGGGCCGTGAGCCACTCCTTCGGCTTCGGCGGGCACAACGCGGTGCTGGCGCTGCAACGCGCCTGACCGGCGGGCGCGGGAGGCCCGAGGCCCCGGGACGCCCAAGGCTTCGGGAGGCGAGGCCCGGCCGACTGCCCCGGGAAGCGCCTGGCCGCGTCACCGTCCCCGTCACCGTCGCGGTCTCCGTTGCCGTTGCTGTACGTGCCGTACGGATTCGTACGGCCCCCTTTGCCGTACCGCCTGCCGTACGGAACACCCCTTGCCGTACGGACCGCCGTACGGATTCGCCGTGCGGCCGTACCGCCGTACGGAATGCCGTCCCCCGCTCCGGGCCTCGTCCGGCACCCGGGGGACGGTCCCCCGACCCCTTCTGGAGGCCCGCCCATGCGCGGAAACCTGCCGTTCCATGGACAGACCGCCGTTGTCACCGGCGCCGCGCGCGGTGTGGGCGAGCACCTCGCCCGCGCCCTGTCCGAGCGTGGCGCGAGACTGGCGCTCGTCGGTCTGGAGGAGGCCGAACTCGCCCGTGTCGCCGCGTCGTTGACCGGCGCGGCGGAGGCGGCGTACTGGCATACGGATGTCACCGACGCCGAGGCCATGATCCGTACGGCACGGCGCGTCGAGGAGCGTTTCGGTACGGTCGATGTCGTCGTCGCCAACGCGGGAGTCGCGGCGGCGGGGCTCTTCCGCCACTGCACGCCCGATGTGTGGCGGCGGGTGATCGAGGTCAATCTCATCGGCGGCGCCAACACCGCGCACGCCTTCCTCCCCGCCCTGCTGAACTCGCGCGGCTACTACCTCCAGATCGCCTCGCTCGCGGCCCTCGCCCCCGCGCCGATGATGACCGCGTACTGCGCGTCGAAAGCCGGGGTGGAGGCATTCGCGCACACCCTCAGGGCCGAGGTCGCGCACCATGGCGTACGGATCGGTGTGGGCTATCTGAGCTGGACCGACACCGATATGGTCCGGGGCGGCGAGCAGGTGGCCGCGCTGCGTGAGCTGCGCGCCAGGCTGCCCTGGCCGGCCGGGCGTACGTACCCCCTGGGCCCGGCGGTGGACCGGCTCGCCGCCGGGGTCGAGCGGCGGGCGCGCCATGTGTACGGGCAGCCGTGGCTGCGGGCGGCGCAGTTCGTACGGGGAGCGCTCCCGGCGGTCGTGGCCCGGCACGGGCGGCAGCACATGCCGGAGCTGGAGCCGCAGGCCGCCGGGACCCCGGTGACGCTGCTGGGCGCGGGAGGCGCGGCGGACCGGGCAGGCAGGCCGCTCGCCTCGTGAGGAGCCGTGCGCAGGATCTCGTTCAGCAGATGTCACATTCCAGAAATATGATGATTTGTGGTTTGCGCAGCAGCGCGGACCATCGACCCCTACTCGGTAGCGAGGCGGTGCATGACCCGGCGTCGTCCCCCGCGCTCGACGAGCGCCGACGACCTGCTGACCACACTTGGGCGGCTGACCGCCCAGGCGAGGGAAGGGGCGGAGCTCCAGCATGCCCGCGTGGAGCTGGCCGAGGCGCTCCAGCGCGACATGCTGCCCGCGCGGCTCCCCGCCGTACCGGGCCTGCGGACCGCGGCGAGATACGCGCCGTCGCAGGACGGCCTCGACATCGGGGGCGACTGGTACGACGGCTTCGCGCTGTCCGACGGCTCGCTCGCGTTCTCCGTGGGCGATGTGCAGGGGCACGACGTGGAGGCCGCTGCCTTTATGGGGCAGGTACGGATAGGGCTGCGGGCGGTCGCCGCCAGCGCGCACGACCCGGGCGAGGTACTGAGCCTGGCCAATGACCTGCTGATGTCGGTGGACTCCGGACTCTTCGCGACCTGTACGTTCCTGCGCTTCGACCCGGTCCGGTGGGAGATCCAGAGCGCGCGCGCCGGGCATGTCGCCTCGGTGTGGGCGACGGTCGACGGCTGGTCCGGCTGCGCCGAGGACGAGGGCGGGCTGCCGCTGGGGATCATGGCGGGCGAGAAGTATCCGGTGACCCGGCGCCCGCTGCTGAGCGCGGGGGCGTTCGTCCTGCTCACGGACGGTGTGGTCGAAGGGCCCTCCTTTCCGATCGAGGAGGGGATGGCGCGGGTGGCCAGGGCGGTCGAGGCGGGGGTCTCGGCCGATCCGGGGGATCTGGCGGCGGAGGTGATGAAGGTGGCCGAGCTGACCGGGCACACGGACGACGCCGCCGTACTCGTACTGCGGCACGACGGGCCGCCGGGGGCGCAGCCGGACGGGGCCGCGTCGCACGTCGCACGGCCGGGCGGCCGGTCGGACGAGTCACCGCGAGTGAGCAGGCCGCATGTGGTGGCGTCGGGGGTGCAGGGGGACGGGGCGGGGTGACTCGGGGTGACTCGGGGTGACGAGTGGGTCCGGCAGTGCGTGTCACGGCCGACCGGTGCCGGGGGCGTTGTCTCATGGCCGAGTGGTGCGTAGCGAGGAGAACCGACGACTTCCCCCGGCCGCCATGGCCGCACTCCGGATTCTGGGCATGGCCGTCGCCTACTACGGGGCCGGACAGCTCGGTCTGCTGAAGCAGGTCCGGATCGAGGGTGCGACCGTCACCCCCCTCTGGCCCTCCACCGGTGTCGCTCTGACCGCCCTGCTCCTCCTCGGCCCCGGCGTCTGGCCGGGGATCACCCTGGGCACCCTCGGCAGCATCCTGACCCTCGGCCCGTTCGTGCCCGCCGATCTCGGCATCCTGGCAGGGAACACCCTTGCTCCGGTCTGCGCCTATCTGATGCTCCGGCGGGTCGGTTTCCGTATCGAACTGGACCGGCTGCGGGACGGGGTCGCCCTGGTGTTCCTGGGCGCGCTCGCCGGGATGCTGATCAGCGCGACGATCGGTACGGCGTCCTTCATCCTGAGCGGCAGACTGGCGCCGGGGGGCTTCTGGGCCATCTGGTCGGCGTGGTGGGCGGGCGATGCGATGGGGGTGCTGGTGGTCACGCCCTTCCTGCTGGTCCTCCGTAGATTCCGGCTGCGCGTGGACCACTACCGCTGGCCCGAGGCGACGGCCCTGGTGATCACGGCGGCCGTGATCACACCGATCGCCACCATGAGTTCGCTGACCCTGCTCTTCCTGGTCTTCCCGGTGCTGATCTGGGCCGCGCTGCGATTCGAACTGCCGGGGAGCGCGCCGTACGTCCTGTTCGTCTCCGTCCTGGCGATCTCGGAGGCGACCGACCGTGTCGGCGGCTTCGCCCACCACAACCTCATCGAGCGGATGGTCAGCCTCCAGGCGCTCAACGGGTCCGCGGCCCTGACCTCGCTGCTGCTGGCGGCGATCATCACCGAGCAGAAGAACGTACGGCTGCGGATCGAGAAGGCCTGCGACGAACTGGCCCAGGTGGTGGAACGGCTGGCGCCGGGGGAGACGCTGACGCGGTGGCGACGGGAGGAAGGACGGAAGAAGGGGCAGAGGGGGGTGCGGGGGGTGCGGGGGCCGCGGACGCCGAAGGGGGCGCCGAAGGGGCCGGAGCACGGCTGACCTCGCGGTCGGCGTCCGTATCGGCGTGGGGCGGTCGGCCTCCGTATCGGCACGTGCGGGTGGCGGGCGCGGGGACGGGTGGCGGGCTCAGATCTGGGCTAGGCCGCCGTCGACGAAGAGTTCGGCTCCGGTGGTGAAGGAGCTTCGGTCGGAGGCCAGGAAGAGTGCCATGTCGGCGACCTCCTCGGGCCGGCCCATCCGGCCGAGCGGGATCCTGGCCGCGTAACCGTCCTTCAGGCGCCGGCGGACCCGGGCGCTGGGGCCCGCCAGGCCGTCGACGCCGGGGGTGTCGACCGGGCCGGGGCTGATGGCGTTGACGCGGATGTTCCGTCCGGCGAGTTCGGCCGCCCAGGAGCGGGCGAGACTGCGGATCGCGGCCTTGGTCGCGCTGTAGACGCTCATCGCCTCGATGCCGAGGGAGGCGTTGGTGGAGGACAGGACGATGACGGAGGCGCCGTCGGGGAGGAGGGGGAGCGCCTTCTGTGCGGTGAAGACGAGTCCTTTGACATTGATGCCGAAGGTACGGTCGTACTGCTCCTCGGTGATGTCGCCGAGCCGGGCGAAGGTGCCGCCGCCGGCGTTGGCGACGAGGATGTCCAGCCGTCCGCTCTGCGCTCTGACCGTCGCGAAGAGGCGGTCGAGATCGTCGAGGTCCGAGACATCGCCCTGTACGCCGATGGCTGCGCCCCCGCCCCCGCCCCCGTCGGCCACGCTCCCGTCGGCCCGGCCGTCCGCCGCGATGATTTCCACCGCCTCGTCCAGCTCCGCCTTGCGGCGGCCGGTGACGTACACCGTCGCGCCCTCGGCGGCGAAGCGGCGGGCGACGGCGAGACCTATACCGGCCGACCCGCCGGTCACGAGGGCGACCTTGCCCGCCAGCTCTCCGCCGCGCTCTCTGTCTGCCATGTGATCCCCATTCCATGGACGAAAGGACTCCGGACGAAACGACCCCGCGCGAATTCGTTCCCGGGCAGCGCCGGACTATCCGCGGTCGGCGGCCGACGGCGTCGAGGACTCCGATCACCGGCACGAAGATGCCTGATGGACGGGGGGAGGAGGGCGCCGGTACGGTGGCGACGTCTGTTCGGAGGCATCAGAAGCGGAAGGAGGTGGCGTGTTGCAGTCGCGGCAGGACGATCTCACCCGGCGCCGGCACGTCGATCTCGTACGCGTTTCCAGTGCCCTCTGTCGGCCGGGCGTCTGCGTCTGACCGGATCCCGAAGCGGATCTCACTCTTCCGGATACGCCGGATACCCCTGTGTGCCGCCCGTTGGGCGCCCGGGTTCCCGGTTCCGTACGTACATCACCATGTGAGCCGTTCATCCGGTGTGCCCGGGGCGTGCAAGGGCCGGGCGTGCCGGGCCCCTTCCCCCTTCTGGAGGCCGTACCGTGACCGCCGCACCCGCTCGTAACGCCTCCTCCCCAGGCTCCGTCCCCGGCCCCGCCCCCGTCCGTACGGTGGCCGACGACGCCGAGGCGCTCGCCCTGGCCCGGGAGCTGGCCGATGAATTCCGGGCGGGGGCCGCCGAGCGGGACCAGGAGCGGCGGCTGCCGCGCGCCGAACTCGAACGCCTCTCGGCCAGCGGTCTGCTCGGCGTCACCGTGCCGCGCGAATACGGCGGTGCGGATGTGTCCGCGCGTACGCTCGCCGAGATCTTCCGGCTGCTGGCGGGCGCGGACGCGAGCCTGGCCCAGATCCCGCAGAGCCATTTCGTGTACATCAATGTGCTGCGGCGGCAGGGCACTCCGGAGCAGCGGGAGTTCTTCTTCGGGGAGGTGCTGGCGGGGCGGCGGTTCGGCAACGCGCAGTCGGAGGCCGGCACCAAGCATGTCCAGGACATCCGTACGCGGCTGACGCCGGTGCCCGCCGCCGGTGAGAACGGCGCCGCCGGTGAGAACGGCTCGGGTGGCGCGGCCGGGAGCGGCTCGGGTGGCGATGGCGTTGCCGCGGGCTCCGGCTCGTACCTGCTCAACGGTCAGAAGCACTACTCCACCGGCGCCCTCTTCGCCGACTGGATCCCGGTTCTTGCGCGCGCCGAGGACGACGCCCTGCATGTCGCGTACATACCGCGTGACGCCCCGGGCGTGACCGTCCTCGACGACTGGGACGGCATGGGGCAGCGCACCACCGCGAGCGGTACGGTCCGGCTGGCCGATGTGACGGTCCCGGCTGACCGGGTCGTACCGCACCATCTGACCTTCCAGGGGCCGCAGTTGCACGGCGCCGTCGCGCAGCTTCTGCATGCCGCGATCGACGCGGGTATCGCGGCGGCGGCGCTGGCGGAGGCGGCCGAGTTCGTGCGTACGAAGAGCCGGCCGTGGTTCGAGAGCGGGTACGAGACGGCGGCCGAGGACCCGTTGCTGATCCAGCGGTTCGGTGAACTCGCCCTTCAGGTACGGGCGGGAGAGGCGCTGCTCGCCGCCGCCGCGGACGCGGTGGACGCGGCGACGGCCGATCTCACGGACGACAGCGCGGCCGAAGCGTCGATCGCGGTCGCCGCGGCGAAGGTACGGGCGGCGGAGGCGGCGGTCGAGACGAGCAGCGCGCTGTTCGAGGTGGCGGGTACGCGCTCGGCGCTCGACAGCCTGAATCTGAACCGGTATTGGCGCGACGCCCGGACGCATACGCTGCACGATCCGGTCCGCTGGAAGGTGCAGCACATCGGACGGTACGTGCTGAGCGGTACGCGGCCGCCCCGGCACGGCCTGCTCTGAGGCGGCGCGGATCCCGTCCCGTACGGTCCGGCCCCGGGCTCCCCGCCCCCTCCGCCTCGCCCACCTCGTTTCGTACCCCCGTCCCCCTCCACTCCCCCTCCCCCCGGTCCGGTCACCCACCCTCGGAGACACCCGTGAACCTCACCTTCCACTGGTTCCTGCCCACCTACGGCGACAGCCGTCATGTCGTCGGCGGCGGCCACGGTCTGCCGGCCGGTGCGGCCGGCGGACAGCGCCCCGCGACTCTCGGCTATCTCACCCAAATCGCCCGCGCAGCCGAGCAGTTGGGGTTCGAGGGCGCGCTCACCCCCACCGGCGCGTGGTGCGAGGACGCCTGGCTGACCACCGCCATGCTGGCGCGCGAGACCGAACGCCTGAAGTTCCTGGTCGCGTTCCGGCCCGGCATCCTGTCGCCGACCCTCGCGGCGCAGATGGCCGCCACCTTCCAGCGCCATGCCCCCGGGCGGCTGCTGCTCAATGTGGTGACCGGCGGCGAGAGCCACGAGCAGCGCGCGTACGGCGACTTCCTCGACAAGGACGCGCGATATGCCCGTACCGGAGAGTTCCTGGAGGTCGTCCGGGCCCTGTGGCGCGGCGAGTCGGTGACGCTGAAGGGCGAGCACATCCAGATCGAGGACGCGAAGCTGGCGCGGGTGCCCGATCCGGTGCCGCCCATCTACTTCGGCGGCTCCTCACCGGCGGCCGGCGATGTCGCGGCCCGGCACAGTGATGTCTACCTGACCTGGGGCGAACCGCCCGCGCAGGTCGCCGAGAAGATCGCCTGGATCCGTGAACTGGCGGCGCGCGAGGGGCGTTCCGTACGGTTCGGCATCCGTCTGCATGTGATCACACGTGACACGTCCGAGCAGGCGTGGGCCGAGGCGCAGCGGCTGCTGGACGGTTTCTCCGAGGAAGCGGTACGGGCCGTCCAGGCCGGGCTGGCCCGCAGCGAGTCGGAGGGGCAGCGCCGGATGCTCGGTCTGCACGGCGGCAGCACCGCGAATCTGGAGGTCTCGCCGAATCTGTGGGCGGGCATCGGGCTGGTGCGCGGCGGGGCGGGAACGGCGCTGGTCGGCAGCCATGCGGAGGTGGCGGAGCGGATCGTCGAGTATCACCGGCTGGGGATCGACGAGTTCATCATGTCCGGGCATCCGCATGTGGAGGAGGCGTACTGGTTCGGCGAGGGCGTCCTGCCCCTGCTGGCGGGCCAGGGGCTGTGGCGGCATCCGACGGCGGAGGCGGGGGAGCGGGCGGAGACGGCGGAGGTGCCGTTCGTGGGGCGGTGAGGTTCGCGGGGCGGTGAGGGGGACGGGGCTGGGGTCTGGGGGCCCGGGAACTGGTTGCCTGCTCAGAAAAGAAAAGGCGCGGGAGACCGATGAGTTTTGGGGCCGGCCCCTGTCTACAGTCCGACAACCTCACAAGAGCGAGACAGGGAGCACGAAATGACCACGGAACAGACGACGGCCGAGGGTTTCTCCTACACGTTGGAGCGGACGCTGGAGACTCCTGTGGCGGCGGTGTGGAAGGCCTGGACCGTTGCGGAGTCCTACGCACAGTGGTCCTATGCCGCTCCCGGATCCGTCGAGATGGACGTGCGGCCGGGCGGGGCATGGAAGGCGACGATGGTCACCCCGGACGGCGGGCAGTTCCCGTTGACCGGCTCCTACTCCGAGGTCGACGAGAACCGGCGTCTGGTGATCGGCATGGACGTACCCGGGAAGAACGAGCAGGCGCTCATGACCGTCGAACTCGCCGAGGAGAGTGCCGACCGGACTCGCATCGTGGTGGCCCAGACCTGCGACACCGCCGACGAGCGCGACATGGCCGAGCAGGGCACCACCATGCTCCTGGACAGCCTGACGGCCTTCCTCGCATGACCCGCTGATCCGCCGGGCAGCGCCTCAGGCCTTCAACTCGCCTGAGGCCACCTTCACTTCAGCCGTCTCTCCCGTCACAATCCGCTCAGTGGAACCGTGAGCCCCACGCCACGGTCGATCAGGAGGACGCACGCAGTGAAGAAAAACTCGCGCATCCGCAAGATCTCGGTCATCCTCGGCAGCGCCATGGCGATGGTTGTCGCCTTCCCCGGCATGGCGTTCGCCGATCCCCCCACGGCTCTGCCCGCCAACGCGGATGGTCTGGAGCAGACGTTCCAGCCGGCGTACGACTACGACACCGACGGCTGCTACCCGACCCCGGCCATCGGCTCCGACGGGACCATAGCCCCCGGCCTCAATCCCTCGGGCGCCCTCAACGGCTCGTGCCGCGACTCCTGGGACCTCGACAACACCAACGGGTACGCGCGGTACAAGTGCAACAACGGCTGGTGCGCGATCATGTACGGCCTCTACTTCGAGAAGGACCAGGCCGTCGCCGGCAGCGGGCTCGGCGGCCACCGCCACGACTGGGAGCATGTCGTGGTCTGGGTCCAGGACAACCAGGCCAAGTACGTCTCCACCTCCGCACACGGCAACTTCAATGTCTACAACCGTGACCAGATCCGCTGGGACGGTACGCACCCCAAGATCGTCTACCACAAGGACGGCGTGAGCACGCACGCGTTCCGCCCGGCGAACAACAACGACGAGCCGCCGGAGAACCACTACCGCGGGTGGCAGTTCCCGCGGCTGGTCGGCTGGAACGGTTACCCGGCGGGTTTCCGCGACAAGCTGAGTCAGGCCAACTTCGGCAGTGCCGTCTTCGGTCTGAAGGACGGCAACTTCAACTACCACCTGGAGCGGGCCAAGCCGGCCGGCATCCCGTTCGACCCGAACGCCTGAGCCTGACGAACGGCAGAGTCTGACGAACGCCTGAGTCTGACGAACATCTGAGTCTGACGAACATCTGAGTCTGACGAACGACTGAGCCTGACGATCGGCGGCGCCGGGGCTATGGTGCGCCCGGCGCCGTCATCAGGTGGCGGATGTCCTGTGCGGTCCAGTGGCCGGCCGCGCCCGGGCATCCCGCCAGGTACGCGGCGACGGCGGCCGCGTCCCAGGCCCCCGCTTCGAGGAGACCGCGGGCGAGGAAGGCGAGATACGCGGCGGACGGGCTGTTCAGCTCGGCGTCCGCGACCGGCCAGGGCGCGGTGAAGGTGAGCACGGGCGCCCCGTCGAGAGTGCCGGGGCAGACCAGCGTTTCGTACCGTCCCTCTCCCAGCACCGCCCGGCCATGCCTCAGTACGCCGGTGAGGTCCAGCTCGTTCCCCGGCTGCCTGTACATCTCCTGCGCAGCGATGTCCGAGAACTGCTGTGCCGTGACGAGGTGCGCTCTGGCGAGTACGCGCCCGTCGGCGTCCGGATCGTAGAACGCGCGCCCGCCGGTCCAGACGGCCGACTCGGTGGCGAAGTACAGGACCCCGTCCAGCTCCACCGGTACGGACCGCTCGGGAAGCCGCCGGTCCCGGCAGCCGGGGTACGTACGGGCGGCGCCGGGATGGCGCCCGCCGGTGATGTAGTACGCGAGGCGGCCGAGGTACGTGTTCGAACCGTACGAGGCGTACCAGACGTGCTGTGGCGACGAGCTTTCCGTACGGCCCGGTTCGATGGCGCGAGGGCTGATCACGGGTCCCATCATGGCTCCCGTCCGGTTGCCGATTTCTGCGTATCGAATCATCACATCGAGTGAACTCCACGCCAAACATATGTCTTTTCCATCCGCGGCTGCGATCGTGACGCCATGGATGTGGGGGAACGCTGGGAGTGGACGCAGGCGCGCTACCGGGACGGAATGTTCAGCCATGAGATAGGCAGTGAGCGGCAGCGGCTCACTCTGCTGGAATCCCTCCTGGACGCGCATACCCGTGCGCGTTTCGAGGCACTTGGGCTGAAGCCGGGCCATCAGGTTCTCGAAGTCGGCGGCGGCGGCGGCTCGGTGGCCCGCTGGCTGGCCGAACAGGGCGCCGAAGTGACCGTAACGGACCTGGACACCACATTCCTTGAGGAATTGGCGGAACAGGGCGTACGGGTACTGCGGCACGACATGTACACCGAGGAATTCCCGCCCGGATCATTCGACTTCATCCATGCCCGCTATGTGCTGATCCATCTGCCCGATCCGGACAAGGCAGTTGCCCGGCTGGCGGAGTGGCTCAAGCCAGGCGGTGTGCTGTTGGTCGAGGAACCGGCGTCCTTCCCCGTGATGGACTCCCCGCACCCGGCCTATCGCACCATCATGCGGGCTTTCCGTACGCACCTTGAGCGCTCGGTGGGTTCGGACACCTTCTGGGCCCGGACACTCCCCGTACCCCTGGAGAAAGCGGGCCTCACCGATATCGGTCTGGACGCCCGCCTCCATGTGGTCAGGGGCGGTGACGAAGAGTCGCAGTGGTGGCGCCTGAACCTGGAACAGTCCCGCGAGGCCATCATCTCCGCCGGCCTCGCGACCGCCCCTGATTTCGACGCCGCATACCGCGAACTGGCGTCCCCCGATTTCTACGACCTGTCCCTGGCGGTCTGCACGGCATGGGGCCGCGGGGCGGAGTGACGCGGTACGGAGCGGACGCGGGTGTACGGGCGCGGGCGCGGCTACGGGTACGGGCGCGGGTAGGCGCGGGCCTGGCGGGACCTCAGGGGCCCGCCCGGCCGCTCGGGCCGCAGGTGCTCAGGCCGCCATGTCGCCGACCAGATGGTCACCGGGAATGCCCGCCTTGTCGGGCCCGTAATACTCCCTGATTCCGAGGTCCCAGGTCTCCCTGGCGATCCGGTCCGAATCCGTGGGCTCGAACGCGTCAAAGAGCGCATGAATATTCGGCAGCCGGAACCCGATGGCGGTCATCAGCGCGACAAAAACAGGCCGCGAAACAAATCCGTCCCCCTCCAGATCCCCCAGCCGGGAAAGCGCCTCGGCGAATTCCCCGATGGCGCCGTCGAACCGCTCCGGAGAGAGAACGCAGGCGGTGTACTCGTCGAAACTGACCCGCCCGTCCCGGTCGGCGTCCAGCTCCTCGACCAGGGTCCCCCAATACCGCCGAAAGGCATCCAACATCGCCCGCTTCGCCGCATCACCGGCACTGGGCACCGACCGGATGACCCGCTCGGCCATCAGCTCGAAGTCATCGGCCTCAAGATATCCATTGCCGTCGACATCGAACAGCCCGAACACAACCCGAACCCGCTCAACCGCTTCCGCCCGCATGGACAACCCCCTTCTCGCAGCGACGCCCCCCACTATGCAAGCCCCCGCCCACCACGTCCCCCAAGGCAAATACGAACCCACCGAACGAGTGAACGGACCTTCTTGAAACGTGATTACGGGTGTGAGTAGTTGCGGTGCAGAGAGCGCCGGCCCGCTGCGCGGCTGCGCTTACTGGGACGCGCGTTTCAGACGTGCCCCGAAGATCTGGCTCCGCGCCTCCGTCCGCTTGAGGTAGGCGGCGTGTTCCGCGTCCAGGTCCACCACCGTGAACTCCTGGAGTTCCATGATGAGTTGGCCCGCGAGTACCCAGGGGAGCCGTCGGCTCTCGAAGGCGACCCCGCCTGCTTCGTACATGACCGGGAGCATCCCGTTCGGCTGGTACACGACCCCGTGCACGCCGGCCACGACGAATGTCTTGACGCGCAACGCGACATGCCGTTTGCGTAAGTGGGGGCAGGCTCCGACCGACGCGACCGCGCAGGGTACGCACAGGGGTGGGTGGGTGGTGACGAAGCCGGGTTTGTGCAGCTCCGGGTAGTCCGCGTCCTCGCCCACGATCCACAGCGTGCCGTCGTCGGTACGGTCGGACGGGCCGCCGCAGATCTGGCACAGCAGTTTGCGCATGGCGCGGCGCTGGCGGAGGAAGTGGACGTTGCCGAACTCCGGGCGTCCCTTGCCGGGGCTGATGCCGACGCGTTTCCACAGGATGCCGAGGTCGTCGCGTTCGTACGGTCCTTCGTCGGCGTATGCGATGCCGCCGCCGCGGATGATCAGCGTGCCCTGGGGCCGGTGCTCGGACGACCAGCACGCGATGTACGGCACGACCGGAGGCTTACCCGTCGGCTTGCTCACCGGCGCGGTCATGAGCAGTCCCGCTCAACGGGCCGTACGAGCGGCACCGACAGTGACGCCCAGACCACTTTCCCCGGGCCGGCGCGGTCGGCCACTCCCCACTCGTCCGCAAGTGCTTCGACCAGCAGCAGTCCCCGCCCGTCCGGAGCCTCCGGACCGGCCGACCGAGGCCGTGGCCGGTCCGGCGAACCGTCGTGCACCTCGATCCGCAGGGCACCCGAGCTGCGGAAGTAGCGCGTCTCGATGACCTGTTCCGGCGTGACCTTCGCGTGCAGACCGGCATTGCTCAGCAGCTCGGACAAGATCAGAACGGCGGAATCCTCCAGGACGGACAGCCCCCAATCGGCCAGCGCCTTCCGCAATTCCTGCCGCGCGAACGCGACGCACCGCGGATCCGGGCTCCAGCGCAGCACAACGCGGCTGCCGGTTGGGTTCGTTGGGTTCGGCGTGGGTTTCCCGTACATGTCACACGGCCTCCATCTGCCCTTTTTCACTCTCGGCCAACTCGGCGGCACCGCTACGGGACTTGGGCGGAGTGCGCTTGCATGGCAAGGCCCGCTCCTCTCCGTAGCGATACGGCTACCGGGAGCACTCAGAGTGGCGTAGAGTTGGGGCCTCTTCAACGTTTCACCGGCGAAGGAAGGGCGGGCGGAACCCCTTTGAATGTCAAGGAGTTGCATCCCGACAGCGGTCCTCAAGCAGCCTTCGGGGCACGTCTCCGCAGCTCACGGGAGAAGCGCGGTTGGACGCAGGACGAGTTGGCGGGACGCATGGGATATTCCAGCGTGCACATTTCGGCCGTGGAAACTGGTCGCAAGCCTCCGACTCTGCGATTTGTGCGTAGCGCCGACCGCGCCTTCGGCACCGAAGGCACCGCAGACTCGTTCGAGCGCGAGTGGAGCGAGATCCGGCACGGCAGCCTGCTGGAGGGGTTCCCCGAATACGTCGAACGTGAGGGACGGGCGGCGGAGATCCGGCTGTACGAAGTGGGCATCATTCACGGTCTGCTTCAGACACCGGAGTACGCCACCGTGCTCGCCGAGAGCGCCGTCAAGCGGGGAGCGATCACGCCCGACCAGGCAAGCGAACGGATCTCGTTCATCGCTGAGCGGCAAGCGGCGCTGGCCCGGAAGCCCTCGCCGCTGGTCTTTGTCGTGCTGGACGAGAGCTGTATTCGTCGGCCCATCGGTGAGCCCGCCGTCATGGACGCGCAATTGGCGCGACTGCTTGAGTTCGCGGAACTGCCGAACACCGTCTTTCAGATCGCGGAGTTCACCATGGGGCACCGCAGCTCGTTCAGGCTGCCGATTACGGTACTCACGTTGCCAGACCGGTCACTCATGTCGTACGCCGAGTCCGCACAGCGGGGCCATCTCGAACGGGACAGCAAGTCTGTACTACCCATGCTGACGGCCTACCATCAGTTGCAGGCCGAAGCGCTCTCCCAGGCGGCATCTGTGGCCATGATTGAGCAGTTACGAAAGGGCACCCCGTGACGACCGAATCCCCCCGTTGGTTCACGTCCTCGTACAGCGACAACGGCGGCCAGTGCATCGAGGTCGCTGCCAACCTCGCCACTTCGCGCGGCGTGGTCCCCGTCCGCGACTCCAAGAACCCCAGTGGTCCGGTTCTGGACCTCCCCGCCGACGTGTTCACCTCGTTCGTAGAGGGCGTCAAGGCAGGCGAGTTCACCCGTACCTTCGGCGCGTGAAAGGGCACCCTGTGACGTCCGAAACGCCCCGTTGGTTCACGTCCTCGTACAGCAACAACGGCGGCGCCTGCATCGAGGTCGCCGCCAACCTTGCCGTCACGCGCGGCATCGTTCCCGTGCGCGACTCCAAGAATCCGAGCGGTCCGGTTCTGGACCTCCCCGTCGGCGCGTTCGCCTCGTTCGTAGAGGGCGTCAAGGCAGGCGAGTTCGCCCGTACCCTCGACGCATGACCCGCGCGCCACAACGCTGAGCCCCGCCACCTCCCCTTCGGAGCGGCGGGGCTCTTCGTCGTACCCGGGATCAGGACAGCGCGTCGATGGCCTTCACGATCAGCGCCCGGGCCTCGGCCCCGTACACGGCCATACCCCGCAACTCCTCGAATGCCTTGAGGTACAGGGCGATCTCGGAGGGCTGAGTGATGTTCACCTGCGCGGACAGAAGTTCCACGGACACAAGCGTGTCGTCGTACACATGGAACGTCTCCTGCGGCCACATCCGCCTTCTCGTCGCCATGGGGATCACCCCCAGTGATACGGACGGCAAGGCGCCGGCGGTCAGCAGGTAGCCGAGTTGTGCTGCCATCGCGTCCTGGTCGCCCAACTGGTAGCGCAGTGCGCCTTCCTCGACGAGGAGTACGAAACGGTGCCCGGGCTCGTGGATGACACGTGACCGGGCGACCCGGGCGGCTGCCGCCTCCGCTCCGTCGTTCGTGGGGATCTCCCGGAAGTCCGCAATCGTGCTGAGCAGAGCCGCGGCATATCCCTCGGTCTGGAGCAGGCCGGGGATCATGGTGGAGGAGTACACCCGGAACAGGCTGGTGTCGTGAAAGAACTGCACCCAACTGTCCTGTAGCTGCTTCAGCCCGCTGCGGACCTGGTGCCGCCACTCGCTGTACATCGACTCCGCGTTGAGGGACTGGGCGATCAGATCCTCCGCCTGGCCCTCGTCGCCGCACGCCCGGCACCACAGGAGTATGTCCTTGGCGGAAGGCGCCGTGCGGGCGTTTTCGATGCGAGATGTCTTCGCGTGGTGCCAGGCGCATCGGTCGGCCAGTTCGGTGACCGTAAGTCCGGCCGCCTTGCGGAGGTCGCGCAAGCGTCGCGCTACCGACTCGCGGGCGGCTTGGGCGGACGACGATGGAGAGATGGGCATGAACTGGCCGTCCGATGCTTCCTGTCAGTGGATTTCGTACTGGTCATGTGGGACAGCGCGCGACCACACCGCCTCGAATGCCTCGGCGCACAGCTTCGCGGCGGCCGGATCGTCGGTGATCTCCTCGCCTGTGGACGAGCCGTCGCCGGCGAAGTAGTTCCAGTGGACCCATTGCTTGTCGAAGAGCCAGAAGTCGTTTCCCGGCAGGGCGATGGTGGACGCCTTACGGCGGGGGAGCCAGCGGACTTGCTCGCCGGCAGCCACGTTGGTGAAGGTGCCGGAGTGTTCGTACCGGATGTATTCGCTGACCGGTTCGGACACGATACGGGCCCGGCGCACGACAACGCCCCGAGCCACTGTCTCCGACATCAGGTCCAGCCACGGCCGCCACCAGGATGCCCGGTCGGCAGGGTCGTGGCGGAAGCCGGCACGCCACTTCGCGAACGGGCCCTCCTCGTAGTCGACGGCGTAGGAATCCCGCATCTCCAGGTGCACGGCGGAGTGTGTGCACCTGGAGATCAGCTCATCGAAGGTGGGAACGCTCGACTGCATCGCACGCCTCCCTGATCATCGGCACCATCCTGGCGGGGATACGAATCACTGCTTCGTTGTCCGGGATTCCCTTGGCGTGTCCCGGGATCTCGGTTGCCGCGCACTCCGCTTCGAGAGCGACGCTCGGCTTCCAGCCCTGGAAGACAAGCTCCTGTTCGTCCTGGTCAACCCAGACGGTCGGGCTCTGTTTGTCGCCTGTGTTGGGATCAATTCCGATGAACAGTAGGGGCATGGCCGCCTCCGGTGTCGGCTTGTGCAGTTGTGTGCACCACCATCATTCGTACAGGGTATTTGGTCAATAGCGCGAACTCCTCACCGTCGCGGGCAACTTGGGAGGCGCGCACATATCTGCACATTCCTGGTGTGCGCACACACTCGCTCCCTACGGTCGGCACAGCGGCATTCCGGGCGCCTCGCGCCGCGCCGCGCGCGATACCTGGCACGAGTGCGCACGGAGGAGCCATGGGCAGAGAGACGGACGCCGCGAGCGCCGTACAGATCGCCATCGACAGGGCCCGGGTGGTCGGCCATGGCGCATGCACGCACGAGGAACTGGACAGGCTGGCCGGGGAACTCCGGGGCCATATCACCCAGTTGCTTCCCGTCGCGCAGGCCCGGGCCGACCGCCTGTGGCGCGGGAGCCGGGAGTGGTACGTCCTGGCCGCTCGCCTGAACAGCATCTCGACCGAGGTCGAAGAGCCCCTCGCTGCCAGCAGGCTGGCCGCGCACGTACAGGTACGGCTCCTCGCGCTCGACTGCGCGTGGCTGCTCACCCGGTACGACGCGGACCTCCCCGAGCAGGAACCGGCGCGATGACCGTCTGCGCCAATGTGCGAGCAGGCGCTGGCCCAGCGCGCCGAAGCGCTGCTCCCGTCCGCCCCTGCGCGCGGGCCGGGCACTCCCAGTGGTCCCCGCCTCGGCCGATGACTCCCGCCAGGAAACCCCGGCCGAGGCGGTGCCCACCCATCCACAAGAAGAGAGGGCAGCACATGTCTATCCGATCCTTACCTGAGTACGGGACGGACACCGAGGCCTTGGCGTTCGCGTGGCTGGAGGTCACCGGATTCTGCAATCTCGAATGCATCCACTGCTACGCCGACTCGTCCCCGCAGGGCACGCACGGCAGCATGACCGTGTCCCGCTGGAAGGACTGCATCGACCAACTCGCCGCGATGGGAACGCGGAACGTCCAGTTGATCGGCGGCGAGCCGACCCTGTACCCGTACCTCGCCGAGCTGGTGGCCCACGCGAGGGGCGCGGGCCTGGGGGTGGAGGTGTTCTCGAACCTGACGCACGTCCCGGACGAGCTGTGGTCCGCGTTCGCCGAGCACGGCGTCAGCCTCGCGACGTCGTACTACTCGGACGAGGCGGACGACCACGACAAGGTCACCGAGCGGCGCGGCTCCCACGCCCGCACCCGGGCGAACATCCAGCGGGCACGCGAGCTGGGCATCCCGTTGCGCGGCGGCATCATCTCCGTCCGTCAGGGGCAGCGCACGCAGGGCGCTCTGCGGGATCTCACCGCCCTGGGTCTGACGGTCGTGGGCGCGGACCACACGCGGAGGTTCGGACGGGGCAGCCGGGGAGGCCGGCCCACTGTGGGTGACCTGTGCGGCCACTGCGCCCACGGCAAAGCGGCGATCGGCCCGGACGGTGACGTATGGCCGTGTGTGCTGGGCCGGTTCATCAGTCTCGGCAACGTCCAGGACACACCGCTGGAAGAGATCTGGAACGGTGTCCCTACGGCGGACGCCCGCCGGGAGATCGAGGCCGCGCACGGACCCGGGGGCGCCTCGGCGGAGGCGTGCACTCCGCCGCAGTTCCTGCCCATGTGCGGCCCCTGTGCCCCGTGCGTGCCGTCGGTCGCGAACTGCGACCCCCGGCCGGCGGACGCGGCTACGATCGGGGCGCCCGGACAGATCGGATTGCAGGAGGCGCGTGGTGTCGCGGACGGATGAGGAGTGGGCCCACATCGCACGGTACGTGCGCCACGCGGTCAACAAGGTCGGGCCGGAGCTTCCCCTGTGCTTGCCCGGGGAGCCGCAGGAGTGCGGGCAGAGCGCGCAGCAGCACGTACTGCTGTGGGCGGCTGACCTCAAGGCCCGGGCCCACCACCTGATCGAGGAGTCCGCTCCGTCCCGCGACGAAGCCACCTACTACGCCGGCCCGCTGTACAAGGACAAGCTCTCGGTGCTGCGGGACAGTTCCGGACGGCAGCCGGCGTAACACCGCTCAGACCGTCTGAGCACCGTCCGAGCGTCTCCACCCTGTCGGCCCCCGTCCTGTGCCACGCTGTGGCCGGTCGGGGGCCGGCCCTCTGTCCAGGAGGGCACCGCCTTGCAGCGCACAGCTTGGGATGAACTTCCGATCTTGACGCGACGGGCCGTCGTGCGCCGTACAGGTCCCCTTGAGGGAGCCGAAACGGCGAGCGAGGGAGTGATGTCCCCGCTCGCCTGCACGCTCCGCACGAGCGCCGGGCGCGTCTTCGTCAAGGGCACACCGGTGGACGCTCCCGCGGCGTGGATGTACCGCGCCGAGGCGCAGGTGACGCACGCCGCCTCGCTCGCCCCATCGCTGCTCTGGGAAGTCGAGGCCGGCGGCTGGCTGCTCTGCGGATACGAGTTTCTGGAGGGCCGGCACCCTGACCTGTCCCCGGGCTCAGGAGACCTGCCCGCGCTGGTTGACACGCTGCGCGTGATGCCCCACCGCAGCGCCCTCACAGAGGCCGCCAGGGCATGGACCGGTCACCGCTCGGTAGCCGTCTGATCCATGATCGAGGCTCGCAAAGGCGGCTCTTCGTCACCCCGGTAGCGGCGCCGTCAGGTGGCGGGCTCGGTGGAAGACGGCTTCGAGCATGGGTTCGGTCAGGCGGCCGGTGGCGGTGTTCTGGCGGCTGGGGTGGTAGCAGCCGAGCTGGACGCGTCCGTCGGGGCGGCGGAATTCGGCGGCGTGGTGGAAGGCGGGGCGGGGGCTGACGGCGGCCTGGAGGCAGGCGGCGTTCCAGGCGAAGGCGCCGAGGGTGAGGATGACGGTGACGTCCTTGAGGGCGTCGAGTTCGGCGGTCATGTACGGGAGGCAGTTGTCGCGTTCGGCCGAGGTGGGCCGGTTCTCCGGGGGCGCGCAGCGCACCGCGGACGCGATCCACGCGCCGGTCAGGCGCAGGCCGTCGCCGCGGTGGAGGGAGACGGGGCGGTTGGCGTAGCCGGTCCGGTGCATCGCGCGGATGAGCCAGTCGCCGGACGCGTCGCCGGTGAAGCTGCGGCCCGTACGGTTTCCGCCGTGCGCGGCCGGGGCCAGCCCCAGCACATAGAGCCGGGCGGCCGGGTCCCCGAACCCCGGCAGGGGCCGGGCCCAGTACTCCTCCCCCGCGAACCGGGCCGGCGCCTGCCGCGCCGCCTCCCGCCGCCACGCCACCAGCCGGGGACACCGCACACAGGCGACGACCTGCCGCTCCGTACGCCCCAGCGCCGCCTCCGACCCCGCCACGCGTCCGCCCTCTTTCCGTCTCGTACATCCATCCTCGTACCGCAAGGGAGCGGAGGCCACTGAATGACTCGTACAGGGGCGATCCTTCATAAGCACCGTACTTGGCTGCCAAGGCCCACTCGGAGAGTTCGATGTCCTCGACATGGGTGAGCAGGAAGCGGGGGCCGTCGGTGGTGCCGTGCCGCGCTCCTCCCGCCCGCGGCGCCGGACGGTTCCCATCTCACCGGGCTTGCCATGGATCCTCGCGCACCGGCCTTGACCGCTTTGGCTAACTCGAATAGCCTTCTAGCTATCGAAATTAGCTATGGAGGTCGACATGACTGAGTTCCTGAACGTGGAAGGCGGCACCCTCGCCTACGAGGTGACCGGCTCCGGGCCGCTGATGGTGCTTGCGCATGGGATCGGACAGAGCCGCGACGCCTATCGGTTCATGGTCCCGGAGCTGGTGGCCGCCGGTTACCGGGTCGCGGCCGTGGACCTGCGAGGCAGCGGCGAGTCGACCGCGACGTGGCCGTCCTACACCCGCACCGACATCGCCGGCGACCTGATCGCACTGATCGGGCACCTCGGCGGTCCCGCAGTGCTGGTCGGCCACTCCATCTCCGGTGGCGCCGCGACGATCGCCGCTGCCAAGGCGCCGACGCTCGTGAGTGCCGTCGTCGAACTGGCGCCGTTCACCCGCAAGGTGGAGTACCCGCTCAGCGCCCTGGGCGTGTCCCGCTACCGCAAGGCCGCGACGGCGATCTCGGCCGTCGCGATGCTCGGCAGCCACAAGCAGTGGCGGAAATACCTGGAGATCGCGACCCCGGAGCCGCGCCCGGCGGACTGGGCCGCGAGCATCGAGCGCACCGACGCCATGCTGCGCGAGCCGGGCCGGATGAAGGCCCTGCAGAAGCAGATGAACAGCGCCGCCGACGCCGGTGCCCAACTCGGCAACGTGCACTGCCCGGTCCTGGTCGTCATGGGCACCCTCGATCCCGACTGGGGTGACCCGAAGGCCGAGGGCGAGGCCATCGTGGCCGCGCTGCCGGAGGGCGTCGGCCGGCTTGAGATGCTCCCGGGGGCGGGCCACTACCCGCAGGTCCAGTTCCCCTCGGCAGTGGTCGGCCTGGTGCGCTCGTTCCTGGAGACGGCCCGTGCCTAGGGCCGGACTCGACCGGGCCACGGTCATCGCGGCCGCGTCCGAACTCGCCGACGAGGTCGGCTTCGCCGGCCTGACCATGGGCCTGCTGGCCGAGCGGGTCGGCGTGCGGACACCGTCGCTGTACAAGCACGTCGATTCGCTGAACGCCCTCCAGCGGGGCGTCGGCCTCCAGGCCGTCCGCGACATCGGCGCCGTCCTGACCCGGGCCGCCGTCGGCCGGTCCGGTCCGGACGCGGTCCGCGCGATCGCCGAGACGTACCGGAAGTGGGCCCTCGACCACCCCGGCCGGTACGCCGCCAGCGTCCGCGCCCCGCGCCCCGAAGACGAGGAATACCAGGCCGTGGCCCACGAATCGGTGCAGATCCTGTTCGACGCGGTCGCCGGCTTCGGGCTGACCGACGAGCGCGCCGTCGATGCGGTCCGAGCCCTGCGCACCGTCATCCACGGCTTCGTCGGCCTCGAAAGCGACGATGCCTTCCTGATGGGGCGCGATCCCGCCGACAGCTACCGGTTCGTCGTCGACACGCTGATCAACGGCATGCTGACCGAGGCCGCCAGCGGCGGGCCCGACACCGCGCCGCTCCATGCCGGGGAGGGACCATGACCCAGGCCGCCGACTCCCCGAACCGCACCAACGCCGCCTCGGGGCTGCGGTTCCTGACCGAACTGATCGGCTGGACGGCCACCCCATGGGCGCTGCACCGGGTCGACTGGGCGGTCGCGATCGCCGCGCTGGTCCTGCTGATCGGACTGCCGGCCGTCGTCGGGACACCCGACGTCGGTCGTGCTCGAACAGCCTCGCTGGCGTTGGCTGTTGCGCCACTAGATCACGACTCGATACGCACCCTGGCGCAGGTCTTCACACCAGGGGGCGGCCAGGCCTGAGTGGCAGGCTTCTATGCGTTGTTGCTCCTCTGCGGTTGCGCCCAGGGCGTGCAGTCCGGCCATGGCGGCCAGGGTGAGGGCTGTCATCGCCGCCTGGCTCCGGATCAGCGTTCTTGGCGCGTGGCGTAGGGCGGCCACTGTTGTCACCGCGGCGGCGATGGCGGCTACCACGGCCATTTTCAGGATGTAGGGGCCAACGGGACCGCCGATGTGCTGGGGGTCCCAGGAGAAGTAGGTGTCGGCCGACCAGGCCAGGAAGATCAGGGCCAGGGCGCCCAGTTCGGACGCGGCCAGGGCGATGGCGGCGCAGCCGCCGGGGGTGCGTTCAGCCATGGGGTCAGCGAAACACCATCCCTGTCGGGGCACATGAGCATCCGTACTCAGGCCAGCATCACAGCGATCGCGATGAGTACGGCGATGACGCCGATGGCCGTGCCTACCACGCAGCCCGGGTTGTTCGTCAGGTCGGAGAGGCGGGTGCCGAGGGTGGCGGGTTGAGGGGGTGTGGTGGATGTGGACGTGGATGTGGACGTGGATGTGGATATCGGGGGCGGGGTGAACGGCGCGGGGTTCTGGACGATCACATCACGCAGGATCTGCTGCCACAGAACGGGCGGCAGATCGGGGGCCTGGCCGTTCGCGGGGGAAACGACCGTCTGCTGGAGCCAGTTGCTCGCGGCGGGATGGCGGTCGCGGCCGATGCGGTGGAGCAGTTCCTGTAGATCGCGCAGATAGCGTTCGTCCCGGGCCAGCGGGGCGACCGCCCAGATGAAGAGGTCCGCCGCGCGTCTGGCGACGGCCGTTCGCGAAAGGGGTTCCGCGTCCTGCCAGTTCGGGGTGAAGTACAGGCCGTTACGGAGCACCTCCGCGCACAGTTCGTGGCGCATCGTCGGGCGGCGCATCCGGACGCGGTGGTCGTCGCCCAGTTCCTCCAGGATCAGGTCCATGGAGTCCGGGGGCAGTTCGCCGGAGCGCAGTTCGTCGAGGAGCCGGTCGTCGGACAGGGTGTGCAGGTGGTCGGCCAGGCGGCGGCGCTCCAGGGTGTTGCCGCGGCGGTGGGTCCGTAGGTCGTCGTGGAGTGAGGGCGCTTCTTGTGCCCGCGCAGGGTTCGGCTCCGGCTTCGGTTCCAGGTTCGGGTTCGGGTTCGGGTTCGGGGCCGGGGCCGGGGTCGGGGCCGGGTTCGGATCGTGCTCAGGGGTCGGCTCCGGCCCCGGATCCGGTTGCTGTTCCTGCTCGCGTGCCCGGGCGCGCGCCTGGTCCTGTTCCCGCGTCCAGGTCCGGCCCTGTTCCTGTTTTTGCTCATCGGCCGGAGCCGGCGCCTGGGTTGGTCCCTGGCCCAGGTCCCCATCCGGGGCGTCGTACGGCGCGTCGTACGGTGCGGTCGCGGCGCGGCCGCCCGGCCGGCCGGCGCCCGGCGACAGGATCTCCTTCAGCAGCGTCCGCCGCCGCGGCCACTCCAGGCCCGCGCCGTCCCGCAGCCCCTCCATGAGCTGTGGCACGCCCGGGGGCTGCTCCGGGTGTTTCAGGAGGTGGTCCACCAGGCGGGCCGCCGCCGCGTGTTCGAAGCGGGGCTCGGCCGGGGGGCGGCCCATGATCCGGGCGAGCGGACCGTACCCGCCCGTGTCCGGTTCCCAGCGCGGGACGCACATCAGCCGGAGCTGGTGGGTGTCGGCCGTGTCGTACGTGGCGAACGTCCACTCCTGGCCGGGCCAGGAGCCGAAGAGCATGAACAGGCCCAGATACACCACGGGCGCCGCGTCCCGGTCCGGCCAGCCGGGCAGTTCCTCCTCGTCCACCAGCAGCGACACACGCTGCGCCGGATCGCGCAGCCACTCCGCGGCGGTCAGGATCAGCGCGTTCTTGACCGTCGGCAGCAGGTCCAGCATCCCGGGCAGCCGCTTGCGGGCCAGCTTGTCGAGTGCCTCGGCCTCCACCGTGCTCAGCCGCCCGGCGGCCTGCTCGGCGGACTCCCGGCTGCCCCAGCCGCCGTGCGCGAGGCCGAGGCACTGGCGGGTCTTCAGCGTCCGCGGGTCGCCGATCAGGACATGGCTGACCGTGCTGGGCCGGCCGCCCCGGTCGGTGGTGGGCCAGCGCTGGACGAGCATGGCGTCGCCGTCGCGGGAGAGGGTGCGTACGACACTGCGGCGCGGGGCCGCCGTACCGGACACCCAGAGCAACGGGCCCAGTTCCCGGCCCAGTTCCTCGGCGCGCTCGGGCGGGCAGGAGTGGGCGACGGCGTTCATGCCGGTGCCCTGGCGGCCCTGGTTGCCGTCCCACCGGAAGACCACCTGGTGCACCGAACCGGCCGCCGCACCGCCACCCCCACCGCCGTACCCGCCCGGCGCCCGCACCTCGCCCTGGCCCCCAGGAACGGCCTGGCCCCCCGTCCCGCCGTGCCCGCCTGGAGCACGCGACTCGCCCTGGCCGCCCGCCCCGCCGTACCCGCCCGGGCCGCGCAACTCGCCCTGGCCCCCCGCCCCGCCGTACCCGCGCTCCCCGAACCCGTTCACTCCGCTTCCCCTCCCGCAACTCCCGCAGCTCTCACAGCCCCGGCGCCCCCGGCCTCCGAAGGCGACGGCGACGGCACCGCCTCCATCGCCGGCGTTGTCCCCACCGCGAACGCCTCCGCGCCGCCCGGTACGTCGATCAGCCCGTGCATCGCCAGCAGCGACAGCAGCGGCTCCAGCACCCGCCGCGGCCCCGCCCCCGCCGGGTAGCGCCCGCGGTCCTCCAGGCCGCCGGTCGCCGACGCGACATGCAGGGTGCACCGGCGGATCGCGTCGAAGGGCCGGAGCCATGCCTGGCCCGCGTGGTGGCGCAGCAGTCCGTACACGTCCCGGCTCTCTTCGAGCATCCGCGCCGGGTCGAGCGCGGTGGGCGGTGCCTCGCCCAGCCACCGGTCGACCGGCGGCTGGAACCGCAGCAGATCGGCCTTGCCCAGCACCATCGCCGCCGCCACCTCCAGATAGGGGCCGTTCTTCGGCAGCCGGTCCAGGACGGTGCCGAAGGCGAGATCGCCGTCCCGGTTCACCTCAAGTCCCCACCGGTCCCTGGCCCGGTCGAGATGCGGCAGCGGCAGCGCCAGTGCCGGATCGACGACAAAGACCAGGGCGTCGACCCCGAGCAGGAAACGGAGCGCCGCGTCCGTCCGTACGAGGTCCTCACCGCCCAGATCGAAGAAGGCGACCGGACGCACCTGCCCCCGGGCGTCCGTGATCAGCAGGGACTCCACGAACCGTGCGAAGCCCTCCAGACCGACGCCGCCGGTGTGGCTGAGGACCTTGCCGTTGCGCAGCGGCTGCACCCGATCCCGTACGAACCGCGCGTGCTGCTCCGGGTTGACGGACTGCCACTTCAGTCCGAACGGCTCCAGACCGCCGTCGGTGATCGCCGCGATCATCTGGGTCAGCAGATGGCTCTTGCCGGTGGAGGACTGGCCGACCATCGCGACGGTCAGCGGCCGGCCGTAGGTGAGATAGGGCACCGGGATGAAGTGCTCGGGGAACTCCGGGTCCGCCGTGCACTTCTGGACGGCGCCGCGCATGACGTCCTGGCGCCGCAGGGGATTGCCGATGCCCGAGACGTTCAGCGGCTTGTACTGCATCCTGCTGTCGGTGACGAACAGCGCGCCGAGGTCGAGCTGGATCGTCTCCAGGCAGTACGGGCAGATCACCTCGCCGCCGCTCCGGTCGGCGGCCGCGGGACCGCCGGGCGGTTCGGCGGCGGGCGCCTGCCGCTTGAGGTCCAGCGCCTGCGCGAACGCCTCCCGGTGCGGGCGCGTCTCGTCGGCGGGTACGGCGAGCGCGATACGGCGGGCCGCCCCCGGCTTCAGCAGGTCCAGCAGCCGGGCGGGCGCCGGGCGGCCGGCGGCCAGCGGGTCGAAGGCGCCGCGCAGGGTCTCGGCGAGCACCCGGTGCGCGGCGAGATCGGCGGGCGCCCGGTCGGTGGGCCCGGCCCGTCCCGTGACGAGCTGGTAGAGCACCTGGGCGGCGCTCCACACCATGTCCCGGGGGTCGACGAGCCCCTCGCCGCGGCGCTGTTCGGGCGGGCAGTACGGCGCCCGGCCCCACCGGGTCCTGGCCCTGCCCGTACGGGCCGCTCCCTCCAGGCCCCAGAGCTGGACGGACGTGCCGTCCCAGAGCACGGTGGCGGGCGAGATGCCCCGTAACACCAGACCCTGGCCCTCCAGCAGACAGAGGGCCAGCATCAGGTCACGGGCGAAGACCCGCTGGTCGCTCGCGCCCATCACATGGATGAGCCCGGCGGGTTCGCCGCGCGGCGCCGCGTACAGCAGGTACGGCTCGGCCGTGTCCAGTTCGTAGCCAATGATCCGCGGGAAGAGCGGTGCGTACTCCGTGCCGTCGAGCACCCGGTGCAGATGCAGGGCGGTGCCCGCCTCGGCGTCGAGCAGGGCGCGGGCCGCCGGGTTGGCCGCGTCGGCGGCGGTCAGACGCACCTGGACGCACTTCTGTCCCTCGTCGTCGAGCATTCCGTTGCGGATCCGCTGGGGGAGCAGCGGATCGCGGCGGGACTCGGGGCCGAAGCGCACGGGGGTGACGCGGTGCTGTCCGGAGGGGACGGTGAAGGCGAGGGTGGTACGGCGCGGACTGTCCGGCGCCACCGGGCCGCCGCGCTGCGAGGTACTGGTCACCAGCGGTCGCCGTCCCTTCGTCCGTACGTGTCTCGCTCGTACGCGTCGGCCTGGCCGAACCCTTCGCGGGCGTCGGCCCGGTCGTACGGATCCACCTGGCCGGC
The DNA here is from genome assembly GCF_042800555.1 of Streptomyces sp. NPDC057617. Lineage (NCBI taxonomy): Bacteria > Bacillati > Actinomycetota > Actinomycetes > Kitasatosporales > Streptomycetaceae > Streptomyces > Streptomyces sp. NPDC057617. The sequence goes on along the minus strand of NZ_JBHVGV010000013.1, from coordinate 73,729 downwards.
CCGTTCGTACGGGTCCATCCGCTCCGGCTCGGCGCTCTGGCGGGAGCGGACGGTGTCCACCACTCCCATCCGCAGCGGCGTGAGCCGGATCAGGCCCGCGTACCGGCCGGTGGAGGTCCACAGCGCGTCCTCCGGGTGGAACTGACCGCTCGTCCGCCAGGCCTGCTCGACCTCGCCGCGTACGGCCTCCGGCGCGAACCGGATCCACACCGCCGCCGCGGGGTCGCGGCTGAGGAGTGTGCCCTGCTCGGGCGAGGAGAGCTGCACCACGGCCTGCCGGTCGGCCTCGGCGCCGACCAGTTCGGCCACCCCGTGCGGGGTGGTCCCCAGCAGGTTCGCCGAGGTGGTACGGGTGCGGTGCGCGGCGGCGAAGGGCGGCGGGGCCAGCACTCCGTTGCGCTGGAGGTGGTGGCGGGCCGTGGACAGCAGATCGCGGACCCGTTCCTCGGTGCGGCGGACGGCGAGGGCGCCGGCCTGGCCGCGTTCGACGGCACCCCAGTAGGGCGCCATCGCGACCATCGCGGCGTCCGTCAGATCGCCGGCCAGGGTGGCGACCAGTTCGGGGCCGCCCTCGCCGCTCTCCCGGTCCAGCCAGCGCGGAGTCGCGGCGGTACGGTCCGCCGAGGGGCCGGCGGGGGCGCTGGGCCGGTCCGCGGGCTCGGTGGTCATGGCGGGCTCGGCGGGCTGGTCCCAGGGCGCCTCGTCGTCCCAGACGTACGCGCCCGCCCAGTCGCCGTCCCCGTCGTCGGACACCGCGAAGGTGTCCGTGTCCAGGGCCGAGGCGCTGGACAGCCAGTCGTCGGCGTCGAGCGGCTCGGTGCCTGAGGTGCCCGAGGCACCTGTTGCGCCTGAAGCGCCGGACGTACCACCGGAAGCGCCTTTGGACGCGCCTCCGGCCGTCGGCTGCTCCGGTCCGGGCACCGCCTCGGCGTCCGCGGCGGCGGCCGTCGCCCGCAGCATGCCGGCGACGGACCGGGCCGCGTCCGCGCAGTACAGCCGCTCCTCGGCGGCCCAGTGCTCACGGACCGCCTCGGCCAGCAGGGCGTCGAGCCCGTCCAGGGCCCGGCGCAGCGCGCCCGTCCCCTGGTCGGCGGCCCACGCTCCGGCGGCCCTGCGCCAGAGCCGGCGCCCCGTTTCCACGGCGACGCCGAGACCCGCCATCAGCCCGGCGGCGCTCAGCCAGAGCGGGGGCCCGGCCGCGTACGCCACGCCCACCCCGGCGACGGCGCCGGCGAGCGCCGCGGCCCGGGGGCCGGTGACCCACCGGCCCGGACTCAGTGCGAACCGCAGCCGGGAGGCACCGAGCGCCGCCACCGCGAAGAACAGCAGAGGCACGACCAGCGCCAGCGCCGCCAGCGGCCCTTGCCACAGCGCGCCGAGCAGCCCCGCCAGGGCGGCTGCGGCGAGCGGACCGGCCGGGCGGCCGGGCGCCGGGCCGCTCGCGGCAGCCACGGACTGCCGGGCCACCGCGTCGGCCGAGTGGCCCGAGAGCTTCGGCAGCAGCGCCGAACCCGGCACCGGCTCCACCCGTCCGGCCAGCCCGGTGAAGCGCTGGGCCACCGCGCGCAGGGCAAGACCCTGCCCCAGCAGCTTCCCCGCGTACTCCCGCAGCCCCTCGCCGATCCGGTCGCCCACGCCCTCGGCCGGCGGCACCCGCAGACCGAGGGCCGCGAGCCGGGCCGCCGCCTCGGCGGACGACGGTGCCGTACCGGAGCCGCCGTCGCCGCGCAGGGCGGAGTCGACGAGGTCGCGGTACTCGCCGAGCGCCTGGTGCGCCCGGTCGAGGTCCGCCGCGAAGGCGTGCTTACGAGAGGTGCTCAGCAGCCCGGGCAGGGCCCGCAGCCCGGCGAGCGCCGCCTCGGCGTCGCCGAGCGCCTCCGCGCACGCGCGGTACGCGCCGTCCGCCACCCCGTCCGGCTCCCGGTGCTTCTGGTCGCGGGAGGCCCGGCCCGCCGCCAGCCCCCGCAGGGGCTCCGGCAGTTCGGCCCCGGACCAGGCGGCCACCGGCAGATCCGGGGGGAGTTCGGCGTCCTCGCCCGCGAACCGGGTGAGCGCGTCCCGCCAGGCCCGGTCCCGTACCTCCGGCGGCAGGTCCTGCTCCAGCAGCCGCACACCGGGCGCGGCGACGGCGTCCGGCAGCGACCGCAGGTCGTCGAGCACCCGCAGGAAGACGTCCGGTACGGAGAGCAGGTCGACCAGTACGGCCAGTGCCCCGGGGTCGTCGGGCGCGGGCCGCTCCAGCGCCGTACGGGCGGAGCGCAGATCGCCCGCCCACAGCAGGGCCGTAGCGGAGGAGCGCAGTACCGCGGGCCGTACCAGCCGGCGGTCCGGCTGGAACGGCTCGCCGTCACCGGCGTACGAACCGGGCGCGCTGCCCACCAGCAGGACCAGGATCCGTACCTCGCCCACGGCCCGGTAGGCGGTGAGGAGTTCGTACTGCCGCTGGTGGTCGGTCAGTCCTGCCGGGGTGTCGACCACCAGGAACAGCGGGTGGTCGGGCTCCGGCAGCCCGGCCGGGCCCAGTTGGCGGGCGACCCTGGTGCGCAGGGCCGGGCCGGAGTCGAGTTCGGCCGCGCCCGCGCGGAGGTCGAGATGGATGACGGCGCCGATGTCCTCGGTCGTGATCATTCCGGATCACCGTCCCAGGGGTTGCGCGGCGAGCGGGCGCCGCGGTCGGAACTGTCGTCGTACGAGCTGGAGTCGGCGGAGTCGTCGCCGTACGAGCGGGAGTCGCGGGGGGCGTCGTACGAGCGGGAGCCGCCGTACGGGCCGGGGTCCTCGCGGTGGTCGTACGAGCGCGAAGCACCGCGGTCGCCGCGGTCGTCGTACGAGCCGGAGCCCCCGGGGTCGTCCGGGTCGTCGTACGAGCGAGGGTCGCGGGGGCTGCCGTACGAGCGGGAGTCGTCTGCGTCGCCGTAGGAACGGGGATCGCGGGGGCTGCCGTACGGGCGGGGGTCGGCGGACCTGGTCTCGTCGTACGGCCGGGTGCCGGCGTCGGTGCCGGCGCCCGAGCGCGAACCCCCGGAGTCGCCGGGTTCCCCGGGGTCGTCCGGGTCGTCGTCCCAGGGGGCCGACGGGCGGCGGGTGCCGCCCGAGTGGCCGTTGACGCGGTCGGCGGGGGAGCGGCGGGCGCTGTCGCCGTACGCGTCGCCGTCGTCATGGCCGCCAGGAACACGCGGCTGCCGCTCGTCCCGCTCGGCCGTGCCACGTCGGCGCCCGTCGCCGTACCCGCCGTCGTACCCGTCCTCGTCCGCCGGCGCGCGATAGTCGTCCACCGAGGCGCGCCGCCCGCGCTCCTCGCCACCGCCGCCCACCCGGGCGTCCGCCGAGGCCCGGTCCGCCGAGGCCCGGGGTGTCGAAGAACGCGGCGCCGTACCCCAGTCGTCGTCATCGGCCGTGGCACGCACGGGCTCCGGACGGTCCCTGCGGACGCGCGGCTTCGGCGTACCTCCGCGTACCTGCTCCAGCAGGGTGCGCAAGGTCGGCTGGACCGCGCGCTGGTCCCCGAACTCCGTGTCCAGCGCGGCCGGCAGGGTCTCCGCCCAGAACTCCCACAGCGGACGCACCCAGCCCTCGACCCGCTCGCCGCCGCGCTCCCGGCGGTCCTCCAGCAGCTGGAGCTGGCGCGGGGCGATCTTCTCGACCAGTTCGACGAAGAGCGGATGCGGCTTGCCGACGGACCTGGCGAGACCGATCGGCTGGGCCGCCATCAGTTCGCGGCAGTAGTCCTCGACGGTCCGCTCGTCGTCGAGGACGGTCCAGCGTTCGTACGAGCGGAGCAGCTCGGCCCAGCTCGACACGTCGCCGGGGAAGTCCCCCAGCCGCAGCCGGACACCGGGCACGTTGTCGCCGGACTCCGGGAACAGGCGCAGCCGTACCCGGCCCGGCGACGACGGGTCGCCGTCCACCACATCGACCTGGCCGTTCCACATGCAGCAGAGCAGCCGGTGCAGGATGGTGCGGCGGTCCTCCTCGCTGCTCACCATCCAGCTGTCGCGGAAGCCGAGCCGCTGCCGCCACCGGAGCACGTCCTGCGCCTGCTCGGAATCCTTCGCCCTGGCCCACTGGCGCAGCACCTTGCGGGCCTCGGGCACCTGGGTCAGGCTCATCTCGCTGCGGAACAGGACCACGGTGATCGAGTCGCTCTCGACTCCCCGGTACTCCACGGAGTTCTTGGCGTCGGAGGGCAGCCGCAGCGCCTTGCCGAGATACTCCTGCACCTCCTCCACGGCCTGGACGCGCGGGTAGGTGACCAGGGCCCGCAGCGGTCCCGTGCCCTCGGGGGTGAAGCCCACCGGCAGCAGCCCGGTCAGCTTGCGGCCGAACAGGTCGAGCGCCTCCTTGCTGACCTGCTCGGTGGCGTCCGCGTCGCCCGCCGCGGCGGCCAGCAGCGTGCTCATGGGCGGCAGCAGCGGCCGCTCCTCCAGATGCTCGCCGCTCTCGGCGAACAGCCGGGTGATCCGGGCCTCCAACTGCGCCTTGACGTTGGCCACCGCGCCGTCCGGGTTGCGGCGGCTGAGGGAGTGGACGGAGCGCCAGGTGTCCCCGTCGATCATCTTCAGCAGGAGCGTGGCCTCGTCCTCGTTCTCGCGCAGCCCCTCGCGGCGGATCAGCCGGGTGACCAGGTCCTCGTAGAAGTGGTTGAGGGTGCGCTGCGGCGGCAGGAGGTACGAGATGCCGGTGCGGTCCTCGTACAGTTCGAGGCCCTTCTGCGCGGAGACCTTGCGCTCCTGGTCGGAGTGTTTGCGGAAGGCGTTCACCAGGCGCCCGAGGTCGGTGCCTGCCGTGTCGGCCTGGGACTGCCAGCGCTGCTGCTGCTCGCGCCAGGCCTCGTGCCAGACGGTCCGGCTGCGCCACTGGTACCAGGTGTCCTGCTCGTGGAGGGCCGCCTGTACGTCGTCGTCGCCCCAGCGTGCCGGGGACATGCCGGCCAGCCGGCCCTTGATCCGGGGGGCCTTGGGCGGCTGCTCGGTGACCCCGGGCGGGCGCTGGGGGGCGACGGCACGGTTGGCGAGCATGCCGAGGAAGCCGAGCCGGGCGATGGGTTCCTCGCTGCCGGGGACGCCCCGGACGACGCGTTCGGCGAGGAACGGGTCCACGCCGCGGAGCAGCTTGTCGATGGCGGGGCGCGGGGAGAACCGGTCGGCCATGGAGCCGGCCTGGCGGTCGGCGATGGACTGGAGGTCGGAGATCAGCCGCTGCATGTCCGCGACCCGCTCGCCGAGCGCCTGCTCGATGGCCCTGCTGCCGCGCGGCAGCGGATCCGGCTCCGGTACGGGCAACTGCTTGCGCTCCCACAGCTCTTCGAGGTGCGAGTCGGCGAAGAGCTGGCGGATCAGCGGCACCGCGGTCTCGCGCAGCGCGGTACGCGGCCGCTCCACCAGATCCGTGACCGCCTCCCGCAGCAGGCGGCCGGCCACCAGATCGGCGAGCTGGTCCATCGGGGCGGTCATCGAGGCCACCAGGCTGGTGGAGACGCCCTGCCGCCCGATGCCGGTGGGGGAGAGGGCGCTGCGGTGCACTCCGCGGTTGATGAAGCTGGCGGCGAAGGTCTGGAAGTCGTCGTCGGCGGCGGTTTTGCGGCCCCGGGAGCGGCCGTCGCCCAGTTCGGTGCCGATCAGGGACATCACCAGGGACACGATGGAGCGGCGGAGGTCGTCCTGGCGGATGCCCGCGGTCGGGCTGAACAGGAACGCCGTGGGCAGGATGCCGGTGCGCAGCCGGACCGGTGTGGTGCCCGGGTAGCGGATGCCGGACCCGGAGTCATGGTCCAGGTCCCCTATCTCCGCCCCCTCGGTCGGCGCGTTCTGCCCGTCCACCAGCCGGAACAGGTCGACCAGCGCACGCGCCGCGTTGAGGTCCGCCTCCCGTCCGCCGCCGGCGGACGAGGAGAACGAGGACGGCATGACGACCAGCGGATAGATCTTCACGCCGTCGAACCGGCGGAGCTGGAAGGCGTAGTTGATGAGGTGCAGATAGTCGAGGAAGATCCCGGCGCCGGTGCCTCCGGCGACCGAGAAGGCCACGAACACATCGCAGCCGTTGACCTTGCCGCCGCCCAGCTCGGCCAGTTCACCGGCCGACTTGGCGATCGCGTCGATCGCCTGGAGCAGCGGTTCGAGGACCGGCGCGAGGCTGTGCCGGAGGGTGGCGAAGAGGGCGGCGCGCCCGACGGTGGGCAGCTGGCCGGCGCCGTTGTGGAGCGGGGTGACCTTCGGCTCGTCGACGCGCGGCGGCAGCCATTCGGCGACCTCGTCGCGCAGGCTCGCCCGGAGCATCTTGGTGACTTCCGGTGAACTGTCGAAGTTCGGCAGCAGGTTGTGGGTGGCCCGGGAGGTACGGGCGTACGCGGCGCGCAGCGACGGGTCCACATTGAACTGCGGCAGCCGCTGGAGATCGGACTCGCTGTAGTCCGCGTACACGAACTGGAGGCAGTCGGGCAGTTGGTAGGGGGCGTGGCCGCTGAGATGGCTGAGCGCGACGCCGTCGGGACCGCACAGCTCGGCGCGCAGCTTGCGTTCCAGCTCGGCACCGACCAGGCCGCCGGTGCCGCCCAGACCGACGAAGAGCATCGGCTGGAAGATTTTCATGGGTTTCCTCCCGTTGCGGCCGTGTCGGCGGCCGGTTCGTACGTACGTCCTCGGTGCGGCTGTGCTGTGCGTTTCTCGGTGGAGCAGTGCCGTGCGGGGCCGGGCCGGTGGCGTACCGGCCCGGCCCGCGCCGGTCAGAGGTAGGACCCGTAGCCGCCGCTGCCGCCCTCGCCGGTCGCGGGGGCGGTGGCCGTGGCGGAGTCCGGGGTGGCGGGCCGTGGTCTGCGGTCGCTGGGGGTACGGGTACGGGTACGTGTACGGGTCTCCTCGCCGAGGGACAGGCTCAGCGCCTCGGTCAGCGGGACCCGGCCGTTCGCGGGCAGCCGGGTCTTTCCGGCACCGCGCCTGCGCAGGACCGCTCCGCCCTCGGGGCTGCGCCGGACCGCGTACGGGCCGTGGTTGCGGCGCTCGATGCGCGGGCTGCGGTGGGGTTCGACGACGGCGAACTCGTACCACTGCTTGTGTCCGTGCCCGGCCGGGTGCTCGCCGAGGATGTCGCCGTCCTCGGAGACCAGTTGCAGCACCAGTCCGAACGGGTCCCTGCGGCTGCGGCGCTGGCGCAGCAGGGCGAGGGCCGCCACCACGGCCAGCGCGAGCAGTGCGGCGGCCGACAGGAACGCCCACCAGTACGTGTCCCAGATCCCGGGCTCCGGTGTCACCCGTACGGAGAGCGGGGAGCGCACCAGCGTACGGCCGGAGTCGGTGGTGTCGACCACGGTGACGGTGGCGCCGAGCCGCAGTCCGTCGTCACCGAGGCGGTCGCCGAAGACGCCTTCGGGGGCGACCTCGACCGTCACCTCCCGCGTCTCGGACTTCCCGGGCTCGACGACGATCTGGGCCGGGGTGATCGAGAGCAGCCCGGGCTGGAGGTCGGCGACGGAGAGCCGCAGGGTGTGCGGGGACGAGCTGGTGTTGTGGACGGCCAGGGTGCCGGTGACGGTGGCGCCGGGGTGGGTGTCGGCGGCGGGCAGGGTGAGCGCGGTGGTGACGGGCAGCACGCCGGGCGCGATCTGGCCGCCCTCGCTGCGGGTGTCGGCGCTCAGCCCGGAGGCCGTCAGGGTGCCGCTCACCTTCAGCGCACCGCTCGCGCTCTTCGGGATCGTCACGGAACCGGTGAAGGAGCCGTCGCTCTTCCCGGGGTCCGGTGCCTTTCCGTCGTCGGCGAGGCGCAGCTCCAGCGGGGCGAAACCGTCGCCGGTCAGCTCGCTGCTGACCCGCAGTCCCTCGTAGTCGCGCGGGTCCTTGATCTCGTACCCCTCGCGGGTCTGGAGCCGCATGGTCACGGTGGTCTTCTGGCCGGCCTGCGGCGACGGCGGGTCCATGGTGATGGAGCCGCGCAGCTCGCCCTGCCACAGCACACTGACCCCGACCGGCAGGGAACGGTGTCCCTCGGCGGCCTCGGCCCTCACCTTCCAGACACCCGGCACCGGGTCGGTGATCCTCAGCGCCTCCACGGGGCCGCCGGCGCCCGCGAGTTCGAAGCGTGACTCGCGGTACGTGCCCGAGGTCGGGACCGGGTGGCCGCTCGGGTCGAGGTAGGTGATCCGTACCGCGGGGTCGCCCTTGTCGACCACGATGCTGCCCACGGTCGCCAGCGGCGAGATACCGATCTCCAGGGTGGCCGGCGGGCGCTTGCTGGGGCCCTGCTCGTAGCGCAGGCAGTGGGCGGCGGCGAAGATCTTCTCCAGCATCGGACCGACGTCCTTCGCCCCGGAGACCTTGCCGGCCGTGGGGCGGGCGGAGGGCAGTTCGACACAGCCCTTCTGGTAGCCGCCGGCGGCCATCCGGTCGAGCTGCGCCTTGTCCGGGGCGGGGCCGAAGCCCAGCGGCCAGATCTGCACCCGCTGGGCGGCGGCGTTCTTGAGTTCGAGCTCCAACTGCCGTTCGCCCTCGGCCTCGCGGTGCGCGGGGTCGCCGTACTGGGGGCTGCCGGTGACGTCCATCTCCCCGTCGGTGAGCAGGAACAGCACCCGGGGCTCCGACGGGTCGGTGCCGGTGCTCAGCTCGTGCACGCCCTGGCGTATCGCGCTGGGGAAGTCGGTGCCGGTGCCCTCGTCCTTCTTGCGGCTGCGCAGCTTGCCGACGCACGCGCCGACCGCCTCGCGCCCCGCCGCGTCCAGTGTGGTCCGCGGGCACACCGGGTCCACCGCCCGCTGGTCGCCGGACTCGGCGGCGGCGAAACCGAAGACCGTGACATGGGAGGACGAGGAGACATCGCCCAGCGCGATCCGCGCGGCGGCGGCCTTCTCGGCCTTCATGTCCTCGGGCGCGAGACTGGCGGACTCGTCCACGGCGACGGCGTAGTTGACCGAGGTGAAGGCCGGTTCGGACGCCGCCGCCGGTACGGGACCGGGGCCGGGGGGTGCCAGCAGGGACATCAGCACCGCGGCACCGCCCAGCACGGAGACCGCACCACGGTGCGCCCAGCGGTGCGGCCCGCGGTGTGTCCGACGGTCCGGTGTCCGACGGTCTGGTGTCCGATGCTCCGGTGTCGGACGGTCCGGCCGGCGGTGTGCCCAGCGATGTGCCCAGCGCTGTGTACGGCGCTGTGTACGGCGGTGTGCCCAGCGGTGTGGCCCGCTCCTTCTTGCCCGGCGTCTTTCGCTGACTGTTCCCACGGCCCGTCCCCTTTGTGTTTCGTCTCTGCGTCGTGTGCGTAGTGGCGCGCCGCCGGTGACGGCGCGGGTCAGAGCGCGGTCAGACTCCACGCCAGTGCCAGTGCCGCCGAAGGGGCCAGCGCGCCCGCCCCCCAGCGGATGGCCCGGTATTTGGCGGACAGGATCGAGCTGACGTCCACGGCCTGGACCAGCAGCCAGCGGGCCGGATCGCGCCCGGCGTCGGTGACCTCGGCGGACAGCCGCGCCATGTCACCGGGGGTCAGCAGGTCGCCGAAGAACGTCACCCCGTCGCGGGTGCGGACCGTGCCGGTACGGGGCAACAGCGCCCGTACCAGCGCGACCACCGCTATCCCCCAGAGCACGCCCGCGACGGCCAGGGTGACGTCGGCCGGCCCGTCCCACTCCGGTACGCCGTGCCGGCCGATCAGGAACGCGGGCAGTGCCAGCGCTCCCGAGAGCAGGACGGCGGCCTTCGAGTCGGCCCGGCCGAGGTCCTCCCTGACCGTGTTGAGCAGCCGTTCCGCGATGCGCTCACCGGCGGACACGCGTTCCCCCGGTGCCGCGCACTCGCGTGTTGTGCACTCCCCCGCCCGGCCGTGCCCGTGCAGACCCCCGTCCGGCACCGGCACGACCGGGTCGGGGGAGGTCCCCGCGCCCCCGTCGCCCGCCATCAGTCCTCCTCCGCCCAGGCCCATCCGTCGTCCCTGCCACGGCCGCGGCGGCGCGGCGCCTCCGGTACGGCGTCCTCGACCGGCCGTGAGTCCTCGACCGGCCGCGCGTCCTCCACCGGGGCCTCTCGCAGGTCGGGCCGTGAGTCCTCGCGCGGGTCCGGCCGGTGCCCCGGCCGGGAGGGCGGTTCGTCCGACACCCAGTCCGGGGTGAACGGTTCGGGCTCGCTTCTGGAGCGCTCCAGCCGCGGGGTGTCCCGGCGCGCCGGCAGCGAACCGATGGGCCCGTCGACGCGGTGGCGGCCCTGGTTGAGCAGCTCAAGCGCCTGGGTCTCCACGTCGGTGGACTGGATCTGGCCGCTGGCGACCATGTCGAAGAGCCGCTCGACGCGCTCCTTCTCGTCCTGCCTGCCCTCCTGGCGGATCTTCTCCAGGAAGTCCTTGGCCGCGCCGGGGTCGGCCGCCAGCATGTAGCTGAGCTGCTCCAGCTCCCCGCCGCGCAGCATCGACCGGAAGGTGTCCTGGTGCACCCGGGTCACCTCGGCCGAGGCCTGCGCGTCCCGGACGCTGTCCATGTGGTGGATCGTCCTGTCGTCCACCCGGAGGCGTACGTACAGCCGTACCCGCAGGCCCAGTTCGGAGCCCAGGTCGTCCCACCGCCCGCTCGCGCAGTAGCGGGTGATGGCGCGGTCGGCCTGCTCGGCGTGCGCCACCGGGAACTCCGAGGAGATCTCGCGCAGCCGCTCCAGCACCGGCGCGGTGAGCCGCTGGGCCACATCGGTCACCACCTCGACGGCCGCGAGATGGGGATCGGTCACGGTCCAGTGGATGTCCACCTCGGCCTTGAAGAACGTGGTGCCGCCCGCGGCCGGCAGCTCCATCTGGAGCGTCGCCACAAAGGTGCCCAGGGCGATCTCGCAGACGGTGGCCGGCCGGGCCAGCGCCCGCTTCCCGTAGTGCTGGGTCCCGGAGACGGTGGCCACGCTGTGGCCGCCGTTCCGGTAGAACACCACCAGGGCCGTACGGGTGTTCGCCTGCGGGAACGGGCCCGGGGCCGTGTGCTCCCGCAGGTACGGACCCGGGTGCTGCGGGCCGGCGGCCCCGTTCCCCGGGCCCGCTCCCCCGTTCCCGGGCCCGGCGGGCATCCTCGTGTAACCGGCGCCCTGGTCCTCAGCCATGCCTTTCCTCCCTGCCCCTCCGGTCCCGCGACGGGACGGCGAGCCACCAGAGGGAGCGCGCCTGCGCGTCGGGGAGCGGATTCTCCGGATCGTTCATCATTCGGCGCAGCAGCCAGTCCAGCCGCCGCCGGTCGGGCTCCTCGGCCGCCAGCGCGGGCAGCAGCGCCGCAAGGCCCTGCCGCGTCCACTCGGCGCCGTCCTTGCGCACGGCCGTCCGCAGCAAGGCCTCCAGCGCGTCCATCGCCACATCTCTCGACCGCGCGGTGTTCAGCGCGGTCCACAGCAAGTCGGCCATCGGGCGCACGAGTTCGGGGCGCGTCGCGGCCAGCGCGAGCAGCAGCGGCCAGTCGCCGCGCCCGCCCAGCGGCGCGTCCGGCTCGTCGTCCAGCACCTCGGACACCCGGGTCGCCGCCAGCCGGACGGTGGTCACCAGACCGAGGTCCTGGTACGCCTCCTGCTTGTGGTGGGTCCAGGCGGCCATCCGCCGTACCACCGCCGCGGGGTCCGGCAGCGCGAGCAGCCGTACGACATTGAGCGAGGCGACCGCGAGCTGCTCCCCTTTGTCGCGGATCCCGATCCTGGCCAGGGCGTCGAGGGTGTCGTCGGTGGTGGCCGCGGCGTTCCCGTACCCCAGTGCCATCGCAGCGGTCCAGCGCAGCGACTTCGCCCCGTACACGCTCCAGTCGCCGACCAGCTTGTGCACCGCCCTGCGGTGCGAGGCATGGCCGGCCGCCTGGTCCAGCGTGGTGGCCGCGAAGATCCGCCGGCGCGGGGTGGCGGCCTCCGCGAGGGGCCGGATCAGCTCCGCGTAACCGTGCTCGAAGTCCCGTACGCACAGCTCACCGGCGGCCACCGCGGCGCGCATCCACACCTGGGGGCGCGGATCGTCCGCCAGCAGCCGCAGCCAGCGCACGACCGGTGCCCGTACGGGGAAGTGCCGGTCCCAGACCTCGGTCAGCACGGCGGCGGGCAGGGCGGACCCGCGGTACCAGATGAGCTGGGCGTCCACCTCCGCACCGGCCACCTCGACCCGGCCCTTGCTCAGTTCGGCGCGTGAGAGCGCCAGATCGGAGTCCGGGTCGTCACAGAACAGCGGGCGGGCCGGGGTGTTGTCCGGATCGCTCTGTACGGACAGTTCCCAGGTCAGCAGATGGGCGGCGGAGGCGACGACGCTGTGCGAGGCCCCGCCCAGCACGGCGAGCGCGATACGGAACGCCACCGGGTGGAACAGGGCCGCCGTACCCGGCCGCGCCGCGCTCCCCCTCGTACCCGTGGCTGTGAGTGTGTCCGTACCGGCCGGCAGTGCGACGGTCAGTGCCCGGTCCACCCCGGCGAACCACTCCTGGGCCTGGCCCGCGGCGAGGCTCCGGCAGCCGGACAGCAGCTCCTCGTGGGAGATGTCCTCCAGCAGGTGCCCGGCCAGCAGCGACGCGAACAGCTCGGCCTCGGCGGGGCGCAGATCGTTCAGGCCGACCGCGTCCCGGATCTCGGTCCTGTCCGCCAACTCCTCGGCGCGGGCCAGCAGTTCGTCCAGTCGGGGGGCACCGTCCGGGGCCTCGGCGACATGCTCCTCCAGGCGTTCCCGCAGCCGGGTGGTGAGGAGTTCCTGGGTGGGCGCGGGCGGGCAGAGCATGCCGTACCGCCCGGCCAGCAGCGGGTTGGCCGCCGACCCGACCGTCACGACGACGACGGCGAAGGAACCGCGGGCGTCGAGGGCCGCGGCCAGCCCGTCGAGGTCCATGGCGTCGGGCGGCAGCGAACCGGGCTCGGTGAGGGGGAGTTCGAGGAGGTAGCCGGTGGCGGGCCGGGCCTCCCGGTTTTCAGTGGCGAGGGAGTCGGCGAGCCGCCGTACTCCGCCCACAGGGTCGACCCGCTCCACGCGGGGGCCGGGCGCGGGGTCCGCGCCGGCGCCTGTTGTGGGCGCGGCGACCTGCTTGGTGACCTCGTCGAGGAGGGAGAGCGCGGTGCTGGTACGGCCGGTGCCGGGCGCGGCACCGAGCACCAGCAGCCGCCGTGCGGTGAGCGCCTTGCGCAGCCGTAAGTACCCCTCGGGCTCCACATGGATGCGGCGGAGCCTGCGCAGTTCCTCCTCCGGTACGGGCCCGCTGCGCATCCTCGTACCGGACTGGCGGGCGTCCATCCGCACATGGATGTCGCCGATGTGGGCGCTCCGGATGGTCGAGTGCTGGAAGCTGTTGTGGTCCCGGCCGGTGGCGAACAGCGTCCGGGTGGCGCGGCGGGTCCGCTCGGCGGCGCCGAGGTCGGTGGGGCCGTCGTCGTCCTGCTCCTCGGAGAGGGGATCGCGGGTGAACTCCTTGAAGCGGCCCGCGGCGAGCTCCCGTTCCTGCTCGCGCTCCCTCTCCTTCTCTTTCTCCTTGTCCTTCTCCGAGGCGTCGCTGTCGGAGGAGCCCGCGTCGCCGTCCGCCTTGCCGTCGTTCTTGCCGTCGTTCCTGGGCGGCCGGTCGTCGCCGGGCCGGTCGTCCCTGGCGTCGTTCTGGGGTGCGCGGTCGGGGGAGTCGCCCGCCTGCTGGTCGTCGGCCACGTCGCTCAGTCCTTCCGCGGCCGGGGGGTGCCGGTGATCCGTCCGATGTGGACGGGCTGGTGGTACTCGTTGTTGGTGTGCTGGGACATGTCGCCGTGGACGATGTACTGAGCGTCGGAGGTGTCCGACGGGACGTCATCCGCATCGGTGGCTTTGGCCTCCGCGCCATCCGCGCCATCCGTGCCGGGCGCCGGGGCCTCCGGCTTCTCCGCCGTACGCGAAGCCGTTCGTGCAGCCGTCCCCGTCCCCGTCCCGGCGGCGGGCGGCGGACCGTCGTCCGCCGCCGGGATCTCCGGAGCGGACCGCCCGGGCAGCTGGCACCAGCCGGTGACCTCGCCCTCCTTGAGGTCCAGCCGGGCCGGCGAGTAGCGCTCGGGCTCGATGAACTTGCCGCCGCCGCTGACCACGTCCTCGTACAGCGAATTGGAGACCACGAGTACGAGGTCGGCCTGCTCGGCGTCGAGCAGCCGCCGCGCGACAGGGGCGTCGGCCAGCCGGCACGCGAGGTCTACGGCCCGTCCGCTGATGCCCTTGGTGTCGTACCGGACCGGGCCGACATGCATGCCCACGCGCAGCCCCAGCGGTATGCGCAGGGCGCGGTTCTCGTCCCGCAGTTTCTCGTGCACCTCGACCATCCACAGGCCGAGCAGCCGGGTCACCGGGATCCGGCCGGCCACCGACATCAGCACACCGTCGCCGCGGTCCTCCATGTGGACGGCGTCGCGCGCCACCTTCGCGTGGGCGAGCGCCGTCTCCACGACCCGGTAGATCCGGGCGCGCATCCGCGGCTTGTCCACATCGTCGTACGCCCCGGAACGCCGGGCGTCGACCATGATCACCACCTCGTACCGCGCTTCGGCGACATCCATCGCGCCGTGGTCCACGTCCACCCCGAGCCCCCAGTCCTTCTCCGCCTTGCCCGCTTGCCGTCCCACCTCAGCTTCCGGCCCGGGACGAAGGGCCGTCTGTAGCCGTTTACACACGACAGGGCGGGGATCTACTCGTGATGCTCCTGATGACCGTCGGCGAGGAGGGCGAGCAGCGCGGGGTCGAGGATCTCGATCTTCCGGGTGCCGGTACGGACGATCTGCTGGCTGCGCAGCAGCCGCAGCGCCTTGGCGACGGCCTCCCGGGTGGCGCCGACGGTCGCGGCCAGTTCGTCCTGGGCGAGATGGACGACGGTGCCCGGGTGCGAGGTGCCCGGCGCGGAGGGGAGGGCGGAGGGGGTGTACGGGCCGGAGGGCTCGGCCCGCGACAGCTCGGTCAGCCGGCTGGCCAGACGCTGAAGGACCGTCAGGGAGGCGAGCGCGGACCGCTCCTGGTCGGCGCTGCGGAGCCGGAAGGTGAGCTGCCGTATCACCAGACCACTGACCCGGGGGTGCAGCGCGAGAAACCGGCGGAACGCGTCCCCGGATATGACCTGCGCCTCGATCGGGCCCAGCGCCCGTACGGTGGCGCTGCGCGGATGGCTGTCCAACGCGGCCATCTCACCGAGCAGTTCACCGGGGCCGCGCAGTCCGAGTATCAGCCGGGTGGCACCGCGGTCCGTCGCCACGGAGACGGTCACCCACCCCTGAAGTATGATCATGACGTGAGTGGACCGGTCGCCCTCCGTCAGGAGATGGGCGTCGGCCTCGTAGTGCTTCCGGTTCCCGAGAGCCATGACGCTCTCGTTCTCCCGCGGTGTCAGCGCACGCGCAAACGCCAGCTCATTGCCGAGCAGCCCCATGGCCACTCCCCCCACGGCAGTCCGTACGGCCCAATCTGGAATGGCGTTGATGTTCGCAGAGTGACCCTCTGGTTCGAGCAAAACGCGCCAAGTAATCAAAACCGGCCGGTAAGGAAGGAACCGCCAGGTGAACGCCCCTGGGGCGCCGCACCCTTGTCACACCTTCCCCACCCGCACCACCACACGGGCCCTCCGGCGTGCACGTTCCGGCCGCACACCCGACGATGATCCTCAGGTCAGGCCTTACATCGGGCGAACCGGGCGCATCGACACGGGTGGCCGGGCACAGCAGGCCGATTTGGCGCAAACTCGGGTTTCCGCCGTTGACATGCCGATTCAGGCCCTATGAAGAGGAGTTGACCCTTCCGCAACGCCCCGTTATGGGGGCGTTGCGGGCGACGGCACGTACCGGTCAGGCGCCGAGCAGGCGTGTGAGGTCTTCCAGGGGGATACGGGCGCGGGGGTCGGCGGTGCCGGCGTCGATGGTGATGCCTTCGGCTCGTAGGACGTCTTCCGGGGTTTCCGTGCGGGTGGGGTCGGGCCAGCGGAAGCCTGAGCTGACGCGTCCTGAGGCGGTGAGGACGCGCCAGGGGTTGGGGCACGTGGAGCAGCTCGCGAGGTGGGTGCCGACCGGTACGGCGTGGCTGCCGATGGCGGTGGCGACGTCTCCGTACGTGGTCCACCGCCCGGAAGGGACGTTCTCCAGCAGGGTGTGCAAGTCCGTCCAGTCCTTGCGCGAGCCGCCGCTGCCGCCGATCTGTCTGGCGAGCCGTACGAGGTCCAGGCCCGCCAGGGCCGCCCACTCACCGGGGTCGACGCCGTCCGGGACGTGGTCCGTGTCCACGTCCCACCAGGTCGTGCCCTGGATGCCGTCCGCGGTGCGGCCGGTCACCGACGTGAAGATGTGGTTGGCGAGGCCCGTTGGCGAGTACGCGCTTCCATCGGCCTGCCAGAGCAGTGGTTTGGCGGTGTTGTTGGACCAGACGGCTGTCGTACGGCCGTCCTCCTCCCGCGCCCAGGCGGCGATGGCGTCGCGGATGGACTCCGGCGCGCCGTGCCGCGGTACGAGCCGCAGTCTGGTGCCGTCCGGCAACAGCCCGGCGCCGACGAGGACATGGACGGCGTTCTGCGCCCGGGCGCGTTCCTCGATCTTCCGGGCGGCCGCCTCCGACTCGACCCGCGCCGGGGCGAGGGTGAACTCCTCGACCTCCGGCGTCGGATAGACCTTGGTGAAGCCGGCGACGAGCTGCCCCTCCACCCGCCAGAGGCTCACCTGGACCAGATCGATGTCCAGGTTCATTTCCGACAGCCATACGACGGTGTGGGTCACCTGCTTGGGAAAGTCCGCGGCGATGATCACCTGCCGTGGCCGCAGCAGCAGTTCGGGGCTCCAGTCACCGTCCACATGCCCGCGCAGCCGCTGCCGGCACTCGTCCAGTCCGACGGACTCGCCGCGGCTCGCCAGGAAGTCCCGGTGCGCCTGGGCGAGTGTGTCGAGGTCGAACCGGGAGACCAGGGCGGCGTACGTGATGGCCTGGAGGTGTACGTCCCCGTCGGCCGTGCTGCGCTTCAGCTCCACGACCACGAGGCGTCCGGTCGCGTCCAAGCCCAGAACGTCCAGCCGGTCCCGCGCGGGGACCCCGTCCGTGTCGGCCCAGCGGTCGAACTCCGCGGTGATGACCAGCACGGAACTCCCCAGCACCTGTGGATGGGCGATCACCCACTCCTGCAGATGCTGCCGCTCAAGCAGCCCCTCCGTGGCCAGGCTGGTCCGTACGACCGCCGCCGCCGACCGGCCCGCCACAGCGAAAAGATGATCCATGCCGCCCCCCCGTATACGCGCTGCCCCGTCTGCGCTGCCCCACGATAAGGGTCCCGACGGCAAAGGCCCCGACGGCAAAGGCCCCGGCCGGCGAACCGGTCGGGGCCCTCATGAACCGTCCGTACGTCGTGATCAGACGAGGTCGAACCGGTCCAGGTTCGCGACCTTGTTCCACGCCGCGACGAAGTCGCTCACGAACTTCTCCTTCGCGTCATCGCTCGCGTAGACCTCCGCGAGCGCGCGCAGCTCGGAGTTCGACCCGAAGACGAGGTCGGCGCGGCTGGCCGTCCACTTCGTCTCGCCGGTCGCGGCGTCGCTGCCCTCGAACGTGTTCGCGTCCTCGGACGTCGCCTTCCACGTCGTACCCAGGTCGAGCAGGTTGACGAAGAAGTCGTTGGTCAGCGCGCCCGGCTGGTCCGTGAGGACGCCGAGCTTCGAGCCGTCGTAGTTCGCACCCAGTACGCGCAGTCCGCCGACCAGGACGGTCAGCTCGGGGGCGCTCAGGGTCAGCAGGTTCGCGCGGTCGATCAGCAGGTACTCGGCCGGCAGCCGGTTGCCCTTGCCGGTGTAGTTGCGGAAGCCGTCCGAGGACGGTTCGAGCGCGGCGAACGACTCCGCGTCGGTGTGCTCGTCCGTGGCGTCGACGCGGCCCGCGGTGAACGGCACCTCGATGTCGAAGCCCGCGTCCTTGGCGGCCTTCTCGACCGCGGCGGCGCCGCCGAGCACGATCAGGTCGGCCAGCGAGACCTTCGCGGCGCCCGCGCCGGAGTTGAACTCCTGCTGGATGCCCTCCAGCGTACGCAGCACACCCGCCAGCTCGCCCGGGTTGTTGACCTCCCAGTTGAGCTGCGGCTCCAGGCGGATACGGGCACCGTTGGCGCCGCCGCGCTTGTCACTGGCACGGAAGGTCGAGGCCGACGCCCACGCGGTGGTGACCAACTGGGCGACGCTCAGACCGGATTCGAGGATCTTCGCCTTGAGGGCGGTGATGTCCGCGGCGCCGATCGTCCCGTACTCCGCCTCGGGCAGCGGGTCCTGCCACAGCAGGGTCTCCGCCGGCACCTCGGGGCCGAGCAGCAGCGACTTGGGGCCCATGTCGCGGTGGGTCAGCTTGTACCAGGCCCGCGCGAACGCGTCGGCGAACTCCGCGGGGTTCTCGTGGAACCGGCGGGCGATCGGCTCGTACACCGGGTCGAAGCGCAGCGCCAGGTCGGTGGTGAGCATGGACGGCGCGATTTTCTTCGAGGCGTCGTGCGCGTGCGGGACGGTGCCCTCGCCGGCGCCGTCCTTCGGCTTCCACTGGTTGGCGCCGGCCGGGCTCTTGGTCAGCTCCCACTCGTAGCCGAAGAGGTTGTTGAAGAAGCCGTTGCCCCACTGGGTGGGCGTGCTGGTCCAGGTCACCTCAAGGCCGGAGGTGATGGTGTCCGCGCCCTTGCCCGTACCGAAGCTGTTCTTCCAGCCGAAGCCCTGTTCCTCGATCGAGGCGGCCTCCGGGTCGGGACCGACGTTGTCCGCCGGGCCCGCGCCGTGCGTCTTGCCGAAGGTGTGGCCGCCCGCGATCAGGGCCACGGTCTCCTCGTCGTTCATCGCCATCCGGCGGAACGTCTCCCGGATGTCGCGGGCCGCGGCGAGCGGGTCGGGGGTGCCGTTCGGGCCCTCGGGGTTGACGTAGATGAGGCCCATCTGGACCGCGCCGAGGGGGTTCTCCAGCTCGCGGTCACCGGTGTAGCGCTCGTCGCCGAGCCACGTGGACTCGGGACCCCAGTAGACGTCCTCCTCGGGCTCCCAGACGTCCGCGCGGCCGCCGGCGAAGCCGAAGGTCTCGAAGCCCATCGACTCCAGGGCGACGTTGCCGGCGAGAATCATGAGGTCGGCCCACGAGAGGCTCTGGCCGTACTTCTTCTTGACCGGCCAGAGCAGACGACGGGCCTTGTCGAGGTTCCCGTTGTCCGGCCAGCTGTTGAGGGGCGCGAAGCGCTGCTGGCCGGCTCCGGCGCCGCCGCGGCCGTCGCTGATCCGGTAGGTGCCGGCGCTGTGCCACGCCATCCGGATGATGAACGGGCCGTAGTGGCCGAAGTCGGCCGGCCACCAGTCCTGCGAGGTCGTCAGCACCTCCGCGATGTCCTGCTTCACGGCCGGGAGGTCGAGGGCCTTGAACGCCTCGGCGTAGTCGAACTCCTCGCCGAGCGGGTTGGCCACGGCCGGGTTCTTGGCGAGGATTTTGAGGTTGAGCCGCTCCGGCCACCACTCGCGGTTTCCGCCGCCCTGAGTCGGGTGCGGGGCGCGCCCGTGCGCGACCGGGCAGCCACCCCCGCTCTCCGTCTTCGCGTCTATGTCGATTGCATCATGGTTCTCAGACATGGAAATCCTTCCGGACCAGGCGGGTCACGGTGTTCAGGAAATGCGGGCGCTGGAACAGCCGGGGCATGTCCGTCGAACCGGGCCGGCCGGCCGGCCGTGCTGAAGGTTCCTGTCCGAGTCTTCCCTGTCCCTTGGCTGTCGCCGGAACCGATCCTACGATGGACGGAGTCCAAGTCAAGAAGTGCACTAAAAGTATATTCGCTTAGAATCCGGACGTACGCTGATAAACTTCAGGCGTCCCACAAACCTCAATAGGTGAACCGACATGAGTGACCTGCTGGAGCGACTGCGCGGGCGTGGCTGGCGGATGACCGCCCAGCGGCGCGTTGTCGCGCAGGTCCTCGACGGCGACCACGTACATCTCACGGCCGACGAGGTGCACGCCCTCGCGGCGGAGCGGCTGCCCGAGATCTCCCGGGCGACCGTCTACAACACCCTGGGCGAACTGGTCTCCCTCGGCGAGGTCCTGGAGGTCTCCAGCGAGGGCCGCGCCAAGCGCTACGACCCCAACGCGCACCATCCGCACCAGCACTTGGTGTGCTCCAGCTGCGGCACGATCCGCGATGTCCACCCGACCGGCAACCCGCTGGCCGACCTGCCGGCGGAGGAACGGTTCGGCTTTACGGTGTCCGAGGTCGAGGTCACGTACCGGGGGCTGTGCCCGGCCTGCGGCTAGGGCGCGTTCGGGAGCAGCAGCAGCGCAGTCCAGGCACGTCACGCGTTTGCGTGGTCGTGAGATCGGACAGACGTACTGCGGGTGAATGCGCAGAGATAGCGGTGTGCCCGGGACGACGTACCGGCACCCTGCTGAGGGGCGATCCGAGCGGCGCCCGCGGTGGGGGACTGTGTCGTGACGGCCGGGGGGCACATGTGACGGTTGAACGAGCCATGGGCGCTGCTGCCTTGTCGGTGGGGGATGCGGACGCGGATGCGCATACACATGCGCGTCGCCCGGCCGCCGAGGACCGGCCGCCGCCGAGCGTGCCGCGTCACGTCGCATGCGTGATGGACGGGAACGGCCGGTGGGCGGCACGGCGGTCCTTACCCCGTACGTCGGGCCACCGGGCGGCCGAGGCAACGGTGATCGACGTCATCGAGGCGGCACGGACGGCCGGGGTCGAGTGGCTGAGCCTGTACGCGTTCTCCACCGAGAACTGGCAACGCCCGGGCAACGAGGTCGACTTCCTGATGCGGCTGGTGCGCCGTGTCGTACGCAAACACGCCCCGCTGCTGTACGCGCGGGGCATCCGCTGCCGCTTCCTCGGCGTGACGGACCCGAGGATCCCCCCGGCGCTGGCCCGGGACTTCGCCGACCTGATGACGCTGACCAGCACGAACCGGGGCATGACGCTGACCGTGGCGTTCGATCACGGCGGACGCAGGGACATCGTCGAGGCGGCACGGTCCCTCATCCGCAGCGGGGTTTCGGCCGATGCCGTCGACGAGCGGCAGTTCGCCGCTCATCTGCCCTTTCCGGACACGCCCGATGTGGATCTCGTCATCCGGACCTCCGGCGAGCAGCGCATCTCCAACTTCATGCTCTGGCAAGTGGCCTACGCCGAGTGGATCTTCCCGCCGGTGCTCTGGCCCGACTTCCGCGCGCCGCACTTCCTGGAGTGCCTGCACACCTACCAGCAACGCAGCCGCCGCTTCGGCGGCGTGACGCCGAAGGCGAACGGAGAACCTCCCCAGTGACCGACACGGGCAGCAACCCAACTCCCGAAACGCAGCCAGGACACCTGTTCGGCCCGGACTCGCAGTTCCACCGGTTCTTCAACGACCCGCGCTGGGCACTGGCCATGGTCCGGGCCACCGTACTGGAAGCCGCCCACCCGCAGATCGGCGCGGCCCTGATCGACAACTCGACGTTTGTGATGCACCCCTGGCGACGGCTGCGCAATACGCTCGTGAGCCTCCAGCGCATGTTCGGCGCCGACGACGACGTACGGCAGAGGGAGGCGGCGCGCCTCAACCGCCTCCACACGCGCCTGAACGGCACCGACGCACAGAACCGGCCCTACGACGCGATGGACCCCCAGGTCCGCGCCTGGGTCGTCGCGACGCTGTTCGAGAGTTCCGTCACCATGTGCCGCTTGAGCGGACAGCCGCTCAAGCAGAGCGCCATGGAGCAGTTGTACGCCGAATTCCAGGCCTTCCTCGCGGCCCTGGGGGATCAGGCCGGCCATCTGCCGCCCACCCTGAAGGAGTTCTGGCAGTACTACGACCACACGGTCGAGACGGAGTTGGAGAACACCGAGGCGCTGCGCATCATCCTCTACAAGTTGTTCGACCATCTCCCGGCGCCGCCTCTGCTGAGCGGTCTGCCCACCGTATGGGCGGCCGGCCGCACGCTGGCCGGCCCGGTCATCGGTACGGTCACCGTGGCGTCCCTCCCGGAACCCTTCCGTCGGCGGGCGGGCCTGCCCGAGATCCCCGGCGCTCAGACGCTGATGCACGGTGCGTACATGGCCGCCGGCCTGGCGCGCTTCCTGCCCGAAGGCTGGATCGAGACAGAAGCCCTCACCGACCTGCTGTATCTCTCCCCGGACAGCGACGACCCCCGGGCCGCGACGATCGCGGCACTGCACAGCCGTATGAAACGGGCCGGCGCCCTGTTCAGGCTGGTCACGCCCTTTCCCGCACAGCCCGGCTTCGCTGAGGAAGCCGAGGAAGCCGAAAAACCCGCGCCGCGGCGGAGCGCCGAGGAGTTCTTCGACGCGGTACTGGACCAGACCGGCGACGGCCACCTGGACTGGCCCGATCTCGCCGCCATGGCACGGGAGTTGTCCACCCGGCTGGACCTGGACGAACCGGAGGAGACGCGGCTCTACAACGCATACGCCGAGTGGTGGAAGGAACTCCAGTCGGCCCTCGACACCGACGGCGACGGCCGCATCAGCAAACAGGAATACGCCGCCGCCGTCCCGTCCCTGGCCGGGCCCGCCCTGATCCGAGTCGCCGAGGTCCTCTTCGAGGCCACCGACAAGAACGGCGACCAGCGCATCGACGCGACCGAGCACCGAACCCTGTTCCGAACCGCCTTCCACCGCACCCCGGCCGCCACGGACGAGAGCTACTCCCGCAGCGCGTTCGTACAGGACTTCCTGTCCTTCATGTCGGGCCGCCGCCACTCGACCGCGTACGACCCGCTGCTCGCCGAGGCGTAAGCCCTGCTGAGGCGTGAGTCTCGCTGAGGCGTAAGTCTCGCCGAGGC
This sequence comes from Streptomyces sp. NPDC057617, assembly GCF_042800555.1. NCBI lineage: Bacteria > Bacillati > Actinomycetota > Actinomycetes > Kitasatosporales > Streptomycetaceae > Streptomyces > Streptomyces sp. NPDC057617. The sequence goes on along the minus strand of NZ_JBHVGV010000013.1, from coordinate 51,007 downwards.
GGGTGAGGGGGCGACAGCGGTGCGGCCGGCGGAGTTGCGCCGGCCGCGTGCGGGCCGAAGCATGGGGAGCGGGGAACGACGTCCGTGGAGGGACATGACGTTCCGTGTGACGTTCCGTGTGCCACCGGCCCGCAGCCGCCGTACCACTTCCGCGCGGTCGGCATGACCGGCGACGACCAGCCGCTGCGCTGTCTGGTCACCGGTGCCACCGGATACATCGGCGGCAGGCTGGTGCCGGAGCTGCTGGCGGCCGGGCATTCGGTGCGCTGCCTGGCCCGCTCCCCGGACAAGCTGCGTGATCACCTGTGGGCCCGGCGGACGGAGACCGCGCGCGGGGACGCGACGGACGAGGTGTCCGTGCGCGCGGCGATGGAGGGCATGGATGTCGCGTACTACCTCGTGCACGCGCTGGGCACCGGACGCGATTTCGAGGAGACGGACAGACGGGCGGCCAGGATCTTCGGCGAGCAGGCGCGTGCCGCGGGCGTACGGCGGATCGTCTACCTCGGAGGTCTGAGCCCTTCAGGGGTGCCCGAGCGCTCGTTGTCGCCCCATCTGCGTTCCCGCGCCGAAGTGGGACACATCCTTCTCGCCTCTGGGGTGCCCACCGCGGTGCTGCGGGCGGCCGTGATCATCGGGTCGGGTTCGGCCTCGTTCGAGATGCTGCGTTACCTCACCGAACGGCTGCCCGTGATGGTGACTCCGAGCTGGGTGCGTACCCGTACGCAGCCGATCGCCGTCCGTGACGTGCTCCGGCTGCTCGTGGGGTGCGCCCGGCTCCCGTACGGCGTGAGCCGCGCCTTCGACATCGGCGGACCGGACGTCGTCACCTACCAGGACATGATGCGGCGGTACGCGGAGGCGGCGCGCCTCTCACGGCGGGTGATTCTCCCCGTTCCGCTGCTCACTCCCCGGTTGTCCAGCCTGTGGGTCGGTCTGGTCACACCTGTGCCGGGGGCGATCGCACGGCCGCTGGTCGAGTCGCTGAGGCACACGGTGGTCTGCACGGAGCGGGACATCGTGCGCTACGTCCAGGAGCCGCCGGAGGGACCCGTGGGTCTGGACCGCGCGATCCGGCTGGCCCTCCAGCGCGTCCGGGGCGCAGATGTGGCCACCCGCTGGTCCTCCGCGTCCACCCCGCGCGCGCCGAGCGATCCGCTGCCGACCGATCCCGACTGGGCCGGCGGCAGCCTCTACATGGATCACCGTGAGCGCACGGTCGCCGCGTCGCCGCAGGCTCTGTGGCGCGTGGTGGAGGGCATCGGCGGTGAGAACGGCTGGTACTCCTCGCCGCTGGCCTGGTCCCTGAGGGGGTGGCTGGACACATTGGCGGGCGGTGTCGGCCTGCGCAGGGGCCGCCGCGACGCGACCCGACTGAGGGTCGGGGACAGCCTGGACTTCTGGCGTGTGGAGGAGATCGAGCCGGGACGGCTGCTCCGGCTCAGAGCCGAGATGCGGCTGCCTGGCCTGGCCTGGCTGGAGATGACCGTGGACCGGGATCCGCGGGGGCGGACGGTGTACGGGCAGCGCGCCCTGTTCCATCCGCACGGCCTCGCCGGACACGCGTACTGGTGGGGTGTCGCCCCGTTCCACGCGGCGGTTTTCGGCGGTATGGCCCGTAACATCGCGGCCGCGGCGGAGTCCGCTGCTGAGTCAGCCGTGGCGGAGTCGACGGCTGCCGGGTCCGGCGGGGCCGAGTCGGCGGCTGCCGGATCCCCGGCTGACGGGTCCCAGGCTGCCGGGTCCGGTCCGGCTGGGTCCGGTCCGGCTGGGTCCGGTCCGGCCGGTGGGCGCTGAGGGGAGCAGGCCATGCGTGTCTCGGTCGCCTTGTTCACCGCGGACCTGCGGGTGCACGACAATCCGGTCCTGCGGGCCGCCCTGCGGGAAGCGGAACGCGTGGTGCCGCTCTTCGTCGTCGACACCGGGATCAGCCGAACGGGATTCGCCGTGCCGAACCGGGCGGCCTTCCTCGCCGACAGCCTGGCCGACCTCGACACGGCGCTCCGTGCCCGGGGCGGCCGTCTGGTGGTGCGTACCGGTGACGTGGTCGAGGAGACCTGCCGGGTGGCGGCGGAGACCGGGGCCGGAACGGTCCATGTCGCTGGCGGGGCGAGCCGCTACGCGGTACGGCGCGAGGACCGGCTGCGCGCGGCGCTGGCGGCAGACCGGCGCGGGCTGCGGGTCCACGACGCCTCGGTGACGGCCGTACCGCCGGGGGCGCTGGTCCCCGCAGGCAAGGACCACTTCGCGGTCTTCACCCCGTACTTCCGCAGGTGGGAGGGTTTCTCCGTACGCGGCGTCCTTCCGGCTCCGGCCAGGGTGCCGGTGGCCGAGGTGCGTCTGGCCGGGCTGCGCTCGGCTGAGGTGCACTCTGCCGGGCTGCCGCGCGCGGAGTCCCTCGCGCCGGGACCCGTGTCGCCGGGGCTGCCCGTCGGCGGGGAGTCCGACGGGCGCCGAAGGCTGCGGTCGTGGCTGGCCGGTCCCCTGGCGCGGTACGCGGACCTGCACGACGATCTCGCCGCCGACGCGACCTCCAGGCTCTCCCCCTACCTGCATTTCGGCTGCCTGTCCCCGGTCGAGCTGCTGGACCGGGTCCGCGCGCACGGCGGTCCCGGGGCGCACGCCTTCGTCCGCCAGCTCGCGTGGCGGGACTTCCACCACCAGGTCCTGGCCGCCCGCCCCGACGCGGCCCGGCACGACTACCGCCCCCGGCACGACCGCTGGCGCCGGAACGCCGAGGAGATCAGGGCCTGGCAGGAGGGCCGCACGGGATACCCGGTCGTCGACGCGGCCATGCGGCAGCTCCGGTACGAGGGGTGGATGCCGGGCCGCGCCCGTCTGCTGACGGCGAGCTTCCTCACCAAGACGCTGTGCGCGGACTGGCGGGTGGGGGCCGGGTACTTCCTGGAGCTGCTGGTGGACGGCGATATCGCGAACAACCAGCTCAACTGGCAGTGGATGGCCGGAACCGGTACCGACACCCGGCCGAACCGCGTCCTCAACCCCCTCGTCCAGGCCCGGCGGTTCGACCCGGGCGGGGAGTACGTACGCCGATGGCTCCCCGAACCGCACTAGTGGCCGGGAACCTCGCTAGTACCGAACCTCGCTAGTAGCCGGCCGGTTGGTGAGGTTCGTCGATGACCGGATTCTCCAGGGCTCCGATCTTTTCGATCTCTACGCGCACGGTGTCGCCCGCCTTGAGGTACATGCCGGGCCGGTGCCACGCGATGCCGCTCGGGGTGCCGGTGGCCAGTACGTCTCCGACCTCCAGAGTGAACGCACTGGAGAGGTAGGCGACCTGCTCGTACAGATCGAAGAGCATGTCCGCCGTGTGTCCGTCCTGGCGCAGGTCGCCACTGACGTACGTACGCAACCGCAGATCGAGCGGGTCACCGATCTCATCGGGGGTGACGATCCACGGACCGATCGGGCCGTGTGTGTCGAACGATTTGCTGACCACCATGCCCGGCTCAAGGGTCTGCCAATCGCGCACGCTGACGTCGTCGATGATGGTGAATCCCGCGACTACGTCCAGCACCGCCTTCTTCTCGTTCGGGACGTCCTTGCACCGCTTGCCGATCACCAGACCGAGTTCGCCCTCGTAGTCGACCTCGTCCGGCGCGATCGCCGGGATCCAGATCGGATCGCCGGGTCCGATGACGGAGGTCTGCTGCTTGTTGAACCATGCCTGGCGGGTCGGCCGGTCCATGTGGGTCTCTTCAAGATGAGCGGCGTAGTTGTAGCCGATGGCGAGAAACTTGGGCGGCCTGGGGACCGGAGCGCACAGCTTCACCTCCGACAGGGGCAGCCTCGGGGCCGATTTGGTGGCGGTCGACACCTCTCTCGGGTCGCGCTCCAGCAGTTCGATCATCGTCGCCAACGACGGATCGGCCGCTGTCAGGTCCACCACCTCGTCACCGTCGATGAAACCGACATGCTGTCCAGCACCGGCCTCGAATGTCGCGAGTTTCATCGCCGCACCCTCCTCAGCGTGGCCCTTCGACCGGCTTCAGCCGATCCGAGGCATACCACCTTCAATTACGCCGTAGGTGTTAATATCCGGCAACTCGGAACAGCCGCGGAGGGTTGCCCCTCCTCAACTTCTCAACTCCTCAACCGACGTGGATGTCGGAGTAGTCCAGCGTGATGAGGGGGTCGGCGAGCAGGCCCGGCCCGCCGGGGTCGGGGACGAAGACGCGGCGGCGGGTGGGGAAGACCAATCCCGAGAACTCCTGGTGGCCGTCGATCATGTGCACCGCGGGAATGCCGCCTGTCACCCGCGGCGCGTAGTCCATGCGACGCTGCAGGCCGTGCTCGTCGTAGTAGAAGGTCTGGTTCTTGGTGTGGACCGTGATGTCGTCCGGGAAGGTGACGCCGAGGCGTCGCCACCCGCCGCTGAGGCCGGGCCGCGGGTCCAGGGCCGGCTGCTCCGGTGCCAGGTCCCGGACCCGCACGCCCGGCAGGGTCAGCAGATAGGGGGCTGTGAGGTAGTTCCAGGTGGCGTAGCCGACGAAGTACAGGGCGTGCAGCATGTCCCAGGGGGTGTCCGTCCTGAACCCGTCGAATGAGGCGAAGGGGTCGCGGCGCTCCTTCACCGTGCGCTCGTCCTCGTCCACGATCGACACGTGGTCAGGGGTGAAGATGCCCCGCAGCCCGGCCTCGGTGTAGTCGTGGAGGACAGTACGCTGCGTGCCGAAGTCGACCGTGACCTCATGGCTGCCGAGGACGCCGGGCACCTGGTGCAGGGACCACATGGGCCCGCCGATGCGCGACACCGCCGTCACTGCCGTGACCTTGCTCCAGCGTTCCTTGCCGCCGTGAGCTTCCAGTACGAGATCCAGAAGATGTGTCACTGTCGCGTCCTTCTGTTGATGGGGCGCCGAAGTCACAAGCCGACTGCGCTCGTTGGGGTCGCGGGCGGCACCCCGGTGGTGCGGCTGGGCTGTGGTGGTGCCGGCCGGACTGCGGTGGCCTCAGGCCTGTGCGAACTGCGGGTAGAGGGCTTCGACACCGAGCGAGAGTCCTGCCTTGATCTGTTGGGGGAACGCGTCGGCGACCACTTCCAGTTGGCCCCTCTCGACGCCTTCGAGAGCGATCTTGGCGATGTCGGCCGGGTCGGCCTTCTCGACGCCGTCCAGGCCGGCGATCATGTCGGTGTCCATGTAGCCGACATGCAGTGCCGTCACCTGGGTCTTCTGGCCGGCCAGCTCCACGCGCAGGGAGTTGGTGACGGACCATTCGGCGGCCTTGGCCGCGCAGTACGCCGCCTGGTACGGAACCGACGCCCAGGACAGTACGGACAGGACGTTGAGGATCGCCCCGCCCCCGTTGCGGGCGAGGGTCGGCACGAAGGCGCGGGTCACGTCGAGGGTGCCGAGCACGTGGGTGTCGTACTCAAGGCGGTACGTGTCGAGGTCGCCCTCCAGGACGCTGGTGGGCGTGAGGATTCCGGCGTTGTTGATCAGCAGGGTGACGTCCTGCGCCTGCTCGGCGGCGGCGAGGACCGAAGCGTGGTCGGTGATGTCGAGCCGCACCGGGACAGCGCCTTCGGCCGTGACAGTGCGCGGATCGCGGGCCGCCGCGTACACCTTGCTCGCGCCGGCTTCGAGAAGGGCGCGGACGAACTGGGCGCCGAGGCCGCGGTTGCCGCCGGTCACGAAGGCGACGGAGTCGTTGAGAGCCATGAGCTGGGCTTCTTCCTGTCCGGAGGATGGAGGGGATTTCCGTGAGGAACGGCCTGGCCGCGCTGTGGCACGACCGGGGCACAACGAGAAACCGATCGGTTTCCTGCCTTGCAGCCACTGTAAACCGATCGGTTTCCACTGTCGAGTTCGCCAGGTAACCTCAATGCCATGACCATCGACAAGGCCGCATCCGACGTGGTGCCCGAGGCCCCGGAGGCATCCGCCAATGGTGAGGCATCCGTCAATGCCTCACAGCGGGAACGGCTCCTGAACGCCGCGGTCGACCTCTTCTACCGCCACGGCGTCGGCGTGGGCGCCAATGCGCTCTGCAGGAGCGCCGGGATCTCCAAGAAGTCGATGTACCAGCTCTTCGACAGCAAGGACGCCCTGCTCGTGGCCGCACTGGAACGCCGCGCACTCGCTGACGCGGCCTTCCTGCTGCCTCCGCCCGATTTCAGCCCGAGCCCCCGCGCCCGGCTGCTCCATGTCTTCCGGCAACTGGAAGAGTTCGCCCGGTCACCGGACTACAGGGGCTGCGCCTACCTGGCGCCACAGGTGGAACTCAAGGACTCCGCCCACCCCGCAAGCATCGTGGCAGCCCGCATCAAGCACTACCTGGAGAGCTTCTTCCGCACCGAGGCGGAGCGCGGAAACGCCACCGACCCCGACCTCCTCACCCGCCAGCTCGCCATCCTCTACGACGGCGCGAGCACCCGCGCCGGCATCGGCGCGGACAACCTCCAGGGCCTGGCCGCCACCACCGCCGAGACCCTCATCCAAGCCGCCGGCATCACGGACTGACCAAGCGTCCTTGGCCTCGGAAGCGAAGAGACGCGACGGAGCCGACCGTTGCCCCCAACACGCTCTCCAACTGTTCGTGCTGGCGTCCCGGGAACTTCAGGGGTGTCCTGACCTGCGGCGGAGAGTTCAACGGCATGGGATCGGACCGGACAGAGGTGAATGCAACTAGAACTGCAACGACGGCAAGGACACTGCTCAGCGCCGGGGGATAAGCGAGGCTGAGATCACCTGCCGGGGATCCGTCTCGCCGCGATGGCGAACCGGGCGCATACGGACGCTTTCGCTGCGGCTAGCGGGCGGATGGGGGCAGTTTGCCGAGGGTGGACGATTGGGGCGGAGAAGGTCCGTGGTTACCAGGTGCCAGGTGCCAGGTGGCTTTGACTTCGGCGCCGGTGGCCCCGACAAGTCTTGGCGTATCCGTTGTGGAAGCGAAACGCGACGGGCGTCAATTCGCCGGCGTGGCCGGGTTGGCCTGCTGCTGTCAACGAGTTCGACGAACCACCGGCAGAGGCATGGGCCATCCTGACCATAATCCGTCGAATTTCTATTAACCGACGATATGGGAAGCTCCATTCTCCACGTCATCGGGATGCAATATGGAGTCTTGGATGCCCAGCATGTGCATGAGTGACTTGACTGAAACCACCCTGCTATTACCAATCCAGAGCACGCGAAAGGGAAGGGATCCCTTCCCGGCTCTCCTTGACGCTTGTGATTCCGAGAAGCCAACGATATTGGCCGCTTCCTTAAAGCTTATATACTGCGGCAGGAGGTCGGAAAATCGATAGTAAAGATTCCTCCCATCGACCCAGGATCGCCCGACCTGCGCAGGGGTAATAGTAGGAGCATGTGCCTCATTGCGGCAGCCATCTCGGATTTCACCGTGTAGGCGGTTCGCCTGGTCCATGGCGCCCATTCGTTGCAGCAGGGACCCTATTCGCTCACCGCGAATTCTCTCATCGGCGTCCGGATCCCTTACTGCGCCAGTGTCGATAATTGACGACGCACGTAGCGTGGAGTCACCCACGTGGGTGCCCTCTGAAATCCAAAACTCCACACTATCCGTACATGTCTCTGAGGATCCGGCGTCCACTAGGCTGCGAGCGCGGGCGAAGGCGCGAGTCATCATGGTATCTCGCAACTTCTTGGAAGTTGCACCGTCTGCCGTAGAAGACCACGCCTCGAGGAGTCCTTCTATCATCGCAGACCTGATGTCAGAAATTTCATAATGCCACTTTCGTGCCAGATCCTTCGACCATCCCTCGAGGTATGGGGTTAGTAAATCCAATACGATCATCAGCCATTTCTCTCGTTCCTGTTCATCGCCTTCTCTTGCAAGGGTGACTACTGACTCCCAGAGGCGCAGGCTTGCTGTGGGTTTCTTGCGATTTAGGCGAACTTGCCTGCGGAATGTCTGATACGTTGGATGCTTCTTGATTGCGCAAATCTGAACGTCACCCACGTGTGTGCAAATGGGCTCCCCGCCGCATTTGCGCAGGATTTGTTCGGTGATGATAGCGAAAACATTGGACATGATTTCCCCTCATGCAGCAGATCTGGCCTGAGAAAAATCATGAGGGGGGTCTGTTGCTCTCTCGCCCTTTCCGCTCAGATCCGACCCAATCGAGTGAACCTATGTTTGACTGCAAGATGTGGGGATTGGCATGAGGCAGTCGAACCCGATAGACGGCTCTGTCCGGGCTACAGGGCGGGAGCTTGTGAATGGCCAGTCTGTCGGGACACTTTGATCAGAAGCGCCGCTCCCGGAGAGTTGATCTGCGGCTAGTCAAGCGGTGCACCCGCGGCGGAGGTCCCTACGCAGTAGGCGAATCCGCTGCATCGCCTCCGTCAGCACGGTGGGGTGGTCGGCGATCGTGTTAGCGCCGGCATTGCCGAACTGCAGCAGCATGGCCAGGGACTCCTGAGTGTTCGCGCACCAGGCAGCCTGCGGAGAACCCGCATAGATCCCGCCCGTTGGCGGGAGGCGTTCGAGGTGGCCACGGGCCGGATCGCGGGTCGGTTCGCGTGGGTCGAACCCTGCTTGCGGGCGGGGCGGTTGGTGCTGGGTCTGCTGTCTGACCTGCCGCGCAAGAACTGCTGGACGATCGCGGAGTGAGTCGGGGAATCGACCCCGCGGCATGCAGCACCTGCTGTGCCGGGTCTCCTGGGACGCGGATGCGGTCCGTGACGACGCGCGCGAGTACGTCGTCGAGCACCTCCAGGACGAGGCCGCTGTACTGGTCGTCGACGAGACCGGCGATGTGAACAAGGGCACTCACACTGTCGGGGTCCAGCGCCAGTACACCGGCGCTGCCGGGCGGATCGAGAACTCCCAGGTCGCTGTCTGCCTCGTCTACGCCGGCGAGCGCGGGCACGCGGCGGTGGACCGGGAGCCGTACATCCCGTGCTCCTGGACGCGCGCTCCGGACGGCTGTCGGGCCGCGGGGCTCAGCGAGGACACCGTCTTGGTAACCAAGCCGGAACTGGCACAGGTGACGATCGAACGGTTCCTGGACACCGGACATCGCGTCGGCTGGGTCACGGGTGGCGAGGCCTAGGGCGGCAACCCGAAACTGCGGTCCGCGCTGAAGAACCGCGGCATCGGCTATGTTCTCGCGGTGGCCTGCTCAGCCGAAATGACCACCGGCGCAGGCCCGTTCCGCGCCAGCGGGACCGGATGAGCATCAGGTCCGCCGCTACCCTTCCTGGGCCCGCTGGGTCACCCTCGCGATGTCGGCCCATGCCTTCCTACCCGTCGTCTGCGCCGACGAACACGCACACCGCCCAACGCCGGGCGACCTGATTCCGCTGGCCTGCAACGAGATCCAGCGCCTGGTTATCAGTGCTGTTGTCCGGCCCGTTCACGGCCTGGCCCACCTGCCGACCACTTCGGGCACCGAAGTTGGTTGCCCGGAGCCAAAAGCTGAGAGGGCTTCATCGGCCGCTGCCCACAACTCCCAGGTGAACGCTTCCTGCGTCACCTCATCCAGGCGCACCTGGAACTGCACGATCTCGGTCACCGATTTTCGCGACAGTTCATCTCGCAACCAGGTGGCCCGTTCGCCGCAACCCTGCGACTGCCGTCGGCACTGCCGTGAGGCGCGACCACGTCGGGTCCGACGGTATCGGTGACCTGCTCACGCTCACCCCTTCGGGTGCGCTCACCTTCCACCAGGGGGACGGCGCCGGGAAGTTCCCGAAGAAGACGACGGCCTCGGGCTGGCCGGCCTCGATCACCGCGGTGCCGTTCGGGGACCTGAACGGTGACCGCTGCGACGACGTGCTCGTGCGGCTCAGCAGCGGTGCGCTGCGGGCGTACCGGCCGGGGTGCGGCAAGGCCCTGACAACCTCCACGCCGTACACCACGCTGGCAACGTCGGGCTGGAACCAGTACAACGTGCTGACCTCACCGGGCGACATCACCGGTGACGGCCGCGCGGACCTGATCGCCCGCCAGGCGTCCACCAATGACATCTACCTGTACAAGGCCACAAGCAGCGGAAAGTTCGCGGCACGGGTGAAGATCTTCTCCAAGTGGTCCGGCTACAAGAAGATCATCGGCGTCGGTGACCTCAACGGTGACGGGTACGGAGACCTGCTGGCGCACGACACGTCGAACGAACTGTGGCGGTACGCGGGCACCGCGACCGGCTGCTTCAGGGCGCGGGTCAAGGTGGCCGACAACTGGGGTACCCCCTACAACGTCGTGGTGGGCGCCGGCGACATCACCGGGGACGGGAGGGCGGACATCGTCTCCCGTGACACCTCCGGCAAGCTGTGGCGCAACAACGGCGACGGCAAGGGCTCCTTCGGTCCGCGCGCCGAGATCGGCACTGGGTGGCAGGGCTACAAGGCCCTGTACTGACCGACTGGTACGGAGGGTTGCCCGACGGTGAGGGGTGCCCGAGACCGAGGGGTGCCCGACGGCGAGGAGTGTCCGTCACTGAGGGGTGTCCGTCACCGAGGGGTGCCTGGAACTTCGCGTTCCGGGCACCCCTCGGCCCGCGTAGCCGTCCGGTGTTGTGCAACCGACGGGGGACGGGAGCTCCCGCCGGAACGTGAAGGAGATTTAGCCCCGCGACGTTCACATGCTGGACATGAGCGACGACCTGCGTGGATGCCGGTCCGGTGCGATCGTGTGCCGTGGGCCGCCGAGTGCGCTCGAAAGCGCGCGCACGCGCGCGTGATCCGGGTGGGTCCGGCACCCCGTCCGAAAAGGCTCGAGCAACGGCGAGGAACCGATGAACCCGAGCGACACCGGCCGACCCGAACAGGCCGCCGCCGAAGGTGACGCCGTCGCCGCGGCCGAGGTCAAGCCGCTGCTCGACGCCCCGCAGACGTCCGCGGCCGCGGTGGCGATGTGGATTTTCGTCGTCGGCCCGGTGATCTGCCTGATCGTCGTGGTGCCGTTGGCGTGGGGATGGGGCTTGTCCGCGCTGGACGTCGCCATGGCCGTGGCTGCCTACCTCGTGTCCATAGCCGGCCTCACGGTCGGCTATCACCGCCTCTTCACGCACCGCTCGTTCAAGGCGAAGCGGGGCCTGCGCATCGCCCTGGCCGTCGCGGGCTCGCTGGGGGTCGAGGGCTCGCCGGTCCAATGGGTGGCGAACCACCGCCGCCACCACGCCTTCGCCGACCGCGAGGGTGACCCGCACTCGCCCTGGCGCTTCGGAACCGACACGCGCGCGCTGCTCAAGGGGCTTCTGCACGCGCATGTCGGGTGGATGCTGAAGCGTGAACTGAGCAACCGGGCCAGGTTCGCGCCCGACATCGCCGCCGATCCCGATCTACGGCTCATCGGTCGGCTCTTCGGGCTGCTGACCGCCGTCTCGCTCCTGGCCCCCGCGCTGGTCGGCGGGCTCGTCACCGGCACCTGGGCCGGTGCGCTGAGCGGGTTCTTCTGGGCCGGCGTGATGCGGATGGCGCTGCTGCACCATGTCACCTGGTCGGTGAACTCGGTCTGCCACGTCGCGGGCCGGCGCCCGTTCGCCAGCCGGGACAAGGCCACCAACTTCTGGCCGCTCGCACTGCTGTCCTTCGGCGAGAGCTGGCACAACTCACATCACGCCGACCCCACGGGCGCGCGCCACGGCGTGCTGCCGGGCCAGATCGACCCGGCGGCACGCCTGATCTGGATATTCGAGAAGCTGGGCTGGGTCCACGACGTCCGCTGGCCGAGCCCGGACCGTCTCAGCGCCCGCCTGCTGTCCGAACCGGCCGGTTCGCACGAGTCCGCGGCCTGACAATCCCTGGGCGACGCGTCGCCCCGGGGTCCCGCGCCGATGTGACATAGCGGCCGACGCGGGACCCTGTGCTGGTCCGCGTTCCGCGCTCCGCGGTTCAGCCGACTAGCGGAGCCGGGCAGACCATCACGCCCACGACCGACGGCCGCATCGACGACATGGCGCATCCGGACGCGTGACGCGCCGCGGTGGTCTTCCGTGGCAACCAGCTGACCAGCCAGGTCGTGGACGGAGCCGAAGCGGATTCCATCCGTGTCCTGGTGAACGGAGGCGCCCGCGAGGGGAACCGCAACCAGGGCCACCGCCCCACCCAGTGGCGGCGCGGGGCGGATCGGGCGACAAGGTGGTCTGCCCGACAGCAGCGCGCTGAGTCAGCGCTTCTTGGTCTTCTTCTTTTGCGGCGGGGTCCATTCGCCTCGGTGCAACTGGCAGCAGGAGTAGCCGATCATCGCCGGGTTCTGACACCGCTTGCCGGTCTTGGTGGCCGCCCCACACTTGACCTGCTTCCCCGTACGACGGCGTCAGGGTCGCGTTCGAGGTGTTGGCGAACCGGCGGAGACCGTTCAGGTCGGCAGCAGTTCTGGCCGCTTCGATCCACTCCGGCAGTTGGTCACCGTGCAGGTCCGTAACCGTGTGGGCGAAGGTCCGCGCCCTTGGCGAGGGCGTCCATGCCGACGGGCCGGTGCATCGCACCGGCCCGTCGGGGAATTCGGCTTTCGGGTTTCGGGTGTCAGCGGTGCCTGGCGCGCCGCTTTCGGCTGACGAGGACGGCTGCCGCACCCGCACCCAGCAGCAGGGCGACGAGGGCGAGAGTCTCTCCCAGGTCGGACATGCCGGTGTTTGCGAGTGAACCCGGTGTCCGGCCGGCCGGTGCCGGGGTGTTGGGCGCCGGGCCCGTCGGCGGCACCGGTGTCGGTGTCGGGGACGTGGATGCGGGCGGCGTGGGTGTCGGCGATGCCGCCTGCGGGATGTACACGCCGGCGTCGATCGTGTGATCAACCCCTCCTGGCGTGGCCGGTGCGGTGACCGGGGCGTACCCATTGCACAGCCGGCCGGTGGTCGGCGGGGTCACATTGGAGTCGTGTACCCGGTCGTCACCGGTCCGCGGCAGGGTGAACCGCAGGTCGGCGGCGGCCGGTTGGCCCGGCACCTCGCTGGTGTCCGCGGTGCACACATCGAACTGCACGGTGTACTTGGCGCCCGGTGTCAGCTCGTACTCCGCGCCGACACCACCGAAGTAGTACTCGCCGGCGGCATCGGTCGTGGTCGTGGCGACCTTCTTGCCATCGGCGTCCAGCAGGTTGATCGTCGCACCCGGCAGCAGCACGTGCCCGGGGTCCTGGACGCCGTTGTGGTCGCCGTCGTACCACACCACGTTGCCGATCTGGATCGGCGCGTTCGCCGCGGCGTACGCGATGTCACCGAGGCCACCGGCCTTGCCGAACCCGTTCTGGTTCGGACCGATGAACTGGTAGGCGTTGGCGGCCGGGTCGTTGCCGGGGCCGAGGCCGGTGGCGATGTCGTAGTAGCCGGTTCCGTTGGTAATGACCTGGCCGGTCGGGTCCATCTGCGTGCTGACGACCCACTGCTGCTGCGGGATGTAGGCGACCGATCCCAGCGAGGACTCCTGGTGCGGCCCGGGCTGGGTCGCGGAGCCGCCGTTCGGGAAGAAGTCACCCGGGAAGTACTCGACGACGCTGCTGGGCTGGACCCCGTCAAGGGTCGGGTCCGTGGCGTGGTCGGGGCAGTTTCCGGTGCCTTCCCACTCGTACCCGCCGGTGGGCGTGGCGCAGGCCATGCTGATGTCGCCGCCGGACATGCCGTTCTGCGGGGTGTCGTTGCCCGGCCTCGGGTCCAGCCCGCCCCAGCTCACGACGTCCATGAACCTGTCGCGGAAGCCGAGGACCATCGAGCCGTCGCGGGCGAAGGCCATACTGGCCAGTTCCGGCTGCGGATCGATCATCGGGCCGTTCACGTTGAAGGTGTCCCAGTCCTCCAGGTCGGTGTTCCACGGGTTCCAGTGGTTGACCTGGTCTCGGCCGGAGTTGCCGGTGAGCACGCTCCCGCGCTCGGCGGTCAGCGGCTGGGACAGCACGGTGGTGAACCGCTCGCCGTCATAGGTGGCGACGACGGCCTTCAAATCCGCGCGCTGCTGTGTGCTCTCCGCGCTGCACACACCGCCCACATACAGGGTGTTGTTGTGGGTGGCCAGGCTGAACGGACGCCAGTCCTCGGCCGACGCACAGCCGGGGTCCGGGATCGGGACCGTCGCCTCGGGCGCCGATGCCGTGGCCCCGGTAGCGTCGAAGCCGACCAGGCTTCGGGTGCGCAGGTTCACCGCGTACAGCGTCGAGCCGTCTTCCGACAGGGTCAGGCCGCCGATGCTCTCCTTGCCCGGTACGTCGGTGAACCCGGCGTCCTTGATCAGGTTGTCGGTGTCGTGCGGCGTCTCCGCGGCGCCCGGCACCTTCGCGAACAGCTTCGGGGCGCCCCCGCCGTCGGCCGGCACGGTGTAGATCGCGTCACCGCCGTCCGGCCCGTACTCGGTGTACCGCCGGGCGAACGCCGACTGGAAGAGCTGCTCGCGGTACTTGTCGTAGGCCAGCCCGAAGGTCGTGCCCACCTGGTCCTGGGTGTTGAGCACCTCCGGGCACGCCTGCTGGTCGGGACAGTTGCCGCGGGCGCCTGTCCCGAACGCCACCAGTGCCCGGGTGTCCGTCCCGCCGGCACCGCTCTGGATCGGTACGAAATAGCGGGAATCGGGCAGTGCGTAGTCGGCCGGGTCCCAGACCCCGGTGATCACCGAGGCGTCCTTGCCGTCCGAGACGTCCACGAACGTGGTGAAGCTGTCGAAGTGATTCGGTGCGGTCGAGGCGGGCGCCGCCCGCAGATAGTCGCTGTACGGTGCCGGGACGGTGACATCGACGCGATACCGGCCGCCGGTCAGCTCGGTCGACGGCGGCACGACGACCTTTCCGGTGGCATCCGTGACACCGGTGACGTGATGGCCGGCGAGGTCGGCGACATCGACCTTCATTCCCCGCTGCGGCACGTCCATGGTCGAGTTGATCACGCCGGTGCCGAAGAAGTCCCGCAGTACCTCGACGGTCAGGGTGCCGTCGGAGGCCGAAGCGCCGGCCTGCCCGGCGCCGGCCAAGATCGCGCCTGTGCCGCCCCCCACCAGTAACAGGCCGGACAGCCCCATCCGTACCAGTCCACGTAATGGCATGGCGCTCCTTTACGTCGTCCTACGCTAACGCCAACGCGGCAAATTCCAGGGCGATCCTACAAGTTGACGGAACGTCATGTCTGGTAAACGCAGAGTTCACGGGTGCCTCTGTAGAGACCTGTTACGATCGCGCCGCGTGCGGAGCATCAGAACGCGGAGCATCGACATCAAGCGGGGTCGCCCGGGGCGCGAGGCAGGCAGGCGCCGCCGGTGGCCAAGGTTACGCTGGGTGGCAGTCGCCGCCATCGGCATCACGGCTGCCGCGACCACCGCCTTCGTCCTCCTCGGCAACAGCGGTGGCCCCACCGCCCCGCGGGCGTTGACCCCGGACGAGGTGAACCGGCTGGCGATCACGCGGTTCCTCAACTACCAGGCGGGTGGCCGGGCGGTGACGATCAACGTACCGAACGCCGCCGGCGGGCTGGTCGTCACCGGATCCATCGACTACCGCACCCATACCGGTTACGGGGTGGTGCGCGGGACCGGGCGCGACACGTCCAGCGACGGGCTGATCCGGTGGACGGCCACCACCGTCCTCGTCCACCCCATGACAGACCCCCCGGCGGCCGCACCGGCGTCGCCGCCCGCGTCCGGTTGGTACAGCCGTCCGCTGCGGACATCGGGCATGACCCTGGACAGTTCGCTGGCCATCGCGCTGAGCCTCGGCAGCGACCGGCCGGACAACGCCGCACTGCTGCCGCAGAGCGGCGCCGCATGGGTCGGGCAGGACGATGTGCACGGCCATCGGACGGACATCATGAACGGGCCGGACGCCGTTGGCAAAGCCGGTACCGAAGCTCGTACCGAAGCCAGTACGTCACAGACCGTGCGCTACTGGATCGGCTCGGACGGCACCATGTACCGCGTCCAGGTCAGTATCGCCTCGGAGCCGCAGCCGGTGGTCCTCGACTTCGACACCCAGGCGTACGTCCCCGTCCAGCCGGTGCCCGGAGCCACACCGGCTCCGTAGTTGCCGCTCACGAGGTTTGCACCCGCGCACCGGCGGCGAGCAGCGACGGCGACGGCAGTGCGATGTCCGTGATGTCCGGCAGTGCCGGAACGTCCGGCACGACCGAGGCGCCGGTGGTGGTGGCATGCGGGAACTCCGGCTGCGGGCCGGGCGCGGCTACGTCGGTGAACGGGATGCCTGCGGGCGCCGTCGGACTCGCCCAACTGCCGGAGGGCGTGGGGGACTTGGCGGGAACCGGGCAGGACGCGGTGTCCGCGAGCCCTGCGGGTACGGTCGTCCGAAGCGCGTTCCCCCGCAGGCAGTTGCCCTGTCCGCGGGTGGCGGTGGGGAACGTCCAGCCGATGTCGACGCCGTTGGCGGTGAAGGTGTTGTCCGTGATCCGGTTACGGTCCGCCGTCAGGTCGGCGGTCGCGGTGATCACGAGCCCGGCGTTGGTGTTGCCGGTGATCCGGTTGCGGACGAACCGGTTGTCGCTGCCGCCGTCGACGCCGATACCGATGCCCCAGCCGCCGTCGGCCTGTTCGGGGGTCTGCGTCTGCTGGTTGTCCGCGATCAGGTTGCCGGCGACGACGGCGTCGCGCTGCGGGAGCAGTTTCTCCTGGTGGTCGGAGCTGGTGGTCAGTCCGACGCGGTTGCCGACCAGACGGTTGCCGACCACATACATGTCGCCGCCGGCGTTGGTGCCTTCGTAACCGACCGCGTTGAGTTCGGAGACGTTGTCCCGCACCACGATCCGACACGGCTTGCACTGGCCGACATAGATCCCCGAGTCCGCCCCGCCCGATGTGTAGGAGTGCTCGATGACACCGTTCTGCGCGGAGAACGCGTAGATGCCGTACAGGCCGTTACGGGTCGCGGTCACATACGAGACCAGGAACGACTTCAGAAGGCTGACGGGTTCATCGCCGGTGTCGTATCCGCCGCTCCCCGGCAGTCCGGCGACCGCCGCCGCCGAACCGGTGACCAGCACCCCGTTCTGCGTATTGTTCCGCACGGTCAGGTTCTCCACGGCCACCCCGGGCGCCGCGACGACCACACCGTTCGGCTGCCGCAACCGCCCGTCGATGACCACCCTGTGCCGGGACTCGCCCCGCAGCGTGATGCGAGCCGTGTCGATCTTCACCGACTCGTGGTACACCCCCGGAGCCACCAGTACCAGGTCACCGGGGTGGGCCAGGGACACCGCATCCGAGATCGTCGGGGCGTCGCCGGGCACACGGATTGTCACCCGCGCGCCTTCCGGCCGCCGGCCCTTGTCCGATCCGTCGTCGCCGCCACCGCTGCTGCAGCCGGCCACCAGTGTCAGTGCGCCCAGTAACCCCGCCATCACGCGAAGAGCTGATCGAGACATGATCCCAGTCTGGCATGGCGGCGAATTCCCCGCCGGAACAAGGAGGTTGAGCGGCAGACGCGAGGCGGGTGTGGCACTCTGCACACCATGCACCGCGCCGATCGCCACCCGTCACGCCGCGCGTTCCTCGATGTCACCGGCGCCACCGTGGCCGCAGGTCTCGTCGCCGGGTGCTCATGGGACTCCACCGAGCCGGGTCGGCCCGCCCCTTCCGCGGCGGCCGTGCCCACGCCGGTTCCGGCGACCGGCCGGCATCAGGCGGGCGTCACACTTCCCGAGACGGCCCAGCGCAACCTGCTGGCCGTGGTGGCCGACCTCGGCACCGCAGTGGCGCCCGGCCCGTTACTGGCCGAACTCGGTGAGACCATCCGCGCCCTCACCGCCGGGTCCGACCCGCGGCTGCTGGGCCTGTCCCCGGGTGACCTGACCGTGACTGTCGGCGTGGGTCCGCGGCTGGTGCGGACGGCCGGTGCTTCGCTGCCCGGCGCGGCCGACCTTCCGCGGTTCTCCCGCGAGCGGATCGCCTCGCAGGCGCGCGGCGGTGATCTGCTGATACAGATCTGCGCCGGCGACGCGCTGCTCGTACCGGTCGTCGCCGCCGCGCTCCTGGACCAGGCCGGCGACCGCGTCCGCGAACGCTGGCGGCAGTCCGGACGCCGCGGTACGGACGTGCCGGTCGCCAAGGGCCGCACCGCACCGCGCAACCTGCTCGGTTTCATCGACGGCATAGTGGGCCCGCACACGATCGCCGAGCAGGAACGTGACCTGTGGCTGGCCGGGCCCCCCGCGGTCGCCGGCGGCACCCTGGCCGTACTGCGGCGCATGGAACTCGACCTGACACGGTTCGCCGCCCTGTCCGTCGCCGAGCAGGAGGCGGTCTTCGGGCGGCGCCGGGCCAGCGGCGTACCCCTCTCCGGCGGCACCGTCGCCTCCGGCCCGGAACTCGGCGCCAAGACGCCCGACGGGCGCTATCTCGTCCCCGTGGACGCCCACGTGCGCAGGGCGAACCCCACCGTGGTCGGCGTCGGCCACATGCTCCGCCGTTCCTACAGCACCGACGAGCCCGCCCCCGGCCTGCTCTTCATCAGCTTCCAGAACGACCTGCGGACCTTCACGGCCACGCTCACCCGCATGGACACCTCCGACGCGCTGCTGCCCTTCACCACCACGACCGCCAGCGCGACCTTCCTGATCCTCCCCGGCTTCGACCAACAGCACCCGCTCGGTTCCCACCTGTTCTTGAGGGCGAAGTCGTAGATGCCGAGCACGCACGGGACGCGCAAGGCGGTCGAGAGCGAGATCGCGCGGGCCAGGACGAGAGAGGCGGGCACTCACCCGGCTCGCTAACTCCTTTACCAGGCAACCGAGTTGGTCGGTCAGGCGGTGGTCACTCAGCGGTGGGGCAGGGGCACATGGTGCGGGGCGGAGCGGGGAAAATCTGCGACACGTGGCAGGAGAGATTCGTCCTTGCGCATCTGGTGGGTGGGGCATTTTCCCTCGGCTGGTACGCCTTTACAGACACCTTGTTCAAGGACGCGTGGAAGCCGGGCCAGCGCGTGGCGATGGGCTTGTTCCTCGGCTGGTCGCTGCTCGTCCGGCTCAAGCGCCGACGTCGGCGGAACGTGGCCTGACGCCGACGTCGGCGCGCCGTGGCCTGATCAGGCGCCTCAAGGATGGGGAGGCCGCCTCAGGACGGGAGGGCGCCTCAGGACGGGAGGCGCGGGGAACGCCCACGCCGAGCGAGATCCGGGGTGCGATGCGATAACCGGCCTCGAAGACGCTCAGGTGCGGGCCGCCCCCACTGGATCACCGCCACCCGGAGGCGCGGCCCGGCTACGTCGTCACAACGGGGGTCAGTGCGCGTTGTGACCCCTCACCTCTTCGTGCCGGAGCCGGACACGACCGACCGTCACCGGCCTTGACTCGACTGTGCTCGACGTCCCGTTGGCCCATGTGCCGGTCACCTGAACACTCACCCTGTCACCGCGGTACTTTCCGGCGAGGTGGAACCGCGACCTGGTCGCGCCCGCCACCGGCTTGCCGTTCACGAGCCACTGGTAGCTGAACTTCGCATCCGGGACCCACTTGCCCGGGTCGGCAGTCACGTACCCGCCGACCTTCGGCGAGCCCTTGATGACCGGTGTGCCCGTCACCTTCAACCGGTAGTGATAGAAGGTGACGTTGCTCGGACCGTTCGGGTCCGGCTGCTCCCGGTTGAGGATGTTGAGGGTCAGACCGTTCCGCGTCTCCAGGAACGACAGGCCTTCGACCTCCTGGGCGTAGGGAACCTTGAGATTGAAGAGGACCTGGACCTCGCCGGTCGTCAGGTTGGCGCGGGAGATGTTCTTCCCCGAGTCGTTCGAGGCGAAGTACATCCAGCCGTTATGGATCTTGCCGCCCTGCGCCTGGTCGATCGTCTGCGACAGCGGGATGTATCTCTTGAACGTCCAGTCGCGCAGGTTGTAGACGGCGATCTCCGTCGCGTTGTCATAGGCCATGCCGTAGGCGAGGCCCTTGTGCGCGTCGACGGCCACCCAGCTTGCGATGTCCTGCACGCCGTGCGGCGGGTTCAGGGCAACGGCCTGGCCGGTGAAGCTCAGACGGGCGGCGTTGTAGACGGCGAACACCGGCGTGTCGTACCTGCTGCCGGTAACCGAATCGCGCGTGCTGGTGTCGAGCGAGATGTAGAGCTTGCCGTTGGCGTAGTCGATGTCGCCGATGTGGTTCAGGCCCTTGTAGGCGAGCGGTGAAGGGTTGGCCAGTTCGGCCGGAATGGCCGGCGAGCTCTTGAAGAGTGTGTTGTACCGCATATCCGTGATCTCCAGCCCGTTGCTGCTGGAGAAGTACCAGTGAGTGCCGTCAGTAGTGACGCCCTGACTGCGCGAACTCTCGGCCTCCCCAGTGAACACGTCCTTGCCGATGAACTCCCACGTCTCGCCCTCCCGCGCGGACGCCGCCGCCACGGACGCCGCCGCCACCGGCCCCGCCACCACGGCCGCGCCGACCACGGCGAGTCCGCCGATGAAATTCCTTCTGGTGAAACTTCCCACGATGACTCCATCCGATCCGCAGACGGACGAGCTGTCCGCTGTGCCGGACTAAGTCCTACGAGGGCGAGTTTGCGCCACCACGGCGGCAGCGTGACCGCGCGCTTAACCTAGATTCATCAACGGCCGCGAGCGTACGAGCGGTTTGCTGGTCCACCCTGTTTGTCCCACGCGATGGCGAGCGGGGCCTTCGCGTACGGCTGCGGCCGTGCCCGGGGGTTCCACGGCGGGCGGTTCCACGGCGGGGCGGTTGCACGACGGTTCGCGCACCGGTTCCCCAGGCCGCTTCCCAGCTCACCCTCATCCGCCTCGGCCTCGCCGAGATCAGGTGCCTGACTCACCGCCTCACGAGCCGACGCGGGCCCACAGGACGGTCAGCCTGGCGCGGGCGGCCCTGGCCAGGGTGAGCCCTAGGGCGTGTCTTCGCCCAAGAACACCAAGTCCCGCACCGGACGGCGGCCCATCGGCGTATTGCCCGGTGGGAGCAATGGCGGAGGGTACGAGATTCGAACTCGTGAGGGGTTGCCCCCAACACGCAACTGTGGTGGTGCCTTGCTGGGCCGCGTACGGGAGCGTTCGCCTGCGTTCATGGGCGGTCGGTTACTGGCGCGACTACAGGCTTCGGTCTTGTTTGAACGGCCGCGAACGGCGCTGAATGAGACGGAAACTGAGACGGACGGCGGGGCCGGGCTCGCTAGCATCGGCGCTGTTGAAGGAGGTGTGATGGCACTGGTCCATAAGGGATCACGACGGATCGTCGTCGACGGCACGGTCTACCGCTGGCGGCTGCGAGGCAGACCTACGTACTCCCAGGGTTTGGCCTGGTCGCCGTGCACGTTCGCAGTCGAGCATGCAGACACCCCAGGGATCACGCTCGTGGTCACCACGGACCAACCGCATCCGAGCAACTGGGTCGCTCGCGACGCTAAGCCTGTACTGCCGTCCGGTGTTGCTGTGGCTGTTCGGCTCGCCCTGCACATGGGGTGGACCCCGACAACTTCGGGCTCTGCGTTCCACCTCGACCAGTCCGCTAGTTTCACCTCTTCCCATTGAACCGAGCCCGGGAATCGTCGGTGCCTGAACTTCAGCCGGCGACAGCCAGCCACCGCGTCGGGTACGTCGACCGATCAGGCGCGCGTGTGCCTCGCTGCACCCCCGCCAGCCTCCGCCGCGTTGTCCCGATGTACGTCTGCCAGCGCGAGCCCCAACGGCTGGTCCGTTACGACGGCCCGAAGACTCTCAGCTTGGGAATCACCCAGCGCGTGATGGCCACGCACGACGCTGATCAGCGGAAACACAGCGAGGACGTGCTCCTGGTCGGCGGCCGGATGAGGCCCGGAGTGACCGCTGTTTACCCCTCTGAATGGCACGTAGTGGCACACGGCGCCCGGAGAGGCCCAACGTGGGGCGGTCTCTTGCGAGACGAAAGGCCCATAGCGTCGGCTCTTTGGCGGCGATTCGCTCTGTTCTTGTCGTGAAGATGAAGGCATGCCCGTTTTATGCGATGGTCCGTGCTTCCCACTGATCGCGCAGGGAGAAGCACGGCACCACCATCAGCTGTTTCAGTGGTCCTGAGCTGGGCGCTCCTCGTCGGCTGCCAGCTTTGCCTGGCGAGCGGCCTCGATGTAGCGGGGCGCGAACTTCATCTCGTATGCCTCGGGCACATCGTAGGGAGACCGCCAGTAGTCCGGTACGAAGCTGTCACCGTCCTCGTGGCAGAGGTGGCACGAGGAGCACCATTCGGTCCGCCAGCCGTAGGCGACAGCGTGCACCCCATCGATCGTCTCGTCCAACGGACCGTCCACCCGGTACCAGCGGTGGAGATCTGCCACACCGCACTGCGGGCAGGGTGGCGAGAGGTCGGCGGCGGACGGTTCCGAGTCGAAGGCTGCCCGCCAGGCATCCATCAGCTCGGGTGGGACGAGCCGCCAGCCGCCCGGACCGGGCAGGGCGAACTCGTCGGTCTCGAACAGTTTCAGCTCCATGGCCTCGACGGCGCCGAGCATTCTGCAATCGCCCGTCAGCAGGTCGACGCGGACAGGACCGATTCCGATCACCATCAGCGACGGGTCGCCGGTCTCGAGGTAGCGGCGGTCCTGATAGCCGAAGTAGGCGGCCGCGCCGACCACGGCCACGGCGTCATCGACCGGGACCAACTCGACTTGGGCGTTGAGTGGATCCTCGTCCACGTATTTCTGGGCCAGTTCGGCTGCTCGTTCGAGGCTGATCACTGGTCGGTCCTGAGCAAACCGTAGTTCCGGTAGGGACGAGGGTTGGCATGCCCGGTCTGTCCGTCGAGGAATATCACGTCACCCTTCACGTTCACCACGTTGAAGACGTGCGAGTCTCCTGGGCGGGGCCCGTACCCCCACACGATACCGCGAGCACCGTCTCCACCGGCTTTGATGTCACGCACGATGCCACTCAGGGTCGTGCTCAGGAATGGCCTGCCCCCGTAAAGGCTGCTGACCGCCGAGTCGGGTCCTCTTCCGAGGTTGCCGGGTGCCGAAGACGGAGCACCATCGGCCAGCAGTCGGTCGACGGCTATGGCGCAGGCACGACAGTTGGTCCCGCCGTTCTGGGGGTTCACCAGCTTCGTCAGCTTCGAGGTGATCGGCGTCTTGTAGGAGAGTTTGCCCCTCAGGTAGTGCACCGTGCCGCTGCCGCCCGCGCCGAACCTCAGATTCCCGATCGAGGACGCCGCTTTTTCCGGGGTCACGGCTGCTCGCCGCCACCCGGTGAGGCCGCCGATTCCCACGACGGCGATCTGCTGGGTCAGTTCGTCGGCGGCCTTGGCGTACTGGTCGGCGAGGGCCTCGCAGCCCTGCTGGCGGAGCATGTATTCGGCGCGGTAGAGGCGGTAGGCGGGGCGGACGGGGAGGTATTTGTCGACGAAGCCGCCGGCGCCGCCGTTTTCGCCGGTGAACGCGTCGTGTGCGTCCTGGAGGAACACGTAGGGGGACTTGAAGACGTCGACGAAGGCGTCGCCGAAGATGCCGAGTGCTTCGCCGATGCTGTCGACGCGTTCGTTGTTGGGGTCGTCGGGGGTGAGGCCGCTGGGGTCGGTGAGGAGGGTGGGGACGTTGTCGGCGTAGGCGTACGGCGAGATCCCCGGGGTCGACTGGCCGCGGGTCGCGGGGTCGGGGCTCGTGAAGCGGCCGGTGGTGGTGTTGTACTGGCGGGCGTGGAGGTCGAGGTTGCCGGTGGTGGTCTCGTAGCGGGCGCCGGTGTAGGACGGGGTGCTGGTGGGGGCGCCGCTGGTGGTGGTGTTGAGGACACGGGTGCCGTACGGGTCGTAGGCCCAGCGCTGGTGGAGGGTTCCTGTGCCGCCGGCGACGTCGACCGGAGAGCCCTGCGTGTCGTGGTGGTAGTAGAAGAGGGTTCCGGCGCCGGTCCTGGTGGCTGTGGGCTGGCCGAGCGGGTCGTAGCGGTAGGACTGCTTGATGGCCCAGGCGCTGTCGTACTCGGTGGCCAGGATCGGCTGGGGTGCGTTGGGGTCCCACTGGGTGCGGCTGGTGACCGTGCCGGCCTGGGCCGTGGTGACCTGGTTGCCGCTGGCGTCGTGGTCGTAGGTGGAGGCGGTGCCCGCGACGGTGGCGGCGGAGATCTGTCCGGCCAGGTCGTAGGTGTAGGTGTCGGTGCCGGCCTTGGTCTGGTTGCCCTCGGCGTCGTAGCCGTAGGTGGTGATGGTCGAGCCGGATGTGGTGGAAGTGAGCTGGTCGGCCGCGTCGTAGGCGTAGCTGGTCGAGGTGGTGCCCAGGGTGGAGGTCAGGCGGTTGCCGACCTTGTCGTACGTGTAGGAGGTGGTACGGCTCGCCGCGCAGCCGGTGACCCAGGGCTGTGGGTAGCAGCCGGAGGTGAGGCGGCCGGCCGCGTCGTAGGTCTGGTCGTAGCCACCGGTACCGACGCCGGCCCGGGTGACGTCGACGCGGGTGGGCAGGCCTGCGGCGGAGAGGGCGAGAGCGGTCTTGGTGACCGTCGCGCCAGCTTTGGTGGAGGTGACTGCTGTGAGGCGGCCCGCCCTGTCGTAGGTGCGGTCCTCGGTCTCGGTGTTGGGCAGGGCCGACTTCGTGAGGTTGCCGGCCGCGTCCCAGGTGTATGTGGTGGTCTTGCTGTCGGCCACCATCGTCGAGGTGCGGCCGTCGTTGTCATAGGTGTAGGTCAGGGTGTTGCCGTCGGAGTACTTGCGGGTGAGCATCTGGCCGACGGCGTCGTAGGTGTAGGAGAAGCCGCGCGTTTTCGTCAGGTTGCCGACAGCGTCGTAGACGAAGTCCTCGGACATCTTGGAGTTCACGCGGGCCGTCATCTGTCCGGCGTCGTCGTAGCCGAAGGTCACGTCGGGCGTGGTGTCCGAGTAATCGATCTTGGTGGGCAGTCCGCGCTGGTCGAACGAGTAACTGGTGGACCCGCGGGGTGTGGTCGTCTTGACGAGGTTGTTCTCGGCGTCGTAGCCGTAGCTCGTCTGTCGTTCCAGCGGGTCGGTGACCGAGGTGAGACGGCGAGCGGCGTCGTAACCGTAAGTGGTGACATGGCCGTTGGCATCGGTACGCTCGGTGACGTTGCCGGTCTTGTCGTAGCCGTAGGTGGTGAGGGCGCCGCCGGGCGCGGTGACCTCGGTCAGCTGGTCGAGTTTGTTGTAGCCGTAGGCGGTGGAGCGCTTGTCGGCGTCCGTCTGCTTGACGACATGGCTCACCGCGTCGTAGGTGGTGGTGGTCACGCCGCCGAGCGGGTCGGTGACCGTCGTGAGGTTGCCCGCCGGGTCGTAGCCGTACGTGGTCGTGTACTGGGCGGGGTCGGCGCCGGCGGCGTTGCCGCGGGGGTCGACCGCGGTGGCCTGGCGGCCGTCGGCGTCGTAGGTCCAGCTCGTCTTGTTGCCGAGCGGGGTGGTGCTGCTGAGCAGGTTGCCGTCCGCGTCGTAGCCGTAGGAGGTGGTCTTGCTCAGCCGGTCGGTGCTGCTGGTGAGGCGGTTGTTCTTGTCATAGACGGAGGTGGCCGCCTTGTTCGCCGCGTCGGTGATCTTGGTGACGTTGCCGTTGGCGTCGTAGGTGTATCCGGTGGTGCGGGTCAGCGGGTCGGTGACCACGAGCGGCCGGTTGATCTCGTCGTAGGTCGTGGTGGTGGACGCGCCGGTGGGATCGGTGACCTTGGTCCGGTTCCCGGCCGCGTCATAGGCGTAACTCGTGGTGTAGGCGGCCGGATTGGCGCCGGATACGTTTCCTCGGGGTGAGACGCTGCTCAGCAGGCGGCCCACTTTGTCGTAGGCGTAGGTGGTCTTGTTGCCGGCCGCGTCGGTCTCGGAGGCGAGCCGCCCGCTCGCGTCATAGGCGCGGGTGACGAAATTGCCCGACGGGTCAGTGGTCCGGGTCGGCCGCCCCGCCTTGTCGTAGGCGAATGTCGTGGTGTCGTCCGCCGGGTTCCGCGCGGACGTCAACTGCTCGGCGCCGTTGTACTGATAGACCGTGGTGCGGTCCAGCGGGTCGGTGACCGAGCTGAGCAGACCGCGGCCGTCATAGGCGTATGTGGTGGTGTACGCGGCCGGGTCGGCGCCCGCGACGTTGCCACGCGGGTCTGTCTTGGACAGGATCCGGCCGGCCTTGTCGTACGTGAACGTGGTCTTCTCACCCAACGGGGTGGTGACCGACGTCCGGTTGCCGACAGCGTCGTAACCGTAGCTGGTGACCTTTTTCCGCGGGCTCGTCACGGTGTCGAGGACACCGAGTGAGGTGTACGTGAAGGCGGTCTCGCCGCCCATCGGGTCGGTGGTCAGAATCAGTTGGTTCGACGTGTTGTACCCGTAGGTCGTCTTGTTCTTGCGGCCGTCGGTGTGGCTGGTGATGTTGCCCGCGCTGTCGTAGGTCCAGGTCTCCGAATAGCCGAGGGCCGTCGGCGCGGTGCGGGTGAGCATCCGCCCCGCGCTGTCGTACGTCATCTGCGTGGTGTTGCCGCGCTGGTCGGTGATGGCAGCAGGACGCAGATAGCGGTCGTAGTCGTAGGTGATGCTCTCGCCGTACGGGTCGATCGTCTCCATCAGGACGTTGCCGGCGTACACGTCGGTCCATACGCCGCCGTCCGGCGCTGTGGTGTGTGACTCGCTGGCGCCGTCCCAGGTGAACGTGGTGGTCTTGTCGTTCTGGTCGGTCTGGGACTTGATGCGGCCCGTCGTGTCGTAGACGTTGGCGACCTTGCCGTCCGCCGGGTCGGTGTAGGAGGCCAGCCGCTTGTTCGCGTCGTACGTGTAGGACGACGTCCTGTCGGCCGGGTCGGTCACCGAGGTGAGCAGGGCGTCGGTATAGCCGTACGACACCGAAGTGCCGTCGGGCAGGCTCACCTTGGACAGCAGTCCATCGGTGCCGAGCGTGAAGGTGGTGGTACGGCCGGCGGCGTCCTTGACGGAGGCGAGTTTGGCCGACGCGTATGTGAGGCTCAGCCCCTTGCCCGCGGAATCGACCACGGACGTGAGCTGGCCACCGCTGTCGAAGGTCCGCTTCGTGTGGTCCGGCGTGGTGATTGTGTAACTGCTCGTACCCTTGGCGAGTCTGGCCGCCGAGCCCGCCGGAGCGGTGTAGGTGCCGTCACTCGCCTGCGTGAACACGAACGACGCGCCGTCGTCCGTCCGGTACGTCACCTTGCCTGTGGCGATCGTCAGCTTCGCATCGAACGGTGTCGCCCAGCCGCGCCCCAGCAGTCCGGCAGCGGTCGAGTCCGAGCGGTAGGTGCGCTCCAGCGTCAAGGGCACGCCGGGGCTTACCAGAGAGGCGTCGGTGAGTTGTTCGTAGAACATGCCGGTCGCCGTATTGACCGGGTCGGCGCGGTGGGCCTGCGCGTAGCAGGTGCAGATGCCCGCCTGCGCACCCGGAATCCCCGGGGTGTAGAACGCCTCCACCAGCGGGGACGTGGTCCCGCCCGGACTCGACGTCCCGTCGGCGCTCTCCAGGAAGACCCAGGCGTAGTACCTTTTGCCGTCCTCCAGGATTCCGCCCAGTTCGCTGCCGGTCCACCAGAAGCACTGGTCGGTGGGGTAGGAGTTGCTCGCCCACCAGTCGTAACACCAGGCCCCGGTGTCCGGGGTGTCACCTGCGGGATCGTCCGTGGCCTTCTTGATCTCCTGCTGGACGACGGGGAAACCCGCCTCGTCCAGGACGTACAGCCACATCCCGTTGTACGTCGAGCCCCGCTTGGGCAGCTTCACCTGCCCGCCGATCGACAGCATCGCCGGGTACGCGGTCGCCCAGGACGAGACCCATGTCGGGTTCTCGGTCGCCGCCGCGAGAGGCTGGCCAACCGTGCTCGACTCGGTGACGGGACCGCGGTCGACGCGGTCCTTGTCCGGCCGGCCGTGTGGCTTGCCCTTGGACTTCTTCTCGGGCGCGTTCATGTAGCCGCGCATCGGCGACAGCTCGTGCTGGTCCTTCGCGACCTGCTTGCGACGCTCGGCCAGCGTCATGGCCTTGGGTGGATCGGGCAGATCGGCCGCTGTCCGGGCCTTTGCCTGTGCGACGGCCGCCGGGACCTCGGAAGGCGGTCGGTCCCGGGGCGACGCCCACGACGGGGTGACACCCGCTATCGCCAGGAGAGCCAGCGACAGGACGGCTGTGAGAAGTCTTCGCACCTGTGTGTGCATTGTGAATCACCTGTAGGGCAGCGGTGAACAGAGCCTCGGTGATGTTGATCCACGACGTATCCGAACTAACGGACGGTGAGGTGTTCGGCTGGATTGTGGCGGAGGCTCAAGGGCGACTCGACTGCATACTTGCTGGTGACGCGACCAGAATGGGGCGATCGGTCAATTGACTTGGCGTGAAGGCACTCATGCGCACACGGTGGCGTACATGAACTCGCCACCGTCGACGAGCGAACGGTATGTAACGGTCAGGCGGCTGGAGAGGGGGCTCGATCACGAACGGGCGTCCTACCCCTGCGCCCGGCGTCTTACCTGTTCGTGAGAGACGGAGCTGGCGATGCGTCCGCCTTCGACTTTCTGTCTGCGAATCCGTCTGCGATGAAACATTGGTCGGCATCGACGACGCCGATCCAGCCGGGGAATGTGAGCCGGAGCGCCCGGCGGGTATCACCAGAGCCGCAGAGACAGCCACCGGCGGCGTAAGGAGGCGAGCGTGTCAACCACATGCGGGTCGCACGCGTGATGCGGAGCATCGGCCTGACAGGTGTGCGGCTGCGCCGCAGGCACCGTACACGATCCCGGTCCTGATCGGCCGCGACTTCACCACCACCGAGCCGAACAGGAAGTACGTCGCGACATGACCTGTCTCCCCGTGGACGGAGGGAAGTTCCTCTACCTGGCCACCGCCATCGATCTTGCCTCGGGCCGCCTGGCCGGTTGGGCGATCGCTGATCACACATGTACCGATCTCGTCACCGATGCCCTGACTACGGCCGAGCGGTGCCGCGGCAGTCTCGCCGGGGCGGTTGCACACCGGTCACGGAGCCCGATGCACGAGTTGGGGGTTCGTCGACGCCTGCCGCCAGGCCAGCGTGATCCAGAGCATGAGCGCCGTCGGCAGCTCGGCGGACAACACGCTTGCGGAGTCCGTGTCCAGAGCTCGGGGTCAAGGCCCGCAGTCGCTGTGCAGAACCGATTATGACCGCACGGTAGCGGTCGCATTGAACGGGATGTGAACGCCCCGAGAGCCGGGGTCGATCAGCAGCCGGTCAACGGCGGAACTGAGACCACGAACGTCGATGGCCCCCGCTGCGAGCAGCGGGGGCCATCGACGTTATGCCCGGTGAGAGCATGAGCGGAGGATACGAGATTCGAACTCGTGAGGGGTTGCCCCCAACACGCTTTCCAACTGTCCGCGCGGCCGTCCGGGGCCGTTCATAGACGTTCGCGGTGCAGCTCAGAGGGGGTGCGCGTACGGCGGTGAACGGTGGCGGCCGTCGGCGTACTGGACAAAGACCAGGACAAGCCGCAGGGTCGATCCCCGGCCTTCTTCGTCTGACTACTTTCGGCTGATGTATAGAAAGCCGAGCATCAGACGTCGGCGCTCGACTCCTTGGCCTTTTGTAGCAGAGCCTCCTGGTGACGACGGCTGCGCACATCGTCCTTGCGCAAACTCCTGCCCTCGTTCAAGACAGACTGAAACTGCTCGGTGGCAAGCTCGACTGCAGTAGTGATCGCTCCTTCAATCCTCTCCGAGTCCGAAATCTTGAACCTCAGCTTCTTAGCGCCCCTCAGCCGCTGTTTAGCTGCCTCTGTCTCAGAGGTTTCGAAGATAGGCACAAGTTCCGGCGTGATCAGA
Organism: Streptomyces sp. NPDC057617; assembly: GCF_042800555.1. Classification (NCBI taxonomy): domain Bacteria; kingdom Bacillati; phylum Actinomycetota; class Actinomycetes; order Kitasatosporales; family Streptomycetaceae; genus Streptomyces; species Streptomyces sp. NPDC057617. Next base: position 21,422 of record NZ_JBHVGV010000013.1, on the reverse strand, counting down.
GCGGACACCATCATCGCGATGTGATACTTCGCGGCTTTGAGAGTGGTCGAGTCGGGTGTTCGGGCGAAGAATCTGTCTACCCGATACAAAATCCAGGCCGCGTAATAGTAGGCCTCAACGGAGTATTCACCCCAAACGAATGAACCCTCAACCTCTAGCTCCTTCGGAGCACCGATCGCTCGGAAAGAATCACCGAACAGTGTTGCAGCGACCGCTCGGTTAAGTTCGGGAGTTGTGACAACGCGAGTCCGCGGGAAATCAAGAGACGCATGCTGGTTCTGCCGCAGATAACGTAGGCCGTTTACGCCCGACTGGTTGAAAAACTCTTCCACGTCTTTCGCCATCTGGGAACTCGCCTGAATGTCAGTTGAGCCGATGGGAGTTTGCAGGTTAGTAGCGATCGCCACGTTTGTTCGCACCCCAGCGTCGCCTGAGCTGACGATCTTCACTGGGATCCAAAGGTCAGAGAGGAGGGGCGGCTTGGCCTTAACCTCTTCGCTTGCCGCCCACCTAACGAGCTGGTGACTTGTCTGCCCGCCATTTACGATCTGATACCCGGAGATGAAGAACCTGTCACCCGACCCTCGGAGAGATGTCGCAATGATCGTGAGTCCGTTGTTGAGGAAGGGGAAGTGCTCGCGGTCGTCGCTCTGAAGGGTTCTCGTGATCCGGATATTCACTGGGTTGTGGCTACCGAGATCGAGACGCACATTGTCGTCGAAGATCCCTGGCCGTACGGAGCCAGTTTCATCCGTCAGCAACTTCATCACCTCCCTGCCGGACAAGAGCCCGATGTAAGCCTCACTCACCCGCTCAGTCGCAGGGATGGTCTGCCGCTTTTCAAAGTTGAACTGAATGTTCTGTGGTCCGTGACGTTCTTTCAGCTTTGCAGCTAGTGCATCGTGGCCATGAGTGTTGAGGTGCAAAGGTTCTGAATAAATGCCCTGGGATCGAATACGATCGATCGCTTCTGTGACTTGAAGTTCTTGCTGTGCGCTCTTCCCGTCATTGCTGCTGGTGGTGACGTAGAAGAGTTCGCACGGGATTCGCGTGTCTTGAAACTTGTCACCGTTCTCTGCGATCCGATCGATCAAAGCAGCCAGGTCAACCAGGGCCGGAGGAAGCTTGACGCTCTTCGCCTTAATCGCGTACTTTGTCACGGCCTCGACGCCGTGGAGGAACTTCGCGATGAGCTTAGAGTCGTAGGACTCGCTTGTCTTAGCCTGGATGAAGAGTACCCGCGCTGAATTGGACGCCTGATCTGAGATAAGATCGTCGATCTCTGAGGGTTCCGAGACGATCTGTCCGTTGACTACGACGGCAGCGATGTCGATGCCCTCGTCGGTCCCACCGCCGAGAACAGCGCGCTCAATCTGCTCGACATCGTCCCGTACATAAGGGAAGAGGTAGTTGGCTGCGACGTACAGCTCGAACTGCTTCGCCTCGTCCCCCTCAAAGCCAAAGTCTCGTGCAAACTTGGCCACTCGCTTTCCCGTGAGCGTGTGCACTTTATCCCCCTAGGCAGCGCGAGCGCTGATCGTCATCACGGTGTGTTTGTCAGTGAGCTTAGCGTCTGGGTTGCCGTCGACATCAGGACTTTGCCGAGCCGAGCGGATCATCACTTGGGTGAGCCAGTTCTGAGTGCCGACGGCGGTCTGCTTCAGTACCGGGCGGACCTAGTAGAAGGGCAGAAGGATCCACCGGATAGATGGAAACCGAGACGGGCGCGACCTCACTTGGAGGCCGCGCCCGCCTTCTGTAAAGCCTTTACCGCCGAATGCAGGCGAACGGGCAACGCAAGGCGGGTACCGCTCACCAGGTCCACCGCACCGCCCGAACCGCGCTGGGGGAGGCCGTACGGCGCGGTTACGCGGCGAAGAACGTCGCCGCGTTGGCGAAGCCGCCACGGACGGAAGAGGACGAATCGGAGGTAGAGCCGTACTCCGTTGACGAGGTGCAGTGCCTGTTGCTCGAAGCCAACAAGCGCCGGAACAGCGCCCGTTGGATGCTGGCGCTGGCGCTCGGACTGCGACAGGGCGAGACGCTCGGGCTGCGCTGGGCTGACGTCGACCTGGACAACGAGTACCTGAAGCTGCGTCGGAACCGTCTGGGCCCCCGGTACGAGCACGGGTGCCCGGAGGCGTCACCGTGCGGCCGAAAGGCCGGGTACTGCCCCGGCAGGGTGCAGGTCCGGCGCGAGACCAAGAACACCAAGTCTCGGGCGGGCCGGCGTGCGGTGCCCCTGCCGGGCCCGCTGGTCTTGATGCTCCGTGCGCATGCCGAGACGCAAGCGCGCGAGCGCAAGGTGGCTGGTGACCTGTGGACCGAGTCGGAGTACGTGTTCACCAAGCCGCTGGGTGGCCCGCTGAGCCCGAACACGGACTACCACGACTGGAAGCGGCTACTCGAAGACGCGGGGGTTCGAGACGGCAGGCTGCACGACGCGCGGCACACGGCCGCCACGGTGCTCATGCTGCTCGGTGTCCCGGCCCGGGTCATTGACCAGATCATGGGATGGGAACCGGGGACCTCCGCAAGCATGCGGGCCCGGTACCTTCACGTGCCGGACGCCATGCTCAAGGACGTGGCCCGGAAGATCGCCGAAGCCATCTGGGGACCCCCGGAGGCACCCCCTGTGGACAAAAACCAGGACAACGAGGGCTGAGGACAACGTCGAAGGGCCCCACCTCGCGGTGGGGCCCTTCGACGTATTGCCCGGTGAGAGCAATGGCGGAGGATACGAGATTCGAACTCGTGAGGGGTTGCCCCCAACACGCTTTCCAAGCGTGCGCCCTAGGCCACTAGGCGAATCCTCCGCCGCAAACAATACAAGACGCTGGGGCGTGCTCGCGAACTCGTTGTGGGGGGTGGGGATCGGGTAGGGTGGGCCCAGCCCCTCACGTGGCGCTATCTGACTGAACTCCCCCAGGGCCGGAAGGCAGCAAGGGTAGGTCGGCTCTGGCGGGTGCGTGGGGGGCGCTTGCGTTGGGGGCGGTGGTACGGGCGCGTTGTCGGAGGGGGCCGATATCGTCGTAGGTGTGTCGTCCCTTGCGCTGTACCGCCGCTATCGCCCCGAGTCCTTCGCCGAGGTCATCGGGCAGGAGCATGTCACTGACCCGCTGCAGCAGGCGCTGCGGAACAACCGGGTCAACCATGCGTACCTGTTCAGCGGGCCTCGGGGCTGTGGCAAGACGACCAGTGCGCGCATCCTCGCCCGCTGTCTGAACTGTGCGGAGGGGCCCACGCCGACGCCCTGCGGGGAGTGCCAGTCCTGTCAGGACCTCGCGAGGAACGGGCCGGGGTCGATCGATGTCATCGAGATCGACGCCGCGTCGCACGGTGGCGTGGACGACGCCCGTGATCTGCGCGAGAAGGCGTTCTTCGGGCCGGCGAGCAGTCGTTACAAGATCTACATCATCGACGAGGCGCACATGGTCACCTCGGCGGGGTTCAACGCCCTGCTGAAGGTGGTCGAGGAGCCGCCGGAGCATCTCAAGTTCATCTTCGCGACCACCGAGCCCGAGAAGGTCATCGGGACGATCCGGTCGCGTACGCACCACTATCCGTTCCGGCTCGTGCCGCCCGGGACGCTGCGCGACTATCTCGGCCAGGTGTGCGGCCAGGAGGGGATCCCCGTCGAGGACGGGGTGCTGCCCCTGGTCGTACGGGCCGGTGCCGGGTCCGTCCGTGACTCGATGTCCGTCATGGATCAGTTGCTGGCAGGCGCCGCCGAGGACGGGGTGACGTACGCCATGGCGACGGCCCTGCTCGGTTATACGGACGGGTCGCTGCTCGATTCGGTGGTCGACGCGTTCGCGGCGGGCGACGGGGCCGCGGCGTTCGAGGTCGTGGACCGGGTGATCGAGGGCGGCAACGACCCGCGGCGCTTTGTCGCCGACCTGCTGGAGCGGCTGCGTGACCTGGTCATTCTGGCCGCCGTGCCGGACGCGGGGGAGAAGGGGCTGATCGACGCGCCCGCCGATGTTGTCGAGCGGATGACCGCACAGGCGTCGGTGTTCGGCGCGGCAGAGCTGAGCCGGGCGGCCGATCTGGTCAACACAGGGCTGACGGAGATGCGTGGGGCGACCTCGCCCAGGCTCCAGTTGGAGCTGATCTGCGCGCGGGTGCTGCTGCCCGCGGCGTTCGACGACGAGCGTTCGGTGCAGGCGCGGCTCGACCGGCTGGAGCGGGGTGCGGCGGCGGCCGCTACGGTGCAGGGCGCCGCGTTCTCGGGAGGCGGGCCGGGGCCCGCGATGGGGTACGTACCGGGGCCCGAGGCGCACACTCCCGTACTGCCTCCACACCCTCCCGTATCCCCGCCGATGCCCGCCGGACCGGCTGCCGGACCGGCCGTACCGCCCAGTGCCCCCGCGGCTCCGCCGCCCGCAGCCGCGCCCCCTACTGCCCCAGAGGCCGCAGAGCCGCAGCGGCCCGGGGCATGGCCGTCCTCCGCCGCGCCGGATGCCGGCCGCCGTCCGGGCGGCTGGCCCACCGCTTCGGCGCCCGGCCAGGGCGCCCCGCCCGCCCGTACGCCCCAGGCTCCCGCCCCGGCCGCCGCGTCCGCACCCCAGCCCCCCGCCGCCGGAGGCCCCGGCCCAGGGATGGCGCAGGGCGCGGGCCAGGTGCGGAGCATGTGGCCGGACATCCTGGAGGCCGTGAAGAACCGCCGGCGCTTCACCTGGATCCTGCTCAGTCAGAACGCACAGGTGGCGGGGTTCGACGGTACGACGCTCCAGCTCGGCTTCATCAACGCGGGCGCGCGTGACAACTTCACGAGCAGCGGCAGCGAGGACGTGCTCAAGCAGGCGCTCGCCGAGCAGTTCAATGTGCAGTGGAAGGTCGAAGCGATCATCGACCCGTCGGGCGGCACTCAGCCGCCGTCCGGAGGGGCCGGTGGAGGCGGCGGCGGTTACGGCGGGGGCCCCGGCAACAGCGGGGGTTACGGAGGCGGCGGCCCCGGCAGCGGCGGAAACCCAGGAAACCCCGGAAACCCGGGCAACAGCGGTGGTTACGGAGGCCGTCCCCCGGCATCGAACTCCGTACCGGCAGCCCCCACCGCGTCCGGCGCACACCGTCCGGCCGCGCCCACGGCGTCCTCGTCATCGGCCGCACCGGCGAACCGTACGTCCGCATCACCGTCCACCCGTCCCGGGCAGGGACAGGCCCAGCCCCAGGGCGGCGCTCCGGGCCGGTCCCAGCAGCCGGGCTCCGGCGGCTCCGGCAACAGACCGGCCGCCGGGCCGCCTCCCGTAGCCCCGGAGGACGACATTCCGGAGGAGGACGATCCGGATCTCGTCGACTCCGCGCTCTCCGGCCATGACCTGATCGTGCGCGAGCTGGGAGCCACAGTCGTGGAGGAATACACGAATGAGTAGTGGACAAGGGGAGTAAGTGAGTAGTGGACAAGGGGGGTAGCGGACACGGACAAGGGGCCCACGCAATCCCGCCCGCGTCGCCTCACCGCAAGGCCCGCAAACGGAATCATCCGCTCCCCCGGCTAGGCTGCCTCCCGTGAAGGTCCTTGTCATCGGCGGCGGCGCCCGCGAACACGCCCTGTGCCGCTCTCTCTCCCTCGACCCCCAGGTCACCGCTCTGCACTGCGCGCCCGGCAATGCCGGTATCGCCGAGGTCGCCGAGCTGCACCCGGTGGACATGCTGGACGGCGCGGCGGTGGCCCGCCTCGCCGCCGGGCTGGAGGCCGGGCTGGTCGTCGTGGGCCCCGAGGCGCCGCTGGTGGCGGGGGTCGCCGATGCGGTACGGGCAGCGGGCATCCCCTGCTTCGGGCCGTCGAAGGAGGCCGCCGAGCTGGAGGGTTCCAAGGCCTTCGCCAAGGATGTGATGGCCGCGGCGAACGTACCGACGGCCCGCAGCTATGTCTGCACCACGCCGGAGCAGATCGACGACGCGCTCGACGCCTTCGGCACGCCGTATGTCGTCAAGGACGACGGGCTCGCCGCCGGCAAGGGCGTCGTCGTGACCTCGGACCTCGCGGTGGCCCGCGCCCACGCGCGCGCCTGCGAGCGGGTCGTCATCGAGGAGTTCCTCGACGGCCCCGAGGTCTCGCTCTTCGCCATCACCGACGGCCGTACGGTCCTGCCGCTCCAGCCGGCCCAGGACTTCAAGCGTGCGCTCGACAACGACGAAGGTCCCAACACGGGCGGCATGGGCGCGTACTCCCCGCTTCCCTGGGCGGATCCCAAGCTGGTGGACGAGGTCCTGGAGACGGTTCTCCAGCCCACGGTCGACGAACTGCGGCGGCGCGGCACGCCCTTCTCCGGGCTGCTGTACGCGGGTCTCGCGATCACCGGCCGCGGGGTACGGGTCATCGAGTTCAACGCGCGCTTCGGCGACCCGGAGACACAGGTCGTGCTCGCCAGGCTCAGGACTCCGCTGGCCGGGGTGCTGCTGGCGGCAGCCGAGGGGACGCTCGCCGATCTGCCGCCGCTGACCTGGCATGACGACGCGGCGGTCACGGTGGTCGTGGCCTCGCACAACTATCCGGACACGCCGCGCACCGGCGATCCGATCGGCGGCCTCGAAGAGATCGCGGCCCACGATGCGCCCCACGCGTACGTCCTGCACGCCGGAACCCGGCGGGACGACGGCGGTACGGTCGTGAGCGCGGGCGGCCGTGTGCTGTCGGTGACGGCGACGGGCGAGGACCTGACGCAGGCCCGCGAACGGGCGTACACCGCGCTGCACCGCATCACGCTGCCGGGCTCCCAGCACCGTACGGACATCGCGCGCGACGCCGCGAAGGCGTAAGCGAGCACTCAGGACCGCGAGGCACCTCAGGCACCGCGGGCACCCCGGCCTCCGCGGGCCCGCACCCGGGCCCGGACCTGCACCCCGCGCCCCAGACCCGCACCCGGGCCCGCCCCGGACCGCGCCTGCACCCGGCGCCCAGGCCCGTGCCCGGACCCGTGCCCAGGCCCGTGCCCAGGCCCGTGCCCGCATCCCGCCCCCTCCCTCGTCGGCCCCGCCGTCAACCCCGGTCCGCCATTTCCCCTCGTCCGGGCGCCCGCCGCCCGGTGGAACGAGGCGGTCGTCCGTACGGGTGAACGAGGTGTGCCCGGCCCCGGAAATAAGGGCCCGTACGCCGCTCGTCAGCAGCTTTGACCAGAGCCATTCCATCGAGTGACGAATGGGCCATCCGGATGACGGTTCGCCGGGGTCCAACTATGGTGCGGCGCAGGCGTTCCGGCACTTGGCCCATCGACATTGCGTTGTCAGTGGCGGGTGCCACAGTGGGGGAGTGAGCAAAGCCGTCACAGGGGCAGAGGGGGTGAAGTCCGACCATGTCCGGTTCCCGTTCCGGTTCGCATACCGGTCTCAGTTCCAGTACAAGTTCCGGCATCGGCGACGAGCTGGGTGCTCAGGGCGCCCGTGTCCGGGCTCTCGCCGTGCTGCGGGTGCGCGGCAGGGCGCTGGCCGTGGCGCTGCTGCCGGCCGCCGTCGCCGTTGTGCTGCTGGCCGGCGGGGCCACGGGCCATCTGCGCGGGGGGAGCTGGGACGCGGCCCGCTGGGCCGTGACGGCCTTCGCGGCGGTGGTGCTGCTGCTCAGCGCCGGGGTCGCGGCCGTGATCGCCTGGGCCAGGCCCGCCCTCAGCCCCACCGTGGCGGTCACCGAAGCGGCGGCCCCCGATCTCTACCGGCTGGTGCGTGATCTCGCGGAGCGGCTCGAAGTGCCCGCGCCCTCCGCCATAGCGCTGACCCCGGACTGCGACAGCTGGCTGGAGGACCGTACGCATCCGGCGCATCTGCCGGCCCTCCCCGGAGCGGGCCGCCGCCGGCGCACGCCCGCCGCGCCCGTACTGGTGATCGGATCGCCCTTCCTGTGGTGGATGCGGGTCGCCGAGCTGCGCGCCGTGCTCGCGCCTGTCGTCGCGGGTACGGGCCCTTCGGCGCATCCGGACATAGCCGCCGCGCGCCGCTTCGTACGGGGACTCGACGCGGCGGTCGCGGTGGCGGCGCGCCCCCCGGGACCGCGCCCGGGACAGAGGGCGATCGCGGGGCTCCCGGGGCGGGGAGTGATACGGAGAGCGGCGTTCGGCCTGGTCGGGCGGATCGCCAAGGTGCTGCTGCGCGGCTGCGCCGAGCATGCCGCGCAGATGGAGCGTGGGGTCGCGGCGGCCGCCTCGGAGCGTGCGCAGGGGGTGGATTACGGGCTGCGGATCGTCGCCCAGGAGCAGGTGGGGCTGGCATACGCGGGGTGGGACCGGCTGCTGACCAGGGTCGCCCTGCCCGCCTGGCGCATGGGCCGGTGGCCCTCACGGCTGGACGCGGGCGTGGTGTCCGCCCTCACGGAGCTGTCCCGCCGCGACCGGCTGGCCGAGGGCTTTGCCTCCCGGCTCGGCGAGCGCCCCGCCTGCGACCTGCTCGAAGAGCCGGGCGCGGTCGACGAGGCGGCGTCCCTCCTCGCTGCCCGTCTCTTCCACGGCGGTCCGGCCGAGGCGGGGCCCGACTGGTCGCCGGTGGACTGGCAGCAGTATCCGGAAGAGGTCGTCGACCGTAAGTGGCGTACGGAAGCGGCCAGGCTGCACCGGGTGCTGGACGGTATGGGAGTACGGCGCTCGGCGGACCCCGGCTCCTCCGCGATGGCACCGGGCCCCACCCTCGCCCGGGTCATGGACCATCTGTCCGCCCCGAGCGGCGAAGGCGCCTACGGCATGGACAGCACCACGGGCAGAGACGGCAAGGAGGGCCACGAGGGCCACGAGGGCGAGGAGTACGAAGGCGCCCGCGCGTCCCAGGCCGCCCAGGCACGCGCAGCCCAGGCGGCCCAGGCCGGCGACGCCCTGGCCGCCGGGATCAGCGCGGAGCTGGCCCGCGAGGAAGCTGCGGCCCCGCCCGTCCCGATCGAGACCGGTGGCGATGCCCTGACCTCCTGGGGCACGGATCCGCTCCCGCTCTTCCCGCTCCAGCCGCCCCGTACGAGCAGGGAGCTGCTGGCCGACCATGTGACGGCGATGGTCTGCTGCTCGGCCGTCGACACGGCGGGCGCCTCACCCGGCCTGGACTGGCTGGACGGACCGGCCCTTCTGGTCGACGGGAAACGGCGCGCGGACCTGGTCGGGCGCGTCCTCAGCCTGGTCGAGGGAGGTGACGCGGAACCGCTCCGCTCCTGGCTGGCCTCGCTCGGAGTACGGCCGGAGAAGCCCGTACGCCTCGTCTGACCACCGGCCTCACGGGCCCACCGACCCCACAAGCCCACCGACCCACAAGCCCACTGGCCTCACGCGCCCACCGACCCACCGGGCCTGCCCCGAGGAACGCCCCACCGGCCCCACCGACCCCACCCGGCTCACCGGTCGCATCCCGGCGCGCGTGCCTCACCTGAGCGCCCCGCGCGCATAACCGCCCCCCCCCATTTCGCCCCCTAAATCGAACTCGGCTCACCGATTCATCCGGACGCGAAAGAACCCCCCTTATCACACCCCACATCCGGATTAGGTCGTTCCGTTAACGTCAATAGCGACGAACGGTGACGGGACGCATGCGTTATGTGATGTGCTGGAGTCCGGCGCTTGTATCAAAAACGGCCGTACCACCCGATGTGGCTCGGCGGCTCGGAGGAGGGGGCGCGATGGGGGCGGACCAGATCCGGCGATGGGAATCGGGCGCTCTCGCCCATGCGGTGAGCGACCCGTTCGGCCAGGGCCCGCTGCCCTGGCTGCGCGGCAGTGAGAACTATTTCGACGACACCGGCCAGCTCGTCCCCTGGTACGCCGACCCGACGCTCGGCCGCGGCCGCAGCGGCGGTCCCCGTACCGCCGACGACGTACGCCGCCAGATCAAGGGCTTCGCGTCCACCGGCGCGGTCGCCCCCGGCGAGGCGATCGACTTCCATGTCACCGTCGACCCGCCCCAGCAGTTCTCCGTCGACATCTACCGGATCGGGCACTACGGCGGCGACGGCGCCCGCAAGATCATCACCAGCCCCCGGCTCTCCGGGATCGTCCAGCCGCCGCCGCTCACCGCCGACCGTACGGTCTCGTGCCACCACTGGTGGCTCTCCTGGCGGCTCCAGATCCCGTCGTACTGGGCCCTCGGCGCCTATGTCGCCGTCCTCACGACCGCCGACGGCTACCGCTCCCACATCCCCTTCACCGTCCGCGACGGCCACCCCGCCGATCTGCTCCTCCTGCTCCCCGACATCACCTGGCAGGCGTACAACCTCTACCCCGAGGACGGCCACACCGGCGCCAGCCTCTACCACGCCTGGGACGAACAGGGCCTGCTCCTCGGCGAGCAGGACGCCGCCACGACGGTCTCCTTCGACCGCCCCTACGCGGGCGCGGGCCTGCCCCTCCATGTGGGCCACGCGTACGACTTCATCCGTTGGGCCGAGCGGTACGGATACGACCTCGCCTACGCCGACACCCGCGATCTGCACGCGGGCCGCGTCGACCCCACCCGGTACCGCGGCCTGGTCTTCCCCGGCCACGACGAGTACTGGTCGATCCCCATGCGCCGCACCGTCGAGCTGGCACGCGAGCAGGGCACCTCGCTGGTCTTCCTCTCCGCCAACACCCTGTACTGGCAGGTCGAGCTGGGCCCCTCCGCCTCCGGCGTCCCCGACCGGCTGCTCACCTGCCGCAAGCGCCGGGGTCCTGGCCGCCCCGCGCTCTGGCGCGAGGTGGACCGGCCGGAGCAGCAGCTTCTCGGTATCCAGTACGCGGGCCGCATCCCCGAGCCGCACCCTATGGTCGTACGGAACGCCGATCACTGGCTCTGGGAGGCCACCGGCGCGGGCGAGGGCGACGAGATCGACGGGCTGGTCGCGGGTGAGGCAGATCGTTACTTCCCGCGCACCGCGCTCCCCGACCACCAGGACCGCATCCTGCTCGCGCACTCCCCGTACCGCGACAGCGAGAACACCCGGCGCCACCAGGAGACCTCGCTCTACCGCGCCCCGTCCGGCGCGCTGGTCTTCGCCTCGGGGACCTTCGCCTGGTCCCCGGCGCTGGACCGGCCCGGCCATGTCGATACCCGTATCCAGCGCGCGACCGCCAACCTCCTGGACCGCATCTGCAAACGCGACTGACCCCCCTCAGACACGAGCCCCACAAGGACACGAGCCCCACGAGCCCCACAAGCCCGCACCTCGGCCGACGGACCTCCCCGTACCCCGGCCGGCAGACCTCCCCGCACCCCCCCCGCCGACCAGCGCCCCGTACCCCCGCGAGCTGGGCCTTCCCGCATACGGGAGAATCAAGGCGATCTCCCGAACTGGCCTGGACCGGAGATCGCACAGAACCACGGGGAGGAACCGTGTCCGGATTCGTCGAAAAGCCCGAGCCCCTTCAGGTGCCGGGTCTGGTGCATATCCACACCGGCAAGGTGCGTGATCTGTACCGGAGCGAGGCGGGCGACCTCGTGATGGTCGCCAGCGACCGCATCTCCGCCTACGACTGGGTGCTGCCCACCGAGATCCCCGACAAGGGCCGGGTCCTCACCCAGCTCTCGCTCTGGTGGTTCGACCAGCTGAGCGATCTCGTACCCAACCATGTGATCTCCACCGATGTCCCGGCCGGCGCCCCCGCTGACTGGGCCGGCCGCACCCTCATCTGCACGCCCCTGCGCATGGTCCCGGTGGAGTGCGTCGCCCGCGGCTATCTCACCGGCTCGGGTCTTGTGGAGTACGACGAGTCCCGTACGGTCTGCGGAGTCACGCTCCCCGAGGGCCTGTCCGACGGCTCCGAGCTGCCCGCCCCGATCTTCACCCCCGCGACCAAGGCGGCCGTCGGCGAGCACGACGAGAACGTCACATACGAGGAAGTCGCCCGCCAGGTCGGCGCGGAGACCGCCGCGCTGCTGCGCCGGACGACCCTCGATGTGTACAGCCGGGCCCGCGACCTCGCGCGCCTGCGCGGGATCATTCTCGCGGACACCAAGTTCGAATTCGGCTTCGACGGTGACCGGCTGGTGCTCGCGGACGAGGTGCTGACCCCCGACTCCTCGCGTTTCTGGTCGGTGGACTCCTGGGAGCCGGGGCATCCGCAGCCCGCGTACGACAAGCAGTTCGTACGCGACTGGCTGACCTCGCCGGCCTCCGGCTGGGACCGCAGGAGCGAGCAGCCGCCGCCCGCGCTGCCGCAGGAGATCGTCGAGGCAACGCGGGCGAAGTACCTGGAGGTGTACGAACTCCTCACCGGCACCCCGTGGCGGTAGGCGCGGCAACACGACGAAGCCCCCGGTCACCTGGACCGGGGGCCTCTTCGTATCTCTCCTGAGCGGACGACCAGGTTCGAACTGGCGACCTCAACCTTGGCAAGGTTGCGCTCTACCAACTGAGCTACGTCCGCGTGCGCCGCAACGCGACTGCCACTATACCCCAGCGAACCGCCCAGTCCCTCCGATGTGGCCGCCCAGTCCTTCCGGTGCGGCCGGTCAGTCCTTCCTGCCCGCGCCGTCCGAGATCACCAGGGTGGACATCATGCCCTTGTCCTCGTGATTGAGAATGTGGCAGTGCAGCACCGTCTTTCCGGTGTAGTCCAGGAACGCGACCCGCACCACGATGTTCCCGCGAGCCGGCACATCCACCGTTTCCTGGTACCCGTAGAACGGCACAGGTTTCCCGTTCGTACTCATCAACTGGAAGTCGTTCGTGTGCAGATGGAACGAGTGCACCTCGTCGCTGTTGTTCTGCACCGTCCACTCCTGCACGGTGTTCAGCTTCGCCCTGAAATCAATGCGATCCGGGTCGAACTGCTTGCCGTTGATGTAGTACGCCGTACCGGCCGCGTTCTCCGTGTACGTGATCGTTTTGCGCGCCGCGATCTTGGCGTCGGCCAGGTCGATTGCCGGAGCGAAGGTCGCGGGCAGTTTCTCGCGGGGCACCGGCTCGCCGCGCGAGACGACCGTGGCGAGCGTCGCCTCCGGGAACTGGTTGCCCGCCGGACCGGTGTTGTACGGGAGCGTCTTCAGCTCGGTCGTACTGCCGGCCGGGCCGCCCTCCACCAGTACGTCGAAGCGCGAGGCGGCCGGGATGATGATCGAATCCACCGAGTAGATCTTGGTGACCGGATTCCCGTCCCGCGCGATCACCCGGAATTTATGGCCGGGCAGCGCCACCTTGTAGAAGATGTTGGCGCCGATATTGGCGAGCCGCCAGAGCTGTGTCTCGCCGGGCCGGATCCGGATGACGGGGTTGAGCTGGCCGTTGACCACCCGGGTCGTGGGCGCGCCGATGCTGAGATCCTCGGTCTTGATCCGGTCGCCCTGGATCTGGAAGTCCTTGAGCGCGACGGTGCGTTCGGTGATGTTCCGCAGCGGCTTCGGCAGATACTGCTTCAGCCCTTCGACGACGATGATGCCGGACATGCCGCCCGCGGTCTGCGCGGCGGTGATCGGGTGCGCGTGCGGGTGGTACCAGTACGTTCCCGTCGCCAGGTTGGGCGGGAACTGGTAGGCATAGTGGTACGTCTCGCCCGGTTCGATCATGACGAAGACATTGTCGGAGTGGCCGCTCGGCGAGACATGCAGGCCGTGGACATGCACATTCGTCATCTGGTCGATCTTGTTCACCAGCGACACATCCATACGGTCGCCGGGCCTGATGCGCAGGGTCGGCGGCATGTACTGCCCGTTGTACGTCAGGGCCCAGAGCTTGCGGCCTGCGAGGTCGACCTTCTTGCGCTCGACCACGATGCGGGTGCGCAGGAAGCCGTTCTTGCTCACCACCTGGGCGGGCTCCCGCAGTGGATCTCCCGGCGGGACCGGGGACGGCGCCGAGGCGGCGGACGAGGGTCCCGGTGACTGCGCCTGGGACCCGCCCGACCCGCCCGGATCAGTGCCGCAGCCCGCCAGCAGGGCGAGGAGGGCGAGCAGGGCGAAAAGTGCCCCGGCCAGGGACCTGGTTCGCATCACGTTCTCCGGTCTGATGTGGCGGTCTGCTGAGGCCCGGGATTGTGTGATTGCGAGGAATGCTCGTATTGAAATCTTCGTCGCGGTTCGTCCAGGCCCGTGGTGGTATTCGCCGATCATTCTGGCGTGAGACATTCACCACTGGGGCCACCGACTCACCACTGGGCCCACCGACCCGCTGGTCACCTGAATCCGCGCATACGGCGACGGCAGCACATACAGAAACGCCCGGCTGGTAAACCCAGCCGGGCGTCTGTCGAGATCAATCACTGGATCAATCAATTTTCACTGGAGCGGACGACGAGATTCGAACTCGCGACCCTCACCTTGGCAAGGTGATGCTCTACCAACTGAGCCACGTCCGCACGCCCACCACCCTACCTGATCCACTGAGGTGAACCGGAGAGCGATGCAGAGCGGGTGACAGGAATTGCACACTGCGCCTCCCCCTTGGAAAGGGGGCGTTCTGCTACTGAACTACACCCGCACGCTCTGCGAGGCGCTTGCCTTTCGGCCTTGCCCCTCGGCGTGGTCCAAACTCTAGCCGATCAAAGGGGGTGCTGTGCAACTCGGTGCGCCACCGCGTCGCCCGGCCGGCTCCGCGGGCCCGCCCCCGGAGCCCCGGCCGTCTCCCGCTCCACCGGTGCTTCTCAACTCCGGGCCGGTTCTTCTCAACTCCGGCCCCGCTCTTCTCAACTCCCGGCCGGTGCTTCTCAACTCGCTTCGCGGAACGCCTCGTACACCCGCTTGGGGATACGGCCGCGCGCCGGCACCTCCATCCTGTGCGACTGGGCCCAGGCGCGGACGGCCGCCGGATCGGGTGCGAGGGCGGTGTGCCGGTAGGTCGTCAGGGATTTGCCGTTCTTGCTGGCGTTTGTCTGCTTTCGGCCTGCCGCCATGAACGGCGCCAGGGCCTTGCGCAGTTTCTTTGCATTGGCGGGATTGAGGTCGATCTCGTACATCTTCCCGTCCAGGCCGAACGTGACCGTTTCCGACGCTTCTCCGCCGTCGATGTCGTCGGAGAGTGTGACCACTACGCGCTGAGCCACGGATATCGGTCCTTTCCTGCGGTACCGCCCTGCCCGGGCCGTCTGGGAAACACGGCTGACGTGCGGCGATGCCGGCCTTCCGGCTGTTAACTGGGGACTTCGGGGCCAATGCTGCTTTCCGCTGTATTCCTTTGTACAGCGGTGGGCGGCGCATTGTGAAGCCCAGCCAATTGCATCAGCGTGTCCCATGCAATAGGGGGCCGCGATTTGGCCTGGATTTTCCCCGGCGTTGCCCGGTGCCCGAAGTCGGGTCATGATCTGCGAACGAGTCTGTCTACTCGCGTAGATTTTCCGGCCCGGTACGCTGAGGGAAGCGCGGGGGGTCTGGGGGATTCCCCGGGATCCGGGGCATTCCCCCGGAGAACACAGCAGCGAACACAGCAGCAGAACCAGCCGCACCACACCACCGGGAGTGCCAGTGGCACGCGTCGTAGTCGACGTCATGCTCAAGCCGGAGATCCTCGACCCGCAGGGACAGGCAGTGCAGCGCGCGCTGCCGCGTCTGGGTTTCGACGGGATCGCCGACGTCCGCCAGGGAAAGCGCTTCGAGCTGGAGGTGGCGGAGCCGGTCGACGCCGCCGCTCTCGCCCGTATCCATGAGATGGCCGAGACCTTCCTCGCCAACACCGTCATCGAGGACTTTGTCGTGAAGGTCGAGGAGACCGCGGGCGCGAAGGCGGAGGGGCCGAAGTGACGTCCCGTATCGGAGTCGTCACCTTCCCCGGCACCCTGGACGACCGGGACAGTCTGCGCGCCGCCCGGATCGCCGGGGCCGAGCCTGTACCGCTCTGGCACCGCGACAAGGACCTCAAGCAGGTCGACGCGGTGGTCCTGGCCGGCGGTTTCAGTTACGGCGACTATCTGCGGGCCGGGGCCATCTCCCGGTTCTCGCCGGTGATGGAAACGATCATCGAGCAGGCGAAGGCCGGGCTGCCGGTCCTCGGGATCTGCAACGGCTTCCAGATCCTCACCGAGTCCCATCTGCTCCCCGGCGCGATGCTGCGCAACAACCATCTGCACTTCATCTGCCGCGACCAGAAACTGCGGGTGGAGAACGCGGGGACCGCCTGGACCGCCGACTATTCCGCGGGCCAGGAAATCTCCGTACCCCTCAAGAACATCGACGGCCGGTACGTCGCCGACGAGCGCACGCTCGACGAGCTGGAGGCCGAGGGCCGGGTCGCCTTCCGCTATCTGGACGGCAACCCCAACGGCTCGCTCCGGGACATCGCGGGCATCACCAACGCCGCGGGCAATGTCGTCGGGCTGATGCCGCACCCCGAGCACGCCGTGGAGCCGCTGATCGGTACGGGCCGTACCGACGGCCTGGGGTTCTTCACCTCGATCCTGAAGAAGCTGGTAAGCGCCTGATGACTATCAAGATCCTCGATACCGTCAAGCACGCCGGCGGCACGCCCGAGGTCGAGCTGCCCTGGAAGGACCTCGGCCTCAAGGAGGACGAGTACGCGCGGATCCGCGAGATCCTGGGGCGCCGGCCCACCGGTGCCGAGCTGGCCATGTACTCCGTCATGTGGTCCGAGCACTGCTCGTACAAGAGCAGCAAGGTGCATCTGCGGCAGTTCGGCGAGAAGGCCCCGGCCAGCGACGCGATGCTCGTCGGCATCGGCGAGAACGCGGGCGTCGTGGACGTCGGCCAGGGGTACGCGGTCACCTTCAAGGTCGAGTCGCACAACCACCCCTCGTACATCGAGCCCTACCAGGGCGCGGCCACCGGTGTCGGCGGCATCGTGCGGGACATCCTCGCCATGGGCGCCCGGCCGGTCGCGGTCGTGGACCCGCTGCGGTTCGGCGCCGCGGACCACCCCGACACCAAGCGGGTGCTGCCCGGCGTGGTCGCGGGCATCGGCGGGTACGGCAATTGCCTCGGCCTGCCCAACATCGGCGGCGAGGTCGTCTTCGACCCCTGCTACCAGGGCAATCCGCTGGTCAACGCCGGCTGTATCGGTGTGATGCGGCATGAGGACATCCACCTCGCGAAGGCCTCGGGCCCCGGCAACAAGGTGATCCTTTACGGCGCGCGCACCGGTGGCGACGGCATCGGCGGGGTGTCCGTCCTGGCGAGCGAGACCTTCGAGTCCACCGGCCCCGCCAAGCGTCCGGCCGTGCAGGTCGGCGACCCCTTCCAGGAGAAGCTCCTCATCGAGTGCACCCTGGAGATCTTCGGCGAGAAGCTCGTCGCCGGGATCCAGGACCTCGGCGGCGCCGGTCTCTCCTGCGCGACGAGCGAGCTGGCGTCGGCCGGCTCCGGCGGTATGCGGGTCGAGCTGGACACCGTACCGCTGCGGGACGCGACCCTCTCGCCCGAGGAGATCCTCATGAGCGAGTCGCAGGAGCGCATGTGCGCGGTGGTCGAGCCGGACAAGGTCGCCCGGTTCATGGAGATCTGCGAGAAGTGGGATGTCATCGCGACCGTCATCGGTGAGGTGACCGAGGGCGACCGGCTGGAGATCTACTGGCACGGCGAGCAGATCGTGGACGTACCGCCGCGGTCCGTCGCCCACGACGGCCCGGTGTACGAGCGGCCCTACGCCCGGCCCGAGTGGCAGGACGCGCTCCAGGCCGACGACGCGGGCAAGCTGCCGCGCCCGGCCACCGCGGCCGAACTGCGCGAGCAGGTCCTGAGGCTGGTCGCGTCGCCGAACCAGGCGTCAAAGGCGTGGATCACCGACCAGTACGACCGTTTCGTCCAGGGCAACACGGTGCTCGCGCAGCCCGAGGACGCCGGGATGGTCCGGATCGACGAGGAGTCGAATCTGGGCGTGGCCATGGCGACGGACGGCAACGGGCGGTACGCGAAGCTCGACCCGTACGCGGGGGCGCAGCTCGCGCTGGCGGAGGCGTACCGCAATGTCGCGGCCTCCGGCGCCAAGCCGCTCGCGGTCTCCGACTGCCTGAACTTCGGTTCGCCCGAGGACCCGGGCGTGATGTGGCAGTTCGCCGAGGCGACGCGTGGGCTGGCGGACGCCTGCCTGGAGCTGGGCACGCCGGTGACCGGCGGCAATGTCTCGCTGTACAACCAGACCGGCGAGACGGCGATCCACCCGACGCCGGTCGTGGCCGTGCTCGGGGTGATCGACGATGTCAGCCGGCGGACGCCGATCGCGTTCAAGGAGGAGGGGCAGCTTCTCTATCTGCTGGGTGAGACGCGTGAGGAGTTCGGTGGTTCGGCCTGGTCGCAGGTCGTCCATGATCACCTGGGCGGGCTGCCGCCGGCGGTGGACCTGGAGCGGGAGAAGCTGCTCGGCGAGATCCTGATCTCGGCGTCGCGCGACGGCATGATCGACGCGGCGCACGATCTGAGCGACGGCGGTCTGATCCAGGCGGTCACGGAGTCCTGCCTGCGGGGCGGCCACGGCGCCCGGCTGGTCGTACCGGACGGGCTCGACGCGTTCACCTTCCTGTTCAGCGAGTCGGCGGGGCGCGCGGTGGTGGCCGTACCGCGCAGCGAGGAGCTGCGCTTCACGGACATGTGCGGGGCGCGGGGGCTGCCGGTGACGCGGATCGGTGTGGTGGACGGGGAAGAGATCGAGGTGCAGGGGGAGTTCGGGATCGCGCTGGGGGAGCTGCGGGCGGCGCATGAGGGGACGATTCCGGGGCTGCTGGCCTGAGTTGAGTGCTGTGGCCTGAGTGCTGGCTGCTGCCTGAGTGTTGCTGAGCCCCCGTCCGGTGACCATCTGGTCATTGGGCGGGGGCTCAGCCGTGTCCGCGCGTGTTCGCTCCCGCGCTTGCCAATCATTACGTAATTACGTAACTTCAAGATATGGGGCTCACGGATGGAGCTTGAAGAACGGGTCGCGGCGCTGGAGCGGCGGCTCGCGGCGCTGGAAGGGGCGGACGGTGGGACTCGGCCTGCGGGTGGGGGTGAACTCTGGGCGCTCCAGCGGCTCAAGGAGGAACTCGCCGAGGCCGGCTACCCGAACGGCGGGGTCCTCTATACGGGTTCGGTGCGGCTGCCGACCGAGGAACGGTACGAGTGGCAGTACGGCACGTTCACCGATCAGCTCCTCGACGCCGACTGGTCGCAGACCGCCGAGTCCTTCGCGGCGCTCGGCCATGGGGTACGGCTCCGGCTGCTGCGCGAGATCCTCGGCGGCCGGCGCACGGCCGCCGAACTGGCCGAGCTGGACGACATCGGCACGACCGGCCAGATCTACCACCACCTGCGCCAACTGACGGGCGCGGGCTGGCTGCACACGACGGGGCGCGGCCGGTACGAGGTTCCGGGCGCTCGGGTCGTACCGCTGCTGGTGATGCTGTCGGCGGCGCGGCCGTAGACGACCGTTTGACGAGTGAGCTCGATGAGTGAGCTCGATGAACGAGCTTGATGGATGAGGGGGAATCATGGCCGTCCGTAAGTGGGCGTCGAACTTATGGCGTTTGTGCTGGGGGGTCTTTGTCGCCCTGGTCCTGGTGCATGCCTTCGGCGCGCTGCCCTTCGCCTATGCGTGGGTCTGGCCGCCGGCCGTCGTCGCCATGGCCCTGGGCTTCGCGATGAGCCGTACGGCCCGGGCCCACCACGCGAAACACCGGCCGGCCGCGGTCGAAGTGGCGGCCCCGGTCACCGGCCGCTGGCTGGCGCACAACAGCCCGGCGGACAAGGTGCCCAGCCATGGCCTGTACAGGTACGGCCAGGAGTACGCGATCGATGTCGTGGCGGTGGGGGGAGGGGTGGAGGGTGAGCCCGGGGCGGAGGGCAAGGTCCGCAGCCGGCCGGACTTCGCATGGGTGTGGCCGATCGCCCGGCGCAACCGCGACTTCCCCGCCTTCGGCGAGCCGGTGCTCGCGGTGGCCGACGCCACCGTCGTCCACGCCTCCGACCGGCAGCGCGACCATCTCAGCCGCAACTCCCTTGTGGGCCTGGTCTATCTGATGCTGATCGAGAGCGCGGTACGGCAGATCGGCGGCGCGGGACGGATGACTGGTAACCGTCTCGTACTCGACCTCGGGAACGGTACGTACGCGATGTACGCCCACCTCGGGCGCGGCTCGCTCACGGTCCGCCCGGGCGACCGGGTTTCCGTCGGCCAGGTCCTGGCCCGCTGCGGGAATTCCGGCAACTCCACCGAACCGCATGTGCACTTCCAGCTCATGGACCATCCGGACCCGGATGTGGCGCGCGGTGTTCCCTTCCGCTGGGAGGGGATCGGGGTGCCGGGGAACGGTGCGGAGTTTGTGGTGGGGCGAGACTTGGCGGACACGCCCTAGTGCCGGGTGCCGGCCCACAGGAGGAGCGCCAGGCCGCTGATCGCGGCGCCGAGTGCGCAGACGGCACCCCAGCCGGCCGCCGCGTACAGGGAGGTGGAGGCGATGGCGCCGGAGGCGCTGCCGACCGAGTAGAAGATCATGTAGCCGCCGATCAGCCAGGAGGCGGTGAGCAGGGCCAGACCGATGCCGGTGGTCCGCCGGGAGAGACCCCGGTCGTTGAGGCGCCCGGCTGTCGCCGCGGCGAGCGCGCCCGCCGCTCCGGCCAGTCCGAACGCGCCGATCGAGGCGTCGGACAGTGAGTGCGGGGGCGCGCTCAGAGGCAACGCGACACAGCTCCACAGGGTGCTGAAAGCGGCGAAGATCAGCAGGGCGAACAGGGCACGGAGCCGGAGGAGGCGCTCCCGTACGAACAGCGTGACGGTGGAGCGCGGGAGGTGTCCGTAACGCAGGGTGGTTGGGGGGTTGTCAGGGGGCGTTGGGGCGGGTGGGGTGCTGCTGTTGCGGGAGCGTTGGGTGGGTGCGGTGCTGTTACGGGACGGCAGTACGTGATGCAGTGCCAGGGCCAGTACGCAGGTGAGAGCCGCCGAGGCGAGGTAGACGGAACGCCAGCCGGCGAGATCGGCGAGCAGGCCGGATACGGTACGGGCGAGCAGGATGCCCATGACCACACCGCTGGTCACGACCCCGACGACGCGCCCGCGTTGGGCGGCCGGGGCGAGTGACGCGGCGAAGGCCACCAACGTCTGGGTCACGACCGCGAGAAGCCCCACGGCAACCATGCCCACCAGCAGGAGCGCTCCGGTGGTGGCGGTGCCGACCAGCGTCAACGCCACGGCGAGCAGCAGCAGTTGGGCCGGGATGAGGCGTCGGCGGTCGGCCAGATCGCCCAGCGGGACGAGGAAGAAGAGCCCCAGGCCGTAGCCGGTTTGCACTGCGGCAGTGGGGCGAGGGCCACTTCTTCGCCCCGGGCGAACCGCACTCGGAGATGACCGACCGCACGCACGGCCGGCCTTTGCGCGCCCTGGAGGTCTACGCGTCGGACGGCCGACGGTTGGGAGCGGAGGACACGGTGGTGAGGAAGGTGGGGGAGGCGGGGGAGGCGGGGGTGTAGTGCGGGTTCGTGCCGAGGGGTAGTCGGGGTGGGGCGGGGGTGTGGGATGCGGGTGTGGGCCGCCCCTCCTGGTTTGAGTTTCGCGGGGGTGGGGTGGGTGTCAAGGGCGCTCCTTCGTCGCGTCGGCTCCGCCGATTGCGCTGCGCTTAACCCTTGACACCCACCCC
>NZ_JBHVGV010000012.1:250785-310034 GCF_042800555.1 Streptomyces sp. NPDC057617 | reverse complement strand
CATCGGCCCCCCGTCGGCCGATGACACCCGCCGCGCTCCGCGCCCGTGTGCCGTAGGTCAGCGGCGCATGCCGCTCACCTCCACGTCGGACGCCTTCACATAGCCGACCCGGTGCCCGATCTGGATCTCGTAGTACTTCTCCTTGCCGCGCACCACCCGGTGGCCCGTGATGTCGAACACCGGCGCGAAGTAGTACTCGCCCGGGGCGGCGAGACCACCCACCACATACCGCTGTCCGGCGAGCACCTTGTACGGCAGCGGGGTGACCGTCTGCACCGGGATGTCGGCCGGGTACGCCGACGCCTCCGGGTAGGCACGCCCGTACACCGGCACCTCCGCCACCCCCGGCTTCGGCGTCAGCAGCGGGACCTTGGAGTTCACGGCCGTCGGCCGCGTCCGCGGATTGTGGAACCACGCCTTCTGCCCGAGGTACCAGATCGCCGTCCAGTCGCCCCGGCGCTCGGCGACCGCGTACTGCTGGCCGGTCGAGGCGCGTGCCCCCAGGTCGTTGACGCCGGTTGTGGAGTCCTCGCCGCCGGGGCGCAGCCCGATGTCCTTCACCAGCGGAGCGCTCTCGTCGGGCGCGGTGTGCAGCCGTACGGCACCCGAGCCGTGCGGCGGGCACGCCTGGCCCGCCTTGTCGCAGTCGGTGTACGGCGGCTGGTGCGAGGCGTACTGCGGACGGATGGTCACCGCGTCCGCTCCCGCGCCCGCCGTCGCCTGGAACGGCGCGCCGAGGAGCTGGAAGTAGTGCGCCCAGTCCCAGTAGGGGCCCGGGTCCGTGTGCATCCCGGGGATCGACGCGGTGGTCGTGCCCGGCACATTGTCATGGCCGAGGATGCGCTGCCGGTTCAGCGGGATGTCGTACTTGTCCGCCAGATACCGCACCAGCCGCGCCGAGGTGCGGTACATCGCCTCCGTGTACCAGGCGTCCGGCGCGGTGAGGAAGCCCTCGTGCTCCAGGCCCACCGACTTGGCGTTGACGTACCAGTTGCCGGCGTGCCAGGCCACGTCCTTCGCGAGCACGTGCTGGGCGATATGCCCGTCCGAGGAGCGCAGGGTGTAGTTCCACGACACATAGTCCGGGGTCTGGATCAGCTTGATCGTGGTGTCCCACGAGCCCTCGGTGTCATGGATGACGATGTAGTCGATCGACTGGGCCGCCGGGCGGTCGGCCTTGTCGTGGTTGCCGTAGTCCTTGTCGCCGAACTCCTCGTACGGCGCGGGGATCCACTCGCAGCCGACCGTCTGCGGACACTCAGTCGTGGGCGCGCCGGCCGTGCGGCGCAGGCCGAGCCGCGCGGTCTGCGAGGTGTCGGGCGCGACCCGGGGGACCGCGCGGAGCGCCACCCGCTGGCCGCTGTCCGTCGTACGCCGCTCGCCGCCCCTGATCACGTCGTACACATCGTTGGCGTAGGTGGTGGCGGTCGCGGCGTCGTCCGCTCCGGAGAAGCGGGCGACCGCTCCGTACCAGTCGGCCGGATCGGTGCTCAGCGGCTCGCCCAGGTCCCGCTGGGCGGCGGCCAGCAGGGCCGCGCCGCCCAGGACATTGGCGGAGGGGCTCTCCCGCAGCTCCTTCGCGGGCAGGCCGGTCAGCGCGGCGGCGCGGTCCAGGGTGCGCAGCCGGGCGGGCAGTTCGGACGACTTGGGCACCCGGGGGGCGGCGTTACGGGCCGTCCGCGCCGTGCTCTCCGTGTGCTCCGTCCGCGCCGGACGGGACAGGTCGCCGCGCGCGTCCTCCGTACCGTCCGAGTGGTGCGGCGCCTCGGCGAGCGCGGTCCTGGCGTCGGTGAGATGCATCGGGCCGTAGCCGCCGGAGACGCTCGGGGCGCCGCTGTGGGTGTCCCAGCGCGACTGGAGATACGAGACCCCGAGAAGCACGCTCTCCGGCACCTGATAGCGATCGGCCGCCGCGGCGAAATCGCGCTGGAGGCCACCCGGTCCGGGCAGTTCGGCGGTGGCGGAGGGGGCGGCCGAGACCAGCGGGAGCAGCAGGGCGGCGGACGCGACCACTCCGCCCGCTCTCAGCGCGCGTGCGCGGCGGGATCTCGGGGGTGGGGGGACGGAACCTTGCAATGCAGCCTCCAGTGACGGGTGGTGCGCGAAGGGCCTGCCGGGCCGAGTGCCTACAGAGGTATCGGCTCCCGGACGATCCGTCAATCATCGACCACAGCGGGGATTTCGCACGTCAGCGCAGGTCTGACGGAGTTTCGCGACGGTGCTGCCCCGGCCTGCGGCGCGTCAGTGGAGTGAACCAATGAAGGTGTACGGAGTGCTGTCCGGGGGCCGGGCGGCGGCGGGGACCGCGGTGGGGTGCGTGGCTCAGACCGCCCCTCAGGCCGGTCGGCCACGGCAGCCCGAACGCGGGGGGGGGGGAGAGGGTGGGGGGGAAGGAAGGGAGGGGAGTGTTTTTTCTGCCCCCGGAAAGAGAGGTGGGTAGGGTGGGGGGGGGAACGGGGGGGGGGGGGGGGACCAAACCCCCCCTGAGGGCGGGGAGACAAAGAAACCCAAAACGCGCCCCTCCCCCGGTGTGTGGGCACAGGGCGCGCGGCGCGGTTCTCTCTCCGCCCCAGGGACGGCCGGACGGGTCGGCGATACCGGCCCGGGTCGGCGGACGGTGCGGTGGGCTCACGGCCGGGGCCTGTCGGCACCGCCGCGGCAAGTTCCGCGGCCGGTGACGCAGTGGGCGAGCGACGCGTGACTCAGCGGGTGCCGACCGCGGCGCGTACGGCCCGCCGCGCCATCGCGCAGTCGTCGTGCAGCCGCCGCAGCAGCAGCCGCTGCTCCTCGCCCGTGGCCGGCCCGCCCGGCGCGGACCCCGACGCCGGCACGGAGCCGCCCGAGGACGAGGACGACGAGGCGGACGACGGCGACGGACCGGCGCCCGGCTCCGGCGCCTCACGCATCGCGCGCTGCACCGCCGTCTCGTACATCCGGATCTCCCGGGTCAGTACGAGCATCAGATTGACCAGGAACGCGTCCCGGTCCGCCGGCCCCCTGACCTGCGCGAGCTGGCTGATGTGCCGCCGCGCCGCCGGGGCGTCGCCGAGCACCGCCCACAGCGTCGCCAGGTCGTACCCCGGCAGATACCAGCCCGCGTGCTCCCAATCGACGAGCACAGGACCGGCCGGCGACAGCAGGATGTTGGAGAGCAGCGCGTCGCCATGACAGAACTGGCCCATGCCCCCCATGCCCTGCCGGCCGGCCGCCAGTCCGTGCAGCAGCTTCTGGAGATCGCCCAGATCACGGTCCGTGAACAGGCCCAGTTCGTGGTAGCGGGCGATCCGTGCCGCGTAGTCGAGCGGCGCGTCGAACAGCCCGGCCGGGGGCCGCCACGTGTTGAGCCGGGCGATCGCGCCGAGCGCCGCCCGTACATCGTTCCTCGGCGGGGCCTCCACGGGATGACGGGCCAGCGCCGCCGCCCGGCCCGGCATCCGCTCGATCACCAGCGCGCAGTTGTCCGGGTCCGCCGCCACCAGCCGCGGCACCCGCACCGGTGGCCGGTGCCGGACGAACGAACGATAAGCCGCTATTTCGTGCCTGAACCTCTCGGTCCACACCGGCGAGTGGTCCAGTAAACACTTGGCGACCGCGGTGGTACGCCCGGTGGTTCCGACGAGCAGTACGGAACGGCCGCTGCGGCGCAGCACCTGCACCGGATTGAACTCCGGGCAGATCCGGTGCACCGACGCGATGGCCATCCGCAACTGCGCGCCCTGAGGGCCGGACAAGTCGAGTCTCCCGCTGAGCGGTTGGGTGACGGCCCCCGTCCTGATCCGAGTCCGCCCGACATGGGTGGGGTCGAGATACGGTCCGCTTCCGGGCACGACCGTACGCTGCGACCGGGGCGGGGCGGACACGGAGGACGATGCTGTGTACATGGGCGATACAGATCCCTTCGTGTGCCGGCGAGTTGCGTGCGCCACCCCGCCCGCCGGCCGTTCGGCACCCTGGGGAGTACGTCCTGCCGCCGGGGCGGGGTGGCGCTTTCCTACCCGACACCCGGCCGCGGGTGGCACACCATCTGGCGCACCCTGGCGAACCCTGGCGAATAGTCGCCAGGCGGCCCCCGGGGGGTAGTGTCAAGTCAGCCGAGAACCTGGGGGCTTGACGTGAGCGGAGAACCCAACACCCGTCTGTCGGATCTGTTCGGCCTGGCCGGCTGGTCCAAGGGCGAACTCGCACGGCTGGTGAACCGGCAGGCGGCGGCCATGGGCCACCCCCAACTGGCCACCGACACCTCGCGGGTGAGGCGCTGGATCGACATGGGGGAGACCCCGCGCGATCCCGTGCCGAGAGTGCTGGCGGCTCTGTTCACCGAGCGGCTCGGTCGTGTCGTGACCATTGAGGACCTCGGGTTCGTACGGAGCGGGCGCGCGGGGAAACGACGAGACGCCGGGAGCGCCGGGAAGAGCGGCGACCCCGACGGTCTCCCGTGGGCGCCCGACCGCACGGCTGCGGTCCTCACCGAATTCACGGGAATGGACCTCATGCTCAACCGTCGCGGTTTGGTGGGCGCGGGTGCCGCGCTCACCGCAGGCTCCGCACTCACCAGTGCCATGCACGACTGGCTGCACTCCGACCCCGCTCTGTCGCAGGACGCTCCCCGGATCGACGATCCCCTGCACGCCGACCCCGCTGGGTTCGACCGTTACGAGGCCGCCCCCATCGGGTCGCAGGAGATCGACGCGCTGGAGCATTCCGTCGGGGTGTTCCGCGCCTGGGACGCCGCCCGTGGCGGCGGCCTCCAGCGCAAGGCGGTGGTGGGGCAGCTCAACGAGGTGGGCGGCATGCTCGCCTACCGGCACCCCGACCATCTGCAGCGGCGCCTCTGGGGCGTCGCCGCCAACCTCGCCGTACTCGCCGGATGGATGTCCCACGACGTCGGCCTCGAACCCACCGCCCAGAAGTACTTCGTCATCGCCACCCATGCCGCGCGCGAGGGCGGCGACCGTCCCCGCGCGGGCGAGGCCCTGTCCAGAGCGGCCCGGCAGATGGTCCACCTCGGCCGGCCCGACGAGGCGCTCGATCTGATGAAGCTCGCCAAGTCCGGCTCCGGCGACGAGAATCTGCCCCGTACCCGCGCCATGCTGCGCACCATCGAGGCCTGGGCACAGGCGTCCATGGGCCGTGGCCAGGCCATGCGCCGCACGCTGGGCGAGGCGGAGGAACTGTTCGTGTCGGACAAGGGCGACGTGCCGCCGCCCTGCTGGATGCAGATGTTCGACGAGGCCGATCTGCACGGGATGCAGGCCCTTGCGTTCCGTACCCTCGCCGACCACGATCCGGCCGCGGCGACCGTGGCGCAGCGCCATGCCAAGAAGGCACTGGAGCTGCGGGGCGGCGGCCGGCAGCGGTCCAAGATCTTCGACTACATCTCGATGGCGTCCGCCTGCTTCATCGCGGACGACCCGGAGCAGGCGGACCGCTACGCGCGCCTGGCGCTGGTGTCGATGGGGGAGACCTCCTCGCACCGGACCTGGGACCGGCTGCGGGAGATGTACCGGCTCACCGGGGAGTACGCGGGATACGGGAAGATCGAGGACCTGCGCCACGAGATCCAGCTCGCGCTGCCCAAGAAAGCGGCCAAGAGGACGGGGAGCGCGGACATCTGAGGCCCTTGCCAGGAGCTTCGGGTACTGCGCCGTTTGGGTACGGCCGGGCTCGCGGGTACGGCCCATTGGGTACGGCGGGGCTTGTGGGTACGGCGAGGGGCTCGCGGGTCCGGTCCCTTCGGGGTCAGCCGCTGACCCTGGCCACCATCACACAGGCGTCGTCCGCGCGTTCGGTCCCGCCGAACTCCTCGACGACCGCCCCGGCGCACTCCTGCGCGCTGCGGGTCCCGGCGAGCCGGGGCGCCAGCGCCAGGAGCCGGTCCCGCTCGGTCCCGGTGCTGTCATCGGCGCGCGTCAGCCCGTCGGTGTGCAGTACGAGCAGATCTCCGGGCAGCAGCCGGACCTCCGCCTGTTCGTACGCGGCCCCCGGGGTCGCCCCGAGCAGGACGCCGTCCGGCGGAGTCAGCGCACGCCCCGTCCCGCCGCGGAAGAGCAGCGGGGCGGGGTGTCCCGCCTGTGCCCAGGAGAAGGTCCGGGTCGCCGGGCGGTAGCGGGAGCACAGCACACTGCCGAGCGAGGGCTGCTCCGAGGCGTCGACAAGCTGATTGAGATGGCCCAGCAGGGCCCCGGGCTCGATGCCCGCCACGGCCATACCGCGCAGCGCCCCCAGGGTCATCGCCATGGACGAGGCGCCTGCCATGCCCTGGCCGCTGAGATCGCCCACGGTCAACAGGGTGTCGCCGTCCGGCAGTTCGAGCGCGTCGTACCAGTCACGGCCGCTCGGCGGGTCCGCCGCGGACGGCAGATGGCGGGCGGCCAGTTCGAGCGCGGCGGGGCCGCTCGTGGACGTCCGTAACGCACCGCGCCAGGACGGCAGTACGGCCTCCTGCAACTCGGCCACGAGCCGCCGCTCGGTCTGCGTGACCCGCTGTTCGCGCCGGAGCGACGCACGAGTGTCGCGCACCGTCCGCTCGCTGCGCCGCAGTTCGCTGATGTCGCGGAGGACCGCCCACATGGAGGCGGTGCAGCCGTCGGGGTCGAGGACCGGTTCGCCCCTCATGTGCAGCGTACGGACCCGCCCGTCGGGCCTGACGACACGGAACTCGCCGTCGATGGGGCGCCCGTCGATCAGACAGCCCGTCACCAGCGCGGTGAGCAGCGCCTGATCGTCGTAGAACACCAGCGAGGGCAGCTCGTCCAGAGTCATCGGGCCGCTCTCCGGCGGCCGTCCGAGGATCTCGTACAGCTCGTCCGACCAGCTCACCTCGTCGGTGAGGAGGTCCCACTCGGCACTGCCGACCCGGCCGGGCACCGGGCCCGCGGTCTCGCCGGGATCCTCCGGGGCGGCGGGGCCCTCCGGCCGTCCGGCCCTGAGCTGGTCCAAGTGCGCGCCGAGATCGTCCAGTTGATGGACCGCCAGATCGCAGAGCGCCCGCTGCCAGCGCATCCGGGTGTCGCCGTCGTCGACCGCGGAGGTGTCCCGGCGTACGGCGTCCACCTCGCCGCGCAGCCGGCGGGTCTGGGTGATGAGCGCATCCACGGTCCCCCGCTCGGGAGGCTGTTGAGCAGGACGGTCCGCGAAGAGGGGGGACGGCATCTCGTACTCCGATACGCGCGCGGCGCTGTCACGTCCGACTGATGGACTGTTATGAACTCTCGCACAGGCACCCTGGGGCCGTAAGGCGTTTGGCAACACTCGATCCGGCGATGCTCGTGGCATATGTCACGGGCCGCGGGGAGCAGGGTGTACGGGCGGGCCTCCGGCGGCAGTCCCGGTGGCGGCCCCGGGAGGCCTTCGCGGCTCACGGCCGAAGTCCCGGTCTCAGGGCCTGTCCTGATGGCGGTGCAGTGCCACCAGCAGCCGCCAGACCCGGGCCGCGATGCCCTCCGGGGTGTCCTCGATCAGACCGTGCAGCCAGTCCGCCAGCACCCCGGTGAAGGCCGCGGCGACCGCGGAGGCGATCAGCTCGGGGGCGGGCGCCTCGGCCAGGACCCGTTCGGCGCGGCTGCGTTCGCGCAGTTCCCGGTGGAGCAGCTCGCCCAGCGGGCCGCCGCCGCCCGGGCGCAGCAGGGCCCGGTGGAGCGCCGCGTGCGGGACGAGGCCGGTGAAGAACGCGGTCAGGGGCGGCGGCGGGACGCGTGGATCCGGGACCCCCCGCCAGGCGTGCAGGGCGTCCACGGCATCCCGTACCACCTCCGCGCAGGCGTCCACGGCCAGCGCCTGGAGGTCCGGGTAGTGGAGATAGAAGGTCGCCCGGCCGGTCCCTGCCCGGCGCACCAGGGCCGCGACCCCGACCTCTTCGAACGGCCGCTCGGCGCACTCGTCGAGCAGCGCCTGCCGCAGTCTGGCCCGGGTCCTCGCCGTACGCGGATCGCCGGCCGGACCGCCCGCGCTCATCCCGCCGCGAGGACGGCGGCCAGGGTGACCGCGCCCGGCAGGGCCTGGACGAGCAGGATCCGCCGGTTCGCGGTGATCCCGCCGTACACCCCGGCGACGACCACACAGATCAGGAAGAAGATCTGCGCGCGGTACCCGGTCGGGTCGCCGGCGATCAGCCCCCAGAACAGCCCGGCGGCCAGAAACCCGTTGTAGAGCCCCTGGTTGGCGGCGAGCGGCGCGGTCGCGCGCGCCATCTCGGCGTCGAACCCGGAGAGCCCCCGGCCCGGTGCGCGCTCCCACAGGAACATCTCCAGAACCATGATGTAGACGTGGAAGGCGGCCACCAGGCCGACGAGTATGTGCGCGGCTGTCCCCATGACGAGGTCCCCCGGACTCAGAAGAAGCAACTGGACATGTGCCCAGGAAGTATAGACATGTGTCCAGGAGTGCTCGGTGCCGGCCGCCTCGGCTCCCGCGCGAGCCGGGTGGCCGGGCAAGCCGGAGCCCCCGGGGGAAGCGCGTCCCCGGGGGCTCCGGCCAGCATTCCCCGGTGGGGGCGCTTGGAGTTAACGCGGCACAGTCTGGCACCGGGCCCGGTCAGGCGCGGGCATGCCGCGCCGCGCTCACCAGATGGCCTCGACCCATTCGGGGTGGTCGATGAACGGGTTCCGGTTCTGCTGGTACTGGCTGTAGATGACCTCGTTGCGGCGCTTCTCGAAGGCGTCCGGCGGGTCCTGGTCGCTCCACCGCTTCAGTACGGACAGCTTGCCCATCGCGGGCGTGGAGCCGTTGTTGACCCGCTCGTTGGGTTCGAGGTCCGGCCAGGAGTCGCCGCCCTCGTACCGTACGGCCATGTAGAGGATCATCCGGGCGACATCGCCCTTGACCGCGTTGCGCGGCTCGAAGGAGTCGGAGTCGGTGTAGTTGCCCGGGGCACCGGAGACCGTGCTGCCGCCGGTGTCGAAGTCCTTGTTGCCGCGCACGCCGTTGACGCCGACGTCCTCGGGGCGCAGATGGTGCAGGTCGGTGCCGGGCCCGGCGGAGGTGCCGAAGCCGCCGTGGGACTGGGCCCAGACGTGCTCGCGGTTCCACTGGCCGGAGTTGCCGCCGTTGCTCGACTTCGACTGTGACCGGCCGGAGTACAGCAGGATCACGTTCGAGCTGTTCGCGGGGTCCTGGTCGGTGTTCTTGAGCGCGTCCCAGACCTGTGCGTACGAGATCTTCGTCTGGTTCCTGATGATCGTGTGCAGGGCCGACTTCAGCGCGGGTCCGGTCTTGCCGAGCGCGCCCTGGTAGTACGTGTCGTCGAGTGCGGCGAGGGTACGTGCCGTGCCCGGGGCGGGGGCCGAAGCCGCGGGCGGCGTGGCGGCCGGGGCGGCGGCAGCGGTGGTCGCGAGCACCGCGGTGGCGGCACCGAGGACCAACAACGCGCGTAGAGTGGGGAGTTGGCGACGGGACATGGGTGGCTGTCCTCTCCGGCGGGGGGCCTTCCACGGGGCCTGTGGGCCCGTGGGGCTGTGCGAAAACACACAGTGCCGGTCATGTGCAGGTCAAGTCAATCGTGGACCGGCCCCCGGACCGCCCGGTTCCGGAGGGTCTGCGTTCATATGGATGAGCAATGGCCAAGGAGCTGGCCAACTTTGGTCCATACCAGCTCCTTGACGGCCCCTCGCGCCCTCCCTTAAATCAACTATTGAAATAAGCGCCCGAGGTGTTCCTCCGGACAGTCCCCCCTCGGTGCAATGTCATGCGCATGACCCCCCACTTGAAGTGAAGTGATGACCTGTGCGAATCCCCCTGGGACGCCGAATCGCGCTTTCCGCGCTCGCCCTGCTCTGCTGTACCAGCGTGCTGGCCGCGGTCCCCGCCGGCGCGGCCTCCGCGCCCGAGCCACGCACCGAGGCGGCCGCCTCGATCGCCGCGGTGACCTTCTCCGACGACTTCAACGGAGCCGCGGGATCCGCCGTCGACGGCAGCAAGTGGCAGATAGAGACCGGCGACAACGTCAACAACCACGAGCGGCAGTACTACACCGCCGGCAACAACAACGCCGCCCTCGACGGCCAGGGCAACCTGGTCATCACCGCGCGCAAGGACAACCCCGGCAACTACCAGTGCTGGTACGGCCGGTGCGAGTACACCTCGGCCCGGCTGAACACCGCCGGCAAGTTCACCGCGCAGTACGGACGCGTCGAGACCCGGATGAAGGTCCCGCGCGGCCAGGGCATGTGGCCCGCCTTCTGGATGCTCGGCAGCACGGGCGGCGGCTGGCCCGACCAGGGTGAGATCGACATCATGGAGAACGTCGGCTTCGAGCCGGGCACCGTCCACGGCACGCTGCACGGCCCCGGCTACTCCGGCTCGGGCGGTATCGGCGCCGGATACACCCTGCCGGGCGGCCAGGCGTTCGCCGACGCCTTCCACACCTTCGCGATCGACTGGGCGCCCGACTCCATCACCTGGAGCGTCGACGGCAATGTCTACCAGCGCCGCACCCCCGCCGATCTCGGTGGCCGGGCCTGGGTGTTCAACAAGCCGTTCTTCATGATCCTCAACCTGGCGGTCGGCGGCTACTGGCCCGGCGACCCCAACGGCAGCACCCCCTTCCCCTCCCAGCTCGTCGTGGACTATGTGCGCGTCACCACGAACGACGGCGGCTCGGGCGGCGGCGCCGGTACGATCACCGGCCTCGGCGGCAAGTGCGTGGACGTGGCCGGGGCCAACCCGGCCAATGGCACCCCCGTACAGCTCTACGACTGCAACGGCTCGGCGGCCCAGCAGTGGACGGTCGGCTCCGACGGTTCGCTCCGTGCCCTCGGCAAGTGCCTGGACGTCAAGGACAACAGCGTGGCGGACGGCGCCCAGCTCCAGCTCTGGGACTGCGCGGGCACCGGCAATCAGCAGTGGGCCCTGCCCGCCGCCCGCGATGTGGTGAACATCCAGGCCAACAAGTGCATGGACGTCACGGGCAACAGCTCGGCGAACGGCACCCGCCTCCAGATCTGGACGTGCACCGGAACCGCCAACCAGAAGTGGACGGTGAACCGCTGATGTCCGCCGCGGGCAGTATCCGCAAGACCCTCAGATCCCTGGCCCTGCTCGTCGCCCTGCCGCTCGCGGCCGGCGCCGCACTGGTCACCGCGCCCGCCCCGGCCACCGCGGCCGTCGCCGCGGTCGGTACGATCACCGGCCTCGGCGGCAAGTGCGTCGATGTCGCGGCCAGCAGCTCCGCCAACGGTACGGCCGTACAGCTCTACGACTGCAACGGCTCCGCCGCCCAGCAGTGGGACGTCGCGTCCGACGGCTCGATCCGCGCCCTCGGCAAGTGCCTCGACGTCAAGGACAACAGCACCGCCAGCGGTGCCCAGCTCCAGCTCTGGGACTGCGCCGGCACGCCCAACCAGAAGTGGTCCGTCTCCGCCGCGCGGGACATCGTCAACACCCAGGCCGACAAGTGCATGGACGCCACGGGCAACAGCTCGGCGAACGGCACCCGGCTGCAGATCTGGACCTGCACCGGAACCGCCAACCAGAAGTGGACCGCGCCCTCGGGCGGCGGCAACCCGCCCGCGCCCAGCGGACCCATGGCGGTCGCCCCGTACATCTACAACGGCTGGGGCAGCCCGCCGAACCCGGTCACCGTCATGAACGCGACCGGTGTGAAGTGGTTCACCCTGGCCTTCGTGCTCAGCAACGGCTACTGCAACCCGCAGTGGGACGGCGGCCGCCCGCTGACCGGCGGAGTGGACCAGCAGACCATCAACACCGTGCGCGGCGCGGGCGGCGATGTCATCCCGTCCTTCGGCGGATGGAGCGGCAACAAGCTGGAGAGCTCCTGCTCCAGCGCCGGTGAGCTGGCCGCCGCGTACCAGAAGGTCATCAACGCGTACGGCCTCAAGGCGATCGACATCGACATCGAGGCCGCGGCGTACGACAGCCCCACCGTCCAGCAGCGGACCGTGGACGCGCTCAAGACCATCAAGGCCAACAACCCCGGTATCAAGGTGTACGTCACCTTCGGCACCGGCCAGAACGGCCCCGACACCAGCCTGATCAACCGGGCTGCCGCCGCCGGACTGACCGTCGACAGCTGGACGATCATGCCGTTCAACTTCGGCGGCGCGGGCCAGAACATGGGCACGCTCACCACCCGGGCGGCCGAGGGCCTGAAGAACGCCGTCAAGAACGCGTACGGGTACAGCGACGACCAGACGTACCGCAGCATCGGCATCTCGTCGATGAACGGCATCACCGACAACGGTGAGACGGTGACCGTCGCGGACTTCCGCACCATCCTCGCCTACGCGCAGCAGCACCATCTCGCCCGGCTGACCTTCTGGTCGGTCAACCGCGACCGGCCCTGCACCGGTGGCGGAGCCGACACCTGCTCGGGCATCGGCCAGCAGGCGTGGGACTTCACCCGCGTCTTCGCGCAGTACGCCGGCTGACCGGCGGGGAGAACACATGAACACGCTCTCGTACGGCGGCGGCGCCACGCCGGGCCGCCGCCGGCACCACCGGCTGTCCCCGCTCACGCTGCTGCTGACCGTAGTGGCTCTCTGTTTGTCGCCGGCCGCCCTGCCCCAGCAGGAGGCCGCGGCGGGGACCGCCGTGGAGGGCGGTGTCACGGTGGGCGGTGCCGCTGCGGCGGCACTGCCCACCGGGTGGACCACCGTCGTCAACAAGGCGAGCGGCAAGTGTGTGGACGCCCGCGCCGCCGCCACCGGCAACGGCACCGCCGTACAGCAATACACCTGCAACGGCAGCCTCGCCCAGCACTGGAGTCTCACCGCCACCAGCGGCGGATTCGTCAGGGCGGGCAACCGCAACGACGGGAACCAGGT
This sequence comes from Streptomyces sp. NPDC057617, assembly GCF_042800555.1. Classification (NCBI taxonomy): domain Bacteria; kingdom Bacillati; phylum Actinomycetota; class Actinomycetes; order Kitasatosporales; family Streptomycetaceae; genus Streptomyces; species Streptomyces sp. NPDC057617. The sequence goes on along the minus strand of NZ_JBHVGV010000012.1, from coordinate 297,255 downwards.
CTGGGACGTCACCGACGTCTCGGCCGCCGACGGCGCGCCGATCCAGCTCTGGACGTACAGCGACGGTGTCAACCAGCAGTGGCAGCCGGTGGCCGAGGCCGACGGCGCGTACCACTTCGTGAACCGCAGCAGCGGCAAGTGCCTCGACGTGCCCGGCGCCTCGACCGCCGACAGCGTCCAGCTCCAGCAGTACACCTGCAACGGATCGAGCGCACAGTCCTTCCGGGTGGAGGCGGCCGATCCGCCGGTGCCCCCGGGCACGCCCGACCTCGGGCCCAATGTGGTCGTCTTCGATCCGTCGATGCCGGCCGGCACCATCCAGAGCCGGGTGGACGCGACCTTCCGCCAGCAGGAGACCAATCAGTTCGGCACCCAGCGGGCCGCCTTCCTGTTCAAGCCCGGCACCTACGACGCCAATGTGAACGTCGGCTTCTACACCCAGGTCGCCGGTCTCGGTCTCTCGCCCGACGATGTGAACATCCGGGGCTCGGTCCATGTCGAGGCCGACTGGTTCCCGCCGCAGAACGCCACCCAGAACTTCTGGCGCAGCGCCGAGAACCTGTCCGTCACCCCCACTTCGGGCACCGACCGCTGGGCCGTCTCGCAGGCCGCTCCGTACCGCCGTATGCATGTCCGCGGCAATCTGGCCCTGGACGACGGCGGCTGGTCGAGCGGCGGCTTCATGGCCGACTCCAAGGTCGACGGGCAGGTCAGGTCCGGCTCGCAGCAGCAGTGGCTCTCCCGCAACACCGAATGGGGGAGCTGGACGGGCTCCAACTGGAACATGGTGTTCGTCGGCGCCCAGAACGCGCCCGCGAACAGTTTCCCCAGCCCGCCGTACACCACGGTCGACCAGACCCCGCAGGTCCGTGAGAAGCCGTTCCTGTACGTCGACGCGGCCGGCGCCTACAAGGTGTTCGTCCCGGCGCTGCGGAACAACTCCAGGGGTACGACCTGGTCGGCCGGGGCTCCGGCGGGTACGTCGATCCCGCTGGACCAGTTCTACATCGCGAAGCCCGGAGCGACCGCGGCGGATCTCAACGCCGCGCTGGCGCAGGGCAAGAACCTGCTGGTCACCCCCGGGGTCTACCACCTCAACCAGACCCTGAGGATCACCCGGCCGGACACCGTCGTCCTCGGGCTCGGCCTCGCCACCTTCATCCCGGACAACGGCATCACCGCGGTGTCGGTCGCCGATGTGGACGGAGTGAAGGTCGCGGGTCTGCTCATCGACGCGGGACCCGTCAACTCCCCGCGCCTGATGGAGGTCGGTGCCGACGGCTCCGCCGCGAGCCATGCGGCCAACCCGACCTCGCTGCACGACGTGTTCTTCCGCGTCGGCGGTGCGGGCGTCGGCAAGGCGACCACCAGTCTGGTCGTCAACAGCCGCAATGTGATCGGCGACCACATGTGGATCTGGCGCGCCGACCACGGCAGCGGGGTGGGCTGGAACACCAACACCGCGGACACCGGCCTGGTCGTCAACGGTGCCGATGTCACCATGTACGGCCTGTTCGTCGAGCACTACCAGAAGCATCAGACGATCTGGAACGGCAACGGCGGGAAGACGTACTTCTACCAGAACGAGATGCCGTACGACCCGCCCAACCAGGCGGCCTGGATGAACGGCGGGACCCAGGGATACGCCGCGTACAAGGTGGCCGACTCCGTGACCAGCCATCAGGCGTACGGGCTGGGCAGCTACTGCTTCTTCAACGTCAACAGCGGTGTGACGGCGGAGCACGCCTTCGAGGTGCCCAACAACGTCAATGTGCGGTTCCGCAACATGGTGACGGTGTCGCTGGGCGGCACCGGGACCATCCGGCATGTGATCAACGACCGGGGAGGCCCGTCGAACTCGGCCACGAACGTGGCGAATCTCGTCGCCTACCCCTGACAGGTCTTTTCCTGAGACCTGGCGGCCCGCGGACGGAGATCCTCCCGTCCGCGGGCCGCTTCGGCCGCTCCGGCGTGCGATGCGGCCGCCCGTCGAGCAGGATGACGGGGGACGGACAGCGGCCCGGGAGCAGTGGAGGCGGGACATGCCGGTCAGCACGGTTTTCCTCACGGGCGGCTCCGGCTATATCGGCCGCCGCACCATCGCCGCCCTGCGCGACCACGGGATCGGCGTGACCGCGCTGGTCCGCAGCGACCGGTCCGCCGAGACCGTGTCCCGGCTGGGCGCCGAGCCCGTACGGGGCAGCCTCACCGATACCGATGTGCTGCGCGAGGCCGCGTCCCGCGCGGACGGGGTGATCCATCTCGGCGCCGAGGCCACGGCGGACGCGGCCACCGTGGACCGCGGGGCCGCCGACGCCTTGCAGGACGGCGTGGGCTCCGGACCGTATGTCCACACCGGCGGGGTCTGGGTGTACGGGAACACCGGCGTCGTCGTCGACGAGGACGCGCCGAGGAATCCGCCGGCGATCACCGCGTGGCGGCTCGCCAACGAGGAGCGCGTCCTCGCCCGCGCGGCCACCGGGGGACACCCGGTCGTCGTCATGCCGGGCGTCGTCTACGGCGGGGGCGGCGGGCTCATCGAGGCGTTCCTCGCCGGTCCGGCGCGGGAGTCCGGGGCGGTGCCCCTGATCGGCGACGGCTCCAACCACTGGACGGTGGTCCATGTCGAGGACATCGCGGAGCTTTTCGTCCTGGCGCTGGACGCGCCCGCCGGATCGGTCTTCGCCGGAGTGACCGAGGAACACCCCACGCTGGCCGGGATCGCCGGTGCGGTCGGGCGCGCGGCGGGCTGCCCCGGCCGTACGGAACGGCTGACGCTCGCTCAGGCGGTCGACCGGATGGGGCCGGTCGCCGAGGCGTTCGCGCTCGACCAGCGGCTCACGGGGGCGCGGGCCCGGTCCGTACTGGGCTGGGAACCCCGCCACACGGACGCGCTGGGCGAGCTGAGTGAGCCTGGCCGATCCGACCCGTCCGGTGATTGAGGACCGCTAGGGCAGCGGCTCCACCTCCAGGAAGCGACGGCGGCGCGGGCCCCGGTAGAGCAGCGCCTCCCAGCCCAGCCGTTCCAGCACCGCCGCGCACTCCGTCAGCGCGCGCTCCTCGTCCTGCGCGGCCCCGCCCCCGGGCGGGCCCAGCCACTCCACCCGTACGCTCGCGGGCCGCTCGCCGGCGAGCACACGGAACCCGGTCGCGGTCCGCAGCCCCGCCTCGTCCACCGCCGACGGCGCCAGCCCGGCCGCCTCCAGTGCCAGTGCCACCGCCCGCACCGGCCGCTGCCGCTCCCAGGGCGCCGGTACGGCCGCCGGATCACCGCCGCCCGTATGTGTCAGCCGCCGGATCTGCAGCAGCCCCTCGAAGGCGACACGGACCTCGGCCGCCCGCGCCCGCGGCTCCGTGCCGGGCGCCGGTCCGTCGCCCGTGGCCGCCTCGAAACCGCCCGCCACCGTTCCCCCCTCTGCGCGGGATGAGAAAGGCCCCGACCGGACGGGGGATTCCAGTCGGGGCCGTACAGGGGAGAGTGTGGAACCGGGGACTCCGGCCCGCACCCTCTCACTTCTCCTCAACGGCGGACCGTCTCGGAAAGTTCCCCGCTCTCAGGATCCGTTTCAGGAAGGCAGGACCCAGATGGGGTTGGAGTAGAACCACAGGTCCTTCCACGGGTCGGCGTCACCGACGACATCGATCGCCGGACCGAACGGGTCGACCGCCGCGCCGTGGACGCCCACCGCGCTGCGGTTGCCGTCGGTGCCGCGCAGCCGGACGTACAGCGGGGTGGAGACCCGGCCCAGCTTGTACGTGAGGCGGACGGTGCCCGTCGACTTGTTGACCTCGAAGGACTTGACGACCTTCGCGGTCGGCGCGGTGAAGGTGTCCTTGTCGCGCACCGGGCCCGTGACATCGCCCTGGATGATGTCGACACGGGCCAGCTTCGGCACGAACTGCGCCCAGTTGGCGCCGTTGGCCAGCGCGATGTCGATGGTCAGCTCGACATTGTCACCGCGCTTGGTGTGCAGCGCGCCACCGAGCGTGGTCCAGCGGCTGCTGCCCTTGATCCGGACGTCGAGGCCGCTGATCAGCGCGCCGTGGTCGACCCAGATCCGGCCCGCGCGCATGCCGTCCATGACCGCCGCGTACGAGAACCGGTCCGCGCCGACGTGCGTACGGCTGTAGTGGCCCGGCCAGTAGTCGCCCTCGGTGAGGTTGAGGCCGTCGTTGCCGTAGACGGGGTCGGAGTGCCTGCCGTTGACCGAGAAGTTGTCGTCGGGGCCGTAGACGGAGGGCTCGGCGTAGACCCGGTGCGAGTCGGAGTTGGCGGTGATCCACCACGGCTTGCCCTCGGCCAGGAGGCTGTCCCAGAGACCGCCGACCGTCGAGGTCATCCAGTCGAAGCCGCCCCAGGTGCGGTAGCTGTCCGCCGGGTAGGCCGGGAAGGAGTTGGCATTGGGGTTGTTGCCGTAGAAGCCACGGGCCTGGCCGCCGCCCTTGGGCTTGGGCAGACCGGCGGCCTGGTGGCCGGGGGCACCCTCCATGCCGATGGCGATCGGGTGGTCGGACGAGGTGGCGTCGCGCCAGCCGCGGATCTCGTGCGGCGAGTCGATGCCGTTGCGGGCCGGGTGGTTGGCCAGCATCACGGCGTCGTCGACCTTGCGGCGGCGCACCTGGTCGGCGAGGAACTGCAGGCCGGAGATGGCCAGGGCCTCGTTGACGCCGTTGTCGCTGCTCGGGTGGAGGCTGCCGTCGTAGTCGTTCTCGAACTTCTTCAGCACCTCCACCTCGTTGCGGCCCGGGTGCACGAAGACCGTGGCGTGCTCGGCGCCCGGGATGTTCCACTCCAGGCCCTGGAAGACGAGCTGGTCCTTGAACTTCTCGCGGGCTTCCTGGATGTCCGGGTTGACCTTGTCCACGCCGATCTTGGCGTGTGTCTGGCTGCCGTGGTCGGTGATGACCATCCAGTCCAGGCCGTGCGCCGTGCCCTGGCGGACCTGGTCGATGACGCGGTACTTGCCGTCGTCGCTGTACTGCGTGTGGATGTGGTGGTCGCCCGCCAGCCACAGGAAACCGTTGCTCTTGGAGCGGTCGCCCAGGGGGGAGCCGCTGGAGTCGGCGGCGGCGGTCGTGGCACCGCCGAGGACGCCCGCTCCGGCCAGACCGGCGCCGAGGAGGCCCGCGCGGCGCAGCATCGAGCGGCGGGAGAGCTGGCTCGGGGACAGCTCGCTGTCCGGCACGCCGGCGTCGAGCGCCGCGGGCAGGGGGCCGTTCTCGGCCGGGTTGTCGTGCGTGTGGTCGTGCCCGTGGTCATGCGGGTGGTGATGCCCGTGGCCCATTTCTGCTCCTCGCCGATACCTGTGATGCTCAGCGAGTCAGATGTTCGATCGGCCACGTGAAGATCCGGTGACGGCAGCTCGTACGCCATATGTTGAAAGCCGTACGGAACCTGTCATCCCGTTTCCGGGGGGCCGGGAGGCGGGTATCACCCGCCTCCTGACGGCCCGGGTCAGGACGGGAACTCGTCCGCGGGGACCTCGGTGGTAGTGGCGTTGCCGCCGATCGTCTTCGCGAGCGAGAAGGTCAGCACCGTGTACTGGGTGCCCCCGGACACATCGACCGTACGGAAGTCCGCCTTGTCGTCGAACTTCTCGAAGGAGCAGTCGCGGGTGAAGGACTTCTTCGACGAGTTCCAGTCCGTGCCCGAGGTGAAGTACACCGTGTACGAACCGTCCTTGACGCGGCGTACGGTCGTCTTGGAGTCCTTGCGCACGTACACCGTGAAGACGGTCCGCTTGCCGCGGGTCAGCGAGATCACCGCGTCGGAGCTGGTGCCGTTCCTGATGGTGAGCTGCCCGAGGCCGCCGCGTCCGCTGTCCTTCACAAAGGAGCCGTTGCCGAGCCGCCGGTGTTTCGGCTTCTCGGTCCTCGGCAGCTTCAGATGGACGGGGTAGCCCAGCTCGGAGAGGGCGGCGCCGGCGTCCCGTACGGGCTGGAGACCGCCGGCCGCGTTCAGCTCGACGCGTGGCGAGGTGGCGCAGCGCCCCTGGTCGCCCCGCGCGTCCTCCAGGTCCTGGCTCAGCCCGCGCAGCGAGGCGGCGAGCGCGGCATTGCCGCTGACGGCGTCCTCAGGGGTCTTGGCGATGTCCAGCGAGGCGGCGGCGGTGTTCGCCGCCGCGGCGGCCGTGCCGAACGCCTTGCTCAGCGCGGCGTCCTCCCGCGCCTTGTCCACCGCGCGCAGGGCTTTGTCGAGCGGGCCGAGGGTGGTGGTGAGCTCCCGGCGGTACGCGGCGGGGTCGACGGTGGGCGTGGGACTCGGCGCGGGTGTGGTGACCGGTGGGGCCGACGTGGCGCCGCCGCTGTCACCGGCCGAGTCGCAGCCGGCCAGCGGGAGCGTGAGCGCCAGTACCGCGCTCACCGCCGTGGCCTTCCCCGAGAGCCCCATACGTATACGCGCGCGCGTCTGTGTCACTGCACTACCCCCCGTGCCCCGTTCGCCCCCGGCCGGGCGCCGGGTGACAAGAGTTCTCCGATGTCAGAGGCGTGTCAAGTCGCTCCGGGGCCGTCGCCGGGGTTCCGCTCCCGGCCCCGGCCGAGCCCTCCCGGTACCCGGGTGGTCGCGCTCTGCTGGCGGTCGCGGGGGACCGGCCGTACGGTGAAGAGGCGACTGACTCGACGGGACCGGTGCGGTCGGACGGGCGGCGGCGTGATGGACGACGAAGAAGAGCGGATCGGCGGGATGATCTGTAGTCATCTCGCGGATGTCGGGCCGGTGGACCCGGACAGCCTGGACACCTGCCCGGAGTGTGTCGCGCTCGGCGACACCTGGGTGCATCTGCGGGAGTGCCAGACGTGCGGGCACATCGGCTGCTGCGACTCCTCCAAGAACAAGCACGCGACCGCGCACTACGAGGCCACCGGGCACCCGCTCATCCGGTCCTTCGAGCCCGGCGAGGGCTGGTGGTGGTGCTACGAGGACGAGGTCGTCTTCGAGGTCGAGGGCGTTCCCCCGGAACGGCCCGCCTGACCGGGAAGGAACCGGGCGCCCCGGGCGGCGGCTGCCCCCCACGGGACGCCCGGCGGGCGCGCCGGCTCGTCGACGGCCGACCCGTCAGCCCGTCGCCTCCGACGTCACCGTGAACAGCGCGCCGTCCGGATCCCGCAGCGTCGCCTCCCGCAGCTCCGGCGAGGCCGCCTCCGGTGACAGCAGCGCGCCTCCGCTCTTCAGCGCCGCGTCGACCGCGCCCGGCACCTCCCCTACCCGGAAGTAGACATGCCACCGCGGCCTGATCCGCGGGTCCGGCACGGCCTGCACACCGCCGTCCCGGATCTTGGCCACCACATGCTCGTCCTGCCGCAGCACGGCGTGATCGTCCTCCCGTACGAGCGTGAAACCGCCCTCGGTCTCCGGCGCCCAGCCGAGGACCTGGCTGTAGAAGCGGGCCGCGTCCGTGGTGTCGCGGGTACGCAGCTCCAGCCAGGCCGGCGCGCTCCCGCGCCCCACCGTCCAGTCCGAGCGCACCGCGCCCTCCCAGATCCCGAAGGCCGCGCCGTCGGGGTCGGTGGCGAGGGCCGCCCGGCCCGAGTGGAAGGCCAGCGGTCCCACCGCCACGGTCGCGCCGCGCTCCCTGATCCGGGCCGCCGCCGCGTCCACATCTGCCACCGCGAAGTACGGCGTCCAGGAGACGGCGACCTGGAGGGAGGAGGCCAGCGCGCCGATGCCCGCGACCGGCATCCCGTCGGAGAGGGCGACACAGAAGTCCTCGCCGAGCCCCGCGGGACGGTACGACCAGCCCAGCACATCACCGTAGAAGGCCTGGGCCGCGGGCAGTTCACGCGAGAGGAGCGTCACCCAGCAGGGTGCCCCCGCGACCGTCTGCGACTCCGTCTTGTCCCGGTTGTCCTGCTCCACACCGCTCACTCCACCCTCGTCCGTCACGCCCGCCGCACCCCACTACCCCAGGGCCTCTCGTTTGGGTCTGGCTGGGCTCGCGTGCCCTGGCACCGCGCCTCGCCGCGTTGTCGTGGTCGCCTACTCCCCCACAGCCTTAAGGGCGTGGGAGGGACCCCCTCCGCGTGGGCTCCCTCCTCCGCCTTGCGATCCACGGCACCAGACCCCGCTCCCTGATCCAGCCAGACCCAAACGAAAGACCCTAGCCGCCCCTGCGTGTTACCGCTGTCCGTACGTTTCGGCCGGCATGTTTCGTCCGGCCCTTCTACTCTGCCAGGCCGACGCCGGGCCGGGGTCCGCCGGGCATGCGGACCCCGGCGGGATGTCAGCGGACCGCGGCGGCGAGGGCCGCGTCCGCCGCGGCGCGGGTGGGCTGCCACAGCGTGGTGACCGGCTCCCAGACCACGATGCCCCCGGGCGATCCCACCGACGCCGCGTCGAACGACTCGCCGTAGTGCGACGGGTCGGCCGCCACCGTCAGATACGCGACCGTACGGGTTTCCGTGGCGTTCGGGTCGAGGGTGCGCACGGCGGCGTACGCGGAGCCTCCGGCGGCGAGCCGGTACGGGGCGCTCTCCACCGGGGGCACGGGCAGGGCCGCGCCGTCCAGGTCCCCGAAGGTGACGGTGGGGATGCGGTCGACGGCACAGGCGCGCCGGCTCTCGTTGGTGACGCTGATCCGGACGGCATGGGCCGTGGCACCGGGCGCGGCGCTCACCGAGACCGCGGCCTCGCGGCAGGTGGGGAGGGCCGCCGGGGCGGCGACGGCGGCCGAGGCACCGGTGCCGGCCACCAGAAGAAGGGCGGCGGCCGGTACGGCGAGGACAGGACGGATACGCATGGAGGTTTCCCCGTTTCGGTCGATCGGTCGGAGGACGGCACGGCGCCGGGCGCGTTGACGTCCGGCCTGGGTCATGTGCTGTGCCGCCCACCCGAGATGACACGCGAACGGACCGGGTGGTTGTGCCTACCGCCCTGTTCGGCGAGTGTTCGCCACCGCCCGGGTGACGGCCGGTCAGTTTCCCTTCCGGGGATGGGTCTCCAGCACCTTGCCCGAGATGTCGGCGGCCAGAAAGGCACCGCCGTAGTCGTCCGCCACATAGACGAGCAGGGTGGGCTTGCCATCGGCGAAGGTCCAGGCCCCTTCGACGATGACATAGGTGTAGGTCGGCTTGTCGACACCGAGATCCTTGTCGGCCCTGCTGAGCAGGGCGGGCAGGGCGTCCCAGTTGATCGACGTCAGATCGACCGTGCCGTCGTCGGCGGAGAGTGTGCCGCCCGCCCTCTTGGTCGTCCGGCCGCCCCGGTAGTCGTAGGTGTCGTACAGCTCCTTGTTCCCCGCGACCGGCGCGTCGGCCGACGCGTACTCGCCGTACAGCTTGAAGTTGGTGACCTCCGTACCGCCCATGACCGGCTTGAGCTTCTGGATCACCTCCCTGGCGGCCGAGGGTGTGAGCAGCGACTTCGCGGACCGCTGGTACGGGGCGGCCGGATCGGAGGTCTGGGCGCCGGGGTCGACGGGGGCGCCGCTCACGGTCCGGTCCGGGCCGGAGGAGTTGTCCTCGGTGGTGACGTTGCCCGGGAGGAGCGTCCAGACCAGTACGCCGGTGAGACCGACCCCGACGACGGCCGCGGCGATCGGGACGACCGGGTTCCCGCGGGCGCGGCCCGGACGCGTCCGGGTGGTGGTGAGCGGCGCGGGCCCGCGCGGTGCGGGTGACGCGGGCGCCGAGAAGGGCGCCGTCGGCGACCGGAAGGCGGGCGGCGGCGGGGTGGGGCGCTGCCCGTGGACGGTCGGCGCGGGTGTCACCACGGTCGGCGGCAGGTGCGCCGGTACGGTGTCCGGCGCGGCCGGCCCGAAACCGGGCTTCTCGGGGATCGCGGCGAGCAGCCGGTCCAGCTCGGCCGCCCCGGGCCGGGCGTCCGGGTTCCGGTCCAGCAGCGCCATCACCACGGGCCCGAGCGGCCCGGACCGCACGGGCTGCGGTATCCCCTCGTCGAGCACGGCGGCCAGCGTGGCGAGCGGAGTGGTCCGGCGCAGCGGATGCGCGCCCTCGACCGACACGTACAGCAGCATGCCCAGCGACCACAGGTCCGAGGCGGTACGGCCCTCGTCGCCGCGGATCCGCTCGGGGGCGATGTACTCGGGGGAGCCGATGAGTTCACCGGTGGCCGTCAGCCCGGTCGTCCCCTGGAGCGCCGCGATACCGAAGTCCGTGAGCACCGGTCTGCCGTCCGGGCGCAGCAGCACATTGGCGGGCTTCACATCCCGGTGGTGGATCCCGGCCGCGTGCGCCGCGCGCAGCGCCGCCAGCACCCCGCGCCCGATCGCGGCGGCCTCGCCGGGTGTCAGCAGGCCCTGGGCGAGCCGCTCCTGGAGCGACTGCCCCTGCACCAGCTCCATGACGATCCAGGGATGCGGGATCTCCGCCGCGTCCACGATGTGATGGATCGTCACCACACCCGGGTGATCGATCCTGGCCAGCGCCCTGGCCTCCCGCAGCACCCGCTCGCGGAGCGTCCTGGCCGCCGCCGGATCCGCGGCGAGCAGAGCGGGGTCGGGCGGCCGTACCTCCTTGAGCGCCACCTCGCGGTGGAGCGCCAGATCACGGGCGCGCCACACCATTCCCATACCGCCCGCGCCGAGCCGGCCCAGCAGCTCGAACCGGCCGTCGATCACGCGTCTTTCCTGGCCCCCTGCGTTCATGGCGCTCAGGGTAGAGCCATGCGTACGGACCGGTCATACCGCGCCCGCATCCTGATCCCGGCCGGTGCCTCCCCTCGGCGGGACGGGCTCGGGTCCCCGGCCGCCGGGGTGGCGTTCGCGCCGGATCAGGAAGACCGTCGTGGACACCAGCGCCCAGCACGCCAGGACGACAAAGGGGAAGGCGTGCTGCGCGTTGCCGAAGTAGACCGCGGTGTGCTGGGCGTTGATTGAGGCGCCCGGCGGCAGCCAGCGTCCGATGTGCCCCAGCAGCGAGGGCAGCAGGGGCCAGGAGACGGCTCCGCCTGAGGACGGATTGCCGAGCACAACCATCAGCCCCCAGGTGGGGATCAACGCCCACCGTCCGAAAAGGGTGTTGAACATGGTGAAGACCATGCCGGTGGTGAACATCGTGAACCCCAGGATCAGCCAGGACTCGACGAACGGGAACCGGATCGCGCCCAGCCACCAGTCCACCACCGCCGCGATGGCGAAGCCGCCGAGCAGCGACTGCGCGGCGGTGCAGGCGATGCGCTCCCCGGCGTTGAGCGCGCTCGCGTGGATATTGAGCTGAGTGGCGCCGACGAAGCCGATGATGACGGCCGCGATCGAGATGTAGAAGAGCGCGAGTCCGCGTGGATCGCCCTTCTGGAGAGGCTTGACATCGCTGATCCGCACCGGGACACCGAGGGACCTGCCCACCACGGGAGCCGCCTCCGTGAGCACCTCGGCCACGGAAGCCCCGGCGGCGCTCGCCACGGCGAAATCGACGCGGTGCGGCAGAAAGGTCAGGATCGCGAACACCTGCTGCTCCTCGACTCCATGGCGCGCGGCGGCGTCGGTGGCGTAGGGATGCAGTTCGAGCCCGGCGTTGAGCCGCTTCTCCATGCCCTCCACGAAGGCGGTGGCGGTCGCGGTGTGCGTGGGGCCGACCACGGCGGCGGGGATCCGGTGCGGCGTCGGGTTAGCCATGTTGTACGTGTACGAACCCGCGAAGAGCCCGGCGGCCGTGGCGGCGATGACCATGATGACGAAAGCGGGCAGAAAGGGCGAGGAGACGAAGGCGGCCCACCAGCCGGCGATGGTCCGGAGCACGCCGCGCGTACGGCCGGAGCGGGCGCGGCCTTCATGATCCTCAGGCATGAAAGCACCGTAAACCAACCAAATCGGAATCCCGGTGCGAGCCGGAGCCCCCGGAGGCGGTCGAGGCGTGGTCAGCGGAGCAGCAGCTGAAGCCCGCCGAGCACGGTCGCCGCGATCACCAGCCGCTCGAAGAGCCGCTGGTCGATCCGGTCCGCGCAGACCTTGCCGATATAGGCGCCGGGGAACACGAAGAGGACCAGCGCCGCGTCCAGCAGGAGCGAGCGGGCGTCGATCAGACCGAGCCCCACGCTGAACGGCACCTTGGTGAGATTGACGATCAGGAAGAACCACGCCGAGGTGCCCAGGAAGCCGAGCTTCCGGAACCCCGCGGAGAGCAGATACATCGACATGACCGGGCCGCCCGCGTTGGCGACCATCGTCGTGAACCCGCTGAGCACTCCGTACGAACGGGCCTTGAGGCGACCGCCCGAAGGCCCGGGGCGGTCCGTGGCACCCGAGCCCCGGCCGGTGTCGTCGCCAGCCTGCGGGCCGGACTCGCCCGGCTCCTTCGTGGCGTCCGCTCCCGCGCGCCGCCGCCAGACCGTAACCCCGGCCATCAGCAGCAGGATCGCCCCGATCGACGTACGGACGGCCTCGTCGTCGGCCCAGAGCAGAAAGACCGTCCCGACCACGACGCCCGCCGCGACCGCCGGAAACAGCCGCCACAGGGTCGGCCAGTGCGCATGCCGCCGGTACGTCAGCACCGCGAGCACATCGCCCATGATCAGCAGGGGCAGCAGCACACCCGTCGAACCCCGGGCGGGCAGTACGGCGGCGAACACGGCCAGACTGACCGTATTCGCACCGCTCACCGCGGTCTTCGAGAAGCCGACGAGCGCCGCGGCCGCGGCGAGCGCGGTGAATCCCCACCAAGTGATGTCCATGCCAACGTCTGATGGTATGCCCGATGGTCCGGGTGCCCGCTGCGTAGGCTGGGAGTGCAGCGAAGATCACACCCCAGAGCCGACGGCAGGCGGAAGGCCCGAGAGGTGAGTGCGATGAGTGCGCAGCGGCCACCGGAGCGGCCCGCCGAGTTCGACTCGGACGCGGCCCATCCGGCGCGGGTCTACAACGCGTGGCTGGGCGGCAAGGACCACTTCCCCGCCGACGCGGAGGCCGCCGAGCGCGCGGCCGAGGCCAATCCCGGAATCGTCCCCGCCGTCCGCGCCAACCGCGCCTTCCTCGGCAGGACCGTCCGCTTCCTCGCGGCCGAGGCCGGCATCCGCCAGTTCCTGGACATCGGCACCGGCATCCCCGCCGCCGACAACACCCATGAGGTCGCCCAGTCCACAGCCCCGGACTCCCGGGTCGTCTATGTCGACAACGACCGGATCGTGCTGGCCCACTCCCGCGCCCTGCTCGCCGGTTCGCCCGAGGGCCGGACCGACTACATCGAGGCGGACGCCCGCGATGTGGAGACGATCCTCGCCGAGGCCCGCCACACCCTGGACTTCCGCGAGCCGGTCGGGCTGATGCTGGTGGCGGTCCTCCAGTACATCCCGGACGCCGACGATCCGTACGGCGTCGTCCGCCGTCTGCTCGGCGCGCTGCCCTCCGGCAGCCATCTGGTGATCTCCCACCCGGCGTCCGACATCACCGCCGCCGAGGTCGCCGAGTCGATGCGCGTCTACAACGAGCGCGCCGCCGCGCACGCCGCGGCCACACCTCGTACCCATGACCAGGTGGCACGGTTCTTCGACGGTACGGAGGTGCTCGCGCCCGGAGTGGTGTCGCTGCCGCGGTGGCGGCCCGGACCGGACGACGCGCCCGCCGCCGACATCCCGATGTGGAGCGGAGTGGGCCGCAAACCGTGAGGACACGGCCCGTCCCGGACCCGGCGTACGGGCAGGGCGCCCCGAAAACCCGGAGGACACCGGCGCCGGGAATTCCGTAGCCTCCTCCGTGCCCCGCGAGGACCGCGCGGCACCGACCAGGCATATGCAGGGGGTACGTCATGGAGGCTGTGGGCCGGCCGATCATCGAGGCGCTGTCGCGATACCGGACGGAGGACCCGGCCGAGGCCGCCGATGTCGGGCGCGTCCGCGCGCTGGCGGAGAGTGCCGCCGATCCCTGGCTGCGTTCGACTCCGCTGCATGTCACGGCGTCCGCGCTGATCGTCCACCCCGCGAGCGCGCGGGTGCTGCTGCGCTGGCACGGACGGCTGGGGTCCTGGCTCCAGGTGGGCGGCCATGGCGACCCCGGCGAGACCGAGCCGCTCGATATCGCGCTGCGGGAGGCGGCCGAGGAGACCGGGCTCGACGATCTGGTCCCGTATCCGTATCCCGACGGCGCCGGTCCTTCACTCGTCCAGGTGGTGATCGTCGGGGTGCCCGCGGGCGGTGGTGAGCCGGCCCACGACCACGCCGACCTGCGCTTCGTCCTGTCCACGGACCGGCCGGAGGCGGCGCGCCCGGAGCGGCCCGACGCGCCGCTGCGCTGGATGTCCGTGCCCGAGGCGATGGAGGCCGCCGCCGAGGCCAATGTCCGCGAGGCACTGCGGCGGGTGGGGGCACTGCTCGGCTGACCGAAGCCGAAGCCGGGCTGCGGGTCCCTGGGCCGGGGGTCCCGGCCCGGGCGGTTGTCCGTCCCGAGGACACGCATGTCAGAGTCCTGGAAGGAAGATTTCGGCAGGAAGAAACGGACAAGGGAGAACGCCGTGCCCCACGCGCCAGAAAGCCCCACCGCCCCCGGCGAGTCCGGTGAGCCGAGTGGGCCCGGCGAGTCCGGCGGGTCCGCCATACCGCCTGTGGTGACGAACTGGGCGGGGAACATCACCTTCAACGCGGCCCGCCTGCACACCCCTTCGTCCGAGGAGCGGCTGCGGGAGATCGTCGCCGGGAGCGGTTCGGTGCGGGTGCTGGGCAGCGGTCATTCGTTCAACACCCTCGCGGACACCCACGGCGATCTGGTCTCCGTGGCCGGGCTGCCGAAGACCGTGGAGGTCGACGAGCAGGCCCGTACGGTCACGGTCGGCGCGGGCCTGCGGTTCGCCGAGTTCACCGGCGCCGTGCACCGCGCGGGCCTGGCGCTGCACAATCTCGGCTCGCTCCCGCACATCTCCGTCGCGGGCGCCTGCGCCACCGGAACGCATGGCTCCGGTTCCGGCAACGGCAATCTGGCCTCCGCGGTCCGCGCCCTGGAACTCGTCACCGCCGACGGCGGGACTCTCACCCTGACCAGGGACGACGAGGACTTCGCGGGCGCCGTCGTCGCCCTGGGCGCGGCCGGTGTCATCACCCGGATGACACTGGACCTCGTACCGGCGTACGACATCCGGCAGTGGGTGTACGAGGGCCTCCCGTACGAGCGGCTGCGCGAGCGGTTCGACGAGGTGCTCTCCGCCGCCTACAGCGTGAGCCTCTTCACCACTTGGCGGACCGGCCGGATCGACCAGGTCTGGCTGAAGGAGCGCACCGGCGACGGCCGTCAGGACCCCGCGCCGGACACCTGGCTGGGCGCGGCGCTCGCCGACGGCCCCCGCCATCCGGTGCCCGGTATGGACGCCGGGACGTGCACCGTACAGGGCGGTGTGCCCGGGCCCTGGCACGAGCGGCTGCCGCACTTCCGGCCCGAGTTCACCCCCAGCAACGGTGACGAACTCCAGAGCGAGTACTTCGTCGCGCGCGAGGACGGCCCCGCGGCCTTCGACGCGCTGACGGCGATCGGCGGGCGGATCGCGCCGGCCCTCCAGATCGGTGAGATCAGGACGGTCGCGGCGGACGATCTGTGGCTGAGCCCGGCGTACGGCCGCGACTCGGTCGCCTTCCACTTCACCTGGCACCCGGACATGGCAGCGGTGACACCGGTACTGGACGCCATCGAGGAGGCACTGGCACCGTTCGCCGCCCGGCCGCACTGGGGGAAGGTCTTCACGATGAGCCCGGAGCGGGTCCGGGAGCTGTACGAGCGGTACGCGGACTTCGAGGCGCTCATCGCGAAGCTCGACCCGCGTGGGGTGTTCCGCAATGAGCTGATCGGCCGGTATTTCCCCGGAAGATAGGCCGCGTCCGCACTACCGGGCGGATCGTCCGCCAATATGGGTGCCGGGATTATTGTCACCAACCTATTACCTGGAACATATCCACATCACAGAATCTGTTTCTAACCTCACGCCATGGCCCGGCACAGAATCGCTCCGAACCCCGTCACCGCCCTCCTGGTCACCGGATGGGTCGCGGCCGGCGGTCTCCTGCTGACCACCGGCGGCGACGCTCCGGTGCCGGCTCGGGCTGCCGTCGCGCCGGTTCCGCCGGGATCCGGTGCGGCCCCGCTGCCGGGGCTCCGGGCGGTGGGCGCGGTACGGGCCGGGGAGGCCGGCCGGGGCTCCGGGGCCGATGGCAAGCCCTCGCCGAAGCCGGACAAGCCCTCGGCAGAGCCGGACAAGCCCGCGGTGGATCCGGACGAGGCGCTGGCCACCTCGCTCGGACCGGTCGTGAAGTCCACCTCGGCCTCCCTCTCGGTGGCGGTGCTGGACACGGAGGACGGGGACACGGCGTCGTACGGGTCCGGGAAGACCTATGACACGGCGAGCATCGTCAAGGTCGACATCCTGGTGGCCCTGCTGCTGCAGGCACAGGACCAGGACCGCCATCTGACGGCGGAGGAGAAGGAGTACGCGACCTCCATGATCCGCCTCAGCGACAACGCCTCGGCGGACGCGCTGTGGATTGCGATCGGCGGGTCGTCCGGCCTGGACAAGGCGAACCGAAGACTCGGGCTGAAGGCGACGACCGCCGGAGTGAACGGCCACTGGGGGCTGACCCAGACCACGGCCGCCGATCAACTGGTCCTGCTCTCCGCCGTGTTCGGTGACGACTCCGAGTCCGACCTCAGTGAGGCCTCACAGACCTTTATAAGGGGGCTGATGGGCACGGTGTCGACGGACCAGGACTGGGGCGTGTCCGCGGCGGGGACGCTCACCGGGCTGAAGAACGGCTGGCTGCCGCGGACCGCGACCGGCCTGTGGGACATCAACAGCATCGGGCGCGTGACGGTGGACGGGCACGGCTATCTGCTGACAGTGCTCTCGCGGGGCAGCGCCAGCAAGGAGGCGGGCGTCGCCATGGTCGAGAGGGCTTCGAAGGCGGCGGTGCGTGCCCTGAGCGGGCAGGCGTAACAGAGCCGGCCCACGGGCTGCCCGATCACGGCCGGGCCGCGAACCGGGTCAGTACGGTCATGGTGGGCCGGAGGTTCCGTACGACGGGCACCCGCCGCAGTACCGGCTGGACCACGCCGTAGTACGGACCGAGCCCCCGCGGCGGCGGCACTTCGCGTACGGCCGTGATGCAGGGATGCGCCCCGAACACCTTCCGCAGCTCACCCGCGTCCATGCCCCAGGGCATCGGCGGTACGGCATAGCCCCGGCGGGTCCGCATCGCGCCACGCCTCGTACAGGCGCTGAACCACCTCGGGACGGCGTCGAAGACCAGCGCCCCGCCCGCGAAGCGCCCGGCACAGGTCGCGATCACCTCGCGTACCTCCGGCGGCCGCAGATACATGAGCAGCCCCTGCGCCGTGACGAGCACCCCATGGGCCGTGCCGACCTGGTCCGGCCAGGCCGGATCCAGCACGGAACACGGGTAGGTACGGCGCCGGTCGCCGTCGGGGAGCAGCCGTCGCCGGACGGCCGCGGTCTCGGGCAGCTCCACGGTCAGCCAGCTCATCCGGCCGTTGTCCACCCGCCAGAACTGGGTCTCCAGCCCTTCGCCCAGCGCGACGACCGTGCCGTAGGGGCGCTCGGTGAGGAAGTGCCGTACGACGGTGTCGAAGCTACGGACCCGCAGGGCGTGGCCCTGCGCCAGGAACGGGCTCGGCGGGCCGAAGGTCTCGGCGAAGGGGTAGTCGATGGCGTCGACCAACTCGACCGCCCTGGGATCGTGGAACTTCCAGGACGGCTGCCGCGCGGCGCACGCCCGCAGATACAGATTCCACAGCAGGGTCTCGGGGACGCCCGTCAGCGCGACCGTCTCCGTCCCGCTGCGCTGCCTGCCGTGGTCCTCACCCTGGGGCCGCTGGTCCTGGTCCATGGCGGATCGCTTCCCGTACCGCTCGACTGCCCTGCGCCTCGCGCCTGTGCCTGCTGCCTATGCCCTCCGCACTCCCCATTCAACGCCTCCTGCCTGCGGTTATCACGCCCAGCGGTGGCGAATTCGCATGACGGAAAGATGGCCGGATTTACACCGGATGATCCTTGTATCTGTGCAGCACGGACCGCGTTCATACGGCACTCTGCTCGTATGAGCGCGAACTCGGACGACACGGCGGACGGTGTATTCGACGATGCGGCCGCCCGGCGGCTGCTGGAGCTGGGGCAGCGTGAGGAGGCACTGAGACGGGCGTTCCCGGTGGACGGCCCCGACACGGACCGGATGTCCGTCGCGCACTACACGGGCTACTCCGCGATGCTCCACGAGGACCGGGGGTGGCGGCAGCTCTTCCCCGCCGTTCCGGCCGAGGAGGAGGCGCGGGCGGATCTCCGCGATGTGCTGCGGCTGCGGGCCGCGAGCGCGGGCGAACTGGCTCCGCGTTTCACCCGGGCCGCGGAGGCCGTCGCCCGGGGCGAGGACCAGGTGATCATCGGCGAGGACGTCTACCGTGTGGTGCGGATCGAGCAGACCGTCATCATGACCGCGCACGGCCCGCAGACGCCGCGGCGCCACGACCGGGAGTTCCCCGAGGTGTTCGACGAGCGGCCAGGACCGCGCGGTCCCGGCCGGCCCCTGGACGACTGACCGGGCTCCCGGCTCACGCGTTGCGCGCCACCACCAGCGCGCACCGGGGGCTGCCGTCGGGCCGGAGACCGAGGCCGGAGAGGGGGCGCACAGTGATGGTGAAGCCCGCCCCGGCCAGCTCGTCCAGCACGTCCGGAAGCCGGAACGTGCGGTAGTACATGACGAACGGCGGGCGCCACACCAGATTGCGCAGGCGCATCGCCGTGTCGAACCCCCAGAGCGCCCAGTAGAGCTTCGAGCCCACCCGGGGCGGCGCGGGGACGGGGAAGACGAACAGGCCGCCCGGCCGGAGCGCGGCCCGCGCCTGCGCGAACAGGGCAGGCCGCTCGGCCGGCAGGAAATGCCCGAACGCGCCGAAACTCACGGCCAGATCGAAGACGGGCGCCAGTGGGAGCGCGCGGGCATCGGCCCGTACCCAGTGCGTGGCCGGAGCACCCGGAGCACCCGGAGCTGGAGTATCCGGAGCGTCCGGCATGTCATCCGGTGCGGCGGACCCGGCAGCGTCCTTGGCGGCGGCGAGCATGCCCGCGCTGAAGTCGACCCCGACGACCCGCTCCTCGCAGAGCCGCCGCAGCACCCCCACCCCGGCCCCGGTCCCGCAGCAGATGTCGAGCCCGCTCCGGAACGGCCCGAGCGGCCGGGCGGCCCGTACGACCGCGTCCAGCAGATCGTCGGGGGTACGGAACGGCGTCCGGTCGAACTTCGGGGCGAGCAGGTCGTAGCCACGCTCGACGGACGACATTGCCTGGACGGCGAGTTCGCGCAGGGTCGGACCCTCAGGGGTGAACATCGTCGGCCAGCTTAACGAGATCCCCGGCCCCGGCGCTCAGAGGTGCTGGTTGCGGTGCAGCCGCCATACCGTCAGTGCGAGCTGGAGACGCAGCCGGCCGTGCGGCTCCTGCACCGGCCAGCCGAGCCAGTGCTCGGCCTGCGCCAGCCGGTCCTGGAGCGTCGAGTGATGCAGGGTCAGCTCCGCCGCCGCGGCCCGCAGGCTCGTCGCGAAGGCGACCGTCTGGAGTGTGACGGCGGCCCAGGGGGCGGCGGCGATCGCGCGGTCGAGCGCGCGGACGTCGGGCACCGGTTCCGTGCCCGGGCCGACCGCGTCAGCCAGCAGCGCAAGACCGCCCAAGCCGTCCGCGTACACGATCCTCGGCCCGGGATCCTGCTCGCTGCCCTCCGCCGTGAACCGCAGCGCGGTCCGCGCGGCTGCCGCCGAAGCGGGCAGCTCCGGTACGGGCACGGCCGGGCCGATCCCGGCGCGCCGGCCGCCGACGGACGGCGTACGCGCGCCGGAGGAGGGCATCGCCTCGACCACCACAGGACCTCCCGCGGGCGCCACCGCGCGGGCGAGCGCCGCGTCCCGCAGACCGAGGCGTACGGCGGCCTGCCGCCGGGCCTGCTCCGGTGCCGAGGCGTCCAGCAGCACCTCCACCGAGGCCGGATCGGCCGCCGGGCCCTCCACGGGCGCCCGGCCCCGGGTCCGGTCGAGGACATCGCGGGCGGCCGCCGCGGCCCGCTCCAGCACCATCGCGTGCACCCCGTCCGGCGGCCCGGTCCGCTCCAGCCACACCGCCGCGCCGCCGCCCGGCACCAGCGCGGCCGACATCCAGCCGGGATCGGCGGGGCCGCCGCCGTCCTGCCGTACCCCGTCGGCGCCCACCCGGATCCGTACCCCGCGCGCCTCGTCCACCAGTCGGGCCGCGCAGCCCGACAGCACGGCCGCGCCGCGCACCAGGGACTCCAGGCCCGCGCGACCCTCGACCAGCCGGTCGAAGTACGCGATCACCTGGAGCGCCGCGCCCGCGTCGGGGTCGAGTGCCGCGAGCCTGCCCGCCAGCTCTTTCACCGTTTCATCCTGCGCCGTCCGACGGCCGGTGCCAACGGTCGGTTCCCGCCGGTCAACCGGACGCGGGTCAGTCGGCGAGCAGCCGGCGCAGCCAGGAGAGCTGGGCGGCCCTGGCCGCCTGGGACACCGCGGCCTGGGGCGCCAGCCCGTCGAAACCGTGGAAACCGCCGGGCCACACATGCAGTTCGGCCTGGCCGCCCGACTGCCAGAGCCGAGTGGCGTAGGTCACGTCCTCGTCCCGGAAGGTCTCCGCCGAACCGACATCGATGAACGCCGGAGGCAGCCCCGACAGATCCTCGGCCCTGGCCGGAGCCGCGTACGGGGAGACCTCCGCGCCACCGCGACGCTCGCCCAGCAGGGCGGTCCACCCGGTGTGGTTCGCCGCGTGGTCCCACACCCCCAGGCCGGCCATCTGAAGGCTGGAGGGCGTGTCGTTACGGTCGTCGAGCATCGGGCACAGCAGCATCTGCCCGGCCAGGGCCGGGCCGCCGCGGTCCCGCGCCAGCAGGGCGACCGCCGCCGAGAGACCGCCCCCGGCGCTGCCGCCGCCGACCACGATCCTCGCGGGGTCGATCCCCAGCTCGGCGGCGTGCTCCGCAGTCCAGACCAGCCCGGCGTAGGAGTCCTCCACCGGGGCGGGATGCGGGTGCTCGGGGGCCAGCCGGTACTCCACGGACACGATGACCAGGCTCAGCTCCTGTGCCCAGTCGAGCAGCCGGTCGACGCCGGTCCGGTTGTCCCCGATGACCATGCCGCCGCCGTGGATGTTGTAGACGGCGGCCAGCCCCGTACCCGCTCCGGCCGGGCGGCAGATGAGGAGGGAGATGTCCGGCTCACCGGCCGGCCCCGGCACCGTACGCTCCTCGACCTCGAAGGCGCCGTCCCGTCGCAGGTCCTCGTCCGACAGCCGGCCCAGATTCCCGGCCTGCCGTATGGACGGGAGATCGTCCAGCTTCAGGGTGTCCCCGAGCTGCTCCCTGATCACATCGAGCGCCGCCGCCAGCTCGGGATCGAAGGGCGGCGGGGGCCCGGTCCGGCCCTCGGCGGACGGAACGTACGAGGACGACGTGGCGGTCATCGGCTCTCTCCCTCTGCGCGCGGTCACCTCTCTGTGGCCGGTCCAGCCATCCTGCCTCCGGTCCGGTGCGCCCGGGCAGCGCCAGGTGGCGGAGATCACCCGCCGTCCGGCGGGTGCCGCCCCTCGCGGCCCCACCCCCGAAAACGCCACACCGTAAGTGAACGCGGCAGGTCCCGGGCGGGCCAATATGGTCGGCGGTATCTCCATCCATACCGGAACCACCCCTTCCAAGACACTGCGCGAAGCGGTGCTCTATCTCACAGGGCTCACCCAGCGGGATCTGTACGGCCAGAGCTACCGGCTCAAGGAAGAGATCACCGTCGCGGATCTCGCCGCCCGGGGCTTCCAGATCCCAAGCGGCGAGGCCGTAGACCTGCCCGAGCCAGGGGCTTCCAGGCCACTGGCTCGGGAAGGTGTTCACGGTGCGACTCTTAACCCGAATTGGTCGCCATGGGTCTCGTACTGGGCCTACGAGGGATGGGGACAGCCGCCGCCGAGCCGAGCGCCGAGGAGCGTGGCCCGTGCCTCTGTCCGCTTCAGGTGCGCGGCGTGCTCCGCCTCCAGGTCCACGATCGTGAACTCTTGAAATTCCATGATCAGTTGGCCCGCGAGGACCCAGGGGAGCCGCCGGCTTTCGAACGTGACTCCGCCCGCGTCGTACATGACCGGGAACAGTCCGCCCGGCTGGTAGAGGACTCCGTGCACTCCCGCCACCACGAAAGTCTTCACGCGCAGGGCGACGTAACGTTTGCGTAAGTGGGGGCATGCTCCGACCGACGCGACCGCACACGGTACGCACAGCGGCGGATGGGTGGTGACGTAGCCGGGCTTGTGCAGCTCCGGGTAGTCCGCGTCCTCGCCGACCACCCAGAGCGTGCCGTCGTCGGTACGGTCGGAGGGCCCGCCGCAGATCTGGCACAGCAGCTTCCGCATGGCCCGCCGCTGGCGCAGGAAGTGCACATTCCCGAACTCCGGACGCCCCTTACCGGGGCTGATCCCGACCCGTTTCCACAGGACGCCCAGGTCGTCACGTTCGTACGGTCCCTCGTCGACGTACGCGATGCCGCCGCCGCGGACAACCAACGTGCCCTGAGGCCGGTGCTCCGAGGACCAGCACGCGATGTACGGCACGACCGGAGGCTTCCCCACCGGCGCGGTCACGAGCAGTCCCGCTCACTGGGCCGTACGACCGGCACAGAGAGTGACGCCCAGACCATCTTCCCCGGCCCGGCGCGGTCGGCCACGCCCCACTCGTCCGCCAGAGCCTCCACGAGCAGGAGCCCCCGCCCGTCCGACGCCTCTGGGTCAGGCGTACGCGGCTGCGGCCGGTCCGGCGAACCGTCGTGCACCTCGATCCGTAACCCGCCCGAGCTGCGGAAGTAGTGCGTCTCGATGACCTGCTCCGGCGTCACCCTGGCGTGCAAGCTCGCGTTGCTGAACAGCTCGGAAAGGATCAGGACGGCCGAGTCCTCCAGAGCGGACAGCCCCCAATCGGCCAACGCCTTCCGCAACTCCATCCGCGCCAGCGCCACACACCGCGGGTGACTGCTCCACCGCAGCACAACACTCCCGCAGCCCGACGGCCGCCACGGCTCCGGGAACTCAGGCATCGTCGATCTCCTGACCGTGGCCCAGGTGCGCACACAGGGCGATCACGGACCGCCCCAGGATCTGCGCGTGACGCCCCGGACCGAGCGGCCCGGGCCCCGCGTCCAGACGTCGCCGGGCCTCCCCGATCCCCGCCTCAGCACGAGCCCTGTCGGTTTCGCCGAGCCGGCCGAGACGGTGCTCCAATTCCGGAATCAGCAGGGCCAGGTGGCCACGGAGCCGAAGCGTAACCGTCTCCAGGTCCTCGTCCGGCACCCCGTCATCCAAGTTGTCCACGCTCCGTGCCGTAACCACCATCGTCGCAAAGTCGAGCGGGTCGAGCGGCCGGGAGTCAGCTTCCGGTGTCGTGGGTCTGGCGGTGGATTCGGGCATGTCGACGCTCTCTCTTGATCTGGCGTTGGCCATGCCCCGGGACCGTGTCCGCGGTCGCCGGGGTGGCGTGGGGATGCGTAAGGGTGCCCCGGGCAGAAGTGATGCGATCAGCTCGGGGATGGGCGGACGTCGGGTGGGAGGACTGAGGACCGCTTCCAGCGCACAGCGCAGGTGATGCACGTCGGTGTGCAGTCGGCCGTGACTCGGCGGAATCAGCCAGTACGCGCCGGGAGGTGACCGACGCTCCTCCGAGGGCAGCACGAGCGAGCCCTCGACCAGCACGGTCGTCCTTGGCACACTCCACTCACTGCTGCTCCCCGGCGGAACGAGGAAGAGCATTGCGGGTGCGGTGGCTATCGGCTCGACCGCAATGGCTCCCGGAGCAGCAATCCGCTCCAGAGCCTGGAGCGCGTAGAACCGGGCCACCCGCACGAGGTCAAAGCCCGTCGTGCGCCTGATTTTCATCCGCTTCGTCTCCATGGCGGTCGCTGAGTGATACAGCGACCGTATGGAGACGGCAGCATCTCAACCCGAACTCTCAGTTCGGGTGAACCGTCAGTTCGGGATGGTCAGACAACTCCGAGTCGACCCGCAAGCTCAGTGACCTGCTGCTTGTACGTGGGCCGAACGCGCTTCACCAGGCCGGATACGAGACTGCGCGACTGAGGGCTGCGTGCCAGATCTTCAGGCGCCAACTCCTCCAGGCCCAGGAGATGGACGTAGACGGCGGCGTCCTCGCGGCGGAGGTCGTAGCAGCGGGCCACCTCCAGTCCGAAGGTGAAGCGGCGCTCGCGGGAGGGCAAGCCAGCGGTGTCGACGTGATCGGCCAGCCTCAGTGCCTCCGCCGCCTCACCAGCCAGCATCTCGATACTCATGGCGTGGAGATCGACGTTGGTCGGTCCGAAAACGGTTCGCTGTACGTTGCCCTCTCCGGCTCTCTTAGCGAGGGGGACGGCCCTCTTCTCCAGCCGATCCCGGGCCTGCCACCAATTGCGCTGCCGAGCGTCGGAGACCACTGCCACCAACTCCAAGGCGCCCTGCACCGCAGTCAGTTCGGATGTGCTCGCTTCGCTCTTGGTCTGATCCACCGCTGCCAGCGCGACTTCCTTCGCCTCCCCCGCGGCGCCATCCCGGTCGTCCGACAACAGGACATGCCCGAGATTCCACTGTGCAGCGGCGATGCGCACCGGATCGTCGGCGTCCTCAGCGGCGCGGATGGCTCGGTCGGCGGCGATGAGTGACAGGTCCAGGCGTCCAGCGCGGCGGCAGTACGACCGCAGCAGGCCGTACAGATCTGCGGCGGTACGGAGGATGTCGCGCCGGGCGTCGGGATCGGTGCCCCGGCGGTGTGCACGCAGCGCGTGTTCGACATCCTCGATCAGTGCGGGAAAGGTCGTCTCGGCCTGGGTGAACCGTGCCTTGCTCGTCTGCCAGATCCGCCATGCCTGTTCCACACGCTCTCGCAGGTAGGCCGGGGGCGCGACTGGAGTGCTGATAGGTGGCCGGCTGTATCCCATGAGGGCGCGGGCGACATCGGGAGCAGTCTGGTCCGCTGGTACGGGCTCACGGCCGGGGCTGTCACTGAGGAGTGCGGCAATGGGAACGCCAAGTTCGGAAGCCAGCCGGGACAGGACGTCCGCCGAGGGAGTCTTCTGACCGTTCTCGATCATCGAGAGGTAGCGCTCGGTGATTCCGCACAGACCGGCGACGACGACTTGGCTGCGGTTGCCGTTCGTCTTGCGGTAGTACTTGACCCGATCACCGACACGGAATCCTGGTGAGCCCATCACGCGGTCGCCTTCCCCTGGCTGGGTACCGCCAGGGTAGGGCGTTCCGTGCTCGGTTGTGTGACAACTTGTAACTATTAGAGGGTCGTTGGAGGCGAATGGTGAGGCTGGTGCTGTGGGACATCGACCACACGCTGATCTCGACACGGGGTGTGGGGCGGGAACTGTCGGCCGCTGCGTTTCGGCAGGCGACCGGTGTTGTGATGCGTGAGCAGGCGAAGATCGACGGCATCACGGAGCCTGTGATCTTCCGGGAGACAGCGAAACTCCACGGCCTGGTCACCGACCGCGGAGACTTCGAGCTATTCGCAGAAGCACTGACGGAGCAGCACATGAAGCACTCCGCCGAGCTGCGTGAGCGCGGCCACGCGCTCCCCGGGGCAGCTGCCGCACTCGACGGGCTGGCCTCGATCCCGGGCGTCGTCCAGACAGTAGTGTCCGGAAACATCCGCCCCGTCTCGGAAATCAAGTTGGGCGTCTTCGGCTTGGACCGGCACATCGCGTGGGAACTGGGGGCCTACGGCGAAAACGCCGACGAACGTCCCGACCTCGTCCGGCTGTCTCTGACACGGGCTAACTGTGCACCGAGCGACGCCGTGTTGATCGGCGATACCCCTGCGGACGTAGAGGGCGGACGGGCCAACGGAGTGCGTGTCATCGCCGTAGCGACCGGGCGGAGCACCGAGGAGGAACTGCGAGGGGCAGGAGCCGAGGTTGTTCTCGCTGACCTGCGGGACACGGCTGCGTTCGTACACGCCGCTAACGTTCACGGTCGAACACAAACAGACATATAACGACAACACCTGTTTATTCGAAGGGAGCTACCGCACCCCATCTGGCGCGGCTCGGCCTCGGCGGGAGAGTCAGCAACCCCTGGTATGTCGTACTCGACATATGCTCTACTGGTGGCATGCCAACTATCCGGCTGACCAAGCCAACCATCGCCGTCCTGGAGGTGCTACTCGCCGCGACCGATGACAATCCCGCCTGGGGGCTGTCCATCTGCCGCGATGCGGACCTCGGCTCCGGCACCGTTTACCCAATTCTTGATCGTCTGGAAGAGCGAGGCTGGGCCACCAGTTGGAGCGAGGCCACTCCACACCCTGGGCGCCCACCACGCCGGTTCTATGCTCTGACAGGAGCGGGACGCTCACAGGCAGGCCAAGCTCTTGAAGCTCGAAGAGCGCAACGACAGATGACGCTGCGCTGGACGGGCGGGCAAGCATGAGACTGCTTCAACGCGCCTTCTCCCGCAAAACGCGATTCACCAACGGGTACTGGCTCGCTGTCGGAATAGGCATGTCGAGTGCCGTCTGGAACGTGACCAGCACGATGCTGGAAGGCATCACTCCAGACGTCACACCTATCCTATTTTTCCAGTTTCTTACGCTCGCGGTGTTGCTCATCAATAAAAAGGCCGCCTTCATCGCAAACGCCGCCGTTAACGAGGCTCGGGAAAAATACAACCTCGTGATTTCGAGCGGCGGAAAGCGAGCGCTGGAACTGGTCAAGCTCGCAGAAACGAGAATTGAGGAAGCGGATACCGCAGCACTTGCAGGCGATCAGACGGCTGCCAGGGCACTGCTGGCCGAGGCGAAGACTGTGACAGAAGAAGCGCGTGCTCTCGCACTCGTGGTCAGTCCACAGATTGCGGAAGTCAGGCATGCAACGCGCATCGCAAAAGCGCGAATGGATGAGATCCCTCTCCAACGATTCCTCGTTCGGCTACGTCAAAGCACCAGAGATTCACTGGCCAGTGGCACAACCAGACTGGCTATCGTGATTGCCGGACGACGTGGAGTCCGAATGCGCGACGCATGGCTAGCAGACCTCATGGGCGCACCTGAAGACGGTCTCGTGCTCAGTTCCCGAGACCAGGTACTGCACGCATTCGGATTCGTCATCGCCGCCATTAAGTACAGGGCGCACGACATCGCTCGACCTCTGTGGCAGCCGCTGGACTGGATATTGCGCAAGGACTCGCGTACGAATAGCTCAATCACCACAATCGTCGGCGGGCAGGCCATCTACATCGTGGGCTATGGCGGCATCCCCGCTCTTCTCACGGAGATCTGGGAGCCGTGTGGCATCCTCGGCGCTGGCTTGTACGTCCTGACGCGGTGGTTGCGACGCATCCGGGGAATCGAGTTGGCCTCTCCACCTCCATCTGCTGAGTAGCCACGACCGAAACTTCCCCCCGAACATGACGAGGTGCCCCCTGCCAGGCCCGGTGCCGGAATCCCGGCCCGGTGGTCAAACCTCCCCTAGGGCCTGTCGTCAGACTGCCGTCTGCCGTTCGACGCCTGGCACGCACGCTCGCGGCGTTGTCGGAGTCGCCCGAGTACGGCCGGGCCATCAACACCGCCGATACCTCCGCCTTGCGATCGCACGCACCAGACGCCGCCCGGCCCGGCCTCCGGCCGGACGACGGCAGTCTGACGACAGGCCCTAACCCTCCCACCGGCGGATTTCATGCGATCGCAATCCTGTGATCTCGACAGACACCCCCATACGGTGTCACTCTCCCGCCATGCACCTCACCGCCCGAAGCTTCCTCCCCGCCGTCTTCGTCCTCGCCGTCACCGCCGCCACCGGCTGCGCCCCGCAGGACTCGCCCTCGTCGCCGGAGTCGTCGGACGCGTCCGCCGCCGGCGCCCCGCAGTCCGCTTCCTCCTGCGAGGCGGGCGCGCTGGCCACGGAGACCAAGGGGAAGCTGACCGTCGGAACGGACAAGCCGGCGTACGCGCCCTGGTTCCAGGACGACGACCCGGCGAACGGCAAGGGCTTCGAGTCCGCCGTCGCGTACTCCGTCGCCACGGCACTCGGCTTCACCAAGGACCAGGTCGTCTGGCAGACCGTCCCGTTCAACAACTCCTTCGCGCCGGGCGAGAAGAACTTCGACTTCGACATCAACCAGGTCTCCATCAGCGACGAGCGCAAGCAGGCCGTCGACTTCTCCTCCGGCTACTACGACGTGCGCCAGGCCGTCGTCGCGCTGAAGAAGTCCCCGTACGCCGGAGCGACCAGCGCCGCCGCCCTCAAGGGGGCCAAGCTCGGCGCCCAGGTCGGCACCACCAGCCTGGACACCATCAACGAGATCATCAAGCCGTCGCAGCAGCCCGCCGTCTTCCAGAAGAACGACTTCGCCAAGTCCGCGCTGCGCAACGGCCAGGTCGACGCCATCGTCGTCGATCTGCCCACCGCCTTCTACATCACCTCGGCCGAGGTGCCGGACGCCGAGGTGGTCGGCCAGTTCGCCGACTCCGCGGGTACGGCGGAGCAGTTCGGGCTCGTCCTCGACAAGGGCAGCGCACTCACCACCTGTGTCACCCGGGCCGTCGACGGACTGCGCAAGGACGGAACGCTCGCCGCGCTGGAGAAGCAGTGGCTGTCCGACGCCGTGGACGCGCCGGTGCTCAAGTGACCTTCGGAACCACGCCCTTGGCGAAGGACGGAGGGAAGGACGGGCGCGCGCGCAAGGATGACGACGACGGATACACACCGTCCGCGCGCCGGCTCGAACGGGAGCGGTACAAACGCGCCCGCGCCCGCCGCGCCACCGCCGTCGCCGCGCTCTCCACCCTGGTGACCGGCGCCGTGCTCTACCTCGTCATCACCGGCTCGCCCGGCTGGCAGCGCACCCGCGAGACCTTCTTCAGCGCCGAGTACGCCCGTATGGCACTGCCCCAGGTCCTCGACGGACTGCTGCTCAATCTGCGGCTGCTGGCGGTCTGCGGAGCCTGCGTCCTCGTCCTGGGACTGCTGCTGGCCGTCGCCCGTACCCTGCGCGGGCCGGTCTTCTTCCCCGTCCGGGCGCTGGCCACCGCGTACACCGACTTCTTCCGCGGACTGCCGCTGATCATCTGTCTGCTGATGGTCGTCTTCGGGGTGCCCGCGCTGCGGCTCCAGGGCGTCACCAACGACCCCGTCCTGCTCGGCGGGACCGCGCTCGTCCTGACCTACTCCGCGTATGTCGCCGAGGTCTTCCGGGCGGGCATCGAGTCCGTCCATCCCTCGCAGCGCGCGGCGGCCCGCTCGCTGGGGCTGTCCAACGCCAAGACCCTGCGGTACGTGGTGCTTCCGCAGGCCGTACGGCGTGTCGTACCGCCGCTCCTCAACGATCTGGTGTCGCTCCAGAAGGACACCGGACTCGTCTCGATCGCCGGCGCGGTCGACGCCGTCTACGCGGCCCAGATCATCGCCGGAAAGTACTTCAACTACACGCCGTACGTGGTCGCGGGCCTGGTCTTCGTCGCGCTGACGATCCCCATGACCCGTTTCACCGACTGGGTCACCGCCCGGATGGACCGCAGGCGCGCGCAGGGAGGAACCGTATGACGGCCGGCGACACGCCCGTGCTGCGCCTGGAGTCCGTACGCAAGACCTTCGGCCGGGACAGGGTCGTACTGCGGGACGTCAGCCTCGATGTCGCGCCGCACACCGTGACCGCCCTGATCGGCGCCTCGGGCTCCGGCAAGTCGACCCTGCTGCGCTGCGCCAATCTGCTGGAGGAGATCGACGACGGCGCGATTTTCCTGGACGGCGACGAGATCACCGACCCCCGGGCCGACCCGGACGCGGTGCGCCGCCGGATCGGCGTCGTCTTCCAGTCGTACAACCTCTTCCCGCACATGACGGTCCTCCAGAACATCACCCTGGCACCGCGCCGGGTCCTCGGCGTCCCGCGCGAGGAGGCGGAGCAGCGGGCCGGGGAGCTGCTGGCCCGGCTCGGTCTCGGCGACAAGGCCGGGGAGTACCCGGACCGGCTCAGCGGCGGCCAGCAGCAGCGCGCCGCGATCGTCCGCGCCCTGGCCGTGCGCCCGCGGCTGCTGCTCCTCGACGAGATCACCGCCGCGCTCGACCCGGAGCTGGTCGGCGAGGTGCTCTCGGTCGTACGGGACCTCAAGGACGAGGGGATGACGATGGTGCTCGCCACCCATGAGATGGGCTTCGCCCGGGAGGTCGCCGACCAGGTCTGCTTCCTGGACGGCGGGGTGGTCCTGGAGCGCGGCACACCGGCGGAGGTCTTCGGGGCGCCGCGCCGGGACCGTACGAAGCGGTTCCTGCGGCGGATCGTCGAGGCGGGCCGGCTCTGACGCCCGCCGGCCCGGCCCGCACGGCGCGTCACCCCTGCCCGGGCCGGCCCCGCGCCGCGGAGAACTCCACCGGCAGCGAGACCGGTACCCGCGTCCAGGGCGAGGGCTGCCAGCTCACCTCCTCGGCCCGGATGGTGAGCCGCATGTCCGGCAGCAGATGCAGAGCGGTGTTCACCGCGGTACGGGTGATCAGCCGCGCGGGCACCTGCGCCGGGCACACATGCGGACCCGCCGAGAACGCGAGATGCGCGCGGTTGCCCGGCTCGCCCGCCTCGTCGGGGCGGATCGCCGGATCGTCGTTGGCCGCGGCGATCCCCAGGATCAGCACATCGCCGCGCTTGATACGGCGGCCCCCCAGCTCGGTGTCGCGCAGCGCGTACCGGGCCGGCATGTTGTTCATCGGCGGATCGCGCCACAGCGCCTCGTCCAGGGCGTCGTCCACCCCGAGCCGGCCGCCGTGCAGCCGGGCGGCGAACCGGGGGTCGGTGAGCATCAGCCGCAGCGCGTGCGAGATCCAGGCGTTGACGCCCTCCGTCCCCGAGGAGATCATCACCACCATCGACTGGAGCCGCTCCGCGTCGGTGCGCAGATTCGGGTGATGGATGATCGCGGTCGTCAGATCGTCCGCCGGGTTGACCTGCCGCTCGCACAGGGTGTCGACAAGGATCTCCTGGAAGTGGCGGTTGCCGTCCTGCGAGTCGTCGGCGCTGCCGAACAGCGCGACCAGCGCCCGCCGCAGCTCCTGCCCCTCGGTCCGGTCAAGACCGAACAGCGAGGCGATGGAGAGCAGCGGCACGATCGCCGCGTACTCGCTCACCAGATCGGCGCGGCCGTGCGGGGAGAACTCCGCGATCAGCTCCGTGCACACCTTCTCGACCTGGCGGCGCGCCTTGCGCTGGTCGATACGGGCGACTCCGTCGTCCAGGGGCTGGCGCAGCCGGCGGTGCTCGGGACCGTCCGCGCCGATGACATTGGCGCGCCACGCCATCATCGGCAGGAGTCCCGAACGGGCCGAGACCACGCCCTCGTTGAGGTCGCGCCAGTTGCGGGCGTCGCGGGAGAAGACCTGCTCCTGGCGGGTGACGGCCAGTAGCTCCCGGTAGCCCATCACCAGCCAGGCGGGGACGCCCGGTTCCAGCTCCACCCGGGCGACGGTGCCCCACTCCTCGCGCAGCCCGCGGTAGACCTCGCGGGGTTCGGCGGCGCCGGTCGCGGTGGTGAGCGGAAGCGGTTCCGTACCGCCGCCGTTGCCCGTGTGCGCGGGGCAGCCGGGCGGCGGCGCGGGAGCGGGAGGTGAGTCGACGGGAGCGCCCAGAGGAGAAGGAGCGGAAGGAGCAGAAGGGGCGGTCTGGGTCATGAGACGGTCTCCTTGGCGGGCACCGTACCGGCGGCGGACACATACTCGACGAGGCTGATCAGGGCCTCCACCGAGGGAGCCCGCTCGCGCGCGTCGCACATCACCACCGGTGTCTCCGGCAACAGGTCGAGCGCGAGCCGCAGTTCACCGGTGGCGTACTCGTGGCTGTCCGGGAACTGGTTGACCGCGACCGCGAACGGCAGCCCGCGCAGCTCCAGTTGCTCCAGGACGTCGAAGCTGTCCTCCAGCCTGCGGGTGTCGACGAGGACGAGCACCCCGAGGGCGCCCTCCGCGAGCCCCTCCCACAGATCCCAGAACCGCCGCTGCCCGGGAGTGCCGAACAGATAGAGCACCAGCCGGGAGTTGAGCGTGACCCTGCCGAAGTCCATGGCGACCGTGGTGGTGGTCTTGGTGGACATCCCGGCCAGATCGTCCACGCCCACACTGGCCTCGGTCATCACCTCCTCGGTGCGCAGCGGTTCGATCTCGCTGACCGAGCCGACCAGTGTGGTCTTCCCGACGCCGAACGCGCCCACGACCAGGATCTTCACAGCCTGCTGGACAGTGTCGGGCAAATAGCGGTCAGCGGAGCCGACGGAGACCATCCAGTACCTCCTGAAGCAGTTGCGGGTCGGGCTGCACGGCCTGGGGGACGCCGGAGCGCGCGGACAGATGGCCGCTGTCGACGAGATCGGAGGCCAGCACCTTCACCAGACTCACCGGCAGTGCGAGATGGGCGGACGCCTCCACCAGGGAGAGCAGCCGCTCGCACATCCGGACGAGGGCGCGCTCCTCCCGGGTCGCGGAGACCGGCAGCTCGCAGGGCGGATCGGCCGCGATGAGCAGGGTCTCGACCCCCACGGTGTTGCGCGAGGGCCGGGAGCGTCCCCTGGTGATCACGTACGGGCGTAACGCGCCGGACCCGTACTCGCCCTCGCTCTCGGGACCGCTCACCGACCCGATTCCTGTCGCGGCGGACTGCTCAGATTCCCGGCGCCGATCTTCAGCACCTGCGCCTGCATCTGCCGGGCGACCAGCTTCGGGTCCACCACGGGCCCGGTCACCACGGCGAGATGGGCTCCGTTGGCGCTGCGCATGAAGAGAAAGCCTCCGTTGAACTCCACCATCTGCTGATGTACGGCCCCGCCGTCCTCGCCGAACTCCCGGCCCAGGCTGCGGGCGAGGGACTGGAGGCCGGAACAGTTCGCCGACAGCCGGTCGGCGGAGTTCCGGTTCATCCCCTCGGAACTGGCCAGCAGCAATCCGTCGGCGCTGAAGACGATCACTTCTCTGACCCCGGGCACCACGGCGACATCGGCGATCATCCAGCCGCGTTGCTCCGGGTTCTCCACGTAACTCATGCTCAGTTCAGTCCTTCCGTTCGGATGTGGGGGAGGACGGGCCGTCATGGCCCTCGATCGGGAGGGAGCCGGACGCCGGTGCGGGCCGGCCGCCCTCGAAGAACTGCTCCATCCAGTTACCGGCCTGTTCCGGTGTGCCCGGCGGCGGTGTGGCGGAGGGTGCCGCCTCGGCCGCCGGAGCGTATTCGCCGCGTCGTGAGCGGCGCTGGGGAAGCCGCCCCGAGGTCCGGCGGGGGGCGGCGGGCGCCCCCTGGCCGGGAGCTTCGGAGGCCGCGGGGCCGGGTTTCACCGGGTCGGGGTTCACAGGGCTGGAAGTCACCGGGGCAGGAATCGCAGGGACAGGGGTCATGGGGGCGGAGCGCTTGGGGAGGGGGACGGCGGAGACGGAGACGGACGTCCGGTCCGCCGCGGGGGTGTGCACGGCCGGAGAGTCCGCCAGGGTGCCGGGCACCGGGGTGCCGGGCACCGGGGTGTCGGCCGTCTCGGGCGGAAGCGCGGGCCGGGGTACGTTCCTGACGGACCGGCGCGGCGGGGTCGTACCGGCCGGGGCGAGGGTCTCCAGCACCTCCGAGGGCACCAGCACCACCGCGCGGACACCGCCGTACGGGGACGGCCCCAGGTCGACATGGAAGCCGTGCCGGTCGGCGAACCGCCCCACCACCGCGAAACCGGTCTGCGGGATCTCGCCGACCTCGCCGACCCCGAGGAGCCTGCGCCCGGAGACGATCTCGCGCGCCTCGGCGAGCCGGTACTCGTCCAGGCCGAGCCCGCCGTCGTCCACCTCGATGACCGCGCCGCGCTGCACCGTACGCACCGTCACCGGCACATTCGTCCGCGGCGGCGAGTACTCCGTGGCATTGGCGAGCAGCTCGGCCAGCAGATGCACCAGCGGCTCGACGACCGCGGGCCGCACCCCGATGTCCGGGTCGCCGGTGACCTCGATACGGCGGTACGCGACGATACGGCCGGACGCGGCCCTGACCACGTCGACCAGCGCGAGCGGCTTCTGCCACTGCTGTCCCGGCCACTCGCCGCACAGCACCTTCAGGCTCTGGGCGTGCCGGGCCTGCTGGGTGGCCGCGTGGTCCACCCGCATGGTGGTCTCCAGCAGATCGGCGTCGCCGGGATAGCGGTCGGCCAGCCCCGTCACCGCGGCCTGGATCCGGTGCGCCGAGGTCTGGACCCGGCTCGCCAGCTCGACCAGCGCGAGGCGCTGCGACTCCTCGCGGTGCTCGACCGAGTCGGCGACCTCGGTCAGCAGCCGGTCGAACCATGTGGCCACCGTGTCGCCCAGCCGTCCGCCGCCGGTACGCGGCGGGACCGGGATCTCCGTCCTGCTGAGCGCGGCGGGCAGCCGTTCCTTGACGAGGTGCTCGGCCTCTCTCCGTACCAGCTCGGCCTGTTGCTCCAGCCGGGAGCGCCAGTCGGCCTCGCGGCGGGCGGCGGCCTCCTCGGCGCGCCGGTGCAGACCGCGCAGACTCACCAGCGAGGCGAGCACCAGCAGGGCGACCACGCCGTACGCCACGGCCGCGCCGGCGTGGACACGCGCGAGGGACACCACCGCGGCGGCGAACGCGGTGGCGGTCATGACGAGAGTCGCCGGCCAGGGCCACGGCGAGGTACGGAAAAGACGTGAGGGCGCGGGGGAACGTGCCATGGAAAACCTTCGAGTTGGCTGAAAATCATGGTCCGGCTGAAGCCGTCCGGCTGAATTCACCCGGCGGGCGTCACGGGCAGCGAAGGCGGCGGGAAGCCGGTATGAGCGCCGGACGGGCGGGCGTGGGGAGCTGGGCCCCTGCGGCCTCGGCACGGACATACGGCTTGATCATGGGTAGAACTACCTCTTCACCGGACGCTGTTGGGGGATCGTACAACCCGCGCCCTCACGCGAAGTCACATCCCGGCCACATGGGGTCACGGTAAGAGGGCAGCCCGGACCTGGCCGTTCACGGTGACGGCCAGGTGGCGGGCGCTCGGCGCTCAGCGCTTCATACGGTCGATCTGGCGGATCTTGTTCGTCACGTCCAGGGCGGCGACCTTGTACGACTCGGCCAGCGTCGGGTAGTTGAACACCGCGTCGACGAGATAGTCGACCGTACCGCCGCACCCCATCACGGCCTGTCCGATATGGATCAGCTCGGTCGCCCCGGAGCCGAAGCAGTGCACGCCGAGCAGCTTGCGGTCCTCGGGCGACACCAGCAGCTTCAGCATGCCGTGCGCGTCCCCGACGATCTGGCCGCGGGCCAGTTCCCGGTACCGCGCGACCCCGACCTCGAACGGCACCCGCTCCTCGGTGAGCTGGTCCTCGGTCCGGCCGATGAAGCTGATCTCGGGAATGGTGTAGATACCGATCGGCTGGAGGTGGTGCATCGCGTTCACCGGCTCGCCGCACGCGTGGTACGCCGCCACCCGGCCCTGTTCCATCGAGGTCGCGGCCAGCGCCGGGAAGCCGATGACATCGCCGACCGCGTAGATGTGCGGAACCTCGGTGCGGTAGTGCTCGTCCACCGTGATCCGGCCGCGCCGGTCGGCGGAGAGCCCCGCCTTGTCGAGGTCGAGTTCCTCGGTCATCCCCTGCCGCCCGGCGGAGTACATGACCGCGTCGGCGGCGATCTTCTTGCCGCTCTCCAGGATGGTGAGCGCGCCCTGTTCGTGCCGCTCGACCGCCGCGACCGTCTCACCGAAGCGGAAGGTCACCGCCAGATCGCGCAGCCGGTACTTGAGCGCCTCGACGACCTCGACATCGCAGAAGTCGAGCATTCCCTCACGCTGCTCGACCACGGTGATCTTGCTGCCGAGGGCGGCGAACATGCTGGCGTATTCCATGCCGATCACACCGGCGCCGACGATGACCATGGACCGGGGGACCCGCTCCATGCTCAGCACGCTGTCCGAGTCCAGGACCGTACGGTCGTCGAACTCCACGCTCGCCGGGCGGGCCGGGCGGGTACCGGTGGCGATGACGATGTGCCCGGCGGTGAGGACCCGCTCCTGGCCCGATCCGTCCCGTACGGCCACGGTGTGCTCGTCCATGAACCGCCCGGTGCCGGAGAGCAGCGTCACCTGGTTCCTGGCGAGCTGGCTCCGTACGACATCGACCTCCAGGCCCATCACATGCTGGGTACGGGCGGTGAGATCCGCGACGGTGATCTCGTCCTTGAGCCGGTAGCTCTGGCCGTACAGATCCCGCTGGGTGAGCCCTGTGAGATAGAGCACCGCCTCGCGCAGTGTCTTGGAAGGGACGGTTCCGGTATGGATGGAGACGCCGCCCACCATATTGGGCCGGTCGACGACGGCGACCCGCCGGCCGAGCTTGGCCGCCGCTATGGCGGCCTTCTGGCCGCCCGGTCCTGATCCGATGACAAGCATGTCGAAGTCGGGCACGGGAGGAGTCTGTCAGCCGCCGGTGTTTCCCGGAAGGGCGGACCAGGAGGCGATTCGCCCGCCCGGGACCTGCCGCGTTCACTTACGGTGTGGGCTTTACGGTGAGACCTGTCCGGTCCGCTGCCGAGGGCGCGCCGTATCCAGGGAGGATGACAAGTCAGTGGTTCTGAAGACGTTCAGGTGGGCCTTTCTCGTCACCGCCGCCGGCCTTGCCGCGGGGGCGCTCTACGACGGGTGGGCCGCCCTGGGGATCGTCGCGATCCTGGCCGTCCTGGAGGTCTCGCTGTCGTTCGACAACGCGGTGATCAACGCCGGGATCCTGAAGCGGATGAGCGCTTTCTGGCAGACGGTCTTCCTCACGGTGGGCGTGCTGATCGCGGTCTTCGGGATGCGGCTGGTCTTCCCCGTGGTGATCGTCGCGGTCACCGCGAAGATCGGGCCGGTCGAGGCGGTGAACCTGGCGCTGAACGACAAGGACCGCTACCAGCAGCTCGTGACCGACGCGCATCCGGCGATCGCCGCCTTCGGCGGGATCTTCCTGCTGATGATCTTCCTCAACTTCATCTTCGAGGAGCGGGACATCAAGTGGCAGGCATGGCTTGAGCGGCCGCTCGCCCGGCTCGGGAAGATCGAGATGCTCTCGGTCTGCATCGCGCTGATCGCTCTGGTCGTCGCCGCCATGACCGTCGCCACGCAGGCCCATCAGCACGGCGGCGGGCACGCCGACAAGGCGGCGACGGTGCTGACCGCCGGGGTCGCCGGACTCATCACGTATCTGGTGGTCGCCGGGCTGTCGTCCTTCTTCGAAAACCGCATCGAAGAAGAGGAGGAAGCGGAGGAGGAGGCCGAGGAGGCGCGCGAGGAACGCGTGAAACGGGGCCTCGGGAACGGGGCGGTGGCCGCGCTCACCGGCCGGGCCGCGTTCTTCACCTTCCTCTATCTGGAGGTCATCGACGCCTCGTTCTCCTTCGACGGGGTCATCGGCGCCTTCGCCATCACGAACGACATCGTGCTGATGGCGCTCGGCCTCGGGATCGGCGCGATGTACGTACGGTCGCTCACCGTCTATCTGGTGCGGCAGGGCACCCTCGACGACTACGTCTATCTGGAGCACGGCGCGCACTACGCCATCGGCGCGCTCGCCGTGATCCTTCTCGTGACCATCCAGTACCAGATCAGCGAGATAATCACGGGTCTGGTCGGGGTGGTCCTGATCGCCTGGTCCTTCTGGTCCTCGGTCCGCCGCAACGCCCGGCTCGCGCGGTCGGCCCGTCCCGCCGGGGAAGCGGAGAACACCGACCCGGCCCGCGCCGAGTGACTCACCCGTCGACGACGCTGAAGAGCCCGCCGTCCGGGTCGCGGAGGGTGGCCTGCCGGCCGGAGTCCGCCGGGGCCGGCGGGATGACGACGATGCCTCCCGCGCCGGGTACGGCCCGGGCCGCCGCGTCCGTGTCGGCCACCCGGAAGAACACATGCCAGCGCGGCCGGATCTGCGGATCGGGGGCGCTGCCGATGGCTCCGCCGCGCAGCGCCGCCACCGTATGCGTGCCGTCGCGCACCAGGACCTCGTGGTTCTCGTACTGCACCTCGCAGCTCTCCCGCTCGTCCGAGCCCCAGACCAGGACCTGCCCGTAGAAGATCGCGGCTGCGAACGCGTCCCGCGTCCGCAGCTCCAGCCGGGCGGGCCCGCTGCCGCACCCCACCGACCAGCCCGGCAGGGTCCTGCCCTCCCAGAGGCCGAACACCGCGCCGTCCGGGTCGGCGGCCAGGGTCGCGCGGCCGGTGGGCATCGCGAGCGGGCCCACGGCGACGGTGGCGCTCCGCTCCCGGACCCGGGCGGCGGCCGTGTCCGCGTCGTCCACGAGGAAGTACGGGGTCCAGGCCACCGCGGTCCCCAGGGTCGGGGCGAGCGCCCCGATGCCCGCGACCGGGCCCGCGCCGGCGGACGGTCCCGCGAGTGCGACGCGGAACTCCGGGCCCAGGGCCGTGGTCCGGAAGGTCCAGCCGAGGACCGCACCGTAGAAGTCCTGCGCGGACCGGAGATCGCGGGCCATCAGACTCACCCAGCAGGGCGCTCCCACCACCGCGTGTCGTGTCGTCGGCACGGCTCAGCGCCCCATCGCACGGTCGAGATTGATCGCCGAGCTGATCAGGGCGAGATGGGTGAACGCCTGCGGGAAGTTGCCCAGGTGCTCACCGGTGAGCCCGATCTGCTCGGCGTACAGGCCCACATGGTTGGCGTACGTGAACATCTTCTCCAGCGCGAGGCGCGCCTGCTCCACCTCGCCGGCCCGCGCCAGCGCCTCCACCCACCAGAACGAGCAGATGGAGAAGGTGCCCTCGGTGCCGGTCAGCCCGTCGGGTGACTGCTGCGGGTCGTAACGGAAGACCAGGCTGTCCGCCACCAGCCGCTCGCCGATGGCGTCGATGGTCGACAGGAAGCGCGGGTCGATGGGCGAGACGAACTTGACCATGGGCATCAGCAGCAGCGAGGCGTCCAGGATGTTCTCGGGCTCATGGCCGTCCTCGGCGGCCAGCCGCTGGACGAAGGCACGCTCCCGGGGGTTCCAGCCGCGCGCCATGATCTGCCGGTAGATGTCGTCCCGTACGGCGGTCCAGTGGACCAGGTTCCCGGGCAGCCCGCGCTGGCGTGCCATCCTGATCATGCGCTCGACCGCGACCCAGCACATGAGCCGTGAGTAGGTGTGGTGCTGCTGGCCGGCCCGGGTCTCCCAGATGGACTCGTCGGTGATGTCCCAGTGGTCCATCAGCCACTCCAGGATGTCGCACAGATCCATCCAGCTGTCGTGCGAGATGCCCACGCCGTACTTGTTGAACAGATAGATCGAGTCGATCAGTTCGCCGTAGATGTCGAGCTGGCGCTGGCCGCTGGCGTTGTTGCCGGTACGCACCGGGCGCGAGCCCCGGTAGCCGTCGAGGTGCCCGAGTTCCTCCTCGGGGAGATGGGCGTGACCGTCGATCGAGTACACGACACGCAGCGGGCCCTCGGCGCCGTCGGGCTCCGCGCTGCGCAGCCGGTCGGTCAGCCAGTCCATGAATCCCTGCGCCTCCTGGGTGAAGCCCAGCCGCAGCAGGGCGTACAGGGAGAACGCGGCGTCCCGGATCCATACGTACCGGTAGTCCCAGTTCCGCGTGCCGCCCACCTGTTCGGGCAGCCCCATGGTGGGCGCGGCGATGATCGCGCCGGTGGGCTCATGGGTGAGCAGCTTGAGGGTCAGCGCCGAGCGGTGGACGGTCTCGCGCCAGCGTCCGGTGTACGTGGACTGGCTCAGCCAGCGGCGCCAGAAGGCCACGGTGGACTCGAAGAGCGCCTCGGCGGCGACCGCGTCCACCGCGCACGGGTCGGGTTCCGTCACCGAGCCGTCGGCCTCGCCGGCCGTCTCCAGATCGAACAGCGCGGTCTCGCCCGCGAAGAGTTCGAACTCCGCGCGGGCGTCCATGCCGTCGAAGGCCAGGGGTACGGAGGAGCGCAGCCAGAGGGTGAGGGACTCGCCGACGAACCGTACGCCGTCGGGCATCCGCTCCATCCGGTGGGTGTCGCGGCCGTAGTTCAGCCGCGGCGCGATCCGTACGGCGAGCCGCAT
Organism: Streptomyces sp. NPDC057617; assembly: GCF_042800555.1. NCBI lineage: Bacteria > Bacillati > Actinomycetota > Actinomycetes > Kitasatosporales > Streptomycetaceae > Streptomyces > Streptomyces sp. NPDC057617. Next base: position 257,286 of record NZ_JBHVGV010000012.1, on the reverse strand, counting down.
CCGGCCGCGGACATTGACCACCCGCCGGACCAGCCGCTGGCGGTGCTTCGGGTCCCGTTCCCGTACGACCGGCATGAAGTCCTGGACCTCGACGATGCCGTCGGCGGTGAGGATACGGGTGATCAGGATATTGGTGTCGGGGAAGTAGAACTGGTTGCGGGTGGCGCCGTCGCACATCGGTGCGATGTCCCAGAAGCCGCCCCGCTCGGTGTCGAGCAGGGACGCGAAGACACTGGGGGAGTCGAAGCGGGGGGCGCAGAACCAGTCGATGCGCCCGTCGGTGCCGACCAGCGCGGCGGTCCTCAGATCCCCGATCAGACCGTGCTCGGCGATCGGCAGATAGCCCTCGTCGGGCCGGCCGGGGGCAGGGGTGTCCTGATCGGTTTCCTGATCCGTGTCCTGATCGCGTTTCACCCCGCCAAGTCTCACGGAGCGGGCACGGACCCGCATGTCGGTATACGTCCGGTCGGCCGAAGGGATACTTCTTCCCGGCCCGGCTGGAAATACCACTGTCCCGCACGGCGGGCGGAAAACATCACGCCTCGGCACCGGGCCGGACATAACCGCCGAGTTCTGCCGAGTTCTGCTGAGTTCCGCCAGGTTCCGTCGGGTTCCGGAGCCGGGACAAGAAGACCGGGAGCCGGCGGCGAGTGGGCCATCGTCAGGAATTTCCATCCCGAACGCGCGGATTTCCCTTGGACGCCGGACCGCTGCGGGGGTATTTCCCGCCACGCCCGACCGCGCGGGACCCGTCTGCGCCGGAAGCCCCAAACCCCCTGCTCTGAGGGCGACTTGGACGGCCACGCGGGCGGCTTACCCGTCGGTAGCCGAGTCGTAACCGTGCGGTCACTTCGCTCTCGTGGAAATGCGGTAAGGGCAATGGATATCGATCTGCTTCGGTCGTGGTGAAATGCCCGCCGCCCAAAGAGTTTTGCGCGTCCGAGGGGGTTACGTCACGCCCCGTAGGCGCTACCGTCGAGGGGGCGAATGGGGGCCCGAGATGCTGTGACCTTCGGCACAGGCATCGGCCCGGATGAAGACTCTGCATTTCATTGGCATGACAGCGTGATATCACGCACGTGAGCCCAGGATGGCGTCCTTGAAAAACGTCCCTTTGCTGTCGGCTCATCGAAAATCTTCCATCACTCGGAGTGATTGAGCATCTACCGAGGGTGAGTGGCTGCGGAGTGTGACCGGTTGACCCCGGGGAAGCCGGGCCAGTTAACTACCCGCCGGTAAACCCCCCACTGATTCGGGAGACTTCATGCGGATGCCGGAGCCCGGCGCGTCCATTGACTTCTCGCTGACACACTCGGTCATCGTCGTCAATCCGCTGCACCGGCCGTCGCCACGGCTGACGGCCGTCGCCGCCCGCTCGGGCGCGACCGGCGTGCTGGAACTGTCCGATGATCCCCGGGACATCGCCGACACGCTCGACCGCACCTGCCGCTGGTCGTCGCTGCCCTTCGGAGTCCGGATCCGGCCCGGCTGCCCCGCCACCGACAGCGATCTGCCCGGACTGGTGGACACCGTGCTGCTGGCGGACCCCGCGCGGTCGCCCGCCGAATTCGCCGGCCGCCGGGTCCTGGTGGAGGTGACCGATCCGGCGGGTGCCGCCCGGGCCGCCGCGGCGGGTGCCTCGGGGCTGATCGTCCGCGGCGCCGAAAGCGGCGGCCGGGCGGGCGAGTTGAGCACCTTCGTCCTGCTCCAGCGGATACTGGCCGACCCGTCCCTCACCCTGCCGGTCTGGGCCTGCGGCGGCATCGGACCCCACACGGCCGCCGCCGCGGTCGCCGGAGGCGCGGCCGGTGTCGTCCTCGACACCCAGCTCGCGCTCTTCGACGAGGCGGGGCTGCCCACCGAGATCGCCGCCGCGCTCACCGGGCTCGACGGCTCGGAGACCGTGCTCCACCACGGGACACGCGTACTGCGCCGCCGGGGCCCCGGAGCCCCCGAACTCCCGGCGGATCCCGCCGAGTTCGCGGCCCGGGTCGGCAGCGACGATCTGCGCACCCAGTTCCTTCCGGTCGGCCAGGACGCCTTCCTCGCGGCCGTGTTCGCCCGGCGCTGGGGGAGCGTGGGCGAGGCGGTCCGCGGTGTCCGGGCGGCGATGACCGCCGCCGTCGAGGACGACGAGCCCGCCGCAGCGCTCGCCGCCGGATCGGCGGGCGCCCGGACCCTGGGCACCCAACTGCCCGTCGCGCAGGGGCCGATGACCCGCGTCAGCGACGAACCCGCGTTCGCCGCCGCCGTCGCGGCCGGGGGCGGACTGCCGTTCCTCGCACTGGCCCTCGCCAGCGCGGAACGTACCCGCTCGATGCTGGAGCGCACCCGCGAAGCCCTCGGCGACGCGCCCTGGGGGGTCGGTGTCCTCGGATTCGCCGACGAGGAGATCAAGGCCGCGCAGCTCGACGTGGTACGGGAGCTGAAGCCCACCCACGCGATCATCGCCGGCGGCAGGCCCGCGCAGGCCGCGGCGCTGGAGGCGGAGGGCATCACCACCTTCCTGCATGTCCCCTCGCCGGGGCTGCTGCGGCAGTTCCTCGCCGCAGGGGCGCGCCGGTTCATCTTCGAGGGCGCCGAGTGCGGCGGGCATGTCGGACCCCGCAACAGCTTCCCGCTCTGGGAGGCCCAGACCGACATCCTGCTCGACTTCGTCGCCGAGGCCGGACCGGAGGCAGCCGGTGAGCTGACCGTACTGTTCGCCGGCGGTATCCACGACGAGCGCTCCGCCGCGATGGCCGCCGCCCTGGCCGCCCCGCTGACCCGGGCCGGGGTCGCCTTCGGGGTGCTCATGGGCACCGCGTACCTCTTCACCGAAGAGGCCGTCACGGCCGGCGCCATCCAGCCGCTGTTCCAGCGCCGTATCGTCGCCGCCGACCGCACCGACCTGCTGGAGACCGCGCCCGGACACGCCACCCGCTGTGCGCACAGCGCCATCACCGAGGACTTCGCGGGCCTCAAGGACGAACTGCGCGAGCAGGGCGTGCCCGACCGGGAGATCTGGGAGCGCCTGGAGCGGTTCAACGTCGGCAGGCTGCGGCTGGCCAGCAAGGGGATCGAGCGGGTCGGCGACGAACTGCGCCCGGTCGACGAGGCACGCCAGGACAGCGAAGGCATGTTCATGGCGGGCGAGGTCTGTGTCCTGCGCTCCGCCACCACCACCGTCGCCGCGCTCCACGACTCCGTCGCCGACGGCGCCGCCGAGTGGCTGCGCGCCCGCGCCGCCGCGCTGCGCCCCGTACTCGGCGTCACCGGAGGAGCCACCGAGGAGCCCGCGCCCGCGCCGCTGCGGATCGCGGTGGTCGGCATGGCGGGCATGTTCCCCGGTGCCCCCGACACCGCCGAGTTCTGGGCCAACATCCTGGCGGGCAAGGACTGTGTGACCGAGGTCCCGGCCCACCGCTGGGACGCCGAGCGGTACTACGCGCCGGACGGCGACGGCGAGCGCACCCCGTCGCGCTGGGGCGGCTTCCTGCCCGAGATCCCCTTCGACCCGCTGCGGTACGGCATCCCGCCCGCGTCCCTGGCCAGCATCGAGCCCGTACAGCTCCTCGCGCTGGAAGCCGCGCGACGGGCGCTGGCCGACGCGGGATACGACGGCGCGGGCACCGATCACGCCCGTACCTCCGTGGTGTTCGGCGCCGAGGCGGGCAGCGACCTGTCCAACGCGACCACCCTGCGCACGGTGCTGCCCGGCTATGTCGGCACCATCCCCGCCGCGCTCGACGAGCAGCTGCCCCGGCTCACCGAGGACTCCTTCCCCGGGATGCTCGCCAATGTCATCGCCGGGCGGATCGCCAACCGGCTCGACCTCGGCGGCGCCAACTACACCGTCGACGCCGCCTGCGCCTCCTCCCTCACCGCCGTCGACGTGGCCTGCAAGGAACTCGTCACCGGCACCAGCGACCTGGTCCTGTGCGGCGGCGCCGACCTGCACAACGGCATCAACGACTATCTGCTCTTCTCCTCCGTGCACGCGCTCTCCCCGACCGGCCGCTCCGCCACCTTCGACGGCGCCGCCGACGGCATCGCGCTCGGCGAGGGCGTGGCCTGTGTGGTGCTCAAGCGGCTCGCCGACGCCGAACGCGACGGCGACCGCGTCTACGCGGTGATCGACGGCGTCGGCAGCGCGAGCGACGGGCGCGCACTCGGCCTGACCGCGCCCCGCCCCGCCGGCCAGCGCGCCGCGCTCACCCGCGCCTACCGCAACGCCGGGGTCTCACCCGCCGATGTCGGCCTGATCGAGGCCCACGGCACCGGCACGGTCGTCGGCGACCGCACCGAACTCGCCACGCTCACCGAGGTGTTCACCGAAGCCGGTGCCGAGCCCGCCAGTTGTGCCATCGGCTCGGTCAAGTCCCAGATCGGGCACACCAAGTGCGCCGCCGGACTCGCCGGACTTATCAAGACCACCCTGGCGCTCCACCACGGGGTGAAGCCGCCGACGCTGCACGTACGGGAACCCAACACGGCCTGGGACGGCGACACCAGCCCCTTCGTCTTCCACACCGCCGCCCGGCCCTGGGCCGCGGAACCGGCGGACCGTATCGCGGGCGTCAGCGCCTTCGGTTTCGGCGGTACGAACTTCCATGTCGTTCTACGCGCGTACGATCAGCCGCCGGCCGCGCACACCCTGGACACCTGGCCGGCCGAACTCCTCACCTTCCGGGGCCGGGACGCCGAGGCGGCCCGCCGGTCCGCGCGCGCCCTGCTGGACCTCGTGCGGCGCGGCGGTCAGTGGCGGCTGCGCGACTACGCCCGCCATGCGGCGCACCGCAGCGACCAGGCGGCCGGGCGGGGCGAGGGGGTGTGGATCGCCCTGGTCGCGGACAGCCTCGACGGGCTCGCGGAGCTGCTGCGCCGGGCGGCCGAGGGGGAGCAGGACCCGAAGGCAGGGCTGTACACGGCGGACGGCAGCGGAGACCCCGTCGGCACGACCGGTGAGCCGGCCTTCCTCTTCCCCGGGCAGGGCAGCCAGCGCCCCGGCATGCTCGCCGAACTCTTCGTCGCCTTCCCCGAGTTGCAGCGCTACCTCCAGCTCGGCGCCCGCTGGGCAGACACCCTCTACCCGCCCGCCGCCTTCGACGAGGAGGGCAGGGCCGCCCAGCTCGCCCGGATCACCGACACCACCGTCGCCCAGCCCGCGCTCGGCATCGTCGAACTCGCCGCCGCCGATCTGCTGGCCTCCCTCGGAATACGCCCGGCCATGGCCGCGGGCCACAGCTACGGCGAACTGGTCGCGCTCGGTGTGGCGGGCGCGCTCGCGCCGCACGATGTCCTCACCGCCAGCGCGGCCCGCGCCGAAGCCATCCTGGCCCAGGTCGAAGGGGGCGACCCCGGCACCATGGCGGCCGTCACCGCCACGGCCGGACAGGTCGAGGACGTGCTGCGGACGGCCGGTCTCGCCGGGACCGTCGTCGCCGCCAACCACAACTCCCCCGAGCAGACCGTCATTTCGGGCCCGACCGAGCCGATGGGCGAGGCCGTCGCCCGGCTGCGGGACGCCGGATACTCCGCCAAGCCGCTCCAGGTCGCCTGCGCCTTCCACAGCCCGCTGCTGGCCGGCGCGGGCGACGCCTTCGCCGAGCGCCTGGCCTCGATGACCGTGTACGCGCCGGGCTTCGACGTCTGGGCGAACCGTACGGCCGATCCGTACCCGGCCGATCCGGAGGCGGTACGGGCCGGGCTCGCCGCGCAGATCGGCGCGCCCGTCCGGTTCACCGAGCAGATCGAGGCCATGTACGCGGCGGGCGCCCGCGTCTTCGTGGAGGTGGGCCCGGGCCGGGTACTGAGCCGGCTCGTCTCCGCCGTTCTGGGCGACCGCCCGCACCGCACCGTTCCGCTCGACGGCGGCCGGGCAGCGGGAGCCGGGCTGACCGGCTTCCTCACCGCCCTGGCCCAGCTCGCCGTCAGCGGCACGGATCTCCGTACCGGCCGGCTCTTCCAGGGCCGTGACGCCGTCGACCCCGAGACCGCCACCGCGGACCGGCCCGCGGGCTGGACCGTGGACGGCCAGCTCGTCCGCCGCGCCGACGGCACCATCCCCGCCAACGCCCTCCACCCCGCCAGAGCTGTTACGGAGCTGATCGTGCCGGAGAACCACGCCCCCCACGGCGCCGCCGCGTCCGGACCGGACGCCCTTGTCGCCGAGTTCCTGCGCACCAGCCGGGACCTGGTGGCGGCTCAGCGTGATGTGATGCTGAGCTATCTGGGCGGACCGGCCGCTCTGTCGGCCGCCGAACCCGTCGGCCGGCCGCTCGCCTACGCGGTGGCGGCCCCCGCGGTCACCGCCCCCGCCGCACTGCCTCCCGCGCCCCTTCCGCAAGCGGCCATCGCGGCGGCCCCGGTGGCCGCACCGCCCGCCATGGACCGGGAGTCCGTCCTCGGCTCGGTGCTGGCCGTGGTGGCGGAGCGTACCGGCTACCCCGTGGAGATGATCGAGCCCGAACTCGATCTTGAGGCGGATCTGAGTGTGGATTCGATCAAGCGGGCTGAGAT
>NZ_JBHVGV010000012.1:38503-250685 GCF_042800555.1 Streptomyces sp. NPDC057617 | reverse complement strand
CGCCGGTGAGTTGGCGGTGCGGTTGGGTCTTCCGGCCGGTTCCAGCGCCGACCTGGACGGTCTGAGCGCCGCTCGTACCGCAGCCGGGATCGCCGCGCTGCTGGTCGGCGCGTTCGGCGAGGTGGCGGCGCCTGTCGCGAGCGTCGCTCCCGCGGTCGCGGGTTCGGTGCCTGCCATGGACCGGGAGGCCGTGCTCGGTTCGGTGCTGGCTGTCGTGGCGGAGCGCACGGGCTATCCCGTGGAGATGATCGAGCCGGAGCTTGATCTTGAGGCGGATCTGAGTGTGGATTCGATCAAGCGGGCTGAGATCGCCGGTGAGTTGGCGGTGCGGTTGGGTCTTCCGGCCGGTTCCAGCGCCGACCTGGACGGTCTGAGCGCCGCTCGTACCGCAGCCGGGATCGCCGGACTCCTTGTCACCCTGCTGGCCGGTCCCGCCGAAGCCTCGGCGCCCGCTCCCGCCACACCGGCCACCCCCGCCCTGCCCGCCGAACCGGCCGCCGCCGAGGCCGAGGCCGAGATCCTGGCACCTCAGCGGCTGGAGTTCACCGAGGCCGAGCTGCCCGAGGTGACCGGCTCGATCGCGGACGGCAGTACGGTCCTGCTGCTGGGCGGCGGTGAGCTGGCCCCGGTCGTGGCCGAGCGGCTGCGGGCCGCCGGTGCCGTACCGACACTCATACCTGCTGGAGAGCTGCCCGGGACCACTGCCGACGCCGTGATCCATCTGGACGCCCTGGTCTCGGCCGACGCGCCGCTGCCCGAAGCCTTCCCCCTCTTCCAGGCCGTGCTCGCCGGCGCCCCGCGGCGGCTGCTCTCCGTCGAGCACAGGACCGAGGGCGCGGCCAGCGGACTGCGCGGCTTCTTCCGCAGCGTCGCCCGCGAATACCCCGACCTGACCGCGACCCTGGTCGAGGTGGCGCCCGACGCCGGTCCCGAGGCGGTCGCCGAGGCCCTCGCCACCGAACTCGCCGCCACCGACCGGGAACCGGTCGTCCTCACCGACGGCGGCACCCGGCGCGCCCTGCGGCTCACCCCCACCGACCTGGGTGCGCTCGCCGCGACCGGCGCGGGCCCGGCCGGTGACGGTGTCGCCGAGGCCGAGGCCGCCGGGCTCGACCGGGACGCGGTCGTCCTGCTCGTCGGCGGAGCCCGCGGGATCACCGCCAGGTTCGCCCGTACGATCGCCGCCGCCGGCCGGTGCCGGATCGAACTGATGGGCCGTACGCCCGTACCCGCGGAGACCGAGGACCCGGCGACCGCCGGGGCCGCGGACCGCGACGCGCTGCGCGCCGCGTTCCTCCGCTCCGGGCTGACCTCGCCCGCGGAGGTCGAGCGCCGTGTCTCCGCCGTACTCGCCGCGCGCGAGGTGCGGGGGACGGTCGCGGACCTGCGGGCGCTCGGCAGCCAGGTGCGCTACCACTGCGTCGACGTCCTCGACACCGAGGCGGTCCGCGCCGCGGTCAAGGACATCCACACCGAGCACGGCAGGCTCGACGGAGTCGTCTACGCGGCCGGGGTCATCGAGGACAAGCTGATCGCCGAGAAGCCGGTCGAGTCGTTCCGCCGGGTTTTCACCACCAAGGTGGCCGGTGCCCGCGCGGTGCTCGACGCGGTGGACACCCTGCCCGAAGGCCCCCGCTTCGCGGTCCTCTTCGGCAGCATCGCGGGCGCCCTGGGCAACCGCGGCCAGTCCGACTACGCCGCCGCCAACGATGCCCTGGAGGAGCTGGGACGCCGCTGGTCCACCCGGGAGCGGCGCGGTCTGACCGTCCACTGGGGCCCCTGGGCGGCCTCGGAGACCAACGGCGGCATGGTCACCCCCGAGCTGATGCGCTCGTACGCGGCCCGCGGGATCAAGCTGATCGACCCCGAGGAAGGGCCGCTGAGCCTGCTGCGCGAACTCGCCTGGGGCGCGCCCACGGTGCACGCCACGGTCTACACCGCGTCGGGCTGGTGACCGCCGTGCCCTCCCGTACCGAGGCCGCCGCGCCCGTCGCGATCGTCGGCATGGCCGCGTTCTTCCCGGGCGCCGGTGACCTGGACCGCTACTGGCACAACATCGTCAACGGGGTCGACGCGATCACGGACGTGCCCGCCGACCGGTGGGACGAGGAGTTCTACGCGCCCGGCGGGCCCCCGCGCAGCGACCGGGTGTATTGCAGGCGCGGCGGATTCGTCGACCAGGACACCGAGTTCGACGTCGCCCGGTTCGGCATCATGCCCGCCTCCGTGGCCGGCACCGAGCCCGACCAGCTCATCGCGCTGGAGGTCGCCCACCGGTCCATCGAGGACGCCGGCGGAGAGCCCGTACTCCCCGCCGACCGGCAGCGCGCCGGGATCGTGCTGGGCCGGGGCGGCTATCTGACGCCCGGCCTGGTCCGGCTCGACCAGCGGGTACGGACAGCGGGCCAGCTCGTCCGTACGCTCCGCGAGCTGGCGCCCGAACTCGGCGAGGACCGCATCGAGGAGGTCAGGGCGGCCTTCGCCGGGCAACTCGGGCCCGAGCAGCCTGAGTCGGCGATCGGTCTGGTGCCCAATCTGGCCGCCTCGCGCGTCGCCAACCGGCTCGATCTGCGCGGCCCCGCCTACACCGTCGACGCGGCCTGCGCCTCCTCGCTGGTCGCGGTCGACCACGCCGTCCGTGAACTGGCCTCCGGGCGCTGCGACGTGATGCTGGCGGGCGGGGTGCACCACTGCCACGACATCACGCTGTGGAGTGTGTTCAACCAGCTCGGGGCGCTCTCCCCGAGCGAGCGGATCCGTCCGCTGCACCGCGACGCCGACGGGGTCCTCATCGGCGAGGGCACCGGAGTGGTGGTGCTCAAGCGGCTCGCGGACGCGGAGCGCGACGGCGACCGTGTGTACGCCGTGATCTCCGGGACCGGGGTGGCCAGCGACGGCCGCTCGGCGAGCCTTTTCAACCCCGACCCCGGCGGCCAGGTCCGCGCGGTCCGGCAGGCATGGGACGCGGCGGGGCTCGACCCGCGCGCCGCCGACGCCATCGGGCTGCTGGAGGCGCACGGTACCGCCACCGTCGCCGGAGACCGGGCCGAACTGGCCACGCTCACCGAGGTGTTCGGCCCGGCGGCGGGCGAACGGGCCGCCATCGGTTCGGTGAAGTCCATGATCGGGCACACCATGCCCGCCGCCGGGATCGCCGGACTGATCAAGGCCGCGCTCGCCATCCACCACGGGGTGCTGCCGCCGACCCTGCACTGCGACGAGCCCAACCCCGCCCTGGAGGCCACCAGGTTCGCGCCGCTCGCGCGGGCCAGGAAATGGGAGGACTCTCCCACCGGCACACCGCGCAGGGCGGGCGTCAACGCCTTCGGCTTCGGCGGTATCAACGCCCATGTCGTCCTGGAGCAGCCGGCCACTTCGGCCGCCCGTAAGGTCCGCTCGCCGCGTACGACGGTCAGTGAGCCCGAGCGGGTGCTGCGGCTCGCCGCGCGGAACCCGGCGGAGCTGGCCGCGCTGCTCGACACCGACGACTCCGCTGTCCTGGCCGCCGGACTCGACGAGCGAGCCCCGGCGGCGGGCCCGGCCAGGCTCGGCATCGTCGACCCGACCGCGCGCCGGCTGAAGCTGGCCAGGAAGGCGGTCGCCAAGGGCACCGGGTGGCGCGGGCGCAGCGATGTGTGGTTCAGCCCGAGCCCGCTGCTGGGCCCGGCCGGCGGGCGCACGGCGTTCGTCTTCCCCGGGCTGGAAGCCGAGTTCGAAGCCCAGGTGGACGAACTGGCCGAGCGGTTCGGCCTCGACTGGCGCCCCGGACGGGACACCCGGGTCGGCGATGTCGGACGGCACGGCGCGGCCGTCTTCCAGCTCGGCCGGATGCTCGACACCGCGCTGCGCAGGCTCGCCGTCGTCCCCGACGCGGTCGCCGGTCACAGCGTGGGCGAGTGGACCGCCATGGCCTGCGGCGGTATCCACTCCGCCGCGGAGGTCGACGCCTTCCTCGCGGACTTCGACCCGGACGCGCTGCGTGTGCCCGGCGCGGCCTTCGGTGTCCTCGGGATGCCCGCCGACCAGGTCCTCGCCGAACTCGACGGGCGTACGGACGTGGTGCTCTCGCACGACAACGCGCCCAACCAGTCGATGATCTGCGGCCCCGAGGAGGCCGTGACCGCCCTGGTCCAGCTCTTCAGGACCAGGGGCGTGATCGGGCAGGTGCTGCCCTTCCGCTCGGGCTTCCACACCCCGATGCTCGCGCCGTACCTCGGCCCGATCCGGCGCGCCGCCGAGACGTACACCCTGCACCCGCAGACCACCCCGGTCTGGTCGGCGACGACCGCCGCGCGCTACCCGGCCGAACCCGCCGCCGTACGGGAGCTGTTCGTACGGCATCTGCTCGAACCGGTACGGTTCCGGCAGCTCATCTCCGCCATGCACGACGCCGGGTACCGCGCCTTCGTGCAGCTCGGCGCCGGGCAGCTCGGCTCGCTGATCGACGACACTTTGGCGGGCAAGGACCGGCTGGTCGTCTCCGCGCACTCCACGGCCCGGGACAGCCTGGCGCAGCTCCGCCGGGTGGTGACCGCGCTCTGGGTGGACGGCGCGGCGCCCGACGCCGCACCGCTTCTGGAAACCGGCCGTGTGCCGGCGCCGGTCAAGGAGCGGCCGTCCGGCAGGGGAGTCAGGCTGGATCTCGGCGGGGCCCTGGTGTCCCTGCCCGAGGAGGCCAGGAACGTCCTCGCCGGGACGGTCGCCCGTACCCCCGCCGTCGCGGACGGCGGCGCGCTCGAACTGCTGGGCCGGGCGGGCACCCGCTTCCCGGTCGCCGCCGAACTGTCCGCGCTCCTCCAGGACACGGCCGCCGTCGCCAATGAACTGATCGGCGCGGGAGCGGCCCGGCGGAGCGCCCCGCCCGCCCGGGTCCGCCCGCCGGCCCCTCCGGTCCCGCCCGCTCCGCCGGCCCGGCCGGCCCTGCCCGCCGCTCGGCCGGTGTCCGTCCCCGCCGTGCTGCGCGTGGACGTCGCCGAGATGCCGTACCTCCTCGATCACTGCTTCTTCCGGCAGCGTCCCGGCTGGCCCGACGACGCCGACCGCTGGCCGATCGTGCCCGCGACCACCGTGATCGGGCATCTCATGCGGATCGCCGAACAGGCCGTCCCCGGAACGCGCGCGGTCGCGGTCCACGACGTACGGCTGCTGAAGTGGATCGAGGCCATACCCGCCGTCGATGTGCCGGTGGAGATACGGCGGCTCGCCCCCGACCGGGTCGAGGTGAGCCTCACCGGCTTCTCCCGCGCGGTGGTCGAACTGGCGGACCGCCACCCGGCGCCCCCGCACCCCTGGCCGGTCGACCCGGCCGCCGAACGGACACCCGAGATGCGGGCCGAACAGCTCTACAGCGAGCGGTGGATGTTCCACGGCCCGCGCTTCCAGGGCGTCAGCGAGCTGACCGCCATCGGCGATCTGCACGTACGGGGAGTCATCACCGCCCCGGAGGCGCCCGGCGCGCTGCTGGACAACGTCGGGCAGCTCCTCGGCTACTGGATCATGGCCACGCTCACCGAGCGCACCACCGTGTTCCCGGTGGCGATGGACCGTATCCGCTTCCACGGTCCCGACCCGCGCCCGGGCGAGCGGCTGGAGTGCGCGATCCGTATCACCGAGGTCGCCCCGCTCACCCTCACCGCGGACATGCAGCTCACCAGGGACGGCCGGGTCTGGGCCGAGTTCACCGGCTGGCAGGACCGCCGCTTCGACACCGACCCCAATATCCGCGCGGTGGACCGCTTCCCCGGCAGCAACACCCTCTCCACGACCGAACCCGGGGACTGGTCACTGGTGCACGAGCGCTGGCCCGACCTGGCCACCCGCGAACTGATGATGCGCAATGTGCTCGGTGGCGCCGAACGCGCCCGCTACGAGGCACTGCCGCCCGTCCGCAGACGGCAGTGGCTGCTCGGGCGGATCGCCGCCAAGGACGCGGTGCGCGGGCTGCTCTGGCAGGAGGGCGAGGGCGACATCTACCCCGCCGAGATCGCCATCGCCAACGACACCACCGGCCGCCCCCTCGTCCACGGGGTGCACGGGCGCGAGACCGGCGAGCTGACCGTGTCGATCGCGCACTGCCGCGAGAGCGGGGTGGCGATCGCCCGGCGCGGACCCTGCGGGATCGACATCGAGGAGATCACCGAACGGCCCGCGTCCACCGTGGAGACCGCGTGCGGCCCGGCCGAACTCGCCCTGCTCGACCGCCTGGTGGCCGGATCCGCGGAGAGCGGCGCGGAGTGGTTCACCCGGTTCTGGACGGCCAAGGAGGCCGTCGCCAAGGCGCGCGGCACGGGACTGGGCGGCCGGCCGGCCGCGTTCCGCGTGGTCGCCGCGGAGCACGACCGGCTCCGTGTGGTGACCGAAGGCCAGTCGTACGAGGTGCGCGTACGGCGGGTGACCAACCCACGGGGACTGCCCGAGCGGCGGTACGTCGTCGCCTGGACGACCGGTGACCCCACGACAACCGGTGACAACACGACAGGAGAGTTCTGATGAGCACTGAGGCGATCGGCTTCGCGACCGCGGAGCCGGGGGAGCGTACGCCAACTCGCACCGACGACAGCGCCGTACTGGCGTCCACCGTACTGGCGGACATCGCGGACATGCTGCGCGACCTGCTGGCGGAGGACGGCCTCGACGACGCCGAGATCACCCGGGAGACCACCTTCCACGACGATCTCGAACTGGAGAGCATCGACCTGGTGACGCTCGCCGGGTCCCTGCGCGAGCACTACGGCGACCGGGTCAATGTCGCCCTCTTCATCGCCGATCTGGAACTCGACGAGATCATCGCGCTCACCGTCGGTGAGCTGGCCGACTATGTCGCGGCGTCCCTGCGCGCCGGTACGGAGGGCTGACCCATGGCCAAGATCAGCACCGGCGAGATCACCACGCATGTCCAGCGGCTGCCCGCGGCGGTCCGGCCCGCCGACGGGAGCGAGCCGTCCGTGGTCGTGTTCGTGCACGGTCTGCTCACCGACAGCCTCGCCAGCTACTACTTCACCCTCGGCCCGGACTTCGCCGCGGCGGGCCATGACGTGATCATGTACGACCTGCGGGGGCACGGCCGCAGCGACCGGCCGGCCACCGGCTACCGGCTGGAGTCCTTCGTGGCCGACCTCGTCGGACTGCTGGACGCGCTGGACGAGCGGCGCCGGGTGCATGTGGTCGGCAACTCCTTCGGCGGTACGGTCGCCGCCGCCCTCGCCGCGTGGCACCCCGACCGGGTCGCCACGGTCACCATGATCGAGTCCGAGCCGCCGGTCGAGGAGTGGACCCGGCACATGGCCGACGGTCTCGCCGACGCCAAGGACCGGCTCGCCCGCGAAGAGGTCATCAGCTGGATCTCGGCCAAGCACGGCGCGCACACCGCCCGGCTCTCCAAGGGCGCGAGCCGGATCCTCCGTACCACCACGCTCGCCGAGGACATCCCGGCCGGACGGGTCATCGGCGACGACCTCGGCGCGCTCGGCTGCCCGGTGCTGGCGATCTTCGGCGACGAGTCCGGGCTCAGCGCCCAAGTGCCCGGCCTGGAGGCCAAGCTGGCGTCCTGCCGTACGGTCGTCCTCACCGAGCAGGGGCACTCCGTACTGGTCGAGCGGACCGAGGAGACCCGGGAGCTGATCCTGGACTGGGTACGGGAACACACCCTGGCCGGGGCGGTGCGGTGACCCGCTTCCTGCTGGTCGTCCCGCCGCTCGTCGGGCATGTCAACCCGCTGGTCGGGGTCGCGGACGAGCTGGTACGGCGCGGTCACGAGGTGGCGTGGGCCGGTCACGCCGGCCAGATCCGGCGGCTGGCGGGCGCAGACGCCACGGTGTACGACTGCGTGATCCCCGGCGGCGGGCTGAGCAGGCCGCCGGGGCTGACCGGGCCCGCCGCGTTCCGCTTCCTGTGGGCGGAGTTCTTCGTACCGCTCGCGGACGCGATGGCGCCGGGTGTCGACGCGGCGATCGACGCGTTCCGGCCGGACCTCGTCCTCACCGACCAGCACGCCGTGGCGGGCGCGCTGGTCGCCGAGCGGCGCGGGATCGTCCATGTCACCTCCGCGACCACCTCGGCCGAACTCGTCGACCCGCTGGGCGGGATGCCGAAGGTGGGGGCCTGGCTCCGCGAACTGCTGGGCGGACTGCGCGCGCGGATCGGCGATCCCGCGCACACCGGCGATCCCCGGTTCTCGCCGCACGGCGTCATCGCGTTCACCGGGCGCGAACTGCTCGGTGACGCGCCGCCGCCGCACGACCGGACGTACCTCGTCGGCCCGGCCATCGCGCCGCGCGCGGACCGCTCGGACTTCCCCTGGGACGAGCTGGATCCCGCGCGCTCCACGGTGCTCGTCTCGCTCGGCACGGCCAACGCGGACGCGGGCGGGCGGTTCCTGGCCGAGGCGGTCACAGCGCTGGACCGGCTGCGCGACCGGGTGCAGGGCGTGGTGGTCGACCCGGGCCGTACGCTGGATCCGGCGTCGGTACCGGACGGGGTGCTCGTCCGTGAGCATGTGCCCCAACTCGACCTGCTGGCACGGGTGGACGCGGTCGTCTGCCACGCCGGTCACAACACGGTCTGCGAGTCGCTCTGGCACGGCCTGCCCCTGGTCCTCGCCCCGATCCGCGACGACCAGCCCATCGTCGCCGGCCAGGTCGTCGACGCGGGCGCGGGCGTACGGGTCCGCTTCGGCCGGGTCGACGCGGAGCGACTGGCGGCGGCGGTCGAAACGGTCCTGGACCCGACGGGCGGCCACCGGGCGGCGGCGGAGACGATCGGCCGCTCGCTGCGCGCGGCGGGCGGCCAGTCGGCTGCGGCGGACCATCTGGAACGGATCGCGGGGGAGGGGCCGGCTCCGGCGAGCGCGCCGGACGTGGCGCCGGTGACATCCGAACCGGGCTCGGCACGACCGGAGTCCGCGCCCGTACGGGCCGAACGTGCCGTCGTACGACCGGAGTCCGCGCCTGTACGAGCCGAACCTGCCCCCGTACGACCGGAGTCCGCGCCCGCGGCCGACCCCGTACCCGTACCGGCCGAACCCGCCCGCACCTCCCGCTGATTCACCCCTGTCCCACCGGAACATCTGCCCGCGACCCCCGGGATCATCTCTATGACAACCGCTTCCCCACCCACCGCGGTACCCCCCACCGCCCCCTTGCGGGTGCTGCTGCGTTACGCCCGGCCCCATCGGGGCGTGCTCGTCGCCACCCTGCTGCTCGTGCTCGCGGCCAGTGCCTCCGGGCTGGTGCAGCCGCTCGTGGCGCAGCATGTGCTCGACGGGCTGAGCGACGGGCGCGGGGTGCTCGGCCCGGTCCTGCTGCTCGCGGCGCTCGTGGTGCTCGGCGCCGGGCTCACCGGGCTCCAGTCGTGGTGGCAGCAGCGGACCTCGGAACGCGTGGTCCGGCAGATCCGCCGCGACCTGGTGTTCCGGCTGATCCGGCTGCGTGTGCCCGAGCTGGACCGCCGCCCGCCCGGCGACCTCATCGCCCGGGTGACCTCGGACAGTGCCCTGGTCCAGAACGCCGCCACCGAAGGCCTGGTGATGGTCGCCAACGGCGTGCTCAGCATCCTCGGCGCGGTGGTCCTGATGGGCGTGGTGCATCTCGGACTGCTCGGGGTGACCGCCGGTGTCCTGCTCGCCGTCGCCCTGGTCATGGTGCTCATCCTGCCCCGGATCCGGGAGGCGGTCGCCCGCTCGCAGGAGTCGGTCGGCGCGGTGGGCGCCGCGCTGGACCGTACGCTCGGCGCCGCCAGGACCGTGAAGGCCAACGGCGCCGAGGGCAGGGAGACCGCTCTCGCCGGCGAGGCCATCGAGGGCGCCTATCGCGCGGGCCTCACCGGCGCCCGCTATGTGGCGATGGTCAAGGTCCTGTCGGGGGTGTCCATCCAGGCCGCGTTCCTCGCCGTGCTCGGCGTGGGCGGCGCCCTGGTCGCCTCCGGCGGACTCGACGCGTCCGCGCTGATCGCCTTCCTGCTGTACGTCTTCTATCTGGCCAGCCCGGTCGGCTCTCTGGTCGCCGGGATGAGCATGCTGCAACAGGGGCTCGGCGCGGTCGGCCGTATCGAGCAGGTCAAGCACATGCCGGTCGAGGACGACGTCGACACGGACACGGACACGGAGACCGGCACAGGCAGCGGCACCGGGCACCTGGCCGCCGAAGCGCGCCCGTCCGCCGCGCCGCCCGTCGAGTTCCGAGACGTACGGTTCTCCTACCCCGACCGGGCGCCCGCCCTGCGCGGTATCTCGTACACCGTGCCCGGCGGCACGCAGACCGCGCTCGTCGGACTCTCCGGCGCGGGCAAGACCACCATGTTCGCGCTGTTGCAGCGCTTCCACGAGCCGGAGTCCGGCCGGATCCTCATCGACGGCGTCGACATCGCCACCCTGCCCCGCGCCGAGGTGCGCCGGCGCATCGCGTATGTGGAGCAGGAGTCGCCCGTCATGGCGGGCACGATCGAGGACAACCTGCGTTACGCGGCCACCGGCGCCTCGGACGAGGAGATCGCCGAGGTCCTGCGGCTGACCAGGCTCGACACCCTGATCGAGCGCCTTCCCGACGGGCTGCGCACCGCCGTCGGCAACCGCGGGGTGACTCTCTCCGGCGGCGAGCGGCAGCGGCTGGCGATCGCGCGGGCGCTGCTGCGCCGGCCCGAGGTGCTGCTGCTCGACGAGGCCACCGCCCAGCTCGACGCGAGCAATGAGCGGGCGCTGCGGGAGGCGGTGGACCAGGCGGCCCGGCGCTGCACGGTGATCCTGATCGCGCACCGGCTGTCCACGGTGACCGAGGCCGACCAGATCGTGGTGCTCGAACACGGTCTGGTGCGCGCCACAGGAACCCACCGGGAGCTGGTGGAGGCCGATGTGCTCTACCGCGAACTCGCCGCCTCCCAGATGCTGGTGAACGAGCCGGACGAATCGAATGCCGGCGGCGGTATCGGCGGCGAACTCGTCGAAGCGCCGCACTGACCCGTTCGGTCTGCCGGCGTAAAAACAGCGAGGGCGTTCCGCCGAAGAAGCGGAACGCCCTCGCCTTGAGCCATGCGCTATTCCTTGAGACCGATGTTTCCGGTCACCCGGTGAGCGACTTCAGCGCCGCGAGATAACCGTCGCGGTGCCCCGCCGTATTCGGGTGGTAGGACTCATTGATCTTGTCCCATTCCAGGCTGGTCACCCACGGGGTGCCACCCGAGCAGAGCGTGTGCGGGTCGAATATGGGCCGGGCGTCCAGGAATGTGAAACCGGCCTCCGCCGCACGGGCGGACATGACGCTCGCCAGTGTGTCGGCGGCCGAGTTCATGGCCGAGCGCTCGGTGTCGCTCAATCCGAATATTCCGCAGTTGCCGCGAATGGTGTAGAGCCGCGGATAACCGATGACGATGACTCTCGCGTTGGGCGCCTTGGCCCGTACCGCCGCGTAGGTCTGCGCGAGCGCCGGGGAGAGGTAGGCCTGCGCGGCCTGCTTCGCCAGCTCGACGCCGTTGACACAGTCCCGGTCGTCGATGGTGAGGATGCAGTTCGCCAGGACATCGACGAAACCGACATCGTTGCCGCCGACCTGGAGCGTCACCAGCGTGGTGTCCGCCGTCAGTTGGGGGATCTGCGTACTGATCACATCGGCCGTGGTGGCGCCGGAGCACGACGCCTCCACGAACGCGACCGACGGGTGCTGGGCCGCCCAGAGCCGGGGGTAGGCCAGCGGGCCGCGGCGGCATTCGGCGTTGGGGTCGTCGTACGTCCGGGTGCCGGGGGCGACCGCGTACGAGTCACCGAGCGCCACGTACTTGCCGTCCGCGGCCTGAGCCGAGGTCGAAACCGTGACCGCCGCGACCAATGCCAGCAGGACGGTGAAAAGTGCCTTCAATGAACGCACGGAAATACGTCTCCAATGGTGGGGGCATGGACCCGTCATGGATAGCAGTCCAGAGCGTCAAACTGTTGGCGTGTTCATGAAAAAGTTATGACGTCTCAAGGGGCGTCTCAAGAGGCACATGGATGGCGGTCGCCACCAGCCCGCGCCCCGCTGTCCAGCGTCCTGAGAATTCATCGTGCCGATGGTTTCCCACCACAGGACCCGGTACGAGGAGCCGTGCGGTAAAAGTCCGTTCGACCGGATTGATGTCGATGTCCGCCTCGGAGAAATCGAGTTCGCGGCCGGTGAGCGGATACCACACCTTGAAAACCGTCTCCTTGGCGCTGAAAATCAGCCGGTCCCAGCTCACTTCGGGATGGCGCTCCGTCAGCTTCGCTATCCTCTCCGCCTCGTACGGCAGTGCGATGGCCTCCAGCACGCCCTCGGGAAGCGGCGCGTCGGGCTCCGCGTCGATGCCCAGCGCCGCCGTGGCGCCCTCGCCCTCCGACCGGGCCACCACCGCCGCGCGGTAGCCGTCGCAGTGGGTCATGCTGCCGACGATGCCGTCCGGCCACTGCGGCGCGCCCCGCTTGTTGGGCAGCAGCGGTACGGGCGGCTGCCCCAGCCGGTGCAGGGCCCGCCGGGCCAGGAACCGTACGGTGGTGAACTCCCGCTGCCGCTTGGGCACCGCCCGCGCCACATGGGCCCGCTCCTGCGGGAACAGCGCCTCCGCGGCACCCGCCGCCGTATCGTCGTACGCCGCCTCGGCCGCCACCGAGGCGGGCAGGATCTCCCCGATCACCAGGCACCCTCCCGGCCGCTCGGCAGCGGCAGGATCTGCCGCAGCGGCTCCCGGGGCGGGCGTTTGCGCCACTCGCGCGGATAGCCCACCGACACCTCCTCGAAGCGGACGCCGTCGTACCAGGTGACCCGGGGGATGTGCAGATGCCCGTACACCACCGTCGCGGCCCGGAACCGTACATGCCAGTCGGCGGTCAGCTCCGTGCCGCACCACTGGGCGAACTCCGGGTAGCGCAGCACCCGGGTGGGTTCGCGCACCAGCGGGAAGTGGTTGACCAGGACCGTACGCAGCGACGGGTCCACGGCCGCGAGCCGGCGCTCGGTGTCCGCGACCCGGGCCCTGCACCAGGCGTCCCTTCCGTCGTACGGGTCGGGGTGCAGGAAGTGCTCGTCGGTGCAGACGATGCCCGCCTCGGTCGCCACCCGCAGCGACTCCTCCATGGTGGTCGCGCCGGGCGCCAGGAACGAGTAGTCGTACAGCACGAACAGCGGAGCCACCGCCACCGGGCCGCCCGCGCCCCGCCACACCGGATACGGGTCCTCGGGCGTGGAGATCCCCAGCTCCCGGCACAGCTCGACGAGATGGAGATAGCGCTTCTCGCCGCGCAGATCGCACGGATCCTGGGGATGTGTCCACAGCTCATGGTTGCCGGGAGCCCACACCACCCGGGCGAACCGGTCGCTGAGCAACCGCAGCGCCCACTCGACATCGGCGTACTTCTCGGCGACATCGCCGGCGACGATCAGCCAGTCCTCGTCGGAGTCCGGCCGCAGCGCCTCGACCAGCGCGCGGTTCTCGTCGTACACGACATGCAGATCACTGACGGCAAGGAGCCTTCCACCGGACACAGCACCGTCCCCCTTATTCGTGTTTCCATCGGTCTTCGGACGCGCCGGACCGGGCCGGCGCGCCCACCCTGCGAGATTACGCGGAAACACATGACGCGGCCCGGGCCGCCGTGTTGCGGGCAGATGTCGGGCGGGGTCAGCCGCCGGCCGGCAGCGGCGCGGTACGCGGGGCCGCCGCGCGGGCCGAGTGCAGCCGGGCGTAGAGGCCCTGACGCCCGATCAGCTCGTCATGGGTGCCGCGCTCGACGATCCGCCCCGACTCCATGACGACGATGAGATCCGCGTCCCGGATGGTGGACAGCCGGTGCGCGATCACAAAGCTGGTCCGGCCCGCGCGCAGGGTGTTCATGGCACGTTGGATGAGGACTTCGGTGCGGGTGTCGACCGAACTCGTCGCCTCGTCGAGCACCAGGACCGCCGGGTCCGCGAGAAACGCCCGGGCGACCGTGATGAGCTGCTTCTCACCGGCGCTGACGCTCGACGACTCGTCGTCCAGCACGGTGTCGTAGCCGTCGGGCAGCGTACGGATGAAACGGTCCGCGCAGGTCGCGCGGGCCGCGGCGACGATCTCCGCACGGGTCGCGCCCTCGTGCCCGTACGCGATGTTCTCGGCGATCGTGCCGCCGAACAGCCAGGTGTCCTGGAGCACCAGGCCGAACCGCGACCGCAGATCGTCCCGGGTCATCGAGGCGGTGTCCGTACCGTCCAGCAGGATGCGGCCCCCGTCGACCTCGTAGAAGCGCATGAGGAGATTGCCGAGAGTGGTCTTGCCCGCGCCCGTCGGGCCGACGATCGCGACCGTACTGCCCGGCTCCACCGTCAGCGACAGATCCTCGATCAGCGGGGTCTCGGGGGAGTAGCGGAACGACACCCGCTCGAACCGCACCCGGCCCCTCACCTCGCCGGGCGTGGCCGGGCGTACGGGATCGGGGTCCTGCTCCGCCGCGTCGAGCAGGGTGAACACCCGGGCGGCGGAGGCGATTCCGGACTGGAGGCGGCCGGCCACGCTCGCCACCTGCACGATCGGCTGGCTGAACTGCCGGGAGTACAGGATGAAGGCCTGGACGTCGCCCAGGGTCAGTGCGCCGCTGACGACCTTCCACGCGCCGACCACGGACACCACCACAAAGCCGAGGTTGGCGATGAACATCATGGCGGGCTCGATGGAGCCCGCGGCGAACTGGGCCTTCGCGCCCGCCCGGTACAGCGCCTCGTTCTGCGCGTCGAAGTCCCGCTCGGCCTCCTGGCGCCGGCCGAAGCCCTTGACCAGCGAGTGGCCCGTGAAGATCTCCTCGACATGCGCGTTCATCGCGCCGGTGGCGGCCCACTGGTCCGTGAACCGGGGCTGGGCGCGCTTGCCGATCCAGGCCGCGAGCACCGCCGACACCGGCACGCTCGCCACCATGATCAGAGCCAGCGAGGGGGAGAGGACCAGCATCAGGATCAGCATGGTCCCGATCGAGAGAACCGAGGTGATCAGCTCGGCGAGGGTCTGCTGAAGGGTCTGCTGGAGATTGTCGACATCGTTGGTCGTACGGCTCAGCACCTCGCCCGCCGGATGCCGGTCGAAGTAGCTCAGCGGCAGCTTCCCGAGCTTCTCCTCGGCCCGCTCCCGCAGTCCGAAGACCACCCGCTGGACGACGGCCGCGACAAGCCGGCCCTGCACGAGCATGAAGAGCGAGGCCGCGACATAGAGCGCGAGCAGGACCAGCAGCAGATCGCCGACGCGGCCGAAGTCCACCCCTGCCACGGCGTTCTGACCCTCCGTCAGAACGCCCTCGACGATCAGGTCGGTGGCCTTCCCGAGCAGCAGCGGGCCGAAGGCGTTGCAGCCGATCCCGGCGATGCCCATGAGCAGCGCCATCGCGACACGGGAACGGTACGGCCGGAGCAGTCCGAGGAGCCGGCGGCCCGGCCCGGCGGACTCCGCGGGGCCGGGGCCGGCCGGCGGGGATTCCGGCTGGTCAGGGCTGTCCGGCGAGACCATGGACGGCCTCCTCCTCGGTGAGCTGGGAGAGCGCTATCTCGCGGTAGGTCGTACTGTCGCGCAGCAGCGCGTCATGGGTACCGGTGGCGACGACCCGCCCCGCGTCGAGCACCACGATCCGGTCGGCGTGCCGCACCGTGGCGACCCGCTGGGCGACGGTGAGCACGGCCGCCCCCGCGGTCTCGGGCGCGAGGGCGGTACGGAGCGCGGCGTCCGTGGCGTAGTCGAGCGCCGAGAAACAGTCGTCGAAGAGGTAGATCCCGGGCCGGCGCAGCAGGGTGCGGGCGATGGCCAGCCGCTGACGCTGGCCGCCGGAGACATTCGTACCGCCCCGGGCTACCGGCGCGTCGAGTCCGCCGGGCATGGCCTCGACGAAGTCCGCGGCCTGGGCGGTACGGAGGGCCTGCCACAGCTCTTCGTCGGTGGCGTCCGGATTCCCGAAGCGCAGATTGCTCGCGACGGTCCCGGAGAACAGATACGCCCGCTGCGGTACGAACCCCACCGCGTGGCTGAGCACTCCGGGGTCCAGCTCCCGTACATCGGTGCCATGGACCCGTACCGAGCCCGCGGTGACATCCATCAGCCGCAGGACCAGATTGAGCAGGGTCGTCTTGCCGCTGCCGGTGCTGCCGAGGATCGCCACGCTCTCGCCGGGCTCCGCGCGCAGGTCGATCCCGTGGAGTATCGGCTTCTCGGCGCCCGGGTAGCGGAACTCCGCCCCCCGGATGTCGAGCCCGCCGACCGCGCCCGAAGGCCGTACCGGAACGGCGGGAGGGACCACGCTCGTCGAGGTCGCCACGATCTCCTGGATCCGCTCGGCGGACACCTTCGCGCGCGGCACCGACAGAAACACGAACGCGATCATCACGACCGACATCAGGATCAGCGAGAGATAGCTCAGGAACGCGCTGAGCGCGCCGATCCCCATCGTGCCGCTGTCGATCCGGTGCGCGCCGACCCACAGGATCGCCACCATGAAGCCGTTCATCAGCAGCAGGACCACCGGGAGCATTGACGCGATCAGCCGGCCCACCCGCCGTGACACATCGAAGAGTTCGGTATTCGTCCGGGTGAACCGCGCGCGCTCATGGGCGTCCCTGACGAAGGAGCGCACCACCCGCACCCCGGTGATCTGCTCGCGCAGCAGCCGGTTCAGCCGGTCGAGATATGTCTGCATCCGCTCGTAGAACAGCCCCATACGGGCCAGGAGCAGCCCGAACGCGACACCGACGACCACCACCAGGACCACCAGGATCAGCGCCAGCGGAACGTCCTGCTGGAGCGCCAGCACCACACTGCCCAGGCACATCAGGGGCGCCGACACCACGATGCCGAACCCCGACTGGGCCAGCGTCTGCACCTGCTGCACATCGTGGACCGTACGGGCCATCAGCGACGGCGTACCGAAGCCGCCCACCTCGCGGGCGGAGAAGTCCAGCACCCGGCGGAAGACCACCGAGCGGATGTCGCGCCCCATCGCCATCGCCGTACGGGCACCCAGCGACACCGCGCCGACCGCCGCCGCGATCTGTACGAGCGCCACCGCCACCATGACCGCGCCGGCCCGGCCGATGTAGCCGCTGTCCCCGGCGACCACCCCGCGGTCGATCAGCGCGGCACCGAGCGTCGGCAGCAGCAGCGTGCCGAGGATCTGCACGAGTTGCAGAAGAACGAGCAGGGCCACCGGCCGCCGATAGGGGCGCACATGAGTTCGCAGAAGTCCGAACAGCACGGAAAGACACTCCGGTTGACAGAGCCGGCCCGGACGCCGACGCACACAGTGCACCGCATCCGGGGCCCGAAAATCCCTAGTGTTACCGGCGATCCGTCTTCGCAGCGGTGCCCGCACTCGGGAATTCCCTAGTAAGCCCGGGTTTTCTTGACACCGGTGGCGGCGGCTTGCGAGCGTGCCGGTGTCTATCGTCCGGACAGAAGCGTATTCGATGCGAGGTCGTCGACCTAGCTCTGCGTTTGGGCGGTCTCTCCGTGGTCGAGAAGGGGTAGGTATGTCCAAGCGAGCGCTGATCACTGGAATTACCGGGCAGGACGGTTCTTATCTGGCCGAGCATCTGCTGTCCCGGGGCTATCAGGTCTGGGGATTGATCCGCGGCCAGGCCAACCCGCGGAAGTCCCGGGTCAGCAGGCTCGTTTCCGAACTGTCGTTTGTGGACGGCGATCTGATGGACCAGGGCAGCCTGGTCTCCGCCGTCGACACCGTCCAGCCGGACGAGGTCTACAACCTCGGCGCGATCTCCTTCGTCCCCATGTCGTGGCAGCAGGCGGAGCTGGTCACCGAGGTCAACGGCATGGGTGTGCTGCGGGTCCTCGAAGCCATCCGGATGGTGAGCGGCCTCAACAGCTCGCGCACCGCCTCCGGCGGCGGCCAGATCCGCTTCTACCAGGCGTCGTCCTCGGAGATGTTCGGCAAGGCGGCCGAGACCCCGCAGCGCGAGACGACGCTCTTCCACCCGCGCAGCCCGTACGGCGTCGCCAAGGCGTACGGCCATTTCATCACCCGTAACTACCGCGAGTCCTTCGGGATGTACGCGGTCTCCGGCATGCTCTTCAACCATGAGTCCCCGCGCCGCGGTTCGGAGTTCGTGACCCGGAAGATCTCCCTCGCGGTCGCCCGGATCAAGCTCGGACTCCAGGACAAGCTCCACCTCGGAAACCTCGACGCGGTCCGCGACTGGGGCTTCGCCGGCGACTACGTACGCGCCATGCATCTGATGCTCCAGCCCGACGAGCCGGACGACTACGTGATCGGCAGCGGCGCCATGCACTCGGTCAGGGACGCGGTACGGATCGCCTTCGAGCATGTCGATCTGAACTGGCAGGACTATGTCGTCATCGACCCCGAACTGGTGCGCCCCGCCGAAGTCGAGGTGCTCTGCGCGGACAGCGACCACGCCCGTACCAAACTGGGCTGGAAGCCCACCGTCGACTTCCCGGAACTCATGCGGATGATGGTGGACGCCGACCTCAATCAGGTCTCCCGCGAACACGAATACGGAGATCTTCTGCTGGCTTCCAACTGGTAGCGGACCGAAGGGGCCGGGGAAACTAGGGATTTCCCGTCGCGGTTCCCACGACACTCGCCACATGGCTTTCCCGATTCGGCTGCGAAGCCATGTGGCTTTCTTCTTGCCGCAAGCATGACGCCGCAATGCACAACGAGCGCGGGATGTCCGGCGTGATTCATGTTCGGCCGCTGGCTGTCGAGATGGGTTGAGTTGAGATGGACAACGAACAGAAGCTCCGGGACTACCTCAAGCTTGCGACCGCCGATCTCCGAAGGACGCGGCAGCGGGTCACCGAACTGGAGACGGCCGCTCTGGAGCCGATCGCCATCATCGGGATGACCTGCCGCTACCCCGGCGGTGTCAGCAGCCCGGAAGACCTGTGGCGCATGGTGGAGGCCGGCGGGAACGGTATCTCGGCGTTCCCGGCCGACCGGGGCTGGGACACCGAGGCGCTGGCCGGCTCGGCGACCGCCTCCGGCGGATTCCTCCATGACGCGCCCGACTTCGACGCCGAATTCTTCGGTATCTCGCCGCGCGAGGCCGTGGCCATGGACCCGCAGCAGCGGATCGTCCTCGAATCGGCCTGGGAGGCCTTCGAGCGCGCCGGGATCGACCCGGCCTCCGTCAAGGGCAGCCAGACCGGTGTCTTCATGGGCGCCATGGCCCAGGACTACCGGGTCGGGCCAGCCGACGGCGCCGAGGGATTCCAGCTCACCGGCAACACCGGCAGCGTCCTGTCCGGACGTATCTCCTACACCTTCGGTACGGTCGGACCCGCCGTCACCGTCGACACCGCCTGCTCCTCCTCCCTGGTGGCCGTCCATCTCGCCACCCAGGCGCTGCGTTCCGGCGAGTGCTCCCTGGCACTCGCCGGCGGTGTCACCGTG
This sequence comes from Streptomyces sp. NPDC057617, assembly GCF_042800555.1. Taxonomy (NCBI): domain Bacteria; kingdom Bacillati; phylum Actinomycetota; class Actinomycetes; order Kitasatosporales; family Streptomycetaceae; genus Streptomyces; species Streptomyces sp. NPDC057617. The sequence continues at coordinate 231,307 of NZ_JBHVGV010000012.1, read as the reverse complement.
ATGTCGAGCCCCGGGACCTTTATCGAGATGGGCCGGCAGGGCGGGCTCTCCGCCGACGGGCGCTGCCGCTCCTTCGGCGACTCCGCCGACGGCACGGGCTGGGCCGAGGGTGTAGGCGTCCTCGTGCTGGAGCGGCTCTCGGACGCCCGGCGCAACGGGCACGAGATCCTGGCCGTGGTGCGCGGCAGCGCCGTCAACCAGGACGGCGCCTCCAACGGCCTGACCGCGCCCAACGGCCCGTCCCAGCAGGACGTCATCCACCAGGCGCTGATCAACTCCCGCCTCTCGGCAGGGCAGATCGACGCGGTCGAGGCCCATGGCACCGGCACCACTCTCGGCGACCCCGTCGAGGCGCAGGCGCTGCTCGCGACGTACGGCCAGGGCCGCGACCGGGACCGTCCGCTGCTGCTGGGCTCCGTGAAGTCGAACATCAGCCACACCCAGGCCGCGGCCGGGGTCGCCGGTGTGATCAAGATGGTCATGGCGATGCGGCACGGAGTGCTGCCCAGGACCCTGCTCGCCGACGAGCCCTCCTCGCATGTCGACTGGGACCAGGGCGCGGTCCGCCTCCTCGGCGAGAACACCGCCTGGCCCGAGACGGGCGAGCCCCGGCGGGCCGCCGTCTCCTCGTTCGGCATCAGCGGCACCAACGCGCACACCATCATCGAACAGGCCCCGCCCGCCTCCGAACCTGAGGAGGGCTTGGCGGACATTCCGGACACCGCCGAGCCCGGCACCGTACCCCTGCTGCTCTCGGGACGGACCAGGGACGCGCTGCGCGCCCAGGCCGCCGCGCTGCTGGCCTCGCTGGAGGCCGCCCCCGCGGCCGGCGTCCTCGACACCGCCTACTCACTGGCCACCACCCGGGCCGGTTTCGAACACCGCGCGGTGCTCCTCGCCGACGACCGCGCCACCGCGCTCGCCGGACTGACCGCGCTCGCCGAGGACCGCGTCCCGGCCGGCCTCGTCCAGGGCACCGCCCGGGGCGACGGCAAACTCGCGTTCCTCTTCACCGGGCAGGGCTCGCAGCGCCTCGGCATGGGCCGTGAACTCCACGCCCGCTTCCCGGTGTTCGCGGAGGCCCTGGACGAGGTGCTCGACGCGCTCGACCCGCTCCTCGACCGGCCGCTGCGCGAGGTCCTCTGGGGCGAGGACGCCGACGCGCTGAACCGTACGGAGTACGCGCAGCCCGCGCTCTTCGCCGTGGAGACCGCTCTCTACCGGCTCGTCGAGTCCTGGGGCCTCAAGCCCGACTACCTCACCGGCCACTCCGTCGGCGAGATCACCGCCGCCCATGTCGCCGGAGTACTCTCGCTCGCCGACGCCGCCGCGCTCGTCGCCGCCCGCGGCCGGCTGATGGGGGCCCTGCCCGCCGGCGGCGCCATGATCGCCGTACAGGCAACCGAGGACGAGGTCGCCCCGCTGCTCGCCGGACACGAGGACACCGTGTCCGTCGCCGCCGTCAACGGCCCCTCCGCGCTCGTCCTCGCCGGCGAGGAGGACGCCGTCGCCCGGATCGCGGCACAACTGGAGGAGGACGGCCGCAAGACCAAGCGGCTCCGTGTCTCGCACGCCTTCCACTCCCCGCTCATGGAGCCGGTGCTCGACGAGTTCCGTGCCGTCGTCGCGGGACTGACCCTCCAGGCCCCGCTCCTGCCGTTCGTCTCCAACGTGACCGGAGAGCCCGCGACGGTCGCCCAGGTCACCTCCGCCGACTACTGGGCGGACCATGTCCGCCGGGCCGTACGGTACGCGGACGGCGTCGCCTGGCTGCTCGGCCACGGAGTCACCGAGTTCCTCGAACTCGGCCCCGACGGGGTGCTCTCCGCGATGACCCAGGAGTGCGCCGAGGCCGCGGACACCGCGCAGGACCCGGTCGTGCTTCCCGCGCTGCGCGCGGGCCGCCGCGAGATCCACACCCTCACCGCGGCCCTGGCCGGACTCCAGGTGCGCGGCGCCGCCGTCCGCTGGGACGCGTACTTCGCCGCCACCGGAGCGCGCCGTACGGACCTGCCCACCTACGCCTTCCAGCGCCGCAGGTACTGGCCCAAGGGCGTCCAGGGCCACACCGCGGACCTGCGGGCCGCGGGGCTCGGCGCCGCCCACCACCCGCTGCTCTCCGCCGCCGTCTCCCTCGCCGGCTCCGAGGGTGTCCTGCTCACCGGCCGTCTCTCGCTCCGGTCCCACCCCTGGCTCGCCGACCACGCCGTGCGCGGCACCACCCTGCTCCCCGGCACCGCCTTCCTCGAACTCGCCGTACGCGCCGGGGACGAGGTCGGCTGCGACCGCGTCGAGGAACTCACCCTGGCCGCCCCGCTGGTCCTTCCCGAGCACGGCGGTGTGCAGGTCCAGCTCTGGGCCGGCAGCCCCGACGACTCCGGCCGCCGTACCGTCCACGTCTACTCCCGCCCCGACGACGGCGACGAGACCGCCGCGTGGACCCCGCACGCCACCGGTGTGCTCGCGCTCAGCGAGGGAAGCACCGGCTTCGACGCCTCCGTCTGGCCGCCGGCCGGAGCCGAACCGGTCGGCACCGACGGGCTGTACGAGCGGCTCGCCGACGACGGATTCGCGTACGGCCCGGTCTTCCGCGGCCTGCGCTCCGTCTGGCGGCTCGACGGCGAGGTGTACGCCGAGGTCGCCCTGCCCGAGGGCGGCGAGGCCGACGCCGAGGCCTTCGGGCTGCACCCCGCGCTGCTCGACGCGGCCCTGCACGCCGCGTCCTTCATAGAACTCGGCGCGGAGAGCCGGGGCGGGCTGCCCTTCTCCTGGGAGGGCGTCTCGCTGTACGCGACGGGCGCCACCGCGCTGCGGGTACGGCTCGCCCCGGCCGCCGAGGACGCGGTCTCCCTCACCGTGGCCGACGCCTCCGGCGAGCCGGTCGCCTCCGTCGACTCGCTGGTTCTGCGCGCGGTCGCCGGCCGGACGCTCGGGGGCGCCGCCAGGGACGCGCTGTTCGCGCTGGACTGGGTGGCGCCGAGGACCACCGCGCCCGCGCCCGGGTCGATCGCCCTCGTGGGCGCCGACGCGTTCGGACTCGCCGGGGACCCGGCGCTCGCGGCGGCCGGTGCCCACCCGGACCTGGTATCGCTGGCGGCTTCGGAGGATCCGGTTCCGGATGCCGTCCTGATGACCCTCACCGGTGAGCCCGGCGCCGACGCGGCCCACACCCTGACGGCGGACGCCCTCGCGGCGGCCCAGGCCTGGCTCGCCGAGGAGCGGTTCACCGGATCCCGGCTGGTCTTCGTGACGCGCGGCGCGGTCGGCGGGCACGACCCGGCGGCGGCCGCCGTCTGGGGTCTGGTGCGCTCCGCACAGTCCGAACACCCGGGCGCCTTCGGGCTCCTGGATCTCGACCCCGAGGGGCCGGCCGAACTGCCGCTGACGGCTCTCGCTCCGGACGAACCCCAACTGATCGTCCGCGGCGGTGAGATCCTCGCCGGACGTCTGGTCCGCAGAGTTCCCGGCGACACCCCTGCCGCCCCCGTCTGGGACGGCGACGGCAGGGTTCTGATCACCGGTGGTACGGGCGGTCTCGGCGCGGTCTTCGCCCGGCATCTCGTGGCGGAGCACGGTGTACGGAAGCTGCTGCTGGCCAGCCGCCGGGGACCCGCCGCCGAGGGCGTCGGCGAACTCGTCGCCGAACTGACCGCCCAGGGCGCCGATGTGGCCGTCGCCGCCTGCGACGCGGCGGACCGCGAAGCCCTGGCGGACCTGCTCGCCGAGCACACCGTCTCCGCCGTCGTGCACACCGCGGGCGTCCTGGACGACGGAGTGATCGGCTCGCTCACCCCCGAGCGGCTCGACACCGTCCTGCGCCCCAAGGCCGACGCGGCCTGGCATCTGCACGAGCTGACCCGCGACCTCGGCCTCACCGCCTTTGTCGTCTTCTCCTCCCTCGCCGGAGTCCTCGGCAGCGCGGGACAGGGCAACTACGCGGCCGGCAACGCCTTCCTGGACGCCCTGGCCGAACGCCGCCGCGCCGAAGGGCTGCCCGGCACCTCCCTGGCCTGGGGCCCCTGGGACCGTACCGGCGGAATGACCGGCACCCTCGCCGACACCGAGGCCGAGCGGCTGGCACGCTCCGGGGTCCCGCCGCTGTCCGTGGAGCAGGGCACGGCGCTGTTCGACACGGCGCTGGCGACCGGCGAGGCCGCCCTCGTCCCCGTACGGCTCGATCTGCCGGCCCTGCGCGCGGCGGGCGAAGTCCCGCCGGTGCTGCGGTCGTTGGTCCGTACCCGCTCCCGCAGGGCCGCGGTCTCCGGCTCCGCCACCGCGGGCGGTCTGGTCCAGCGGCTCGGCCGGCTCGACGAGACCGACCGCGCCGATCTGCTGCTCGACCTGGTCCGCGGACAGGTCGCCCTCGTCCTCGGCCACGCGAGCGGCGAGGACATCGACGCGGGCCGCGCCTTCCGCGAGCTGGGCTTCGACTCCCTCACGGCGGTCGAGCTGCGCAACCGGCTCACCACCGTGACCGGACTCCGGCTGCCCGCCACCCTGGTCTTCGACTACCCGACCGTACGCCACCTCGTCACCTACATCCTGGACGAACTGCTCGGCGCGGACGCCGCGCCGGCCGCTCCCGCGCCGGCGCGCTCGGCCGCCGTGGCCGACGACCCGATCGTGGTCGTCGGCATGGCCTGCCGCTATCCGGGCGGGGTGGAGTCGCCGGAGGACCTGTGGCGGCTGGTCACCGAAGGCACGGACGCGATCTCCGGATTCCCCGCCAACCGCGGCTGGGACCTGGACTCCCTGTACCACCCGGACCCGGACCACTCCGGTACGGCATACACCCGCTCCGGCGGATTCCTGCACGAGGCGGGCGAGTTCGACCCCGAGTTCTTCGGGATGAGCCCGCGCGAGGCACTGGCGACCGACTCGCAGCAGCGGCTGCTTCTGGAGGCCTCATGGGAGGCCGTCGAGCGGGCCGGCATGGATCCGCAGTCGCTGCGCGGCAGCGCGACGGGCGTGTTCGCCGGAGTGATGTACAGCGACTACAGCGCGGTCCTCGCGAGCCCCGAGTTCGAGGGCTTCCAGGGCAGCGGCAGCTCACCGAGCCTGGCCTCCGGCCGGGTCTCGTACACCCTGGGCCTGGAAGGCCCGGCCGTGACCGTCGACACGGCGTGCTCGTCGTCCCTGGTCGCCATGCACTGGGCGATGCAGGCGCTGCGCAGCGGCGAGTGCTCGCTGGCGCTGGCCGGCGGTGTGACCGTCATGTCGACACCGTCGGTGTTCGTGGACTTCTCCCGGCAGCGCGGCCTCTCGCCCGACGGGCGCTGCAAGGCCTTCTCCGACGCGGCCGACGGGGTCGGCTGGGCCGAGGGCGTCGGCATGCTCGTCCTGGAGCGGCTCTCGGACGCCCGGCGCAACGGGCACGAGATCCTGGCCGTCGTACGCGGCAGCGCCGTCAACCAGGACGGCGCCTCCAACGGCCTGACCGCCCCCAACGGCCCCTCCCAGCAGCGGGTCATCCGGCAGGCGCTCGCGGCCGGCGGACTGACGCCCGAGGACGTCGACGCGGTCGAGGCCCATGGCACCGGCACCACCCTCGGCGACCCGATCGAGGCGCAGGCGCTGCTCGCCGCGTACGGGCGTGACCGCGACCCGGAGCGGCCGCTGCTGCTCGGCTCGGTGAAGTCCAACATCGGGCACACCCAGGCCGCCGCGGGTGTCGCGGGCGTCATCAAGATGATCATGGCGATGCGGTACGGCACGCTGCCCAGGACCCTGCACGCCGAGGCACCCTCCTCGCACGTCGACTGGTCCGAGGGCGCGGTGGAGCTGCTGACCGAGCAGACGCCCTGGCCCGAGACCGGCCGCCCCCGCCGGGCCGGGATCTCGTCGTTCGGCATCAGCGGCACCAATGTCCACACCATCATCGAGCAGGCCCCGGCGACCTCACGGGCGAAGACCCCCGCGCCGGCCGGACCGCGCCCCGCCGCCGTGCCGTGGCTGATCTCCGGCCGTACCCGGGACGCCCTGCGCGGCCAGGCGGCCCGGCTGCTCTCGTACGTACGGGAGCGCCCCGGACTCGACCTGCTGGACGGCGCCTTCTCGCTGGCCACCACCCGCTCGCAGTTCGACCAGCGGGCCGCCGTCGTCGCCACCGACCGCGACACCCTGCTCAGGTCGCTGGCCGCGCTGGCCACCGACCGCCCCGACGCCGCGCTCGTCGAGGGCGAGGCGGCCCGGCGCGGCAGGACGGCGTTCCTGTTCACCGGCCAGGGCAGCCAGCGGCCCGCCATGGGACGCGAACTGTACGAGCGGTACCCGGTGTTCGCCGAGGCCCTCGACGAGATCGCCGCCGTACTCGATCCGCTGCTGGACCGCCCGCTGCGCGAGGTGCTGTTCGCCGCCCCGGACACCGCCGAGGCGGAGCTGCTCGACGAGACCGGCTGGACCCAGCCGGCGCTGTTCGCGGTCGAGGTCGCGCTGTTCCGGCTCGTACGGTCCTGGGGTGTCAGGCCGGACCATGTGGCGGGTCACTCGATCGGTGAACTCGCCGCCGCCCATGTCTCGGGCGTGCTGTCGCTCGCCGACGCCTGCGCCCTGGTCGCGGCCCGCGCGAAGCTGATGCAGGCGCTGCCCTCCGGCGGCGCGATGGTCGCCGTGCAGGCGAGCGAGGAGGAGATCACCCCGCTGCTGTCCGGACTGTCCGAGCGGGTGTCGGTCGCCGCCGTCAACGGCCCGGACTCCGTCGTCCTCTCCGGCGACGAGGACGCCGTCCTGGAGATTGCCGCCTCCTTCAAGGACCAGGGGCGCAAGACCAAACGTCTGCGGGTGAGCCATGCCTTCCACTCGCCGCGCATGGCCGGGATGCTCGACGCGTTCCGCACCGTCGCCGGGCAACTCACCTACTCCGCCCCCGAGATCCCGCTGATCTCGAATCTGACCGGCACCCTCGCCACCGCCGAGCAGATCTGCTCCCCCGAGTACTGGGTCGCCCATGTCCGGGAAGCGGTCCGCTTCGCCGACTGCGTACGGACCCTGCGCGACGCGGGCGTGACCACCTTCCTGGAGCTGGGCCCCGGCGGGGCGCTCTCCGCGATGGCGCGGGACACCCTCGGCGACTCCGACGACGCTGCGCTCGTCCCGCTGCTCCGGGCCGACCGTACGGAGGAAGTCGCCGTCACCACCGCGCTGGCCCTGCTCCAGACGCACGGCGCCGCATCGGACTGGCGGGCCTACTTCGCGGACAGCGGCGCCCGGCGGGTGGACCTGCCGACCTATGCTTTCCAGCACGAGTTCTACTGGCCGCAGCTCACCCGGCCGGGCCTCGCCGAGGCCCCGGCAGAACCGGGGGACCAGCGCCTGTGGGCCGCCGTGGAGCGCGGCGACGCCGACGAACTCGCCACGATCCTCGGCCTCGGCGAGCAGGACCACGACTCCCTCGGCTCCCTGCTGCCCGCGCTGACCTCCTGGCGGCGCGGCGCGAAGGAGAAGACCCTCCTCGACTCCCTGCGCTACCGCACCGAGTGGACCGCGCTGCGCAGGCCCGCCGCCCCCGTCCTGGACGGCACCTGGCTCCTCGTCACCACCGACGCCGTCGACGAGACCCTCCGCGACGAACTGACGGGCGCGCTCGGCGCGCACGGCGCCCGCGTACGCACGCTGGTCCTCGACGCCTCGTGCGCCGACCGGGCCGTCCTCGCCGAACGGCTGCTCGCCGTCGAGGAGTACGACGGCACGGCCGGCGTCCTGTCCGTACTGCCGCTCGACGAGCGGCCGAGCGCCGCGTACCCGCCGCTCACCGACGGTCTCGCCCTGACGGTCGCACTCGTCCAGGCACTGGGCGACACCTCCGCGCGGGGACGGCTCTGGACCGCCACCCGGGGCGCCGTGTCCACCGGGCCCGGCGACCCGCTCACCCACCCCGCCCAGGCCACCGCCTGGGGCCTCGGCAGGACCGTCGCGCTGGAGTACCCCCGGCTGTGGGGCGGACTGGTCGATCTGCCGGAGACCTTCGACCAGCAGGCCGCGCAGCGCCTGGCCGGACTGCTCGCCACCAAGGACACCCCCGACGGCGAGGACCAGGTGGCGCTGCGCGCCTCCGGCGTCAGCGGCCGCAGGCTCGTCCGCCATCCGGTCGAAGAGCTGCCCGCCGCCCAGGAGTTCACCGCCCGCGGCACCGTGCTCATCACCGGCGGCACCGGCGGCCTCGGCGCCGAGGTGGGCCGCTGGCTGGCCCGCTCGGGCGCGGAGCACCTCGTACTGACCAGCAGGCGCGGCCCGGACGCGCCAGGCGCCGCGGAACTCCGCGCCGAACTGGAGGAGTCGGGCGCCCGCGTCACCATCGCCGCCTGCGACGCCGCCGACCGCGACGCGCTCGCCGCCGTACTCGCCGCCGTCCCCGACGGACTCCCGCTCACCGGAGTGGTGCACACCGCGGGCGTCGGCCAGTACGGGCCGCTGGCCGACACGGGACTCGCCGAATTCGCGGATCTGACCTCGGCGAAGCTCGCCGGGGCCGCCCATCTCGACGCCCTCCTCGGCGACCGGGACCTCGACTTCTTCGTCCTCTTCGGCTCCATCGCCGGAGTCTGGGGCAGCGGCGGCCAGAGCGCCTACGGCGCCGCCAACGCCTATCTCGACGCGCTCGCCGAACACCGCCGCGCCCGCGGTCTCACCGCCACCTCGGTGGCCTGGGGCCCCTGGGCCGAAGCCGGCATGGCCGCCGACGAGTCCGTCTCCGGCACCTTCCGGCGCCAGGGCCTCGGCTTCCTGGAGCCCGGCCCCGCCATCGCCGAACTGCGCCGCGCCGTGCTGGTCCAGGACACCACCGTCACGGTGGCCGATATCGACTGGGAGCGCTACGCGCCGGTCTTCACCTCCGCCCGCCCCAGCGCCCTGCTCGCCGGCCTGCCCGAGGTACGGACACTCGCCGAGACCGCCGGGGACCAGGCCGCGGACACCGGCAGCGCCTCGGAGTTCGCCACCCGCGTACGCGCCCTGGCCGAGCCGGAGCAGACCCGCCTCCTCACCGATCTCGTACGGTCCGAGGCCGCGGCCGTCCTCGGCCACAGCTCCGCCGACGGCGTCCCGGAGGCCCGCGCCTTCCGCGACATCGGCTTCGACTCGCTCACCGCCGTCGAGCTGCGCAAGCGGCTGGCCGGAACCACCGGTCTCACCCTGCCCAGCACCATGGTCTTCGACTACCCGACCCCGCTGGAGCTGGCGGACTATCTGCGCGCCGAGATCCTCGGCGCCGTGCTGGAGGTCGCGGGCCCCGTCGCCACCGGCGCCGCCGACGACGAACCCATCGCCATCATCGGTATGAGCTGCCGCTTCCCCGGCGGGGCGGGCTCGCCCGAGCAGCTCTGGGACCTGGTCGTCCAGGGCGCCGACGCGGTCAGCGAGTTCCCGGTCAACCGCGGCTGGGACGCCGAGGGGCTCTTCGACCCCGACCCGGACCGGCAGGGCCGTACGTACTCGACGCGCGGCGGATTCCTGCACGAGGCCGACGCGTTCGACCCCACGTTCTTCGGTATCTCGCCGCGCGAGGCCCTGGTGATGGACCCCCAGCAGCGGCTGCTGCTTGAGACCACCTGGGAGACCTTCGAGCGCGCCGGAATCGACCCGGCGGCCACCCGGGGAAGCCTCACCGGCACCTTCATCGGCTCCAGCTACCAGGAGTACGGGCTCGGCGCCGGCGACGGGGCCGAGGGTCACATGGTCACCGGCAGCAGCCCCAGCGTCCTGTCCGGCCGGCTCTCGTACGTCTTCGGCCTGGAGGGCCCCGCCGTCACCGTCGACACGGCCTGCTCGTCGTCGCTGGTCGCCCTGCACCTCGCCTGCCAGTCCCTCCGCAACGGCGAGTCGACGATGGCCGTCGCGGGCGGCGCCACGATCATGACGACCCCCGCGCCCTTCGTCGCCTTCAGCAGGCAGCGGGCCCTCGCCCAGGACGGCCGCTGCAAGGCCTTCTCCGACGACGCGGACGGGATGACCCTCGCCGAGGGCGTCGGCATCCTGCTGGTCGAGCGGCTCTCCGACGCGCGGCGCAACGGACATCCGGTCCTCGCGGTGATCCGCGGCTCGGCGATCAACCAGGACGGCGCGTCCAACGGCCTGACCGCCCCCAACGGCCCGTCCCAGCAGCGCGTCATCCGCCAGGCACTGGCCAACGCCGGACTGTCTCCCGACGAGGTGGACGCCCTGGAGGCGCACGGCACCGGCACCCCCCTCGGCGACCCGATCGAGGCCCAGGCCCTGATGGCCACGTACGGCAGGGAGCGCGACCCCGAGCACGCCCTGCTGCTCGGCTCGGTCAAGTCGAACATCGGGCACGCCCAGTCCGCCGCCGGTGTCGCCAGTGTGATCAAGATGGTGATGGCACTCCGCAACGGCGTGCTGCCGCGCACCCTGCACGCGGACAATCCGTCGTCGCACGTTGACTGGTCGTCGGGCGCTGTGCGGCTGCTGTCGGAGGCGGTGGAGTGGCCGGACACGGGACGCCCGCGCCGGTGCGCGGTCTCGTCCTTCGGCATCAGCGGCACCAACGCCCACACCCTGCTCGAACAGGCCCCGGAGGACGAGGAGTCCGCGGAGTCCGCGCCCGCCGTCGAGCCGGTGCCGGTCGCGGGCGGCGCGCTGCCCTGGGTCGTGTCGGGCCGGACCGGCGCGGCGCTGCGCGAACAGGCCGCGCGGCTCCTCTCGTACATCGAGAACCGGGAACCCGGGCTCAGGCCGCTCGATGTGGCCCACTCGCTGGTCGCGTCGCGCGCCGCCTTCGAGCACCGCGCGGTGCTCGTCCCGGCCGGGGACCAGGACCACATGGAGGCGCTGCGCGCGATCGCGACGGACGGCCCGTCGGCCGCGGTCGCCCGGGGTGTCGCCGATGTCGAGGGCAGGACGGTGTTCGTCTTCCCCGGGCAGGGGTCGCAGTGGGCGGGCATGGGTGCCCAACTCCTCGATGAATCAACGGTGTTCGCCGATCGCATTGCCGAATGCGCGGCGGCGCTGGGCGAGTTTGTCGACTGGTCGCTGGTGGATGTGCTGCGCGGGGCCGAGGGCGCTCCGACGCTGGAGCGGGTCGACGTGGTGCAGCCCGCATCGTTCGCCGTGATGGTGTCGCTCGCCGCGGTGTGGCGTTCGTACGGTGTGGAGCCCGCGGCGGTCGTCGCCCACTCGCAGGGGGAGATCGCCGCCGCCGTGGTGTCCGGGGCGCTCTCGCTCCAGGACGGTGCGCGGGTGGTGGCGCTGCGGAGTCAGGCGATCGGGCGCCGGCTGGCGGGGCGTGGCGGGATGATGTCGGTTCCGCTGCCGGTCGGTGAGGTCGAGAGCAGGCTGGAGGCCTGGCCGGACCGCATTTCCATCGCTGCCGTGAACGGCCCGCGCTCCGTGGTCGTCTCGGGTGAACCGGGGGCGCTGGACGAGCTGTTCGCCGAGCTGACCGCCCAGGAGGTACGGGTCCGCCGTATCGCCGTCGACTACGCGTCGCACTCGGCGCAGGTCGAGGATCTGCGGGACGAACTCCTCGATGTGCTGGAGCCGGTGCGTCCTCAGACGTCTCAGGTCCCGTTCTTCTCGACGATGACCGGTGCGTGGCTGGACACCGAGGAGATGGACGCGGGCTACTGGTTCCGCAATCTGCGGCAGCGCGTCCTCTTCGCCGACGCCGTCCGTGAGCTGCTGGGCGCGGGCCACCGTACGTTCGTCGAGGTCAGCTCGCACCCCGTACTGTCCATGTCCGTACAGGACATGATCGACGAGACCGGCGAACCGGGTGTCGCCGGCGGCACACTGCGCCGCGACCACGGCGGCTTCACGCGCTTCCTGCTCTCGGCCGCCGAGCTGTATGTCCGCGGGGTCGAGTTCGACTGGGGCGCGCTCTTCACGGACACCGGCGCGCGGCGGGTGGATCTGCCGACCTATGCCTTCCAGCGCGAACAGCTCTGGGCCGTACCGCCGGAGCCGGAGCGGGCGGTCGCCTCGGACCCCGCCGACGAGGAGTTCTGGGCGGCGGTGGAGCAGGAGGACGTCTCCGCGCTGACCTCGGCGCTCGGCGCGGACGAGGGATCGGTGGCGGCGGTGCTGCCCGCGCTGTCGTCGTGGCGCAGGTCGCGCAAGGACCGTACGACCGTCGACTCCTGGCGCTACCGGGAGTCCTGGAACCCGGTGACCAGCCTGCCGCGCGCCCAACTGGCCGGCACCTGGCTGGTGGTGTCCGCCGAGGGCACCGACGACACCGAGATCGTGGCCGCGCTGAGCGGCCAGGGCGCGGAGGTACGGCGGCTGGTCCTGGACGAGCTGTGCGTGGACCGCGAGATCCTCGCCGGGCACCTGACCGGGCTCGAAGAGATCGGCGGGATCAGCGGAATCGTCTCGACGCTCGCCGCCGCCGAAGAGCCGGGCACCCTGCACCCCGGGCTGTCCCTCGGACTGGCCCTGACCGTTGCGCTGGTGCAGGCGCTGGGCGATGTCGACGTGGACGCGCCGCTCTGGTTCCTGACCTGGGGCGCTGTCTCCACGGGCCGCTCCGACGAGATCACCTCGCCCGTTCAGGCGCAGGTCGCCGGAGTGGGCTGGACGGCCGCGCTGGAGCATCCGCAGCGCTGGGGCGGGGTCGTCGATCTGCCGCCCGCGCTGGACGAACGGGCCGCGAGCCGGCTCGTATCCGTCCTGGCCGGAGCCCTGGGCGAGGAGGACCAGCTTGCCATCCGCTCCTCCGGCGTGTTCACCCGCCGTATCGTCCGCGCCGCCGCCGGCGAGCGGTCACCCGCCCGCGACTGGACCCCGCGCGGCACCACCCTCATCACCGGCGGCTCCGGAACCCTCGCCCCGCACCTCGCGCGCTGGCTCGCCGCCCAGGGCGCCGGACATCTCGTACTGACCAGCCGACGCGGCATGGACGCCCCGGGGGCGGCCGAACTCGTCGCGGAACTCGCCGAGTCGGGCACCGAAGCCGTCGCGGTCGCCTGCGATGTGACCGACCGGGACGCGGTCGCCGCACTGCTGGCAGGACTCAAGGCCGAAGGCCGTACGGTACGGACCGTCGTCCACACCGCCGCGCTGATCGAGCTGTACCCGCTGGCCGAGACCACCCTCGACGCCTTCGCCCGGGTCATGCACGCCAAGGTGGCGGGCGCCCGGGTGCTGCACGAACTCCTGGACGACGAGGAGCTGGACGACCTCGTCCTCTACTCGTCGACCGCCGGTATGTGGGGCACCGGCGCGCACGCCGCCTATGTGGCGGGCAACGCCTATCTCGCCGCGCTCGCCGCCCACCGCCGCGCCCGCGGGCTGCGCGCCCTGTCCCTCTCGTGGGGCATCTGGGCCGACGACCTGAAGCTCGGCCGCGTCGACCCGCAGTCGATCCGGCGCAGCGGCCTGGAGTTCATGGACCCGCAGCTCGCCCTCAGCGGGCTCAAGCGCGCCCTGGACGACGACGAGACCGTCCTCGCGGTCGCCGACATCGACTGGGACACCTACTACCCCGTCTACACCTCCGGCCGCCCCACCACGCTCTTCACCGAGGTGCCCGAGGTACGGAGGATCACCGAGGCCGCCGAACGGTCCACCGGCACGGCCGCCGAAGGGGAGTTCGTGGCGCGGCTGCGCGCGCTCTCCGGCGCCGAGCAGGAGCGGCTCCTGCTGGAGACCGTCCGTACGGAGGCCATGGCCGTCCTGGGCCTGTCGTCCGCCGACGCCCTGCCGGACCAGCGCGCCTTCCGCGATGTCGGCTTCGACTCGCTCACCGCGGTCGGGCTGCGCAACCGGCTGGCGTCCGTCACCGGGCTGACCCTGCCCACCACCATGGTGTTCGACCACCCCAGCCCCGCCGCGCTGGCCGCCTTCCTCAGGTCCGAGATCGCGGGAGCCGGGACGGCCGCCGGGGACGCGGGCACGACCGCCGCGCTCTCCGCGGCCGACGACGACCCCATCGCCGTCATCGGCATGAGCTGCCGCTACCCCGGCGGCGTCAGCTCCTCCGCGGAGCTGTGGCGGCTGGTCAGGGAGGGCGGCGACGCCATCTCCGGCTTCCCCGCCGACCGCGGCTGGGACGCCGAGAAGCTCTACGACCCGGACCCCGACCGGCAGGGCAAGACCTACTCCGTCCAGGGCGGATTTTTGCGCGACGTCGCCGACTTCGACCCCGGCTTCTTCGGGATCTCGCCGCGCGAGGCGGTCTCCATGGACCCGCAGCAGCGGCTGCTCCTGGAGACGGCCTGGGAGGCCTTCGAACACGCGGGGATCGACCCGCTGGCCCAGCGCGGCAGCATGACCGGCACCTTCGTCGGTGCCAGCTACCAGGACTACGCCTCCGCCGTGCCCAACACCGCGGAGGGCTCCGAGGGCCACGCCATCACCGGCACCCTCTCCAGCGTCCTGTCCGGCCGCGTCTCGTATCTCTTCGGCTTCGAGGGCCCGGCGGTCACCCTCGACACCGCCTGCTCGTCCTCGCTCGTCGCGATGCATCTCGCCTGCCAGTCACTGCGCGACGGCGAGAGCTCCCTCGCGCTGGCCGGCGGGGTGAGCATCATGTCCACCCCGCTGTCCTTCGTCGGCTTCAGCCGGCAGCGGGCCCTCGCCACCGACGGGCGCTGCAAGGCGTACGCCGACTCCGCCGACGGCATGACCCTCGCCGAGGGCGTCGGCCTCGTCCTGCTGGAGCGCCTCTCCGACGCCCGCCGCAACGGCCACCAGGTACTGGCCGTGGTACGCGGCAGCGCCGTCAACCAGGACGGCGCGTCCAACGGCCTGACCGCCCCCAACGGCCCGTCCCAGCAGCGGGTCATCCGCCAGGCTCTCGCCAACGCCGGACTGCGGCCCGCCGAGGTCGACGTCATCGAGGGGCACGGCACCGGCACCGCGCTGGGCGACCCCATCGAGGCGCAGGCCCTGCTCACCACGTACGGGCAGGACAGGGACCCGGAGCGCCCGCTGCTCCTCGGCTCGGTCAAGTCCAACATCGGTCACACCCAGATGGCCTCCGGCGCCGCCAGTGTGATCAAGATGGTGATGGCGCTCCAGGAGGGCGTCGTACCGAAGTCCCTGCACATCGACACCCCGTCCTCGCACGTCGACTGGTCGTCGGGCGCCATCGGCCTGCTGACCGAGGAGACGGCCTGGCCGGAGACCGGGCGTCCCCGGCGCGGCGCCATCTCCTCGTTCGGTCTCAGCGGCACCAACGCGCACGCGATCCTGGAGCAGGCACCGGCCCCCGACCCCGCGCCCGTCGAAGCGCCGGAACCCGAAGCGGTGCCCGGCGCCGTGCCCGTACTGGTCTCGGCCCGGAGCGAAGCGGCGCTGCGCGCCCAGGCCGGCCGGCTGCTGGCCCTGGTGGAGGAGCGGCCCGGCACCCGACTCGTCGACCTCGCCCACTCCCTGGCCACCTCACGGGCGAGCCTGGACCACCGGGCCGCCGTGGTGGCGGAGGAGCGCGACGAACTGCTGCGCGGACTGCTGGCGCTGCGCGACGGACTGCCGGGACCCGGAGTGGTCCAGGGCGGTACGGGCCGTGGCCGTACGGCGTTCCTGTTCACCGGACAGGGCAGCCAGCGTCCCGGCATGGGACGTGAACTGTACGAGCGGTTCCCCGCGTTCGCCGACGCGCTCGACGCCGTGCTGGCCCATGTGGACGGCGAACTGGACCGCCCGCTGCGCGAGATCATGTTCGCGGCCGAAGGGTCGCCCGAGGCCGCGCTGCTGGACCGGACCGCGTACGCCCAGCCCGCGCTGTTCGCCATCGAGGTCGCGCTGTTCCGCCTCGCCGAGTCCTGGGGCCTCACCCCCGACTATCTCGCCGGGCACTCCATCGGCGAACTCGCCGCCGCCCACGCCGCCGGCGTGCTCTCCCTGGCGGACGCCTGCGCCCTGGTGGCCGCGCGCGGCCGGCTGATGCAGGCGCTGCCCGAGGGCGGCGCGATGATCGCGGTCCAGGCCACCGAGGAGGAGGTCCTGCCGCTGCTCGCGGAAGTCTCCGACCAGGTCTCGGTCGCGGCCGTCAACGGGCCCGCCTCGGTGGTCGTCGCGGGCGCCGAGGACCCCGTCCTGGACATCGCCGCGGCCCTCGGCGCCGAGGGCCGCAAGACCAAGCGGCTCCGGGTCTCGCACGCCTTCCACTCGCCGCTGATGGACGCCATGCTCGACGACTTCGCGCAGGTCGCGCGGAGCGTCATCTACCATCCGCCGGTCATCCCCTTCGTCTCGAACGTGACCGGGGCGCTCGCCGACGCCGACCAGGTGTGCACCCCCGAATACTGGGTCCGCCATGTCCGTACGGCCGTACGCTTCGCCGACGGGATCGCCTGGCTGTCGGAGCGGGGCGGCGTACGGACCTTCCTGGAACTCGGCCCCGACGGCGTGCTCTGCGGCATGGCCCGCGAGAGCCTGCCCGACGACTCCCGTACCGCACTGCTGCCGCTGCTGCGGGCCGGCCGTCCCGAGGTCCGGGTCCTCACCACCGCGTTGGCGGGCGCCCAGGCCAACGGCGCGGACATCGACTGGGCCGCCTACTTCGCGGACAGCGGAGCGCGCCGGATCGAGCTGCCGACGTACGCCTTCCAGCGCGAGCGCTACTGGCCCGAGGCCGCGGCCGACGACGCAATCGGTTCCGGGACCGGTGCGAATGCGCTGGACGCCGAGTTCTGGTCGGCGGTGGAACGCGACGACGTGACCGAACTGGCCGCCACGCTCGGCCTGGACGACACCACGGTCACCACGATGGTCCCCGCCCTCACCGCCTGGCGGCGCCGCCGCGGCGAGCAGTCCGCCGTGGACGGCTGGCGCTACCGGGTCACCTGGAAACCGAGGTCCGGCTCCACCTCACCCGCCGTCCTGTCCGGCCGCTGGCTGGTCCTGGCCCCGGCCCGTACGGAGGATGCAGCGTGGGCGGCCGAGGTCGTCGCCGCGCTCGGTACGGAGACCGTCCTCGTCGAGGTCACCGGCACCGACGACCGGGCCGCGCTCACCGCGCGACTGGGCGAACTGCGGGGCGAGGAAGCCGAGTTCGCGGGCGTCCTGTCCCTGCTGGCCCTCGTCGGCCACGACGGCGCCGCCCACCCCGAGGTGCCCGCCGCCCTGACCCTGACGGCCCTCGGTGCCCAGGCCCTCGGTGACGCCGGGATCGACGCGCCGCTGTGGAGCGTCACCCGCGGCGCGGTGTCCGTCGGCCGCTCCGAGCATGTGATCAGCCTCGACCAGGCCGCCGTCTGGGGACTCGGCCGTACCGTCGCCCTGGAGCGGCCCGGCCGCTGGGGCGGCTCCGTCGATCTGCCCGAGCGGCTCGACATCCAGGCCGCCCGCCGGTTCAGGAGCGTCCTGGCCGGAACCGACGGCGAGAACGAGACGGCCGTACGTGCCTCCGGCGTGTTCGTACGGCGTCTCACCCACAGCCCCGCCCCCGACCGTTCCCCGGCCGGACCCGCGGGCGGGCGGCGCCCGTTCGGCCCCGACGGCACCGTCCTGATCACCGGCGGTCTCGGCGGACTCGGCGGGCATGTCGCCCGCCGGCTCGCCCACGACGGAGCCGGCCATCTGCTGCTCGCCGGACGGCGCGGCGAGGCCGCCCCCGGCTCCCCGGAAACCCGCGCCGAACTGGAGGAACTGGGCGCCCGCGTCACCGTCGCCGCCTGCGATGTCGCCGACCGCGACGCCCTGGCCGCCCTGCTCGCCGCCATCCCCGACGACGCCCCGCTCACCGCCGTGATCCACACGGCCGGAGTCGTCGAGGACACCACCGTGGACGCGCTGACCCCGGACGCCTTCACCGCCGTACTCCGCTCCAAGGTCGTCGCGGCCCGCCACCTCCACGAGCTGACCGCCGACCTGGACCTCGCGGCGTTCGTCCTGTTCTCGTCCACCGCCGGGGTCATCGGCGCGGCGGGCCAGGGCAACTACGCCGCCGCCAACGCCTATCTGGACGCCCTCGCCGAATACCGGCGCGCACACGGCCTCACCGCGCTCTCCCTCGCCTGGGGCCCCTGGGCCGGATCCGGCATGGTCGCCGGCACCGCAGAGATCGAGAGCCGGGTACGGCGCGGCGGATTCGAACCCCTCGCGCCCGAGCCCGCCGTACGCGCCCTGCTCCTGGCGGTCGAGCACGACGACACAGCACTCGCCGTCGCCGACATCGACTGGAGCCGGTTCACGCGCGCCTTCGCCGCGACCGGGCCGCTGCCGCTCGTCGCCGATCTGCCCGAGGTACGGAGGGCCGCGACGCCCGCCGACGGCACCGCAGCCGGGGAGCCCGAGCTGCGGCAGCGGCTCGCCGCCCTGCCCGAGGCCGAGCGCGCCGGACATGTGCTCGATCTGCTGCGCACCCAGGTGGCCGCCGTCCTCGGCCACTCCGACGCACGGGCCGTCGACGACGACCGGGCCTTCCGCGATCTGGGCTTCGACTCGCTGACCACCCTCGAACTCCGCAACGGACTCGCCGCGTCCACCGGGCTGAGCCTGCCCGCGTCCCTCGTCTACGACCTGCCCACCCCGCGCGAACTCGCGGACCATCTGCTCGCCGAACTGCTCGGCTCGCTGCCCGAGACCGCCGCGCCCGTGACGGCGGGCAGACTGCTGGACGACGACCCGATCGCCGTCGTCGGCATGGCCTGCCGCTTCCCCGGCGGCGCCGACTCGCCCGAGGAGCTGTGGCGACTGCTCGACGAGGGCAGGGACGGCATCACCGCCTTCCCGGCCGACCGCGGCTGGGACATCGAGGCCCTCGGCGCGGGCGCCTCGGACACCCTCGAAGGCGGATTCCTCACCGGCGTCGCCGACTTCGACGCCCGCTTCTTCGGGATCTCCCCGCGCGAGGCCCTCGCGATGGACCCGCAGCAGCGGCTGCTCCTGGAGACCACCTGGGAGGCGCTGGAGCGCGCCGGTATCGACCCCTCCGCGCTGCGCGGCTCCGCCACCGGCGTCTTCGTCGGCACCAACGGCCAGGACTACGTGGACGTCCTGCGCCGCTCCGCCTCCGACGTACGGGGCTACGCGGCCACCGGCAACACCGCCAGCGTCATGTCGGGTCGGCTCTCCTACGCGCTCGGCCTGGAGGGCCCGGCCGTCACCGTCGACACCGCCTGCTCGTCCTCGCTGGTCGCCATGCACTGGGCCGGCAAGGCGCTGAGCGCGGGGGAATGCTCGCTGGTGATCGCGGGCGGAGTCTCCGTGATGTCGAGCCCCGACTCCTTCGTCGAGTTCTCCACCCAGGGCGGGCTCGCCCCCGACGGGCGGTGCAAGGCGTTCTCCGACAGCGCCGACGGCACCGCCTGGTCCGAGGGCGTCGGCATCCTGGTGCTGGAGCGGCTCTCCGACGCCGTACGGAACGGGCACGAGGTCCGCGGCATCATCCGCTCCACCGCCGTCAACCAGGACGGCGCGTCCAACGGGCTCACCGCCCCCAACGGCCCGTCCCAGCAGCGCGTCATCCGCCAGGCCCTCACCGACGCCGGACTGACCCCCGCCGACATCGACGCCGTCGAGGCGCACGGCACCGGCACCACCCTCGGCGACCCGATCGAGGCACAGGCCCTGCTCACCACCTACGGCCGCGACCGGGAGCGCC
Organism: Streptomyces sp. NPDC057617; assembly: GCF_042800555.1. NCBI lineage: Bacteria > Bacillati > Actinomycetota > Actinomycetes > Kitasatosporales > Streptomycetaceae > Streptomyces > Streptomyces sp. NPDC057617. Next base: position 211,803 of record NZ_JBHVGV010000012.1, on the reverse strand, counting down.
CGCTGCTGCTCGGCACGGTCAAGTCGAACATCGGGCACACCCAGGCGGCCGCCGGAGTCGCCGGCGTCATCAAGATGCTGCTCGCCATGCGGCACGGCACCCTGCCCAAGTCCCTGCACATCGGCACCCCTTCGGCACATGTCGACTGGTCGGCGGGCGAGGTCGAGCTGCTCACCGAGGCCCAGGAGTGGCCGGAGACCGGCCGCCCGCGCCGGGCCGGAGTCTCGGCCTTCGGCGTCAGCGGAACGAACGCGCATGTCATCGTCGAGCAGGCACCGGTCGCGGAGCCGGAAGCGGTCGCGGATGAGACCGTGACCCCCGGCGTGGAGCCGGCCGTTGTGCCCTGGATCGTCTCCGGCAGGACCCGTGAGGCGCTCCAGGCCCAGATCGACCGGCTCACCTCCTTCGCCGCCCAGCACCCCGGACTGTCCCCCCTGGACATCGGCCGCTCCCTCGCCACCGACCGTACGGTCTTCCCGCACCGCGCGGTCCTGCTCGCCGGCGCCGACGGCGTACGGGAGAGCGCCCGCGGAGCGGCGGGCCGCGCGCCCGGCAGGTCGGCGTTCCTCTTCTCCGGCCAGGGCAGCCAGCGCGGCGCGATGGGCCGGGAGCTGTACGACAGGTTCCCGGTCTTCGCCGAAGCGCTGGACGCGGTCCTCGCCCATCTCGACACCGAGCTGGAATTCCCGCTGCGCGAGGTGCTGTTCGCCGATCCCGGCACCTTCGAGGCGGAACTGCTCGACGAGACCGGCTGGACCCAGCCCGCGCTCTTCGCCGTCGAGGTGGCGCTCTTCCGGCTCGCCGAATCATGGGGCCTGACCCCGGACTTCGTCGCCGGGCACTCCATCGGAGAGATCACCGCCGCCCATGTGGCGGGTGTGTTCTCACTGGAGGACGCCTGCCGTCTGGTGGCGGCCCGCGCCTCCCTGATGCAGGCCCTTCCGCAGGGCGGCGCGATGGTCGCCGTCCAGGCCACCGAGGACGAGATCACCCCGCTGCTCGGCGAGAACGTGTCGATCGCGGCGCTCAACGGGCCCGAGGCGCTGGTCGTCGCCGGTGCCGAGGACGCCGTCCTGGAGATCGCCGAGCGCCTCGCCGCCGACGGCCGCAGGACCAGGAGGCTGCGGGTCTCGCACGCCTTCCACTCCCCGCTGATGGACCCGATGCTCGCGGACTTCGCCCGGGTCACCGAGACCCTCACGTACCACGAGCCCCTGCTCCCGGTGGTGTCCAACCTCACCGGTGAACTGGCCACCGCGGACGAACTGCGCTCGCCCGCCTACTGGGTACGGCATGTCCGTGAGGCCGTACGGTTCGCCGACGGGGTACGGACCCTGCGCGACGCTGGCGTCACGGCCTTTGTGGAGCTGGGCCCCGACGGAGTGCTCTGCGCCATGGCCGGGCAGAGCCTGGACGGAGCCGATCCCGCGCCCGTGCTGGTGCCGCTGCTGCGCGCGCGCCGGAGCGAGGAAGAGGCCGTGGTCGCGGCCCTCGCCACGCTGCACACGCATGGCGCGGGACCGCGCTGGTCCGCCTTCTTCGAGGGCACAGGCGCGCACCGGGTCGAGCTGCCGACGTACGCGTTCCAGCGCGAGCGGTACTGGCCGGAGGCCGCCGTACCGCTCGCGGACGGTGCCGAAGGCGGCGCGCCGGACCCGGTGGACGCCGAGTTCTGGTCGGCGGTGGAGCGGGAGGACCTGGAGTCGCTGGCCGCCTCGCTCGACCTGGACGGCGAGACCGTGACCACGATGGTGCCCGCGCTCTCCGCATGGCGCCGCCGCAGGAACGAGCGGACGGCGGGGGCGAACTGGCGATACCACGAAAGCTGGACCGAGCTGTCGGACTTGCCCGGACTCTCCGCCGCCCCTGAACGCATGGGCAACTGGCTGGTGCTCGTACCGGCCGGCGAGCAGGACGAGTGGACGGCCGCCGCCGTCGAGGCGCTGGGCCCGGACACCGTACGAGTGGAAGTGGACCTCACCGCCGACGGCCACGCGGCCCTGCGGGAGCGGCTGGCATCGGCTGCCTCGGAGGCGGTCTCCGAGCGGGCGGACGGGACCGGTTTCGCCGGGGTCGTCTCGCTGCTCGCCGCCGGAACCGATGACCTGCCCGCCGGCTCGGCCACGCCCGCCGTCCTGCTGTCGGCCCTCGACGGGGCGGGCATCGACGCCCCGCTGTGGTGCGTCACCCGGGGAGCCGTCTCCGTAACCCCGTCCGAGCCGCCGCACAACTCCGCACAGGCCACCGTCTGGGGCCGGGGCCGGGTCGCCGCGCTCGAACACCCGGACCGCTGGGGCGGGTTGATCGACCTTCCCGAGTCGCTGGACGAGCGGGCGCGCGCCGCCTTCGCCGCCGCTCTGGCTGGACGGGACGGCGAGGACCAGATCGCGGTCCGTGCCACCGGAGACTTCGGCCGGCGCCTGGTCCGTACGGCACCTGAAGCCCCCGGGGCATCCGAAGCATCCGCCGAGGGCGGCTTCTGGCGGCCCTCCGGCACGGTGCTCATCGTCGGCGGTACGGGGACGATGGGCGCCCGGGCCGCCCGCAGGCTGGCCCGCGAGGGTGCCCGGCATCTCGTACTGACCGGCCGTCACCCCTCCGATCTCGCCGGATCCGAGGCGCTCGAAGCCGAGCTGAAGCAGCTCGGCGCCACGGCCGCCCTGGCCGTCTGCGACCTGGCCGACCCGGACGCGCTGACCGCGCTCCTCGCCACCGTCCCCGAGGACGCGCCGCTCACCGCGGTGATCCACGCCGAGGAGCCGGAGGACGATTCCGAAGCCGCGCTCGCGTCGGCACTGGCCGGAGTGGTCCAGCTCGACGCGGTCCTCGGCGACCGGCCGCTGGACGCCTTTGTCCTGTTCGGCTCGATCGCCGGAGTCTGGGGCGTACGGGGCCGGGACACCGAGGCAGCCCTCGGCGCCTTCCTGGACGCCTTCGCCCGGCAGCGCCGTGCCCGGGGCGCCACCGCCCTCTCGGTCGCCTGGGGCGCCTGGACGGATGCCGTCGACCACTCAATGGCCGCGCATCTCCGGATGAACGGGCTGCCCGTCATGGACACCGACGCGGCGCTCACCGCGCTCGGCCGGGCCGTCGCCGACGGCAGGGCCGCGGTCACCCTGGCCGATGTGCGCTGGGAGACCTTCGCACCCGCCTTCACCGAGGCCCGCCCCAGCCACCTGTTCGCGGACCTGCCCGAGGCCCGCACCGCCGTCGAGGCGGCGGCCCGCGACCGTGCGGAGGAGCTGTCCGGGTCGGGGGCCGGTACGTACCGGCAGTGGCTGCTCGGACTGCCCGCCACCGAGCGCGCCGACGCGCTGCTCACCCTGGTCACCGAGAAGGCCGCCGTCGTCCTGGGCCACCCGGACACCGCCGCGGTCGAGTCCGATCTGCCCTTCCGTGACCTCGGCTTCGACTCGCTGACCGCCGTCGATCTGCGCAACCAGCTCAAGGAGGCGACCGGGCTCGGGCTGCCCGCGACCCTCGTCTTCGACCACCCCACCCCCGCCGAACTCGCGGCGGAACTGCGGACGTTGCTGCTCGGAGAGGCCCCCGCCACCATCGCACCCGTCGCGGCTTCGGTGCAGACGGGCAACGACCCTGTTGTCATCGTCGGCATGGCCTGCCGCTACCCGGGCGGTGTCGGCTCCCCCGAGGACCTGTGGCGGCTCGTCACCGAAGGCACCGACGCCGTCGGCGACTTCCCCACCGACCGCGGCTGGGATCTCGACACCCTGCTCGGCGGCCCGCCCGAGGGCGGACGCGGACGCAGCGCCACCGGCCGGGGCGGATTCCTCTACGACGCGGCCGACTTCGACCCGGGCCTGTTCGGTATTTCGCCGCGCGAGGCGATCGTGATGGACCCGCAGCAACGTATCGTCCTCGAAGCCGCCTGGGAGGCACTGGAGCGCGCCGGCATCGACGCGGCGACCCTGCGCGGCACCACCACCGGCGTCTATGTCGGCGGCGGCAGTGGCGACTACCGGCCGCCCGCCGAGGCGGGCCAGTGGGAGACCGCGCAGTCCGCGAGCCTCCTGTCAGGACGGCTGGCGTACTCCTTCGGTCTCCAGGGCCCCACGGTCTCCGTGGACACCGCGTGCTCCTCGTCGCTGGTCGCGCTGCATCTCGCGGCCCAGGCCCTGCGGTCCGGCGAGTGCTCGATCGCGCTGGCCGGCGGGGTGACCGTGATGGCGACCCCGGCGGGCTTCGTGGAGTTCAGCGCGCAGGGCGCGCTCTCCTCCGACGGCCGCTGCAAGGCGTTCTCCGAAGCGGCGGACGGCACAGGATGGTCCGAGGGCGTCGGCATGCTCGTCGTCGAGCGGCTCTCCGACGCCCGCCGCAACGGCCACCACGTACTGGCGGTCCTGCGCGGCTCGGCGATCAACCAGGACGGCGCCTCCAACGGGCTGACCGCGCCCAGCGGCCCCGCCCAGCAGCGGGTCATCCGGCAGGCGCTCGCCAACTCCGGTCTGTCGCCAGCCGATGTGGACGCGGTGGAGGCGCACGGTACGGGGACGAAGCTCGGTGACCCGATCGAGGCGCAGGCGCTGCTCGCCACGTACGGCCAGGACCGCGACCCGGAGCGCCCGGTGCTGCTCGGCTCGCTCAAGACCAACATCGGTCACACCCAGGCGGCTTCGGGTGTCGCGGGCGTGATCAAGATGGTGATGGCGATGCGGCACGGCACCCTGCCGAAGTCGCTGTACGCCGAGACCCCGACCTCCCATGTCGACTGGACGGCGGGCGCTGCCCGGCTGCTCACCGAGCCGGTCGCCTGGCCGGACTCGGGCCGCCCGCGCCGCGCCGGGGTCTCCTCGTTCGGCGCCAGCGGTACGAACGCGCACCTGATCCTGGAACAGGCACCGGACCCCGAGTCGGAGGCTCCGGCCGACGGTCGCCGGGCCACCACCCTGCCGGTGCTGCTCTCCGGCCGGACCGAGAACGCGCTGCGCGCCCAGGCCCGCCGCCTCCTCGCCCGCATCACCGAGCACCCCGGTCTCGACCTGACCGACCTCGCCTTCTCGCTCGCCACGACCCGCTCGGTCTTCGAGCACCGGGCCGCCGTGACCGTCACCGGACGTGACGCGCTGCTCGACGGTCTCGCCGCCCTGTCCGAGGGCAACACCCTCGCCCAGCTCGCCGAGCACCGGGTGGAGAAGACCGGCAAGCGCGCCGTCCTCTTCTCCGGTCAGGGCTCGCAGCGGCTCGGCATGGGCCGGGAGCTGTACGAGCGGTTCCCGGTCTTCGCCGAGGCCCTGGACTCCGTACTGGCCGTGCTGGACGGGGAGTTGGAGCGCCCGCTGCGCGAGGTGATCTGGGGCGAGGACGCCGGAGCCCTCAATGACACGGGCTTCACACAGCCCGCGCTCTTCGCGATTGAAGTGGCGCTGTTCCGGCTGGTGGAGTCGTGGGGGGTGACCCCGGACTTTGTGGCCGGACACTCGATCGGCGAGATCGCCGCCGCCCATGTGGCCGGGGTGTTCTCGCTGGAGGACGCCTGCCGGCTGGTCGTGGCCCGCGCGAAGCTGATGCGGGCGCTGCCCACCGGCGGTGCGATGGTCGCAGTCCAGGCCACCGAGGACGAGATCACCCCGTTCCTCACCGACCGGGCCGACCGGGTGTCGATTGCCGCGCTCAACGGCCCGACCTCGGTGGTGATCTCGGGTTATGAGGACACCGTGCTGGAGGTGGCGGCCGAACTGGAGAAGCGGGGCCGCAAGACCAGCAGGCTGCGGGTCTCGCACGCCTTCCACTCCCCGCTGATGGACCCGATGCTGGACGGCTTCCGCGCGGTCGCCGAGGGGCTCGCCTACCAGGCGCCTCGTATTCCGGTGATCTCGAATGTGAGCGGTGCTCTCGCCACTGCCGAGGAGCTGTGCACCGCCGAGTACTGGGTACGGCATGTCCGCGAGGCCGTACGGTTCGCCGACGGCGTCCGGACGATGGCCGGGCGCGGGGTCACCGCCTTCCTGGAGCTGGGCCCCGACGGGGTGCTCGCCGCGCTGGCCCAGGAGTCGGCCCCGCCGGCCGCCCTGGCCGTACCGGTCCTGCGCAAGGGCAGGGACGAGGAGACCACCCTGGTCACCGCAATGGCCCGGCTGCATGTGCACGGGGCCGGACCGCGCTGGTCCGCGTTCTTCGCGGACACCGGCGCGCGATGGGTCGATCTGCCGACGTACGCCTTCCAGCACGGCCGGTTCTGGCCCGACACCGCGCCGGCCGACGCGCAGGCGCCACAGACACCGGAGACCGCCGCGACGGACAAGGCGTTCTGGGAGGCCGTGGAGCGGGAGGACTTCGCCTCGCTCGAATCCACCCTGGACGTCGAGGGCGACGCCCTGTCGAAGGTGCTTCCCGCGCTGCTGGACTGGCGCCGGCAGCGCGACGACGAGTCGGTCGTGGAGGGCTGGCGCCACCGGGTCGTCTGGAAGCCGGTGGCCGGCGCCTCCCTCGCGCACCGCAAACCGCTGACGGGAACCTGGCTCGCCGTCGTCCCGGCGGAACTGGCCGAGGACGCCTGGGTGTCGGCGGCGCTCGACGCGCTGGGCACCTCGGTCGTACGGGCCCCGGTCGGCGCCCCCGACCGGGCCGCACTGGCCGCGGAACTCAGGGCCCTGGGCGACAACGCCCGTACCGGCAGCTCCCGTACCGACAGCGTTGGTACCGACGGCGCTGGTACCGACGGCGCTGGTACCGACGGCGCGCCCTTCGCCGGAGTCGTCTCGCTCCTCGCCCTGCGGGACTCCCTGGCGGGCGGCGTGCCCGAGGGGACGGCCCTCACCGCCGTTCTGCTCCAGGCACTGGGCGACGCCGGAATCGGCGCCCCGCTCTGGTGCCTGACCCGGGGCGCGGTCTCCACGCACCGTACGGACGAACCCCGCCACCCGCTCCAGGCCGCCGTCTGGGGTCTGGGCCGGGTCGCCGCGCTGGAGTATCCGGAGCGCTGGGGCGGGCTGATCGATCTGCCCGAGACGCTGGACGAGCGGACGGCCGCCGGGCTCACCGGTGTGCTGGCCGGACTCGACGGGGAGGACCAAGTGGCCGTACGGGCCTCCGCCGTCCTCGCCCGGCGGCTGGTCCGGGCACCCGGCAACCGCCCGGCCCGTACCTGGGACCCGGACGGCACCGTACTGATCACCGGCGGCACCGGAGCCCTCGGCGCCCATGTCGCCCGCAGGCTCGCCCGCGACGGAGTCCGGCACCTGGTGCTGCTCAGCCGCCGCGGCCCCGGGGCACCCGGCGCGGACGCGCTGCGCGCCGAACTCGAAGGGCTCGGCGCCCGGGTCACCCTCACCGCGTGCGACGCCGCCGACCGCGGCCAAGTGACCGCCGTCCTCGCGGACATCCCCGACGAGCACCCGCTGACCGGCGTGGTGCACACGGCCGGGGTCCTCGACGACGGAGTGCTCGACCGGCTCACCCCGGAGCGGTTCGCCCCGGTCTTCCGCGCCAAGGTCACCTCGGCCCTGCTGCTCGACGAACTGACACGCGGCCTGGACCTCACGGCCTTCGTCCTCTTCTCGTCCGCCTCCGCGGCCGTGGGCAACCTCGGCCAGGCCAACTACGCTGCGGCCAACGCGGTCCTCGACGCCCTCGCCGAACGGCGGCGGGCCCAGGACCTCCCGGCCACCTCTATCGCCTGGGGAGCCTGGGGCGGCGGCGGAATGGCCGAGGGCGCGGGAGCCGACGAGGCCGCCAAGCGCGCCGGAATCGGCGCCATGGACCCGGAGCTGGCCTGCGAGGCGCTGCTGCGGCTGGTCATGGAGGCCGAACCGACCGCGGTGGTCGCCGAAGTCGCCCTGGAGCACTTCGTGGGCGCCTTCGGCGCGAACCGCCCGAGCGCCCTGCTGCGCGAGTTCCCCGGCTACCGCGACATGGTCGCCGCCCGGGCAGCCGCCCCCACCGGCGGTGCGGACGGCGGCGGCCTGCGGGACCGGCTCCTGGCCATGACCGCGAACCGGCGTCTCGAAACGGTCGTGGAGCTGGTCCGTACCCGGGCCGCCCAGGTCCTGGGCTACCCGGACACGGACGCCGTCGGCGCCGAACGGTCCTTCCGGGACCTCGGAGTCGACTCGCTCGGAGCCGTGGAACTGCGCAACCAGCTCAATACGGCCACCGGACTGAGCCTGTCCGCGACGCTCGTCTTCGACCATCCCACCCCCACCGCCCTCGCCGAGCACGTCCTGCGGCAGCTCCTGCCCGACGACACTGCCGCCGTCGGCGACGGCACCGGGACCGATGCCGAGGAGGCGGAGATCCGGGCCCTGCTCGCCTCCGTTCCCCTCGCCCGGCTCCGGGACATCGGCGTACTGGAGCCACTGCTCCAGCTCGCCGGCCGGGGCGGTACGGCCCCGGCCGAAACCGAGGAATCCGGCGAGGCCATCGACTCGATGGCCGTGGCAGACCTGGTGCGGGCCGCGCTCAACGGCCAGTCCGACCTGTAGCGCGAGTGACGGAGCGATGGAGCAGACGATGAATGCCCCCACCGAGAACGCCCCTACGGACAACTCCCGGAACAACAGCGTGGTGGACGCGCTGCGCGCCGCGATGAAGGAGGCCGAGCGGCTGCGACGGCAGAACAGGATGTTCGTCGCCGCCGCCAGCGAGCCGATCGCCATCGTCGGCATGGCCTGCCGCTTCCCCGGCGATGTCACCTCGCCCGAAGGGCTCTGGGATCTGGTCGCGTCCGGCACCGACGCCATCTCCGCGTTCCCCGCCGACCGCGGCTGGGACCTGGACGCGCTGCGCGACAGCGGCACCGACGCCCGCGACACCTCCGTCAGCCAGCAGGGCGGCTTCCTCAACTGCGTCGCCGACTTCGACCCCGGCTTCTTCGGGATCTCGCCGCGCGAGGCGGTCACCATGGACCCCCAGCAGCGGCTGCTGCTGGAGACCGCCTGGGAGGCCATCGAACGCTCCGGCATCGACGCCACCCGGCTGCGCTCCACCAGGACCGGCGCGTTCATCGGCACCAACGGGCAGGACTACGCGTATCTCCTGGTCAGGTCGCTGGACGACGCGACCGGCGATGTCGGCACCGGGATCGCCGCCAGCGCCGCGTCGGGCCGGCTCTCGTACACGTTCGGCCTGGAGGGCCCCGCGATCACGGTCGACACGGCGTGCTCGTCCTCGCTGGTCGCCCTCCATCTCGCCGTACAGTCCCTGCGCAACGGCGAGTGCGGGCTCGCGCTCGCCGGCGGCGTCAATGTGATGTCCACCCCCGGCTCACTGGTCGAGTTCAGCAGGCAGGGCGGCCTCGCGCGGGACGGGCGGTGCAAGGCGTTCTCCGACGCGGCCGACGGCACCGGATGGTCCGAGGGCGCCGGGATCCTGATGCTGGAGCGGCTCTCCGACGCGCAGCGCAACGGGCATCCCGTCCTGGCGGTGGTACGCGGCTCCGCCGTCAACCAGGACGGCGCCTCCAACGGCTTCACCGCGCCCAACGGCCCCTCGCAGCAGCGCGTCATCCGGCAGGCCCTGGCCAACGCGGGCCTGACCCCCGCCGAGGTGGACGCGGTCGAGGCACACGGCACCGGCACCCCGCTGGGCGACCCCATCGAGGCACAGAGCCTGCTCGCAGGGTACGGCCAGGACCGCGAGCAGCCGCTGTTCCTCGGCTCGGTCAAGTCCAACATCGGGCACACGCAGGCCGCTTCGGGTGTCGCGGGCGTCATCAAGATGGTGATGGCCATGCGGCACGGAGTGCTGCCGCGCACCCTGCACGCCGAGCAGCCGTCCTCGCACGTCGACTGGTCGGCGGGCAAGGTCGAGCTGCTCACCGAGGCCCGGGCCTGGCCGGAGGCCGGCCGGGCGCGCCGTACGGGCGTCTCCTCGTTCGGGGTCAGCGGCACCAACGCGCATGTGATCATCGAGCAGGCCCCGGAGGTCCCCGCCCCGGAGACGACCGCCACCACTCCGGCGCGGGCGCTGCCATGGGTGATCTCGGGTCGGACCCCGGAGGCGCTGCGCGAGCAGGCGGCCCGCCTGCTCGACCGGCTGGAGCGCGAACCGGGACTGCGCGCGGCGGATGTGGCGCTCTCCCTGGCCACCACCAGAGCGAGCCTGGAACACCGTCTCGCGGTGATCGCGGACGAGGACGGCACCGCCGGGCGGGCCGCGCTGGCGGCCTGGACGGAGCACGGCACGGCACCCGGGACCGTAGAGGGCACGGTCGTGGGCCGTACCCCCTGCGCGGTGCTGTTCTCGGGGCAGGGTTCGCAGCGGCTGGGCATGGGGCGTGAGCTGTACGGGCGCTTTCCGGTGTTCGCGGAGGCCTTCGACTCCGTACTGGCACTGCTGGACGGGGAGTTGGGGGGCTCGCTGCGGGAGGTGATCTGGGGCGAGGACGCTGAGCTGCTGAACGATACGGGGTTCACTCAGCCCGCGTTGTTCGCGGTGGAGGTGGCGCTGTTCCGGCTGGTGGAGTCGTGGGGGGTGACTCCGGACTTTGTGGCGGGGCACTCGATCGGCGAGATCGCCGCGGCCCATGTGGCCGGGGTGTTCTCGTTGGAGGACGCGTGCCGTCTGGTGGCGGCGCGGGCCTCGCTGATGCGGGCGCTGCCCGTCGGCGGCGCGATGATCGCCGTACGGGCGACCGAGGAGGAGATCCGGCCGCTGCTGTCCGAGCGGGTGTCGATCGCCGCGGTCAACGGTCCGTCCTCGGTGGTGATTTCGGGAGCCGAGGACGCGGCGCTGGAGGTCGCGGCGGAGCTGGAAGCGCTGGGCCGTAAGACGAGCCGGCTGCGGGTCTCGCACGCTTTCCACTCGCCGTTGATGGATCCGATGCTGGACGGCTTCCGGGCCGTGGCCGAGGGGCTGACGTTCCAGACGCCGTCGATTCCGGTGATCTCGAATGTGAGCGGTGCTCTCGCTTCCGCCGAGGAGCTGTGCTCGGCGGACTACTGGGTACGGCATGTCCGCGAGGCGGTCCGGTTCGCGGACGGTGTACGGGTGTTGGGGGAGCGGGGCGTACGGACGTTCCTGGAGTTGGGGCCGGACGGTGTGCTCTCCGCCCTCGCCCAGGAGTCGGTGCCGGCCGGCTCGGTGACCGTACCGCTGCTCCGGAAGGACCGCCCGGAGGAGGTCTCGGCCGTCACCGCGCTGGCTCAACTCCATGTGCGCGGTACGGGTGTTGAGTGGCCCGCCTTCTTCGAGTCCACCGGCGCCCGGCCGGTGGACCTGCCGACGTACGCCTTCCAGCACGAGCGGTTCTGGCCCAAGACCACCCACCGTCCCGCCGACGCCGCCGGTCTCGGTCTCACTTCCGCCAACCACCCGCTGCTCGGCGCCGCCATGTCGGTCGCGGGCTCCGACGAACTGCTGCTGACCGGCACGCTGTCCCTGGCCACCCACCCCTGGCTGGCCGGCCATGTTGTGGGCGGCATGGTGTTCTTCCCCGGCACCGGATTCCTCGAACTCGCGATCCGCGCCGCCGACCAGGCCGGATGCGACCGCGTCGACGATCTGATGCTGGCCGCCCCGCTCATCCTGCCCCGTACCGGCGCGGTCCAGGTGCAGATCGCCGTCGGCGGCGCGGACGACGACGGCCGCCGCGAGCTGCGTTTCTACTCCCGCGCCGCCGACGCGCCCGACGACGACTGGACCCTGCACGCCTCCGGCCGCATCGGCCGCGGCGAGCGCGTACTCGGCTTCGACACCACCGTATGGCCGCCCAAGGGCGCGACCGTCGTCGATGTCGAGGGGCTCTACGATCGGTACGCGAGCAACGGCCTCGAATACGGGCCCGCCTTCCGCGGACTCCGTGCGGTCTGGCGGCGCGGCGAGGAGATCTTCGCCGAAGTCGCGCTGGACCGCGAGGTCGAGGACGCGGACGCGTACGGAGTGCATCCGGCCCTGTTCGACTCCGTACTGCACAGCACGGTCTTCGCCAGCGCGGACGGCGACGACAGAAGCCTGCTGCCGTTCGCCTGGAACGGTGTCTCCCTCCATGCATCGGGCGCCTCGACCCTGCGGGTCCGCGTCACCAGCGAGGGCCAGGACGCAGTACGGATCGCCGCCGTCGACATCCAGGGCGAGCCGGTCATCTCGGTGGAGTCGCTGGCCCTCAGGGCCGCCGCTCCGCCGTCCGCGGTCGACACCCGCCGCGAGGCGGCGAACTCGCTGTTCCGGGTCGACTGGGTCCCGGCGACCTCCGGGAGCGTGGCCGAGGACAGCGAGTGGGTGGTGCTCGGCACCGACGAACTGGGTCTGACCGGCGCGCTCGCCTCGGCCGGCGCCGCCCGGCTGCGTGCCCCGGCACGTACCCTCGCCGAACTCCTGGAACGCACCGGTCCGTCCGGCCTCGACGACGAGGGCGTGCCGGACTTCGTACTCGTACCGCTCAAGGGCAACCCCGCGCGCACCGCCGAGTCCGCGCATGAACTCGCCGGATCCGTACTGGAGTTGGTCCAGGAATGGCTCGCCGAGGAGCGGTTCGCCGGCTCCCGGCTGGTCTTTGTCACCCGGGGCGCGGTCGAGGACGGTGCCCACGGTGTCACCGACACGGCCGCCGCCTCGGTGTGGGGTCTGGTGCGCTCGGCGCAGGCGGAGAACCCCGGCCGGTTCCTGCTGGTGGATCTTGACGCGGACGCTTCGGCGGACCCGGCCGCCGCCCTGCCGCACCTGCCCGGCGTCGCCGCCTCCGACGAACCTCAGGCCGTGGTGCGCTCGGGCGCGCTGCGCGTCGGCCGGCTCGCGCGCCTGGAGTCCGGTACGGGCCTGATGCCGCCGGCCGGAGTGCCCTGGCGGCTCGGCAGCCGGGCCAAGGGCAGCCTGGACGGTCTGGCCCTGGACCCCTTCCCCGAGGTACTGGAGCCGCTGACCGGGCGCGATGTACGGATCGAGGTCCGCGCGGCCGGAGTGAACTTCCGCGATGTCCTCAACGCCCTCGGCATGTACCCCGGCGACGCCGGGCTGTTCGGCTCCGAGGCCGCGGGCGTGGTGGTCGAGACCGGCCCCGACGCGAGTCAGCTCCGTGTCGGCGACCGGGTCACCGGCATGCTCTTCGGCGGCTTCGGCACCCATGTGGTGGGCGACGAGCGCCGCCTGATCCCCGTACCCGAGGAGTGGTCGTGGGAGACGGCCGCCTCGATGCCGCTGGTGTTCCTGACGGCCTATCACGCCCTCATCGAACTGGCCGAGTTGAAGCAGGGCGAGAAGGTCCTGATCCACGCCGGTGCGGGCGGTGTGGGCATGGCCGCCATCCAGATCGCGCGTCATCTGGGCGCCGAGGTGTTCGCGACGGCGAGCGAGGGCAAGTGGGATGTCCTGCGCGGGCTGGGCGTGGCGGACGACCACATCGCGTCCTCCCGTACCACCGACTTCGAAGCGGTCTTCGCCGAAGTCAGCGATGGTGAAGGTGTCGATGTCGTTCTGAACTCGCTGGCCGGTGAGTTCGTGGACGCGTCGCTGCGGCTGATGAGCCCCGGCGGCCGGTTCCTGGAGATGGGCAAGACCGATATCCGCGAGGCAGCCGATCTGCCCGAAGGCGTGAACTACCGCTCGTTCGACCTCGGTTGGGTGGAGCCGGCCGGTATTCAGCGGATGCTCCAGGCCCTGATGGACCTGTTCGACCGGGGTGTGCTGGAGCCGCTGCCGGTCCGTTCCTGGGATGTGCGGCGGGCGCGGGATGCGTTCCGGTTCATGAGCATGGCCAGGCATGTGGGCAAGATCGTGTTGACGATGCCGCGTGTGTGGGATGCGGCGGGTACGGTCCTGATCACCGGTGGTACGGGTGGTCTGGGCGGTCTGCTGGCACGCCACTTGGTGCGGGAGCGGGGCGTGCGGCATCTGCTGCTGACCAGCCGTCGTGGCCCGGCTGCCGAGGGCGCGGAGGAACTTGCCGCCGAACTGCGGGAGTTGGGCGCTTCCGAGGTCGCCATCACCGCGTGTGACGTGGCGGACCGGGAAGCACTGGCCGGACTGCTGACGTCGGTCCCCGCAGACCACCCCCTGACCGCTGTCGTGCATACGGCCGGTGTCCTCGACGACGGTGTCATCGGCTCGTTGACCCCCGAGCGGCTCGACGCCGTACTCCGTCCCAAGGTCGACGCCGCCTGGCACCTCCATGACCTGACCCGCGATCTCGATCTGGCCGCCTTCGTGGTTTATTCGTCCACCGCTGGCGTCATGGGCAGCCCAGGACAGGCCAACTACGCGGGCGGCAACACCTTCCTCGACGCCCTGGCCGCCCACCGGCGCGCCCTCGGACTGCCCGGTCTCTCGCTCGCCTGGGGCGCCTGGGAACAGGGCGCGGGCATGACCAGCACTCTGGAGGACCACGACGTACGCCGGGTCAGCGGCTCCGGCATGCCGCTGCTCTCCGTCGAGCAGGGCCTCGCCCTGTTTGACGCCGCCACCCTGAGCGACGAGGCCCTGGTGGTGCCGCTCGGAATCGGCAGCGGCTCCATCCCCTCGTCGGCCGGCGTCCCGGCCCTGCTCCGGGGTCTCGTACGGACCGGCCGCCGCGCGGCGAAGAGCGGCGCCGCGAGCGTGTCCCGGGCGGGGCTCGTCGAACGGCTGGCCGCACTGCGCGAGACCGAGCGCCCCCGGCTGCTCACCGAACTCGTCCGTATCGAGGCCGCCGTGGTCCTCGCGCACTCCTCGCCCGAGGCCATCGCCGTGGAGCGGGAGTTCCGGCAGCTCGGCTTCGACTCGCTGACGGCCGTCGAACTGCGCAACCGGCTCGCCTCCGCCACCGGTCTGACCCTGCCCGCCACCCTGATCTTCGACTACCCCACCCCCGCCCGTCTCGCCGCCTTCCTGCTCGACGAACTGGTGGGCGCGGACGACATCGGGGCCGCCGTCACCGCACGCGAGTCGGCCGACGACGGCACCGCCACCGGCGATCCCATCGCGATCGTCGGCATGAGCTGCCGCTTCCCCGGCGGGGTCGAATCCCCGGAAGGGCTCTGGCAGTTGGTCCTCTCCGGCGAGGACGCCATCACCGGCTTCCCCGCCGACCGCGGCTGGCAGGCCGACCCGACCATCGGCGCCGTCGAAGGACAGGGCGGATTCCTGCGGGACGTCGCCGACTTCGACGCCGGATTCTTCGGTATCTCGCCGCGCGAGGCCCTCGCGATGGACCCGCAGCAGCGGGTCCTTCTCGAAGTCTCCTGGGAGGCGGCGGAACGCGCCGGAATCGACCCGGCGACCCTGCGCGGCAGCCGTACCGGAGTCTTCGTCGGAGTCAGCGGCCAGGACTACGCCGGACTTGTCATGCGCTCCAAGGACGACATGGCGGGCCACGCGACCACCGGCCTCGCCGTCAGTGTGGTCTCCGGGCGGCTGGCCTACGCCCTTGGCCTCGAAGGCCCGGCGATGTCCGTCGACACCGCCTGCTCCTCGTCCCTCGTCTCCCTCCATCTCGCCTCCCAGGCGCTGCGCGGCGGCGAGTGCTCGCTCGCTCTCGCGGGCGGGGTGACCGTGATGACGACCTCCGCGAACTTCGCCGGCTTCTCCCGGATGGGCGGACTGGCGGGCGACGGCCGGTGCAAGGCGTTCTCCGACTCGGCGGACGGCACCGGCTGGTCCGAGGGCGCGGCCATGCTGGTGCTGGAGCGGCTGTCGGACGCCCGGCGCAACGGGCATCAGGTCCTGGCGGTGGTACGGGGCAGCGCGGTCAACCAGGACGGCGCCTCCAACGGTCTCACCGCGCCCAACGGCCCCGCTCAGCAGCGGGTGATCCGGCAGGCCCTGGCCAACGCCGGACTCTCGCCCGCCGAGGTGGACGCGGTCGAGGCGCATGGCACCGGCACCCCGCTCGGCGACCCGATCGAGGCGCAGGCGCTGCTCGCCACATACGGCCAGGACCGCGATGCGGACCGGCCGCTGCTGCTGGGGTCGGTGAAGTCCAACATCGGTCACACCCAGGCCGCCGCCGGTGCGGCGGGGCTGGTCAAGATGGTGATGGCGCTCCGCCACGGCACTCTGCCGCGTACGCTCCACCTCACCGAGCCGTCCAGCCATGTCGACTGGTCGGCCGGCACCGTCGAGCTGCTGGTCGACACCACCGCCTGGCCCGAGACCGGCCGCGCGCGCCGCGCCGGAGTCTCGTCCTTCGGCATCAGCGGTACCAACGCCCATGTGGTCCTGGAGCAGGGCCCAACCGAGACCGCGAGCGGCTCAGGACCGGCCACGGCCGCGCCGGACAGGGTGCCGGGCGCGGTGCCCTGGCTCGTATCGGCCAAGAGCGAAGCGGCGCTGGACGGCCAGATCGCCCGTATCAGGGAATTCGCCGGACACGGGAGCGGGCACGGGCAGGGGAGCGGGCACGGGCCCGGATCTGCGCTGCCGGTGGACATCGGTTTCTCGCTGGCCACGGGCCGGTCGCTGTTCGAGCACCGGGCGGTTCTGCTCGCGACGGACGACGGCGTCTCGGATCTCGCCCGGGGCCTGGCGGCCGAGCGGTCGACGGCGGTGCTGTTCTCGGGCCAGGGCTCGCAACGGCTGGGCATGGGCCGGGAGCTGTACGGGCGGTTCCCGGTGTTCGCCGAGGCGCTGGACTCCGTACTCGCCCTGCTGGAAGGGGAGTTGGAGAGTCCGGTACGTGAGGTGATCTGGGGCGAGGACGCCGGACCGCTGAACGGTACGGGGCTTGCTCAGCCCGCGTTGTTCGCGGTGGAGGTGGCACTGTTCCGGCTGGTGGAGTCGTGGGGGGTGACTCCTGATTTTGTGGCGGGGCACTCGATCGGTGAGATCGCGGCCGCCCATGTGGCCGGGGTGTTCTCGCTGGCGGATGCCTGCCGCTTGGTGGCGGCGCGCGCTTCGCTGATGCAGGCGCTGCCGGCCGGTGGCGCGATGGTCGCGGTGCAGGCGACCGAGGACGAGGTCAGCCCGTACCTCTCCGGCCGTCTGTCCGTCGCGGCCGTCAACGGCCCCTCCTCCGTGGTGCTTTCGGGCGCCGAGGACGCGGTGCTGGAAGCTGCCGCTCAACTGGAGGCTCTCGGCCGCAGGACCACCCGTCTCCGGGTCTCGCACGCCTTCCACTCCCCGCTGATGGACCCGATGCTCGACGAGTTCCGCGCGGTGGTGGCGACCCTGGTGTTCCAGGAGCCCGCCCTCCCGGTGATCTCGAATGTGAGCGGTGCTCTCGCTTCCGCCGAGGAGCTGTGCTCGGCGGACTACTGGGTACGGCACGTTCGCGAGGCCGTACGGTTCGCCGACGGCGTCCGGACGATGGCCGACCAAGGCGCCACCGTATTCCTGGAGCTGGGCCCCGACGGGGTGCTGTCCGCGCTCGCCCGGGAGTCCCTGCCCGCCGACGCCGTGGTGGTTCCCGCGCTCCGCAAGGACCGCGGCGAGGAAACCGCGCTGGTCACCGCGCTGGCGCGGCTCCATGTGGCCGGAGCCGCCGTGGACTGGCCGGCGTTCTTCGCGGGCACCGGCGCCCGGCGCGTGGACCTGCCGACGTATGCCTTCCAGCGCGAGCGCTTCTGGCCGGAGGTCGCCGTGGCGGCGGAGACCGCGGCCGGTACGGACCCGGTCGACGCGGAGTTCTGGGCGGCGGTCGAGCGGGAGGACCTGGAGTCCCTGGCGTCCCGGCTCGACGTGGACGGCGGTTCGCTCGGCGCCGTACTGCCCGCGCTGTCGTCGTGGCGCACCCGGCGCAGGCTGCGATCGACGGTGGACGCGTGGCGCTACCGGGAGTCCTGGCAGCCGCTGGCCCTCACCGCCGCCTCGGGCACCCTGCCCGGCACCTGGCTGGTCCTCGCCCCGGCGGCCGGAGCCGCCGACACCTGGGCGGACTCGCTGATCAGCGCACTCGGCACCGCGGCGGTCCGACTGGACATCGACGCCACCGACCCCGCCGTTCTGCGCGAACAGCTCTCCGCCGCCGCGGACCACGACACCCTCACCGGTGTGCTGTCGCTGCTCGCTCTGGACGAGTCGTCCGGTACGGCCGGTGTGCCCGCCGGACTGGTCGCCACCGCCACCCTCGTCCAGGCCCTCGGGGACACCGGAGTCACCGCCCCGCTCTGGGCCGTCACCCGTGGCGCGGTCGCCCCCGTACCCTCCGGGCCGCCGCCCGTTCCCGCGCAGGCCGCCGTCTGGGGTCTCGGGCGGGTCGCCGCGCTGGAGCACCCGCGCCACTGGGGCGGGCTCGTCGACCTCCCCGAGGAACTGGACGAGCACGCCGTACGCCGGTTCGTCGCCGTACTCACCAACACCGCCGACGAGGACCAGCTCGCGGTCCGCGCCTCGGGTGTCTTCGGCCGGCGGATGCTGCCCGCCCCCGCCCCCGACGCGCCCGCCGAGGGCGAAGCGCGCTGGGAGCCGTCCGGCACCGTCCTGATCACCGGCGGCACGGGCGCGCTCGGCGCGCGGGTCGCCCGGCGTCTGGCGAGCGAGGGCACCCGGCATCTCGTCCTGCTGAGCCGGCGCGGTCTGGCGGCGCCCGGCGCGCACGAACTGCTCGCGGAGCTGACCGGCCTCGGCGCGCAGGTCACCGTCACCGCCTGCGACGCCGCCGACCGGGGCGACCTGGAGCGGGTCCTCAAGGCCGTTCCCGCGGACTGCCCGCTGACCGGAGTGGTGCATACGGCGGGGGTGCTGGACGACGGTGTCCTGGCCGGGCTGACCGCCGAGCGGTTCGAGACGGTCTTCCGCGCGAAGGTCGCCTCCGCCCTGCTCCTCGACGAACTGACCCGCGATCTCGGGCTTTCGGCCTTCGTTCTGTTCTCCTCGGTGGCCGGCTCGGTCGGCAATCCCGGCCAGGCCAACTACGCGGCGGCGAACGCGGTGCTCGACGCGCTGGCCGAACGGCGCGCGGCGCTGGGGCTTCCGGCGACCTCGATCGCCTGGGGCGCGTGGGACGGCGCGGGCATGGCGTCCGGCGCGGAGCATGCCCGTACCACCGGCGCCCAGGCCCACGACCGCAGGCGCGCGTCCGGCGCGCTCGACCCCGAACTGGCGGTCTCCGCGCTGTTCCGGGTGGTGGCCGAGCCCGAGCCGACCGTCGTCCTCGCCGACCTCCAGCGCCCCGAACTGCTCACCGCCCTGCTGAGCCTGCGCCCCAGCCCCCTGCTCGCCGAACTGCCCACCGCCCGCAGCGCGCTGACGGCGCTTCAGGAGACCCGGCGGGAGACCGGGGCAGCGGCTTCCGGGCTACGGGAGCGCCTCCTCGCGGCCCCGGACGCCTCGAACGACGAACGCGCCGCGGTGCTGCTGGATGTCGTCCGTACCCACTGCGCCGCGGTCCTCGGACACACCGGAGCCGAGGCGATCAAGGGCGACAAGGCCTTCCGCGACCTCGGCTTCGACTCGCTGACGGCCGTGGAGCTGAGCAACCGGCTCACCGGCGCGACAGGGCTGGCGCTCCCCGCCAGCCTGGTCTTCGACTACCCCACCCCGAGCGCCCTCGCCGACCATCTGCTCGCCGAACTGCTCGGCGAGGACGCCCTCGCCGGCGCCGCGCCCGTCCCGGCGGACACCCGGCCCACCGACGACGACCCGATCGTCGTCGTCGGAATGGCCTGTCGCTTCCCGGGCGGGGTCAGCTCGCCCGAGGACCTCTGGCGACTGCTCGCCGAGGGCCGCGACGGCATCGACGCGTTCCCCACCGACCGCGGCTGGGACCTCGATGTCCTGGCGGGCGACGGCCAGGGCCACAGCGCCACCCGGGTGGGCGGATTCCTGTACGAGGCGGCGGAGTTCGACCCTGGCTTCTTCGGGATCTCGCCGCGCGAGGCGCTTGCCATGGACCCGCAGCAGCGGCTGCTGCTGGAGGTGAGCTGGGAGGCGGTCGAACGTACGGGCACCGACCCGGTATCGCTGCGCGGCAGCCGTACCGGAGTCTTCGTCGGTACCAACGGCCAGGACTACGCCCATATCGTCCTCCGGGCGAACGAGGACGTGGAGGGCCACGCGGGCACCGGACTCGCGGCGAGTGTCATCTCCGGCCGGCTGTCGTACGCCTTCGGCTTCGAGGGCCCGGCCGTCACCGTGGACACCGCCTGCTCCTCCTCCCTGGTCGCCCTGCACTGGGCCGCCCAGGCGCTGCGCGCCGGCGAGTGCTCGATGGCGCTGGTCGGCGGGGTCACCGTGATGTCCACCGCGACGAGCTTCGCCGGATTCACCCGGCAGGGCGGACTCGCGCCCGACGGCCACTGCAAGGCGTTCTCCGACTCGGCCGACGGCACCGGCTGGTCGGAGGGCGTCGGCGTGGTCGTCGTCGAGCGGCTGTCGGACGCGCGGCGTAACGGCCACGAGGTTCTGGCTGTGGTGCGGGGCAGTGCGGTCAATCAGGACGGTGCGTCGAACGGTCTGACGGCTCCGAATGGTCCTTCGCAGCAGCGGGTGATCCGGCAGGCTCTGGCCAGTGGTGGTCTGTCGCCTGCGGATGTGGACGCGGTGGAGGCGCACGGTACGGGTACGACCCTGGGCGACCCGATCGAGGCGCAGGCGCTGCTCGCGACGTACGGGCGTGATCGCGACCCCGAGCGTCCGCTGCTGCTCGGCTCGGTGAAGTCCAACATCGGACACACCCAGGCCGCGGCCGGTGTCGCGGGTGTGATGAAGATGATTCTCGCCCTCCGGCACGGCGAACTGCCGAAGACCCTTCATGTGACCGAGCCCTCGACCCGGGTGAACTGGTCTTCCGGAGCGGTGGAGTTGCTCACCGAGCAGACCGCGTGGCCGGATGCCGGCCGTCCGAGGCGTGCGGGTGTGTCGTCCTTCGGGATCAGCGGCACCAACGCCCATGTGGTGCTGGAGCAGGCCCCGACAGAGCAGGCCCGCACGGAGCGGGCCCCCGCGGAGCAGACCCCGACCGAGACCGCGAGCGCCGCTCCGGCCGCCGGGGCTCCCGCCCCGAGCGTGGTGCCCTGGCCGGTCTCCGCCAGGAGCGAGGCCGCGCTGGACGGACAGGTCGAGCGGCTGCGGTCCTTCGCGGCCGGACACCCCGGACTCTCCCCGGCCGACATCGGACACTCGCTGGCCACGGGCCGCTCGCTGTTCGAGCACCGGGCGGTGCTGCTGGCGACCGGACAGGGCATGCCGGAGATCGCCAGGGGAGAGGCGGCCGGGCAGCCCCTGGCGGTGCTCTTCTCCGGCCAGGGCTCCCAACGGCTCGGTATGGGGCGGGAGTTGTACGACCGGTTCCCGGTCTTCGCCGACGCCCTCGACTCCGTACTGGCGCATCTCGACGCCGAGTCGGCCGGCCGGGACCGCCCGCTGCGCGAGGTGATCTGGGGGGACGACGCCGCGGCACTGAACCGGACCGCCGTCACCCAGCCCGCGCTGTTCGCCATCGAGGTGGCGCTCTTCCGGCTGATTCAGTCCTGGGGAATTGCACCGGACTTCGTGGCGGGCCACTCGATCGGTGAGATCGCCGCCGCCCACGCGGCCGGGGTGTTCCCGCTCGCCGACGCCTGCCGGCTGGTCGCGGCCAGGGCCCGGCTGATGGACGCGCTGCCCGAGGGCGGCGCCATGGTCGCGGTACAGGCCACCGAGGACGAGGTCGGCGCGCTGCTGCTGTCCGAGGACGTGGCGGTCGCCGCGGTCAACGGACCGCGCTCGGTGGTGCTCTCGGGCGACAAGGAGCAAGTACAGAGCATTGCCGGATTCCTGGCCGCCGACGGACGCAGGACCTCCCGCCTCGCGGTCAGCCACGCCTTCCACTCCCCGCTGATGGACCCGATGCTGGCGGAGTTCCGCGAGATCGCCGAGGGGCTCAGCTACGAAGAGCCCGCGATTCCGGTGATCTCGAATGTGAGCGGTGCTCTCGCATCGGCCGAGGAGCTGTGCTCGCCCGAGTACTGGGTACGGCATGTTCGCGAGACCGTCCGTTTCGCCGACGGTGTAAGGACCCTGGCCGAGCGGGGCGTGGGTGTCTTCCTGGAGCTGGGCCCGGACGGTGTGCTCTCCGCCATGGCCCGCGAGTCCGTCCCGGACAGCGCGGTCGTGGTGCCCGTCCTGCGCAAGGACCGGTCCGAGGAACTGACTGCGGTCATCGCGCTGGCCCAGGCACACGCGCACGGCGCACCGGCCGACTGGACCGCGGTCCTCGCGGGGTCCGGCGCGCGCCGGGTGGAGCTGCCGACGTACGCGTTCCAGCGCGAGCGGTACTGGCCGTCGCTCTCGGCGGCCCCGGGCGATGCCTCGGGCCTCGGCCTCGAAGCGGCCCAACACCCCTTGCTGGGTGCGGCGATGACCGTGGCGGGCTCGGACGAGGTGGTGCTCACCGGACGCCTGTCCGCGCGGACCCATCCCTGGCTGATGGGCCGTCAGGTTCACGGAGGCACGGTGCTTCCCGAGGCCGCCTTCGCCGAACTGGCCGTACGGGCCGGGGACGAGACCGGCTGTGACACGGTCGAGGAACTGACCCTCGCCACCGGGCTCGTCGTGCCCGATGACGGCGCGGTACGGGTGCAGGTGCGCGTGGCCGCCTCCGACGGGACCGGCCGCCGCTCGCTGACCGTACACGCCCGCCCCGACGGCGCCGACCAGCCGTGGACCCTGCACGCGACCGGAGCGCTGAGCGCCGGACACCGGGCGCCGGACACGGATCTGGGTACGGAGGCCTGGCCGCCGGCCGGGGCCGAATCCGTCGACCTGGACCAGCACCCGGACGCGGATTCCGGCGGGGCCGGTCTGCGGGCGGCCTGGCACCAGGACGGCGAGGTCTTCGCCGAAGTCGTGCTCGAAGAAGACGAACAGGCCGTCACGCAAGGCACGTTCGGGCTGCACCCGGCGCTGCTGACCGCCGCCGTCGACGCGGCGGGACTGCTCAGGACCGAAGCGGCCAGTACCACCGACGCGGCCGGTCCGCTCGCCGGAACCGTCCCGGTCGAGTGGCGCGGGCTGACCCTGCACGCGGGTGCCGCCACGGCCCTGCGGGTACGCCTCACCCCGACCGGCCCCGACACCGTCGAGCTGGCCGCCGTCGACGAGGAGGGCGCGCCGGTGCTCTCGGTGCGCTCGCTGACCCTGCGCCCCGCCTCCGAAGCCGGGGCCGCGGCGACCGGGGCCGCCGAGCCCGCGCCGGGTCCCCTCTTCGGTCTCGACTGGGTGCCCGCGCTCATTGCTTCCGCGCCGGCCACTCCCGCGTCCCCCACCGGCCTGCGCTGGGCGGTCCTCGGGGACACCCTGGCCGCACCGGACGACGTCTCCCTCGTACGGGCCGGATCGCTGCGTGAACTCCTCGACTCCGGGGAACCGCTGCCCGACCTCGTACTGGCCCCGGCCGTCGGCGATCTGACGGAACATCAGGACGAGCGGGCGGCCCTGCCCGCCCGGGTGCGGGCCGTGATGCGCACCGTACTGGACCTGCTGCGCACCTGGTCTGCCGACCGGCGGACCACCGGATCGCGGCTTGTGTTCGTCACCCGGGGCGCGGTCGCCGCCAATGCCGGGGACGATGTCCGGGATCTCGCGGCGGCCCCGGTCTGGGGCCTGGTCCGCTCCGCCCAGTCGGAGAACCCCGGCGCCTTCCTGCTGCTCGATCTGGAGGCTCCCCACGACAACGACACCGACACCACCACCCTCCGAACCGTCCTGCCCGCGCTGCCCTCTCTGCTCGACGCCGGGGAGACCCAGGCGGCCGTCCGAAGCGGCGAGATCCACGTGGCCCGGCTGGCGCGCCTCGCCCAGGGACGTACCCAGTCGCCAGGCAGCGGCATCCGGTCCTGGGACCGCGACGGTACGGTCCTGATCACCGGCGGCACCGGCGGCCTCGGCGCCGAACTCGCCCGCCATCTCGTCACCGGCCATGGCATCAAGCACCTGCTGCTCGTCAGCCGGCGCGGCCCCGACGCCCCCGGCGCCGAGGAACTCCGTGCCGAACTGGCCGCCCAGGGCGCCGAAGTGACCGTCGCCGCCTGCGATGTCGCCGAGCGCCCGGCCCTGGACGGGCTGCTCGCGGGCGTACCGGCCGAACACCCGCTGACCGCCGTGGTGCACACCGCCGGTGTGCTGGGCGATGCCACCATCGGCTCGCTGACCCCCGCGCTGGTCGACCGGATACTGCGTCCGAAGGCGGACGCGGCCTGGCATCTGCACGAGGCGACCCGCGATCTCGGCCTGGCCGGGTTCGTCCTCTACTCCTCGGTCGCCGGTATCACCGGCGGCCCCGGCCAGGGCAACTACGCCGCCGCCAACACCTTCCTGGACGCTCTGGCCCTGCACCGCGCCGCCCTCGGGCTGCCCGCGGTGTCCCTGGCCTGGGGGCCCTGGGCGCGTACCGGCGGCGGAATGACCAGCGGTCTCAGCGACGCCGACATGGGGCGCATGGCCCGCTCGGACCTGGCACTGCTCCCGGTGGACACGGGCCTCGCGCTGTTCGACGCGGCGACCGCGCGCGACGAGGCGCTGCTCGTACCGGTCCTGATCGCCGAGGGCGCGGGCGCCCGGGCAGCCGAGACCACGGACGAGATCCCGGCGATCCTGCGCGGGTTGCTCCGCAGGCGGCGCCGCACGGCCGCCGCCGGGCGCGGGCGCGCCACCGGTCTCGCCCAGCGCCTGGAAGGGCTGGCCGAGGAGGAGGCGGAAGCCCGGCTGGCCGAGCTGGTACGGGCCGAGACCGCCGCCGTACTGGGACACACCGACGCCGACGCGATCCCCGCCGACCGGGATTTCAGCAGGCTGGGCTTCGACTCGCTGATGGCGGTGGAGCTGCGCACCCGGCTGACCGCGGCCACGGGGGTACGGCTCTCCGCCACCCTCGTGTTCGACCATCCCACCCCGGCCGCCGTCGCCCGGCACCTGGCGTCGGAGCTGCTCGGCGACACCGCGCCGGGCGCGGGACCTTCGCCGCTGGCCGCCCTCGGCACGCTGGAGGAGGCGCTCGCCGCGGGCACGCTCGACGAGGTCACCAGGAACGGGGTCGCCGGTCGGCTGCGTCAGCTCCTCGCGCGATGGGACGCACCGGGCCCGGAGACCGGCGGACTCGTCGTCACGGAACGGATCGAGGCCGCGAGCGCCGACGAGGTGCTGGCCTTCATCGACAACGAGCTGGGCCGGTCGGCGGAGTTCTGATCCCCTGTGCGGGCCGCACCGCCCGGACTCCGCCCCCGGCCCCCGCCCCCGACCATCCCCGCCGTACTCCCTTCGCATGCGAAACATCTCAGGAAGGTTCGGACCATGCCGGACGAAAAGAAGCTCGTCGATTACCTGAAGTGGGTCACGGCGGATCTGCACCAGACCCGCCAACGGGCCCGGGAAGCCGAATCCGGCCGCCATGAACCGGTGGCGATCGTCGGGATGGGATGCAGGTTCCCCGGCGGGGTCCGGTCCCCGGAGGACCTGTGGGAACTGCTCGCCTCGGGCCGCAGCGCCATCTCCGGCTTCCCCGCCGACCGCGGCTGGGACCTGGAGGCCCTCGCCGGGGACGGCCCGGGCAGCAGCGCCACCCAGGAGGGCGGCTTCGTCCACGAGGCACCCGACTTCGACCCGGGATTCTTCGGGATCTCGCCGCGCGAGGCCCTCGCCATGGACCCGCAGCAGCGCCTCCTCCTCGAAGTGTCCTGGGAGGCCTTCGAGCGCGCCGGTATCGCCCCGGGCGGGCTGCGCGGCAGCAGGACCGGGGTGTTCGTCGGCACCAACGCCCAGGACTACGCGCATCTCGTCCTCGCCTCTCGGGACGACATGGGCGGCTACGCGAGCAACGGTCTCGCCGCGAGCGTCCTGTCCGGCAGGCTGTCCTTCGTCCTCGGGCTCGAAGGGCCCGCGGTCACCCTCGACACCGCCTGCTCGTCGTCGCTGGTGACCCTCCATCTCGCCGCGCAGGCCGTACGGAACGGCGAGTGCGGGCTGGCGCTGGCCGGCGGCGTGACCCTGATGGCCACCCCGGCGAGCTTCGCCGGGTTCAGCGTCCAGGGCGGACTCGCCGCCGACGGGCGCTGCAAGGCGTTCTCCGACGCGGCCGACGGCACCGCCTGGTCCGAGGGCGTCGGCATGCTGGTGGTCGAGCGCCTCTCGGACGCCCAGCGCAACGGGCACCCCGTCCTCGCGGTGCTGCGCGGCAGCGCGGTCAACCAGGACGGCGCCTCCAACGGTCTGAGCGCCCCCAACGGCCCCTCCCAGCAGCGGGTGATCCGCCAGGCCCTGGCCGGTGCCGGACTCACCCCGGCCGATGTGGACGCGGTCGAGGCGCACGGTACGGGCACCACCCTGGGCGACCCCATCGAGGCGGGCGCCCTGCTGGCCGCCTACGGCCAGGACCGCGAACCCGGCCGCCCCCTGTGGCTCGGCACAGTCAAGTCGAACATCGGGCACACCCAGGCCGCGGCCGGTGCCGCGGGCGTGATGAAGATCGTGATGGCGCTCCGCAACGGCGTCCTCCCGCAGACCCTCCATGTGGACGCGCCCTCCTCGCACGTCGACTGGTCGGCCGGCGACGTACGGCTGCTCACCAAGGCGGTCGAGTGGCCCGAGGACGGCCGGGTGCGCCGCGCCGGAGTGTCGTCGTTCGGGATCAGCGGCACCAACGCGCACGTGATCATCGAGCAGGCCCCGCCGACCGCGCCCGACCTGGAGGAAGAGACGGCTCCGCGGGCGGCGCTCACCGCCGTACCGTGGCCCGTGTCGGCGAGAAGCGCAGCCGCGCTCGACGCCCAGCTCCACCGGATCCGCTCCTTCGCCGACGCCCCGACGGCCCCCGGCCCCCTCGACATCGGCCACTCGCTGGCCACCACCCGCTCCGCCTTCGAGCACCGCGCCGTACTCCTCGCCCACGCCGACGGCGCGCCGCCCGCCGAGGCGGCCCGGGGGGTGACCGCCAAGGGCCCGCTGGCCGTCCTGTTCGCCGGCCAGGGATCCCAGCGGCTCGGGATGGGCCGGGAGCTGTACGCGCGCTTCCCCGTCTTCGCCGAGGCACTGGACTCCGTACTGGCGGAGCTGGACGGGCAGTTGGACCGTCCGCTGCGCGAGGTGATCTGGGGCGACGACGAAAGCCCGCTGAACGACACGGGGTTCACGCAGCCCGCGCTGTTCGCCGTCGAGGTGGCGCTCTTCCGGCTGGTCCGCTCCTGGGGTGTCAAGGCGGACTTCGTGGCCGGTCACTCCATCGGCGAGATCACCGCGGCCCATGTGGCCGGGGTGTTCTCCCTCGCCGACGCCTGCCGGCTGGTGGCCGCGCGGGCCAAGCTGATGCGCGCGCTGCCGGCCGGCGGCGCCATGGTGGCGGTACGGGCCACCGAGGACGAGGTGGCCCCGCTGCTCACGGGCCGGGTCTCCCTCGCCGCGGTCAACGGGCCGGATTCCGTGGTGATTTCCGGAGCCGAGGACGAGGTGAACGGGGTCGCGGAGCGGCTCGCGGCCCAGGGCCGCAAGACCACCCGGCTTTCGGTGAGCCACGCCTTCCACTCGCCGCTGATGGAGCCGATGCTCGACGAGTTCCGCGCCGTCGTGGCCTCCCTCGGCTTCCAGCGCCCGGCCGTGCCCGTCGTCTCGAATCTGACCGGGGAGTTCGCCTCGCCGGACGCACTCGGCTCCGCCGACTACTGGGTACGCCATGTCCGGGAGGCCGTGCGGTTCAGCGACGGGGTACGGACGCTCGCCGCGCGCGGAGTGAAGACCTTCCTCGAACTCGGCCCGGACGGAGTGCTCTCCGCCCTCGTGGCGGAGACCCTCCAGGACCCGGCCGTCGCCGCCGTGCCCGTCCTGCGCAAGGAACGACCCGAGGAGACCGCGGCCGTCACCGCGCTCGCCGGGCTGTACGTCCGGGGCATCGCGGTCGACTGGGCGGAACTCTTCGCCGGTACGGGCGCCCGCCGGACGGATCTGCCGACGTACGCGTTCCAGCGCGAGCGGTTCTGGCCCACCGTCGCCGCCGTCACCGGGGACGCCGCCGGGCTGGGCCTGGCCGCCACCGGGCATCCGCTGCTGGGCGCGGCCATGACGATCGCCGACTCGGACGAGACCGTACTGACCGGCAGCCTGTCCGTGCGCTCGCACCCCTGGCTCGCCGACCACCGGATCGAGGGCCGGACCGTGCTGCCCGGCACCGCCTTCGCCGAACTCGCGGTCCGCGCGGGCGACCAGACCGGACAGGACCGGGTGGCGGACCTCACCCTGCTCGCCCCGCTCACGCTGCCCGAACGCGGCGCGGTCACCGTACAGGTACGGGTCGGCGCGGCCGACGAGCAGGGGCGGCGCCCGGTGACGGTCCACTCCCAGCCCGCCGTCGAAGAAGGCCAGGACGCGCGGCCCTGGACCGCGCACGCACGCGGCACGCTCTCCCCGGCCGACGGATCCACCGCGGACGGATCAGCGGCGGACGCGAACGCCTTTGACGCCGCGGAGTGGCCGCCGCGCGACGCGAAACCGGTCGAGCTGTCCGGCCTGCGCGAGCGGCTCACCGCCGCCGGACTCGCCCACGGACCCGCCTTCCAGGGCCTCACCGGACTGTGGCGGCGCGAGGACGAGGTGTTCGCCGAGGCGGCCCTGCCCGCCGAAGCCGGTGACACCGCCGAGTTCGGCATCCACCCGGCGCTGCTGGACGCCGCGCTCCGCGCCGCCGGAGCCCTGGACGCGGAGGGCGCGCCCGCCGCCCCGGTCCCGCTGGCCTGGACCGGACTGACCCTGCACGCCGGGGCCTCCACCGCGCTGCGCGTACGGATCACCCCGGCCGGCGAGGACTCGGTGGCCCTGACCGCCGTCGACACCGCAGGTGCCCCCGTCCTCACCGTGGACTCGCTGCGCCTCGGCGCGCCCTCCGGACAACAGCGGCCCGCGCCCGCAGGGGGCGGCGCCGACCAGGGCACGCTGTTCGCCCTCGACTGGGTGCCCGCCGCCCTCGCGGCGCCCGCCACCGGCACCCGCTGGGCGGTCGTCGGCGCCGACGAACTCGACCTCGGCTACGCCATGCACCGGGCCGACGAGACCGTGAGCGCCTACGCGGAGTCCCTGACCGGAACGGTCGGCGACAGCGGAGTCGCGCCCGATGTCTTCCTGGTGCCCGTGGTCGGCGACCCCGCGCTCGACGGGCCCGAGGCGGTGCGCGCCCTGACCGCCTCGGTGCTGGGCCTGCTCCAGGAGTGGCTCGGCGAACCCCGGCTCGCGGGCTCCCGGATGGTCTTCGTCACCCGTGGAGCCGTCGCCGTCGACGGCGAGAAGGTCCAGGACCTGGCCGCGGCCGCCGTGTGGGGCCTCGTACGGTCCGCGCAGACCGAGAACCCGGGCAGCTTCCTCCTCGTCGACATGGACGACACGTTCCTGTCCGCCGGGGTCCTGCCCGGACTGCTCGCCCTCGACGAGCAGCAGATGGTCGTACGCGCCAACACCGTCCGCGTCGCGCGCCTCACCAGGGCGCCCGAGAGCGACCCCGCCGCCACGGCCCCGGGCGCGCCGGCCACCTGGAACCGCGAGGGCACCGTACTGATCACCGGTGGTACGGGCGGACTCGGCGGGCAGCTCGCCCGGCATCTCGCCGCGCGGCACGGCGTACGGCACCTGCTGCTGGCGAGCCGCCGCGGCCCCGGCGCGCCCGGCGCGGCGGAACTCCTCGCGGATCTGGCCGGGTCGGGCGCCGAGGCCTCCGCCGTCGCCTGTGACCTGGGCGACCCGGACGCGGTCTCCGCGCTGCTCGCCGCCGTGCCCGCCGCGCATCCGCTGACCGCGGTGGTGCACACCGCCGGGGTGCTCGACGACGCGATGACCGGCTCACTGACCCCCGGGGCGCTGGAGCGCGTCCTGCGGCCCAAGGCCGACGCCGCCTGGCATCTGCACCGGGCCACCCGCGAGCTGGACCTGTCGGCGTTTGTGCTGTACTCGTCGGTCTCCGGTGTCCTGGGCAGCCCCGGACAGGCCAACTACGCGGCCGCCAATGCCTACTTGGACGCCCTGGCCAGGCACCGCAGGGACGAGGGGCTGCCCGCGCTCTCCCTCGACTGGGGCCCCTGGGGCCGGGGCAGCGGGATGACCAGCCATGTCAGCGAGGCCGATCTGGAGCGGATGGCCCGTGGCGGTATGCCCGCCCTCGCCCTCGACGAGGGCCTGGCCCTCTTCGACACCGCCACCGGACACGGCGCCGAGGCGCTCGTCCCGGCCAGGATCAATGTGGCGGGGCTCCGCACCCAGCAGGCCCTGCCCGCGCTCTGGCGCGAACTGGTGCCCCGTACCAGGCGGGCCGCCTCGGCCGGCGACCGGTCGCCCGTCACCCTGCGGGAGCGGCTGCGGAACCTCGTACCCGCCGAGCAGGAGAGCCTCCTCGTCGAGCTGGTGACCGGCTACACCGCCGGGCTCCTCGGCCACCGTGACGCGAGCGGCATCGACCCCGAACGCAGCTTCCTGGAGCTGGGGTTCGACTCGCTGGTCTCCGTCTCGCTGCGCAACCAGCTCGCCGAAGCGCTCGGGCTGCGGCTGCCGACCTCGGTGGTGTTCGACAACGAGACACCCGTCAAACTCGCCCGGTGGCTGCACGGTGAGATCGCCGGGCAGCTCGCCCCGGTCCCCGGCTCCGGCGCGGGTGCTTCCGGCGCCTCCGCGGCGGCCAGGCAGGCCCACGACCCGGGCGAGACCCTGGAGGGCCTCTTCCACAGTGCGGTCCAGGGCGGCAAATTGGTCGAGGCGATGCGCATGCTGGTGGCGGTCGCCAAGACCCGGCCGACCTTCGAGACCCCGGCCGATCTGGAGGAGCTGTCGGTCCCCGTCACCCTGGCCGAGGGCCCGAGCAGCCCCCGTCTGGTCTTCGTCAGCGCGCCCGGCGCCACCGGCGGTGTCCACCAGTACGCCCGTATCGCAGCCCACTTCCGCGGCAAGCGCCATGTCTCCGCCCTGCCGCTGATGGGCTTCGCGCCCGGTGAGCTGCTGCCCGCCACCAGCGAGGCCGCGGCGCGGGTGGTGGCGGAGAGCGTCCTGCACGCCAGCGACGGCGAACCCTTCGTACTGGCCGGCCACTCGACGGGCGGCTCGCTCGCCTATCTCGCCGCCGGGGTGCTGGAGGAGACCTGGGGGATCAAGCCGGAGGGCGTCGTCCTGCTGGACACCGCGAGCATCCGCTACCGGGTGGGCGAGGGCAACGACCTGGACAAGACCACGCAGTACTACCTCGCCGACATCGACTCGCCGTCCGTCACGCTGAACAGCGCGAGGCTGTCGGCGATGGCCCACTGGTTCATGGCCATGACCGACATCGAGACGGTGCCCACCACCGCCCCGACCCTGCTGGTGCGGTGCACCCAGTCCTTCGGCGGATTCCTCTTCGACACCGCCTCGGTGCCCGCGGACGAGATCCGGGACATCGACGCGAACCATCTCTCCCTCGCCAAGGAACACTCCGCGCTGACCGCGCGGGCCATGGAGGAGTGGCTCGGCGCCCTCCCCGCCGGTGCCGCGTAGACAACCCCGGCTCCGCACCGACTCGCCGCGCCGGCTCCGCCCGTACACACGGACACCCCGGGGCGGCCCCCGTACCGTCGTACGCGACCACGGCGGGGGCCGCCCCGGGCCGGGCGCGGCGAGCAAGCACCCAGAGGCACCCACCGTCCGAGGAGACCCCCGATGACCACATCCCCCGAACTGCCCGCCCTCACCGCACGGCCGCCGTCCGTCCTGCGGCTCAGCCCGCTGCTGCGCGACCTCCAGACCAGGAGCCCCATCTGCAAGGTGCGCACCCCCGCCGGCGACGAGGGCTGGCTGGTGACCCGGCACGCCGAACTCAAGGAACTGCTCCACGACGAGCGTCTCGGCCGCGCCCACCCCACGCCCGCCACCGCTCCCCGCTATGTGCAGAACCCTTTCCTTGACATGCTCGTCACGGACGACTTCGCGCTGGCCCACAAACTCCACACCGAGACCCGCGCGCTGCTCACCCCCAACTTCTCCGCCCGCCGCGTTCTCAACCTGATGCCCAAGGTCGAGGCCATCGCGGAAGGCGTGCTGGAGAGCTTCATCGCCCAGGGGCCGCCAGCCGATCTGCACGGCGGATTCTCGCTGCCGTTCTCCCTGGCCGTCCTCTGCGAGCTGATCGGCATCCCCGCAGAGGACCAGGGCCTGCTGGTCATGCTGCTCTCCCGGATGGGCGGACTCGACGACCCGGAGGCCGTCGAGGGCGGACAGCGGGACCTCTTCCGCTATCTGGTGGAGCTGGCGGGCCGCAAGCGGGCCGAGCCCGGCGACGACGTCATCTCCCGGCTCTGCGAGAGCGAGCCCTCCGACGAGCGCATCGGCCCCATCGCGGCCGGGGTGCTCTTCGCCGGGCTGGAGGCCGTCGCCAGCCATGTCGACCTCGGGATCATCCTGTTCACGCTCCACCCCGACCAGCGCGACGCCGCGCTGGGGGACCCCAAGCTGATGGCCGGCGCCGTCGAGGAGATCCTGCGCTCGGCGAAGGGCGGCGGCTCGGTGCTGCCGCGGTACGCAGGCGAGGACGTCGAGATCGGCGGTGTGACGATACGCGCCGGAGACCTGGTCCTGCTGGACTTCACCCTCTCCAACTTCGACCGGCAGGTCTTCGACGAGCCGGAACTCTTCGACATCAACCGCTCGCCCAACCCGCATCTCACCTTCGGCCACGGCATGTGGCACTGCATCGGCGCCCCGCTGGCCCGGATGCAGCTCAGGACCGCGTACACCCTGCTCTTCACCCGCCTGCCCGGACTGCGCCTCGCGCTCCCGGTGGAGGAACTCCAGGTGCTGGGCGGCCAGCTCTCCGCCGGTCTCACCGAGCTGCCGGTCGCCTGGTAGAGACTCTTCCGGCAGCGAGGCACTTCCGGTCAAGAGGGATTTCCGGAAACGGCGAACGGGCCCTGCTCCCCATGGTTTTGGGGGCAGGGCCCGTTCCGTGTTCCCGGGCGCCGTACGACGCTGTACGGCGCCCGGTGTCAGGGGCGGGTACGGACAGCCGTCAGCTCTCCTCGACCGAGATCGCCTGCGACGGGCAGACCATCCCGGCCTGCCGCGCCGCGTCCCGCGCCGGCTCGTCCGCCGGCTCCTCCAGCACCGTCACGATGCCGTGGTCGTCCTGGTCGAAGACATCGGGAGCCGACAGCACACACTGCCCCGCCCCCACACAGCGTTCGGTGTCCACGCTGATGCGCACCATCACTCCTCCGTCGATGACCAGCGGACGGGCAGCTCGTGCAGCCCGAACAGCACTCCGTCGTACTTCAGACTCAGCTCCTCGACCGGCACCGCCAGCTCCAGCGTGGGGATACGGGAGAACAGCGTCCGGTACGCGATGTCCATCTCGACCCGGACCAGGTTCTGCCCCAGGCACTGGTGCACCCCGTAGCCGAACGCCACATGAGACCGGGCGGACCGCTCCGGGTCGAACTCGTCGGGCCGGTCGAAGACGGTTCCGTCATGGTTGGCGGCGGCGACCAGCGGCACGATGCCCTCGCCCGCGGCGATGAGCTGCCCGCCGATCTCCACATCCTCGACGGCCACCCGGAACGCCACCAGGTCCGCCACCGAGTAGTAGCGCAGCAGCTCCTCCACCGCGCGCTCGTCACCGATCCACCGCGGATTGCTCAGCAGGGTGACCACACCGAGCCCGATATTGTTCGCCGTCGTCTCATGGCCCGCGATCAGCAGCAGCATCGACACCCCGGTCAGTTCCTGCCGGGAGATGGTGCCGTCGGCCAGCAGCCGGCTGATCAGATCGTCGCCGGGCCGCCGCTGCTTGATGGTGATCAGCCGGTTGAGATAGCGCATCAGCGCCTTGGTCGCCGACTCCCGCTCCTCGTCCGTGGAGGTCAGCGTGACCAGGACGCGGGTCTTCGCCTCGAAGAAGTCGCGGTCCACATGGGGCACCCCCAGCAGATCGGAGATCACCAGGGACGGCACGGACAGCGCGAAGTCCGCGATCAGATCGGCCGTGTTCCCCGCCGCGAGCAGCGCGTCGATACGGTCGTCCACGATCTGCTGGATGGCGGGCCGCATCTCCCTGACCTTGCGGACCGTGAACTCCGGGATCAGCGTCTTGCGGAACCGGCCGTGCTCCGGCGGGTCCAGCGCCACGAACCAGCCGGGCACCTGGTCCTGCGAGGGCACCCCGCCCGTCTTCGCCGCCCGGGGAAACCCCGGATGGGACGGGTTGGAGCTGATCCTCGGATCGGTCAGCACGGTCCGTACGTCCTCGTGCCGGGTCACCAGCCAGACCGGGACCCCGCTGGGCAGCGTCGACCTGACCAGCCCGTCCGTGCGCCGGAAGTCCGCGTACTCCAGTGGTGGAAAGGGCCGGCCCGGCCGCCGCAGCGGGAAGGCGACCGGGCACCTGTCGGTAGTTGTCATGTCTCGGATTCCCCTGGGGATCGGAACTGCCCGTGCTGGACTCGGAACTGCCCGTGCGGTACGGAGCTGAGCGCGTGCGGTACGGAGACGGGCGCGTACGGTACGGAGATGAGCGCCGTCGCGCCTCGCGCGGGCCTCACGCCGCGCCGTAGAACTTGCGGATCCTGCCGGTGATGAACTCCTGGTCCTCAGCGGTCAGTCCGGTGTGCGTCGGCAGATAGAAGCCGTCCTCGCTGAACCGACTGGCGTTCAGCGACGGCCAGTCGGCGTCGAAGTAGCCCGGCTGCCGGCTCATCGGCTTGAAGAACAGCCGGGTCTCGACACCCTCGGCCGCGAGGAACTCCCGCAGCTCGTCCCGGCGTTCGGCGCGCACGTCGTACATCCACAGCACGTCGCGCGGCGGCATCGTGATGATCCCGTCGATGCCGCGCAGCCCCTCGTCGTAGCGGCGCTCGATCTCCCGGCGCATCTCCAGGATCGTGTCGAGCTGCTCGGTCTGCGCCAGCGCCACCGCCGCCTGCATGCTGGTCATACGGAAGTTGTAGGCCAGCTTCTTGTGCAGGAAGCTGTGGTCCTTGGTGAACGCCATCGCGCGCAGATGCGCCATCTGCTCGGCGAGCCGCGGGTCCTCGGTCAGACAGATACCGCCCTCGCCGGCCGTGATGATCTTGTTGGCGAAGAGCGAGAAACAGGCGATGTCGGCGACCGGCCGCACGCCGTGCGCCTCGGCGGAGTCCTCCACCACCCGGAGGTTGTACTGGAGGGCGAGATCCATGATCGCGTCCATGTCGCAGCGGCGCCCGTAGATGTGCACCGGCAGGATCACCTTGGTGCGCGGGGTGATCTTCTCCTCGATCAGCGAGACATCGATGTTGAGATCGTCCCCGCAGTCCACGAAGACCGGCGTAGCCCCGGTGTACGTCACCGCCCACGCGCTCGCGATCATCGTGAACTCGGGAACGATCACCTCGTCGCCCGGGCCGACCCCGAGCGCGCGCAGCGCCAGGGTGAGCGCCGTCGTCCCCGAGGAACAGGCGACACCGTGCGCCACCCCGTTGTACCGGGCGAACTCGTCCTCGAACCGGCGTACATACGGCCCCTGCGACGAGATCCAGCCGTCGCTGACGGCCTCCGTCACATAGTCGAGCTCCCGCCCGCCGAGCCAGGGCCGGGAAACCGGATGGGTGAATGACATGGAATACCCCGATCAGTGGGAGGCGAGTACGGGAAGGCCGAGCAGCAGATCCGCCGCGGCGCCCCGGCCGCCCGCAGCGCGCAGAAGCTCCCCGAAGTGCTCCGCGCGCTCGCGGAAGGAACGGTCGTCCAGCACCCGGGTGAGTTTGTCGAAGACATCGTCGGCGTCGACGGTCTCCGGACGGTCGAGGGTCAGGCTGACACCGAAGTCCTGGCCACGGACGGCCTGGTCGTCGCAGTCCACCCAGAGCGGGCGTACCACCAGCGGCTTCCCGAAGTACAGCCCCTCGTGGTAGCCGTTGCCGCCGGCGTGCGTGAAGAACACCCGGACATTCGGATGGGCGAGGACATCGAGCTGCGACGGAACCCAGCTCTCGATCCGCAGATTCCTGGGAAGCAGGTCCTGCGGCGGCAGCAGCTCCTGCTGCTCCTTGGGGAGTTTCCACAGCACCGAATGGCGCCCGGCCAGCCGCCGGGTGACCTCCACCAGCGAGCCGACCTGCTCCCGCGTCAGCCGGGTGATCGTACCGAACCCCATGTACACCACCGACTCCTGCGCCGACAGCCAGTCGGACAGACCGTCGTCGTCGGGGGCCTGCGGCAGCGGCGGCACCATCGCGCCGACCAGCCGCATCTTCTCCGGCATGGGGAACGGATAGTCCAGCTCGGGCACCGAATAGCACAGCACCATCTCGGCATGGTCGATCCTGGCCATCATCTGGCGCGCCTCGGGCGCGATCCCCAGCTCCTCGCGGATCCGGTTGTCCACCTCGACCACCTTCCGCATCGAAGGGGCCATGAACATCCCCAGCGTCCGCAGCCGGAAGAGCTGGTTGGCCACCCGCTGGGTGAAGCTCATCTCCAGCGGCAGCCCCGAGTGCGGCACCGGGAAGCCCGCCGGGGTGTACGACTTGGCGAACGGCACATGCGAGGTGAGGACGTTGCTGGGTACGAACGGCACACCCAGCACGAACGGAATGTTCTTGGTGATCGCCAGCTCGTACCCGTACTGGCACATGCTCTCTATCACCATCAGCGCCGGCTTGACCTCGTCGACGATCGCTTCGAGCCGCCGGTACTTCTCCACCCGCGCCTCGGGCGCGAACGAGTGCCTGATGACCGCGCGATGCGCCTTGAACCGGGAGCGCTGCGTCACCTCGCGGTAGGTCTCGTCGTCCCAGGTGACGGCCGACATCTCGGAGACGACCTCACCGAGTGACGCGAACTCCACGGGAGTTCCCGCTTTGCCCGCCGCCGCAATGTCGTCGCGCACCTTTTCATCGGCCGCGAACCACAGATCCTCCACCCCGCGCCGGGACAATTCCTCCGCCAGCACGAGCAGTGGATTGAGAAGACCGCTTTCGGCATAGCTGACAAACAGGATCGGCCGCCGGATCGAGCCCATGGACAACACCCTTCGGAAGTGACGGTCCGATGGCTCGGCGCCACAAGTACCCACCCGGCCGGTCGCCGGGTGGCCGCGCCGCGCGATCGGGCGGGACAGTTACTTGGTCTCACACCAGGCTCCGGAGAATCCCTAGTCTTCGGCGGTCCTCCGCCCGGGGGCCCTGAATTCCTTAGGGAAAAGTACAGCCCCGCCCCCCATACGATCCGGCACGGAGAGGTGTCCGAGGCCCGACTTTCCGAGGGGTGTGCATCGTCATGACGATCGGATCCGACGAAGACCCGGTAGTGGTCGTCGGGATGGCATGCCGTTATCCGGGCGGAGTCCGTTCCCCGGAGGAACTGTGGGAACTGGTCCTGGCCGGCCGCGACGCGATCTCCGGATTCCCCGCCGACCGCGGCTGGGACCTGGAGGCGCTGGCCGGCGAGGGACCGGGCGCGAGCGTGACCCGCGAAGGCGGATTCCTGCACGACGCCGCCGACTTCGACGCCGGATTCTTCGGCATGTCACCGCGCGAGGCGGTCTCCACCGACCCACAGCAGCGGCTCATCCTCGAAACGTCCTGGGAAGCGGTCGAACGGGCCGGGACCGACCCGTACAGCCTGCGTGGCACCCGTACCGGCGTCTTCGTCGGCACCAACGGGCAGGACTACGCCACCGTCACCCAGCGCTCCGCGGAGGACCTCGCGGGCCACGCCATGACCGGCCTCTCGCCCGGTGTCGCGTCCGGGCGGCTCGCCTACACCCTCGGTCTCGAAGGTCCCGCGGTCACCGTCGACACCGCGTCCTCCTCGTCGCTGGTCGCCCTGCACTGGGCGGCGCGTTCGCTGCGCGCGGGGGAGTGCTCGACGGCTCTCGCCGGCGGAGTGACCGTCATGTCCACTCCGGTCGGCTTCATCGGCTACTCCCGGCAGGGCGGTCTCGCGCCCGACGGGCGCTGCAAGGCGTTCTCGGACGACGCGGACGGCACAGCCTGGGCCGAGGGCGCCGGCATCGTCGTCCTGCGGCGGCTCTCCGACGCGCGGCGCGACGGGCAGCGGGTCCTCGCGGTGGTACGCGGCTCCGCCATCAACCAGGACGGCGCCTCCAACGGCCTGACCTCGCCCAGCGGCCCGGCACAGGAGCGGGTGATCCGCCAGGCGCTGGCCGACGCGGGGCTCTCCCCGGCCGAGGTGGACGCGGTCGAGGCGCACGGCACGGGTACGAAGCTGGGCGACCCCATCGAGGCGCACGCGCTGCTCGCCACCTATGGCAGCGGCCGCGACCCCGGGCGGCCGCTGCGGCTCGGCTCCCTCAAGTCGAACATCGGCCACGCGCAGGCGGCAGCCGGTGTCGCCGGGGTCATCAAGATGGTCATGGCGATGCGCGAGGGCGTCCTGCCCAGGACCCTCCACGCCGGGCGCCGGACCTCGCACGTGGACTGGTCGGACGGGGTGGAACTGCTCACCGAGGCGGCCCCCTGGCCCGAGACGGGCCGGCCGCGGCGCGCGGGGGTGTCGTCCTTCGGCATCAGCGGCACGAACGCGCACCTGATCCTGGAACAGCCACCGATTGAGACTTCCGGCTTCTCGGCGGCGCGGATCTCCGGCTCTGCTCCGGCCACGAGGGCCGTACCGGCGCCGCGTGCGGATTCCGCTCGTACCCGGGGCGGGAGCCCTGGTCCGGGCGAGGGTCCCGTACCCGCGCCGCCCTCCGGTGCGGGTACGGCAGAGGCCACCGCTTCCGGCCCTGCCGCCGCGCAGGATTCCGGGCCCGTCACGGTCCCGGCCGAGCAGCCCGTACCGGCCTCCGTCGTACCCGCGGTCGTGCCCTGGCTGGTGTCGGCCAAGTCCGAGGCCGCCCTCGACGCTCAGATCGCCCGTCTCACCGGCTTCGTGGCCGCCCGGCCCGGCACCGAGCCCGTCGACGTCGGCTACTCGCTCGCCACCGGCAGGGCCGCCATGCGCCACCGGGCCGTTCTGCTCGCCGACCGGGACGGGGTCACCCCGGTCGCCCGGGGGGCCGCCGGGGACGGCACGACCGCCGTGCTGTTCTCCGGACAGGGGAGCCAGCGGCTCGGGATGGGGCGTGGGCTGTACGAGCGGTTCCCGGTCTTCGCGGGCGCGCTCGACACCGTACTGTCCGAGCTGGACAGGCACCTCGACGGCTCCCTGCGCGCGGTCATGTGGGGCGACGACCCCGAGCCGCTGAACCGGACCGGCTGGACACAGCCCGCCCTCTTCGCCGTCGAAGTGGCCCTCTTCCGCCTGGTGGAGTCGCTGGGCGTACGGCCCGCCGTCGTCGGCGGACACTCGATCGGCGAGATCACCGCGGCCCATGTGGCGGGCGTGTTCTCGCTGGAGGACGCCTGCCGGCTGGTCGCGGCCCGCGCCAAGCTCATGCAGGCGCTGCCCTCCGGCGGCGCGATGGCCGCCGTACAGGCCGCGGAGGACGAGGTCGTACCCCTGCTGGCCGGCCGCGAGGACCAGGTGTCCGTCGCCGCCGTCAACGGCCCCGAGTCCGTCGTGGTCGCGGGCGAGGAGAGCGCCGTCCTGGAGATCGCCGCGCACTTCGCGGGCCAGGGGCGCAGGACCAGCAGGCTGCCCGTGTCGCACGCCTTCCACTCCCCGCTGATGGACCCGATGCTCACGGAGTTCCGGGCCGTCGCGGAGTCACTGACCTTCCACGAGCCCGCCGTCCCGGTCGTCTCCAACCTCACCGGCGAGCCGGCCACCGGACAGCTCGGCACCCCCGGCTACTGGGTACGGCATGTCCGGCAGGCCGTACGCTTCGCCGACGGCATCCGGGCGCTGCGCGACGAGAACATCGACGTCCTGCTGGAACTGGGGCCCGGCAGCGTCCTGTCCGCCATGGCCCAGGACACCCTCGGCGAGGCCGCCCGCCGTATGACCGTCGTACCGGCCCTGCGCAAGGACCGTACGGAGGAGGCCGCCTTCGTCTCCACCCTGGGCCGGCTCCACACCGCGGGCGTCCCGCTCGACTGGTCCGCCTTCTTCGCGGGCACCGGAGCCCGCCGGGTGGACCTGCCGACCTATGCCTTCCAGCGCGAGCGCTACTGGCCCGCCCCGCCGCCGCCCGGCGGCGCGGGGGCGACCGGTGCGGGCGCCACCGGACACCCGCTGCTGGGCCTCGCGCTCGAACTCGCCGCCGGCGAGGGCCTGGTGTTCACCGGCAGCATCTCCGTCCGCACCCACCCCTGGCTCGCCCAGCACGCCGTGGCCGGACGGATCACCCTGCCCGGAACGGCCCTGGTGGAACTGGCGATCCGCGCGGGCGACGAGGCCGGCTGCGACCGCGTCCAGGACCTCGTCCTCGCGGAACCGCTCGTACTGCCCGAACACGGCGCGGTGCGGCTGAACGTACGCCTCTCCGCGCCGGACGGAATCGGCTGGCGCACCGTCACCGTCCACTCCAGGCCCGAAGGGGCCGCCCACCGGACCTGGACCCGGCACGCCAGCGGCGTTCTGACCCCGGGTTACGGCGAGCCCGGACAGGACCTGGAGAGCCGGCCGCCCGAGGGCGCCGAGCCGGTCGACATCGAAGACCACTACGAGCGCCTCGCCGACCAGGGCTTCGACTACGGGCCCAACTTCCGGGGACTGCGGGCCCTCTGGCGGTACGGGAACGAGCTGTACGCCGAGGTCGCGCTGCCCGCCGACATGACCGACGCGGAGGCGTACGGGCTGCACCCCGCCCTGCTGGACGCCGCCCGGCACGCCGCCATGACCGACGGCGGTACCCTCCCGGCCCGCTGGCGGGGCGTGTCCCTGCACGCCTTCGGCGCCACCGCGCTGCGCATCCGGCTCACCCCGGGCCACGACGGCGCGTTCGCGCTGAAGGCCTTCGACTTCTCGGGGGCGCCGGTACTCACCGTCGAGGAGCTGCGCGTACGGCCGCTCACCCCGGAGGAGACGGCCCCCGCGCCTCAGGGGACCCGGGAGGTCCGGGCCGCCCAGGAGTCCCGCGGCCGGACACCGTCCGCGGACACCAGGACCGTACGGCCGCCCGCCGCCCGGCCCGGCGCGGCCGGCACCGAAACGCCCACGCTCATCGGGCTGCTCGCGGAGATGCCCGAGGCCAGGCGGGCCCGCCATCTGCTCGACCTCGTACGGACCGAAGCCGCGGCCGTCCTGGGCCATGGCACCCCGGAAGCGGTCGGTCCCCATCACGCCTTCAAGGAAATGGGCTTCGACTCGCTGGCCGGGGTCGAACTCCGCGACCGGCTGGGCGCCCTCACCGGCCGCGACTTCCCCAGCACGCTCGTCTTCAACTTCCCGACCCCGGTCCTGGTCGCCGGCCATCTCGCCGCGGTCCTCACCGAACCCGTCACCGCCGCGACGGGTTCCGCGGACGATGAACTCACCCGGTTCGAGTCCGTCATCCAGTCGGTGCCGGCGGACGGTTTCGAACGCCAGGTAATAGCCGACCGCCTGGAGAAAATCATCTCCTCGCTACGGCGGTCCACGCCCTTCACCTCCCCGGAAACGGAAACAACCGCCGAGGACATCGAGACGGTGTCGGTCGACCGGCTGCTCGACATCATCGATGAAGAGTTCGAAACCACTTAGAGATTCGTTGCTTTCGTTCGTGACCCGACGCGACCCGATGACGAGGACGGACCGGTGCCAGAAGACCAGCAGGAAAAAGTCGTCGATTACCTGAGGCGGGTCACTTCCGATCTCCGCCGCGCGCGCCAGCGCATAGGAGAACTGGAACTCAAGAACAACGAACCCATCGCACTCGTGGGAATGAGCTGCCGCCTCCCCGGCGGAGTCCGCTCCCCGGAGGCCCTGTGGGATCTGGTCGACTCCGGTGGCGACGCCATATCCGGATTCCCCGGCGACCGCGGCTGGAATCTGGAGCGGCTCACCGGCGACGGCGAAGGAAGCAGCGCCACCCACGAAGGCGGATTTCTCTACGAGGCCGCGGAATTCGACGCCGGATTCTTCGGGATCTCGCCGCGCGAGGCCCTGGCCATGGACCCCCAGCAGCGCATGCTCCTGGAAGTGTCCTGGGAGGCGCTGGAGCGCGCCGGAATCGCCCCGACCTCCCTGCGCGGCAGCCAGACCGGTGTCTTCGTCGGCGCCTACCACTGGGGCCAGCCGTCGGCCGCCGCGGCCGGCGAACTCCAGGGGCACGCGCTGACCGGCACCGCCGCCAGCGTGCTGTCGGGGCGGCTCGCCTACACCCTCGGCCTCGAAGGCCCCGCCATCACGGTCGACACCGCCTGTTCCTCCTCCCTGGTCGCCCTGCATGTGGCGGCCCAGTCGCTGCGCAACGGTGAGTCCTCGCTCGCCGTCATCGGCGGTGTCACCGTACTGAGCGAACCGTCCGTCTTCGTCGAGTTCAGCAAGCAGGGCGGTCTCGCCCCCGACGGCCGCTGCAAGGCCTTCTCGGACGACGCCGACGGTACGGGCTGGGGCGAGGGCGTCGGCGTACTCGTCGCGGAACGCCTCTCCGACGCCCGGCGCAACGGGCATCGGATCCTGGCCGTGCTGCGCGGCAGCGCGGTCAACCAGGACGGCGCGTCCAACGGCCTCACCGCGCCCAACGGCCCCTCCCAGGAGCGGGTGGTCCGCCAGGTCCTCACAACGGCAGGGCTGTCGCCCGCCGATGTGGACGCGGTGGAGGCGCACGGTACGGGGACAAGACTCGGCGACCCGATCGAGGCGCAGGCACTGCTCGCGACCTACGGCCGGGACCGCGATCCGGAGCGTCCGCTGTGGCTGGGCTCGCTGAAGTCCAACATCGGGCACACGCAGGCCGCCGCCGGTGTGGCCGGTGTGATCAAGATGGTGATGGCGCTGCGGAACGGTGTCCTGCCGCGCACGCTGCACGCGGAGAATCCGTCGTCGCATGTGGACTGGTCGTCGGGTGCGGTGCGGCTGCTGTCGGAGGCGGTGGAGTGGCCTGATACGGGCCGTCCGCGCCGGTGCGCGGTGTCGTCCTTCGGCATCAGCGGCACCAACGCCCACGCGGTACTGGAACAGGCCCCCGCCGATCAGGAGCCGGAGTCCGGGCCCGAGGAGGCACCCGAGCCGGGTGCCCCGGCCACCGGCCCGGTGCCCTGGGTGGTGTCCGGGCGCGGTGCGTCCGCGCTCCGGGACCAGGCGGAGGCACTCGTCTCCTGGCTGGAGACCGCCCCGCGGCCCCGGCCGGCCGACACCGGGCTCTCACTCGTCTCGACCCGCGCGCTCTTCGAGCACCGCGCCGTCGCGGTCGGTACGGACCACGACGAACTCCTCGCCGCGGCCAAGGCGTTGGCCGCCGGGCGCTCCTCGGCGGAACTGGCCGAAGGAGTCGCCGATGTCGAAGGCAAGACGGTGTTCGTCTTCCCGGGGCAGGGATCGCAGTGGGCGGGCATGGGTGCCCA
The DNA here is from genome assembly GCF_042800555.1 of Streptomyces sp. NPDC057617. Lineage (NCBI taxonomy): Bacteria > Bacillati > Actinomycetota > Actinomycetes > Kitasatosporales > Streptomycetaceae > Streptomyces > Streptomyces sp. NPDC057617. The sequence goes on along the minus strand of NZ_JBHVGV010000012.1, from coordinate 168,664 downwards.
ACTGCTGGACGAATCAACGGTATTCGCGGCACGGATCGCCGAATGTGCGGCGGCGCTCGGTGAGTTTGTCGACTGGTCGCTGGTGGATGTGCTGCGCGGGGCCGAGGGTGCCCCCTCGCTGGAGCGGGTGGACGTGGTGCAGCCGGCCTCGTTCGCGGTGATGGTGTCCCTCGCGGCGCTGTGGCGCTCGTACGGTGTCGAGCCCGATGCCGTGGTGGGCCACTCGCAGGGCGAGATCGCGGCGGCCGTGGTGTCGGGCGCGCTGTCCCTGGAGGACGGTGCGCGGGTGGTGGCGCTGCGGAGCCAGGCGATCGGGCGCCGGCTGGCGGGGCGTGGCGGGATGATGTCGGTTCCGCTGCCGGTGGCCGAGGTCGAGAGCAGGCTGGAGACCTGGTCCGGCCGAATCTCCGTCGCCGCTGTCAACGGCCCGCGTTCCGTGGTCGTCTCGGGTGAACCGGGGGCCTTGGACGAGCTGTTCGCCGAGCTGACCGCCCAGGAGGTACGGGTCCGTCGTATCGCCGTCGACTACGCCTCGCACTCGGCGCAGGTCGAGGATCTGCGGGACGAACTCCTCGATGTACTGGGGCCGGTACGTCCTCGCGCGTCCGAGGTGCCGTTCTTCTCGACGATGACCGGCGGGTGGCAGGACACCGAGGAGATGGACGCGGGCTACTGGTTCCGCAATCTGCGGCAGCGCGTCCTCTTCGCCGGCGCCGTCACGGAACTGCTCGGCGCCGAGCACCGCGCCTTCATCGAGGTCAGCTCGCACCCCGTACTGGCCATGCCCGTACAGGACATGATCGAGGAGTACGGCGAACCGGCCGTCGTCGCGGGCACCTTGAGGCGGGACCGGGGCGGGCTCGCGCGCTTCCTGCTCTCCGCGGCCGAGGTCTTCGTACGCGGCGTCGAGGTCGACTGGGCTCCGGTGTTCGCGGGCACGGACGCCCGGCGGGTGGATCTGCCCACGTACGCCTTCCAGCGCGAGCGCTTCTGGAACATCCCGTCCGTTGCCGACGAGCCCGTCCCCGCCGATCCGCTGGACGAGCAGTTCTGGGCGGCGGTCGAGCAGGAGGACCTCTCCGCGCTGACCTCGGCGCTCGGTACGGACGAGGGTTCGGTGGCGGCGGTGCTGCCCGCGCTGTCGTCGTGGCGCAGGTCGCGCAAGGACCGTACGACCGTCGACTCCTGGCGCTACCGCGTCACCTGGTCCCCGCTGGGCCATGTCCCGTTGACACCGCTGACCGGCACCTGGCTGGTGGTGTCCGCCGAGGGCACCGACGACAGCGAGACCGTGAACGCCCTGAGCGGCCGGGGCGCCGAGGTACGGCGGCTCGTCCTCGACGAGGCATGGGTGGAGCGGGAGGTGCTCGCCGGGCGGCTGGCCGGGCTTGAAGAGATCAACGGGATCACCGGAATCGTGTCGGTGCTCGCCGCGGCCGAGGAGCCGGGCGAGCGCTACCCGGGCCTCGCGCTCGGACTGGCCCTGACCGTTTCGGTCGTACAGGCGCTGGGCGATGCCGGAGTGGACGTCCCGCTGTGGTTCCTGACCCGGGGAGCGTTCTCCACCGGCCGCTCCGACGAGATCACCTCGCCCGTTCAGGCCCAGGTGGCCGGAGTGGGCTGGACGACCGCACTGGAACACCCGCAGCGCTGGGGCGGCGTCGTCGACCTGCCCGGGACCCTGGACGACCGCGCCGCCGGCCGGCTCGTCTCGGTCCTCGCCGGGGCCGCCGGCGCGGAGGACCAGCTCGCCATCAGGTCCTCCGGGGTGCTCACCCGCCGTATCGTCCGCGCCGGATCCGGCGGCCCGGGCCCCTCCCGTACCTGGACACCGCGCGGCACCACCCTCGTCACCGGCGGTTCCGGGACACTCGCCCCCGATCTCGCGCGCTGGCTCGCCGCCCAGGGCGCCGGGCATGTGGTGCTGGCCAGCCGCCGGGGCATGGACGCCCCGGGCGCGGCCGAACTCGTCGCGGAACTCGCCGAGTCGGGCACCGAAGCCGTCGCGGTCGCCTGCGATGTGACCGACCGGGACGCGGTCGCCGCGCTGCTGGCAGGACTCAAGGCCGAAGGCCGTACGGTACGGACCGTCATCCACACCGCCGCCGTCATCGAGCTGTACACCCTGGCCGAGACCACGATGGAGTCCTTCTCCGACGTCGTGCACGCCAAGGTCGCCGGGGCCCGCCATCTCGACGAACTCCTCGACAACGACGAGCTGGACGACTTCATCCTCTACTCGTCCACGGCCGGCATGTGGGGCAGCGGCCACCACGCGGCCTATGTGGCGGGCAACGCCTATCTCGCCGCGCTCGCCGTCGACCGGCGCGCCCGCGGGCTGCGCGCCACCTCGGTGCACTGGGGCAAGTGGCCCGACGACATCGAGCGCGAACTGGCCGACCCGCACCACATCCGCCGCAGCGGGCTGCGCTATCTGGACCCGAAGCTCGCGCTGAACGGCCTGAAGAAGGTTCTGGACGACGACGAGACCGTCATCGGCCTCACCGACATCGACTGGGACACGTACCACGCCGTCTTCACCGCGGGCCGCCCCACCCGTCTCTTCGACGAGGTGCCCGAGGTGGCGCGCCGGCTCGCCGAGAACGAGGAACGCGCCACCGCCCGGCCGGAGACCAGCGACCTCGCCGCACGGCTGCGCGACCTGGCCGCCCCCGAGCAGGAGCGCCTTCTGCTGACCCTGGTCCGTACGGAGGCGGCGGCCGTCCTCGGCCATGCCTCGGCCGAGGCTTTCCCCGAGCGGCGCGCCTTCCGCGACATCGGCTTCGACTCGGTCACCGCCGTGGACCTGCGCAACCGCATCGTGGCCGCCACCGGTCTGCCGCTGCCGTCGACGATGGTCTTCGACTACCCCAACGCCGTCGCGCTCGCCGGCTTCCTGAAGTCGGCGGCCCTGGGCGGCGACCGTACCGCCGACCCGTCCGCCCGGCCCGCGCCGACCGGTCCGGCAGGCACCGACGACGATCCGATCGCCATCATCGGCATGAGCTGCCGCTACCCCGGCGGTGCGGGCACGCCCGAGGAGCTGATGCGGCTCGCCCTGGACGGCGCCGACGTGATCTCCGAGTTCCCCGCCGACCGCGGCTGGGACGGAGCCGGAATCTACGACCCGGACCCGGACCGGCAGGGCAGGACGTACTCGCTCCAGGGCGGATTCCTGCACGAGGCCGCGGAGTTCGACCCCGGCTTCTTCGGGATCTCGCCGCGCGAGGCGGTCGCCATGGACCCGCAGCAGCGGCTGCTGCTGGAGACGTCCTGGGAGGCCTTCGAGCGGGCCGGGATCGAACTGGACTCCCTGCGCGGCAGCGCGGCCGGCACCTTCTTCGGCGCCAGCTACCAGGACTACTCGTCGAGTGTGCAGAACGGCACCGAGGGGTCCGAGGTGCACATGGTCACCGGCACGGCGGCCAGTGTGCTGTCCGGGCGGGTGTCGTACCTCTTCGGGTTCGAGGGCCCGGCGGTCACCGTCGACACCGCGTGCTCGTCCTCGCTCGTCGCGATGCATCTCGCCTGCCAGTCGCTGCGCAGCGGTGAGAGCTCCCTGGCGCTGGCGGGCGGCGCGGCCGTGATGGCCACCCCGCACGCCTTCGTGGGCTTCAGCAGGCAGCGGGCCCTCGCGCTGGACGGCCGCTGCAAGCCGTTCTCCGAGGCCGCCGACGGGATGACCCTGGCCGAGGGTGTCGGTGTGGTGCTGCTGGAGCGGCTCTCGGACGCGCGGCGCAACGGGCACCGGGTGCTCGCGGTCGTACGGGGCTCGGCGATGAACCAGGACGGCGCGTCCAACGGACTCACCGCCCCCAACGGCCCCTCGCAGCAGCGGGTCATCCGCCAGGCCCTCGCCAACGCCGGTCTGACGTCCGCCGAGGTGGACGCGGTGGAGGCGCACGGTACGGGGACGAAGCTCGGTGACCCGATCGAGGCGCAGGCGTTGCTCGCCACGTACGGCCAGGACCGCGACCCGGAGCGCCCGCTGTGGCTCGGTTCGCTGAAGTCCAACATCGGGCACACGCAGGCCGCCGCCGGTGTGGCCGGTGTGATCAAAATGGTCATGGCCATGCGCGAGGGCGTCCTGCCCAGGACACTGCACACCGGGACTCCGTCGTCGCATGTGGACTGGTCGGCGGGCGCGGTGGAACTGCTGCGCGAGCAGACCGAGTGGCCGGACGCCGGCCGCCCGAGGCGCGCCGGTGTGTCGTCCTTCGGGATCAGCGGCACCAACGCGCATCTGATCCTGGAACAGGCCCCCGAGGCCCTTGAGTCCGACGAGGCGGAGAACGCTCAGGAGACTGCGGAAGATGCCCCGGATGCCCTGGATGCCCCGGACACCACGGAGGAAGCGGGCACCGTGCCCTGGCTGATCTCCGCCAAGTCCGAGGCGGCCCTGCGCGAGCAGGCGGCCCGGCTGCTCGCCCGCGCCGACGCCGACCCCGCGCTGCCGCCCGCGCGTATCGGGTGGTCGCTGGCGACCACCCGGTGCGCCTTCGACCACCGCGCCGTGGTCCTCGGCGAGAGCCGGGACGACCTGCTGCGCTCCCTCGACGCCGTCGTCACCGCGGGCAGCGCGCCCGGTGTGGTGAGCGGCGCCGTCGGCGAGGGCTCCGCGCGGCCCGTGTTCGTCTTCCCCGGCCAGGGCTCCCAGTGGTGGGGCATGGGCCGCGAACTCCTCGCCACCTCCGAGGTGTTCAGGGAGTCCGTCGACGCCTGCGCCGCCGCGCTCGCCCCGTACACCGACTGGTCCCTGCACGAGGTGCTGGCCGGTGAGGGGGACCCCGCACTGCTCGAACGGGTCGATGTGGTCCAGCCCGCGCTCTTCTCGATGATGGTCGCGCTGTCCGCGCTCTGGCGTTCGTACGGTGTCGAGCCCGCGGCGGTCGTCGGCCACTCCCAGGGCGAGATCGCCGCCGCCCATGTGGCGGGCGCCCTGACCCTGGAGGACGCCGCCGCCGTGGTCGCGCTGCGCAGCCAGGCGCTGCCCCGGCTGTCCGGTCTCGGCGGCATGATGTCGGTCGCCGCCCCGGTCGACAAGGTCGCCGCACTGCTCGACCCCTGGGCCGAGCAGCTCTCCGTCGCGGCCGTCAACGGCCCCTCGTCGGTGATCGTCTCCGGTGACACGGCGGCGCTCGACGAACTCCTCGCAGTCTGCGAGGAGCAGGGGGTACGGGCCCGCCAGGTCTCCGTCGACTACGCCTCGCACGGCGCGCATGTCGAAGCCGTACGCGACGAACTGGCGCGGGTCCTCGCTCCGGTCACGTCCTCCGCTCCGAAGGTGCCGTTCTACTCGACGGTCACCGGCGGCCGGGTGGAGGACGCGGTCTTCGACGGCGCCTACTGGTACACGAACCTCCGGCAGACCGTACGGATGGAGGAGGCGACCCGGGCGCTGCTGGCCGACGGGCACCGCGTCTTCATCGAGCTGAGCCCGCATCCCGTACTGGCCGCGCCCATCCAGGAGACCCAGGAGAGCCAGGAGAACGCGGCCGGAGCGGTGGTCCTCGGATCGCTGCGCAGGGACGAGGGCGGCCTCAGGCGCTTCCTGACCTCCCTCGCCGAGGCCCATGTCCACGGCACACCGGTCGACTGGCGCACCGCCTTCCCCGAGGGCGGTTACGAACCGGTCGAGCTGCCGACGTACGCGTTCCAGCGGCGGCGGTACTGGCCCGAGCCCGCTGCCGTAACCGACAGCACCGGCTCCGGCACCGGATCCGGGAGTGAGGCGGACGCGGCGTTCTGGCGGCTCGTCGAGAGCCAGGACCTGGAGTCCCTCGCGGACGAACTGGGCGTCGACGCGCATGGCGAGCTGTCCTCGCTGGGCGCGGTCCTGCCCACCCTCTCCGCCTGGCGCGCCAAGGCGCGCGAGCGCACCACCGTCAACGCATGGCGCTACCGCGTCGACTGGACCCGGCTGAGCGACCCCGGCGCCACCGCGCGCCACGCCGGCCGCTGGCTCGCGGTGGTTCCGGCAGGCCGCGCCGACGACGACCCCTGGGCCGCCGCCGCGCTCGCCGCGCTGGGCCCCGACACCGTACGGTTCGAGGCAGAACCCGGCGCCGACCGGGCGGCCTGGGCCAAGCGGCTCGCCGAACTGGGCGCTGACGGCGGGGAGTTCACCGGCGTACTGTCCCTGCTGGCCCCGGCCGAGGAGCGGCACACCGGCTTCGGCTCGGTGCCCGCCGGGCTGGCCCTCACTCTCACCCTCGTCCAGGCGCTCGGTGACGCCGGGCTGCGCGCTCCCCTGTGGTGCGCCACCCGCGGTGCCGTGTCCGTGGGCCACGACGACCGGCTCGCCCACCCGGTGCAAGGAGCACTGTGGGGCCTCGGCCGGGTCGTCGCCCTGGAACACCCGGACCGCTGGGGCGGTCTCGTCGACCTCCCCGAGACCCTCGACGCGAGGGCCTGCGCCCGGCTCACCGCCGTACTGGCCGGTCTGGACGGCGAGGACCAGCTCGCCGTCCGTACCTCCGGTGTGTACGCCAGGCGCCTGGTGCACGCCGCGCCCGCGGCCGCCACCCCCGACCGCCCCTGGCGAGCCCACGGCACGGCGCTGATCACCGGCGGTACGGGCGGTATCGGCGGCCGGGTCGCCCGCTGGCTCGTCGAGAGCGGCGCCGCGCATGTGGTGCTCACCAGCCGGCGCGGCGAAGAAGCGCCCGGCGCGGCCGGACTCCGCGCCGAACTGGAGGAGCTGGGCGCCCGGGTCACCATCGCGGCCTGCGACGCCGCCGACCGCGACGCGCTCACCGCCGTACTCGCCGCGATCCCCGCCGACACCCCGCTGACCTCCGTGTTCCATGCCGCGGGGGTCGCCGACGGCGACGACTCCGTAGAGGCGCTGACACTGGCACAGCTCGACGCGCTGATGCGTTCGAAGCTGACCGCCGCCCTGCATCTGCACGAACTGACCCGCGACACCGGCCTGGACGCGTTTGTGCTCTTCTCCTCGGGCGCGGCGGTCTGGGGCAGCGGCGGCCAGCCCGGTTACGCGGCGGCCAACGCGTTCCTCGACGCCCTGGCCGAGCACCGCAGGGCCGAGGGCCTCCCCGCCTCCTCCGTCGCCTGGGGCACCTGGGCCGAGGTCGGGATGGCCACCGTCGACGAGGTCCACGAGCGGCTCCGCCGCCAGGGCGTCATGCCGATGGAACCGCCGCTGGCCATCGCCGCGCTCCAAAGGATGCTGGAGGACGGCGACACACAGCTCACCGTCACCCTGATGGACTGGGACAGGTTCACCCCCAGCTTCACCGCGACCCGCCCCAGCCCGCTGCTCTCCGGGATCCCGGAGGCCGGCCGGGCACTGGCCGCCGGGGACGCCGTACCGGAGGGCGACGGCGCGACGGCCGCCCCGCCGCTCAGGCAGCGGCTCGACACCCTGCCGGCCGCCGAACGGAGCCGCGCCCTGCTCGACGCCGTACGGGCCGACGCCGCCTCGACACTCGGCCACGAGTCGGCCGGGGCGATCCCGGCGAGCCGCGCCTTCCGTGACGTCGGATTCGACTCGGTGACCGCCGTCGAGCTGCGCAACCGGCTGCGGTCCGCCCTCGGACTGCCCCTGCCGACCGCCCTGGTCTTCGACCACCCCACCCCGGCGGCCCTCGCGGACCACCTCGGCTCGCTGCTCTTCGGAACCGCCCCCGGCGCGGCCGGCACGGACCGCTCCGACGGCGCGGCCCGCGCGGACGACCCGGACGCGCGGATCCGCGACGCCCTCGCCTCCGTTCCCATCAGCCGGCTCCGTACGGCGGGACTCCTGGACACGGTGCTCGAACTCGCCGCCCCCTACACCGACACCGCGAACGGGGCCACCGCCCCGGCCGCGGCCGACGGGAACGGCTCGCTCGACGACATCGACGACATGGACGCCGAAAGCCTGCTGCGGCTCGCCACCGACATCCAGTGACCGCTTGGCGCGGACTGTCCGGCGACGCGAACTGAAAGAGATCTGGAGAGAACGATGAGCACGTCCAGCAACAAGTACGTCGAGGCGCTGCGGTCGTCACTGAAGGAGATCGAGCGGCTCCGTCAGCAGAACCAGCGGCTGGTGGCGGCCGCCGAGGAGCCCATCGCCGTCGTCGGCATCGGCTGCCGCTACCCCGGCGGGGTGACCTCCCCCGAAGACCTGTGGGAGCTGGTCACCGAGGGCCGCGACGTCATGGCGGACTTCCCCGCCGACCGGGGCTGGGACCTGGACCGCCTCGCCGGTGAGGGACCCGGCCACAGCCTCGCCCAGCAGGGCGGATTCCTCTACGACATGGCGGAGTTCGACCCCGGCTTCTTCGGGATCTCACCGCGCGAGGCCGTCGCCATGGACCCCCAGCAGCGGCTGCTGCTGGAGGTCGCCTGGGAGGCGCTGGAGCGGGCCGGGATCGACCCGGGCACCCTGCGCGGCAGCCGGGCGGGCGTCTTCGTCGGCACCGCCGGGCAGGACTACGGCACGGTCGTCAGGGCGTCCGACGAGGACACCGAGCTGTACGCGATGACCGGGCACGCCGCCAGTGTGATCTCGGGCCGGCTCTCCTACACCCTCGGCGCCGAAGGGCCCGCCGTCACCGTCGACACGGCCTGCTCCTCCTCGCTGGTCGCCCTGCACTGGGCGGCCCAGGCCCTGCGCAACGGCGAGTGCACCATGGCCCTGGCCGGCGGCGCGTCCGTGATGGCCACCCCGGGCCCCTTCGTCTCCTTCACCGCGCAGGGCGGTATGGCCGCCGACGGGCGCTGCAAGTCGTTCGCCGACACCGCCGACGGCACCGGCTGGGGCGAGGGCGCCGCCGTCCTCGTACTGGAGCGGCTCTCCGACGCCCGGCGCGCCGGGCATCCGGTGCTGGCCGTCATGCGCGGCAGCGCGATCAACCAGGACGGTGCCTCCAACGGCCTGTCCGCGCCCCACGGCCCGTCCCAGCGCCGGGTCATCCGGGCCGCCCTGGAGAACGCCCGGCTGACGCCCGCCGACGTGGACGTCGTCGAGGCGCACGGTACGGGCACGACCCTCGGCGACCCCATCGAGGCGCAGGCACTGCTCGCCACCTACGGCCAGGACCGCGAACGCCCGCTGCGGCTGGGATCGCTGAAGTCGAACATCGGGCACACGCAGGCCGCCTCCGGTGCCGCCGGTGTGATCAAGATGATCATGGCGATGCGGCACGGGCTGATGCCGCGCACCCTGCACGCGGCCGAGCCGTCCGGCGACGTGGACTGGACGGCCGGCTCCGTGGAGCTGCTGCGCGAGCCCCTCACCTGGCCGGAGACCGGCCGGGCCCGGCGGGCCGCCGTCTCCTCCTTCGGTGTCAGCGGTACCAACGCGCATGTGATCCTTGAGCAGGCTCCGGCCGAGGACGAAGACACGGCGGAGAGCGCCGCCGCCGACGACACGGACTCCGTGGTGCCCGGGGTCGTTCCCTGGGCGCTCTCGGGCCGGACCGCCGCCGCACTGGACGCGCAGCGGGCGCGGCTGCTGTCGTACATCGAACGCAACCCCGGTGTACGGCCCGTCGATGTGGGCCACTCGCTCGCCACGGGACGCTCGGCGTTCGAGCACCGGGCCGTGCTGTTCGCCGACCCGAGCGGTACGGATCACACCGCCGATGTCACCGAGGCCGCCAGTGGTGTCGCCGACGAAGGTCTGCTCGCCGTCCTGTTCTCCGGCCAGGGCTCCCAGCGCCTCGGCATGGGCCGTGAACTCCACGCCCGCTTCCCGGTGTTCGCCGAAGCCCTGGACTCCGTACTGGCGCTGCTGGACGGCCAGCCGGAGCCGGAGCGCCCGCTGCGCGACATCATCTGGGGAACCGACGCCGCCGAACTCGACCGGACCCGCTGGACCCAGCCCGCGCTCTTCGCCATCGAGGTGGCCCTCTTCCGCCTCGTCGCCTCCCTCGGCATCACCCCCGACTTCGTCGGCGGCCACTCCATCGGCGAGATCGCCGCGGCCCATGTGGCGGGCGTGTTCTCGCTGGAGGACGCCTGCCGGCTGGTGACCGCGCGCGCCTCACTGATGCAGGACCTGCCGCCCGGCGGCGCCATGATCGCCGTCCAGGCCACCGAGGACGAGATCACCCCGCTCCTCACCGGACAGGTGTCGGTCGCCGCGGTCAACGGCCCCCGGTCCACGGTGATCGCGGGCGACGAGAGCGCCGCACTGGAGATCGCCGCGCACTTCACGGAACTCGGCCGCAGGACCAGCCGCCTCCGCGTCTCGCACGCCTTCCACTCCCCGCTGATGCGGCCCATGCTGGCGGACTTCCGCGCCGTGGCCGAGAGCCTCACGTACCACGAGCCCCGTATCCCGGTCGTCTCCCATCTCACCGGCCGGATCGCCGCCGTCGAGGAGCTGTGCTCCGCCGACTACTGGGTACGGCATGTCGCCGAGCCCGTACGGTTCGCCGACGGCGTCCGCACCCTCACCGGACGGGGCGTCACCACCCTGCTGGAACTGGGCCCCGACGGAGTGCTCTCCGCCATGGCGCAGGACTCCCTCCCGGACGGCGCGCTGACCGTACCGCTGCTCCGCAAGGACCGCCCCGAGGAAGCCGCCGCCGTCACCGCCCTCGCGCAGGCGCACGTCCGGGGCGCCACCGTACGCTGGGCCGCCCTGTACGAGGGCTGCGGCGCCCGGCGCGTGGACCTGCCCACCTACCCGTTCCAGAAACAGCGCTACTGGCCCGCCACCTCCCTCAACAAGGCCGGCGACATGCGGGCCGCCGGGCTCGGCTCCGCGGAGCACCCGCTGCTCGGCGCGGCCGTCGAACTCGCCGACGGCGAAGGCGCCCTGTTCACCAGCCGGCTGTCCGTCCAGACCCACCCCTGGCTCGCCGACCACGGAGTCCGGGGCCGCGCACTGCTGCCGGGCACCGCCTTCGTCGAACTCGCCGTCCGCGCCGGGGACCAGGTCGACTGCGACCGTATCGACGAACTCACCCTCGCCGCGCCCCTGGCCCTGCCCGAGCACGGCGCCGTACAGCTCCAGGTCCGTGTCGGCGCCGCCGACTCCACCGGCCGCCGCCCGCTGAGCATCCACTCGCGCGCCGAGGACGGCTTCGACCTGCCCTGGTCGCAGCACGCCGGCGGCTTCCTCGCCCCCGGTGCCGCCCCCGTCCCCGACTTCGACGCGACCGTATGGCCCCCGGCCGGTGCGGAACCCGTCGACCTCGACGGCTGCTACGAGCGGCTCGCCGGGCTCGGCTTCGACTACGGCCCGGTGTTCCAGGGCCTGCGGGCCGCCTGGCGGCGCGGCGACGAGGTGTACGCCGAGGTCGCCCTGCCCGACGGCGCGGGCCCCGACGCGAGCGCCTTCGGCCTGCACCCCGCGCTGCTCGACGCCGCCCAGCACGCCGCGGCCTACACCGACCTCGGCGCCATCAGCACGGGCGGACTGCCCTTCGCCTGGGAAGGCGTGTCACTGACCGCCTCCGGCGCCTCCTCGGTCCGCGCCCGGATCGCCCCGGCCGGCGACGACACCGTCACCATCGCGGTGTACGACATGGCCGGCGGTCCGGTCCTCTCCGTGGACTCCCTGGTCTCCCGCCCGGTCCCCGCCGAACCGCTGCCCGACAGCGGCGCCGTGCACCCGGACTCACTGTTCCGCGTGGAGTGGACCGGGCTCAGAGGCGCGGCCCCCGCCGGCCCCGGCGGGCCGGTGGCCGTGGTCGGCGCGGACACCTTCGGCGTCGCCGGCGCGCTGCGCGCCGGTGGTACGACCGTGACGGCCCACCCCGACCTGGCGTCGCTCGCCGCCGCGGACGGCCCGGTGCCCGAGGTGGTCCTGATGGCCGTCTCCGGCCGGCCGGAGGACGACCGTACCGCCGCGGCTTCGGTCGTCGAGACGACCCACAGCCTCGGCGCACTCGTCCTCGGCCGTGTCCAGCACTGGCTGGACGAGGACCGGTTCGCCGACTCGCGCCTGGTCTTCGTGACCCGCGGCGCCGTTGGCGGCGAGGACCTGGCCGCCGCCTCCGTGCACGGACTCGTACGGACGGCCCGCACCGAGAACCCGGGGCGCTTCGGCCTCCTGGACCTGGACCCCGGCACGGCCTCACTCCCCCCGGAGGCCGTGCCGGCCGCCGTCGCGTCGGCAGTGGCGTCAGCTGTGGCGGCCGTCCCCGACGAGCCGGACCTCGCGCTCCGCGACGGCGCCCCGCTCGCCGCCCGGCTGACCCGCGTCCCCGCGCCCGTCGGCCCCCCCGAGGGCACTGAATGGAACGCCGACGGTACGGTGCTGATCACCGGCGGCACCGGCGGTCTGGGCGGCGCCCTCGCCCGGCACCTCGTCGCCGAGCGCGGCGTACGGCACCTCCTGCTCGTCAGCCGCAGCGGCCTCGCCGCCGAGGGAGCGGGCGCACTGGCCGCCGAACTGATCGGGCTGGGCGCCGAGGTGACCGTCGCTCCCTGCGACGTCACCGACCGCACCGCACTCGCCGAACTCCTGACGACCGTCCCGGCCACCCACCCGCTGACCGCCGTCATCCACACCGCGGGCGTGGTCGACGACGGTGTGATCGGCTCGCTGACACCGGAGCGGCTGTCCGGTGTGCTCCGGCCCAAGACCGACGCCGCCTGGCATCTGCACGAGCTGACCCGCGAACTGGACCTCGCAGCCTTCGTCCTGTTCTCCTCCGTCGCCGCCACCCTCGGCAGCCCCGGACAGGCCAACTACGCGGCCGGCAACGCCTTCCTCGACGCCCTGGCCCGGCACCGGCGGGCCGCCGGACTGCCCGGACTCGCCCTCGCCTGGGGACCGTGGACCCAGAGCGTCGGCATGACCAGCACACTCACCGACATCGACGTCGAGCGCATCGCACGCTCCGGCATGCCACCGCTCTCCCTCACCCAGGGCATGGCCCTCTTCGACGCCGCGCTCGCCACCGGAGAGGCCGCCCTCGCCCCCGTACGGCTCGACCTTCCGGTCCTGCGTACCAAGGGCGACATCCCGGCGCTGCTCCGCGGCCTGATACGAGCACCTGCCCGCCGCGCCGCCGCCCGGGCCGCCGTCTCCGAGACGGCCGGGGGCCTGGCCCAGCGCCTCGCGGGACTCAACGCCGCCGAACGCCGCGAGCTGCTGCTCGATCTCGTACGCGGCCAGGTCGCCCATGTCCTGGGGCACACCGACCCGGCGGCGGTCGAGCCCTCCCGCCAGTTCCAGGACCTCGGCTTCGACTCCCTCACGGCCGTCGAACTGCGCAACGGACTCAACACCGTCACCGGGCTGCGCCTCCCCGCCACCATGGTCTTCGACCACCCGACCCCGAGCGCGCTCGCCGACCATATGCGCGACGAACTCCTCGGCCACGAAGCCGACTTGGGGACCGGCGAGGCCCCGACTCCGGTCGCCGCCCTGCCCCCGGCGGGCGACGACCCCGTCGTGATCGTCGGCATGGCCTGCCGCTACCCGGGCGGGGTGACCTCCCCCGAGGATCTGTGGCGCCTGGTCACCGAGGGCACGGACGCCATCTCCCCGTTCCCGGTCAACCGGGGCTGGGACATCGACGGACTGTACGACGCGGACCCCGACCGGCCCGGCAGGACCTATGTCCGCGACGGCGGATTCCTGCACACGGCGGGCGAGTTCGACCCCGGCTTCTTCGGGATGTCACCGCGTGAGGCCATGGCGACGGACTCACAGCAGAGGCTGCTGCTGGAGACCTCGTGGGAGGCGATCGAGCGAGCGGGGATCGACCCGCTCTCGCTGCGCGACAGCCGCACCGGTGTGTTCGCCGGTGTGATGTACAACGACTACGGTCCCATGCTCACCGGCGAGGAGTACGAAGCCTTCCGTGGCAACGGCAGCGCACCGAGCATCGCCTCGGGCCGCGTCTCGTACACCCTGGGCCTCGAAGGCCCGGCCGTGACCGTGGACACCGCCTGCTCCTCCTCCCTGGTCGGTATGCACCTCGCCGCGCAGGCGCTGCGCGGTGGCGAATGCTCGCTGGCGCTGGCCGGCGGTGTGACGGTCATGTCCACCCCGAGCACCTTTGTGGAGTTCTCGCGGCAGCGCGGTCTCGCGCCCGACGGCCGGTCCAAGGCATTCTCCGAGTCGGCCGACGGTGTCGGCTGGTCGGAGGGCGTGGGCGTGGTGGTGCTGGAGCGCCTCTCGGACGCCCGGCGCAACGGGCACCAGGTGCTGGCCGTGCTGCGCGGCTCGGCGGTGAACCAGGACGGTGCGTCGAACGGTCTGACGGCTCCGAATGGTCCTTCGCAGCAGCGGGTGATCCGGCAGGCGCTGGCCAGTGGTGGGTTGTCGGCGGGCGATGTCGATGTGGTGGAGGCGCATGGTACGGGTACGACCTTGGGTGACCCGATCGAGGCACAGGCGCTGCTCGCCACCTATGGCCGTGAGCGGGATCCGGCGCGTCCACTGCTTCTGGGGTCGGTGAAGTCCAACATCGGGCACACGCAGGCGGCGGCCGGTGTGGCCGGTGTGATCAAGATGGTGCTGGCGATGCGGCACGGGACTCTGCCGCGGACACTGCATGTGACGGAGCCGTCGTCGCATGTCGACTGGTCGGCGGGCGCGGTGGAGCTGCTGACGGAGCAGACGGCGTGGCCGGAGGTCGACCGTGCGCGGCGAGCGGGTGTGTCGTCCTTCGGTATCAGCGGGACGAACGCGCACATCATCCTGGAACAGCCGTCGGCCGAGGCCGCGGAGCCGGGGATCTCCTCGGAGGTACCGGCCGGCGCGGCGGAAGCGGTGGTGCCGTGGGTGCTGTCGGGGAAGTCGCCCGAGGCGCTGCGGGACCAGGCGGCGCGGCTGCTGTCACTGATCGAGTCGCGGCCGTCCGGGCTGCGGCCGGTCGATGTCGGCTTCTCGCTGGCGACGGGCCGGTCGGCATTCGACCACCGCGCGGTGGTCCTGACGGGCGGCGGATCCACGAGTGCGGTGGACGCCCTGAGCGCGCTGGCGGCCGGAGAACCGGACGGATCGGTGGTGTCGGGTTCGGTCGTCGCCGGCAAGTCGGCGGTGCTGTTCTCGGGCCAGGGCTCGCAGCGGCTGGGGATGGGCCGTGAGCTGTACGGGCGGTTCCCGGTGTTCGCGGAGGCGCTGGATTCCGTACTGGCTCTGCTGGACGGGGAGTTGGGGTGCTCGCTGCGGGAGGTGATGTGGGGCGAGGACGCTGAGCTGCTGAACGATACGGGCTTTACTCAGCCCGCGTTGTTCGCGGTTGAGGTGGCGCTGTTCCGGCTGGTGGAGTCGTGGGGTGTGCGGCCCGATTTTGTGGCCGGGCATTCGATCGGTGAGGTCGCGGCGGCTCATGTGGCCGGGGTGTTCTCGCTGGAGGACGCCTGCCGACTGGTGGCGGCGCGGGGTTCGCTGATGCGGGCGCTGCCGGTCGGCGGCGCGATGGTTGCGGTGCGGGCGACGGAGGACGAGGTCGTTCCGTATCTGTCCGACCAGGTCTCCATTGCGGCCGTCAATGGCCCGTCCTCGGTGGTGCTTTCCGGTGCTGAGGATGCGGTTCTGGCGGTAGTGGCTGAGCTGGAGGCGTTGGGCCGTAAGACCAGCCGTCTGCGGGTTTCGCATGCCTTCCACTCGCCGTTGATGGATCCGATGCTGGACGGCTTCCGAGTGGTGGTCGAGGGGCTGGCCTTTGAGGCGCCTCGTATTCCGGTGATCTCGAATGTGAGCGGTGCTCTCGCATCGGCCGAGGAGCTGTGCTCGGCGGACTACTGGGTACGGCATGTCCGTGAAGCCGTCCGATTCGCGGATGGCGTAGGGGTGTTGGGGGAGCGGGGCGTACGGACGTTCCTGGAGCTGGGGCCGGACGGTGTGCTGTCCGCGATGGCTCAGGAGTCGGTGCCGGACGGCTCGCTGACCGTACCCGTACTGCGCAAGGACCGCCCGGAGGAGACTGCGGCCCTCACGGCCCTCGCCCAACTCCATGTGCGCGGCACGGGTATTGAATGGCCGGCCTTCTTCGAGGGTGTTGGCGCCCGGCGGGTGGATCTTCCGACGTACGCCTTCCAGCACCGCTGGTTCTGGCCGTCCGGTCAGCTCGGCGGTACGGGCGACATGCGCGCGGCCGGACTCGGTTCCGCCGGGCATCCGCTGCTGGGCGCCGCCGTTGAACTGGCCGAGGGCGAAGGGGTGTTGTTCACCGGTCGGCTGTCGGTGCAGTCGCATCCCTGGCTCGTCGATCACACCGTCATGGGCCGGGTGCTGCTGCCCGGGACGGGGCTGCTGGAGTTGGCGTTCCGGGCGGGCGACGAGGTGGGCTGTGACCGGGTCGAGGAACTGACCCTTGCCGCCCCGCTGGTGCTGCCCGAGCAGGGCGCGGTCCAGGTGCAGGTACGTGTCGGAGTCGCCGATGACACCGGCCGCCGCCCGATCGCCATCCATTCCCGACCCGACGGAGCCGACGAGCGGCCCTGGACCCAGCACGCGACAGGTGTGCTGACCACCGGCACCCAGGAGCCCGTCTCCGGCTTCGACGCCACCCAGTGGCCGCCAACAGGCGCCG
This sequence comes from Streptomyces sp. NPDC057617, assembly GCF_042800555.1. Taxonomy (NCBI): domain Bacteria; kingdom Bacillati; phylum Actinomycetota; class Actinomycetes; order Kitasatosporales; family Streptomycetaceae; genus Streptomyces; species Streptomyces sp. NPDC057617. The sequence goes on along the minus strand of NZ_JBHVGV010000012.1, from coordinate 152,207 downwards.
AATCGCTGGCCGTTGAGGGCTGCTACGAGCGGTTCGCGGAGATCGGCTTCGCGTACGGTCCGGTGTTCCAGGGGCTACGGGCCGCCTGGCGCCGCGACGGTGAGATCTTCGCCGAGGTCAGCCTCCCCGAGGGCACCGAGGCAGGGGCGTTCGGTCTGCACCCCGCGCTGCTCGACTCCGCCCTCCACGCCTCCCTCCTCGCTGAAGAGACCACACAAGGCGGCGGTCTGCCCTTCTCCTGGGAAGGCGTCTCGCTCCACGCGACCGGCGCCGCGGCCCTGCGCGTACGCATCGCCCCCGCCCACGGCAAGGACGCCGTATCGATCACCGTCGCCGACACGGCCGGTGCCCCGGTCGCCTCGGTCGACGCGCTTCTCGTACGGGCCGTGTCGGGCGAACAACTCAGCGGCGCCGCCGAGTCGGCGCGCGACGCGCTGTTCGCGCTGGAGTGGGTACCGGTTCCCGGGGCCGCCCGGCCCGTGGCGGACCGGCTCGCGCTGGTCGGCCCCGATGTCATCGGGCTGGCCGGAGGCCTGGACGGTACGGGCATCGACGTCGAGGCGTACCCCGATCTGACGTCGCTGGCGGCGGACGAGTCCCCGGTGCCCGGCACCGTACTGGTCGGCGTCGACGGCAGGCACAACGCCGGAGCGGCCCAGTCGGCCCACACCCTGACCGCCGGCGCCCTGGCGCTGGTCCAGGAGTGGCTGGCCGGTGAGCGGTTCGCCGGTTCCCGGCTGGTGTTCGTGACCCGAGGCGCCGTGGCGGCGGGCGACGAGGAGGTCACCGATGTGGCCGCCGCCGCGGTCTGGGGCCTGGTCCGCTCGGCCCAGACGGAGAACCCGGGCTGCTTCGGCCTGCTCGACCTCGGCTTTGAGGACGACGGCCCCGCCCGGCTCGCCGACTCGCTCGGTACGGACGAGCCACAGATGGCCGTCCGCGACGGAGGACTGCGTGTCGGTCGGCTCGCGCGCCTGGAGTCCGGTACGGGCCTGGTGCCGCCGGCCGGAGTGCCCTGGCGGCTGGACAGCCGGGAGAAGGGCAGCCTGGACGGTCTGGCGCTGGAGCCGTTCCCGGAGGTGCTCGATCCGCTGACCGGCCACGACGTACGGATCGAGGTCCGCGCGGCCGGAGTGAACTTCCGCGATGTCCTCAAGGCGCTCGACATGTATCCCGGCGACGCCGGGCGCATGGGGCGCGAGGCCTCCGGCGTGGTTGTCGAGGTCGGTCCCGAGGTCACCGGACTGCGCCCCGGCGACCGGGTCACCGGTCTGGTCTCGGGCGGTTTCGGCTCACTGGTGGTGGGCGACGCGCGGCTTCTCGCCCCGCTGCCCGGGGAGTGGTCGTGGGAGACGGCGGCCTCGATGCCGCTGGTGTTCCTGACGGCCTATCACGCCCTCATCGAACTGGCGGGCCTGGGCCGGGGCGAGCGGGTGCTGATCCACGCCGGTGCCGGTGGTGTGGGTATGGCGGCCATTCAACTGGCCCACCATCTGGGCGCTGAGGTCTTCGCGACGGCGAGCGAGGGCAAGTGGGACGCCCTGCGCGGACTCGGTGTCGCCGAGGACCACATCGCGTCCTCCCGTACCACCGACTTCGAGGCGGCCTTCTCCCAGGTCACCGATGGCGAGGGTGTCGATGTCGTTCTGAACTCGCTGGCCGGTGAGTTCGTGGACGCGTCGCTGCGGCTGATGAGTCCCGGTGGCCGGTTCCTGGAGATGGGCAAGACGGACATCCGCGAGGCCGGAGGCCTGCCCGAGGGGGTGGACTACCAGGCGTTCGACCTCGGCTGGGTGGAGCCCGAGGGCATTCAGCGGATGCTTGTCTCGCTGATGGGTCTGTTCGGCCGGGGTGTGCTGGAGCCGCTGCCGGTGCGGTCGTGGGATGTGCGTCGGGCGCGGGATGCGTTCCGTTTCATGAGCATGGCCAGGCATGTGGGCAAGATCGTGCTGACGATGCCGCGTGTGTGGGATCCGGCGGGTACGGTCCTGATCACCGGCGGCACGGGCGGTCTGGGCGGTCTGCTGGCACGCCACTTGGTGCGGGAGCGGGGTGTCCGGCATCTGCTGCTGACCAGCCGTCGTGGCCCGGCTGCCGAGGGCGCGGAGGAACTTGCTGCCGAACTACGGGAGTTGGGCGCTGCCGAGGTCGTTATTACCGCGTGTGACGTGGCGGACCGGGATGCGCTGGCCGGACTGCTGGCCTCGGTGCCCGCTGAGCATCCCCTGACCGCCGTCGTGCATACGGCCGGTGTGCTGGACGACGGTGTCATCGGTTCCCTGACGCCCGAGCGGCTCGCCTCCGTACTCCGTCCCAAGGCCGACGCCGCCTGGCACCTTCACGAACTGACCCGGGATCTCGACCTGGCCGGGTTTGTGGTGTTCTCCTCGGTCGCCGGTACGTTCGGCGGCCCCGGACAGGCCAACTACGCGGCGGGCAACGCCTTCCTGGATGCTCTGGCCGCCCGCCGACAGGCCGAGGCCCTGCCTGGTCTCTCGCTCGCCTGGGGCCCCTGGGGCCAGGGCGCGGGCATGACCAGCGGTCTCGACGAGCGCGATGTGCGCAGGGCCGCCGAGTCGGGCATGCCGCTGCTCTCGGTGGAGCAGGGCCTCGCCCTGTTCGACGCTGCGCTCGCGACCGGCGACGCTGCTGTCGTACCCGTACGGCTCGACCTGCCCGTCCTGCGGGCCAAGGGCTCCGTACCAGCGGTCCTGCGCGGGCTGGTCCGTACGGGCACCCGGCGTACCGTGGCCACCGGCCCCGGAGCGGCCGGAGCGGGCGCGGACGGCGGTCTGGCCGAGCGCCTCAGCCGGCTGGAGCGCGCCGAACGGCACACCACACTGCTCACGCTGGTGCGCGACCAGGCGGCCATGGTGCTGGGCCACGCGAGCGGCGACGGGGTCGACCCGGCGCGCGCCTTCCGCGATCTGGGCTTCGACTCGCTCACCGCGGTGGAACTGCGCAACCGGCTCAACACCGCGACCGGCCTGCGGCTGCCGGCCACCATGGTCTTCGACTATCCGACAGTGGTGGCCCTGGCGGACCATCTCCTCGAAGAACTCCTCGGCCCGGACGCCGACTTGGCCGCCGTCGCACCCGAACTCTCCCGGGCCCTGCTCGACGACGACCCGGTTGTGGTGGTCGGTATGGCCTGCCGCTTCCCCGGTGGCATCGGTTCGCCGGAGGATCTGTGGCGTGTGGTGTCCGAGGGGGCCGACGTGGTGTCGGACTTCCCGGTCAACCGTGGCTGGGATGTGGACGCACTCTACGACCCGGATCCGGAGCACACCGGCACGTCGTACACACGCTCGGGTGGATTCCTGCACGACGCGGGGGAGTTCGACCCTGCGTTCTTCGGGATGTCACCGCGGGAGGCGATGGCGACGGACTCGCAGCAGCGGCTGTTGCTGGAGACGTCGTGGGAGGCGATCGAGCGAGCCGGAATCGACCCGCTCTCGCTGCGTGACAGCCAGACCGGTGTGTTCGCCGGTGTGATGTACAGCGGCTACAACACCACCCTGAACGGGAAGGAGTTCGAAGGATTCCAGGGCCAGGGCAGCGCACTGAGTGTGGCCTCGGGCCGTGTCTCGTACACCTTCGGTTTTGAAGGCCCCGCGATGACGGTCGACACGGCGTGCTCATCGTCGCTCGTCGCGATGCATCTCGCGGCCCAGGCGCTCAGGAGCGGTGAATGCTCGCTGGCGCTGGCCGGCGGTGTCACCGTGATGTCCGTCCCCGACACCTTTGTGGAATTCTCGCGGCAGCGCGGTCTCGCCCCCGACGGCCGCTCCAAGCCCTTCTCCGAGTCCGCCGACGGCGTCGGCTGGTCCGAGGGCATCGGCATGCTCCTCCTGGAACGCATGTCGGACGCGCGGCGCAACGGCCACGAGATTCTGGCTGTGGTGCGGGGCAGTGCGGTGAATCAGGACGGCGCGTCGAACGGTCTCACCGCGCCGAATGGTCCTTCGCAGCAGCGGGTGATCCGGCAGGCTCTGGCCAGTGGTGGTCTGTCGCCTGCGGATGTGGACGCGGTGGAGGCGCATGGTACGGGTACGATCCTGGGCGACCCGATCGAGGCGCAGGCACTGCTCGCGACGTACGGTCGTGATCGCGACCCCGAGCGTCCGCTGCTGCTGGGGTCGGTGAAGTCCAACCTCGGCCACACCCAGGCCGCCGCCGGTGCCGCGGGTGTGATCAAGATGGTCATGGCGATGCGGCACGGCACATTCCCGCGCACACTCAATGTCACCGAACCCTCCTCCCACGTCGACTGGTCGGCGGGCGCGGTGGAACTGGTCACCCAGCCGACCGCATGGCCGGACGTCGACCGGGTGCGGCGGGCCGGTGTGTCGTCGTTCGGTATCAGCGGCACCAACGCCCATGTGGTGCTGGAACAGCCGCCCATGGTGATCCAGGAAACGGTGGCCGACGGTGCCGAAGCGCCGGTGGCCGAGCCCGGTGTGGTGCCATGGGTGCTTTCGGGCAAGACGCCCGAGGCGCTGCGCGGCCAGGCCGCCCGGCTCCTCTCGTACCTCCAGGCCCGGCCCGGACTGCGGCCGGTGGACATCGGTTTCTCGCTGGCCACGGGCCGGTCGAGGTTCGAGCACCGCGCGGTGGTGCCGACTGGTGAACCCACGGAGACGGTAAGGGCGTTGGCGGCGCTCGCGGTGGGCGAGCCGGACGCCTTGGTGGTGTCGGGATCGGTCGTCGCCGGGAAGACGGCGTTCTTGTTCACCGGCCAGGGTTCTCAACGGCTCGGCATGGGCCGGGAGTTGTACGGGCGGTTCCCGGTGTTCGCGGAGGCGCTGGATTCTGTACTGGCCTTGCTGGACCGGGAGTTGGGGCGCTCGCTGCGGGAGGTGATGTGGGGCGAAGACGCTGAGCTGCTGAACGATACGGGCTTTACTCAGCCTGCGTTGTTCGCGGTTGAGGTCGCGTTGTTCCGGTTGGTGGAGTCGTGGGGTGTGACTCCTGATTTTGTGGCGGGTCATTCGATCGGTGAGGTCGCGGCTGCTCATGTGGCGGGGGTGTTCTCGCTGGAGGATGCGTGTCGTCTGGTGGTGGCGCGGGGGTCGCTGATGCGGGCGCTGCCGGCCGGCGGTGCGATGGTCGCGGTGCAGGCGACGGAGGACGAAGTCACTCCGTACCTCAACGACCGCGTCTCGATCGCGGCCGTCAACGGACCGTCCTCGGTGGTGCTTTCCGGTGCTGAGGATGCGGTTCTGGAGGTGGCGGCGGAACTGGAGGCGCTGGGCCGTAAGACCAGCCGGCTGCGGGTTTCGCATGCCTTCCACTCGCCGTTGATGGATCCGATGCTGGATGACTTCCGGGCCGTGGCCGAGGGGCTGACGTTCCAGACGCCGTCGATTCCGGTGATCTCGAATGTGAGCGGTGCTCTCGCTTCGTCCGAGGAGCTGTGCTCGGCGGACTACTGGGTACGGCATGTCCGCGAAGCGGTCCGGTTCGCGGACGGTGTCCGTACCCTCGCCGACCAAGGCGTCACCGTTCTGCTGGAGCTGGGACCCGACGGAGTCCTCTCCGCGATGGCCCGGGAGTCGGTGCCCGACGGTGCGATCACGGTGCCGGCACTCCGCAAGAACCGCTCCGAGGAACTGTCGGCCGTCACCGCACTCGCTCAGCTCCATGTGAGCGGTGTCGCCGTGAACTGGCACCGGTATTTCGCCGGGACCGGCGCCTCCCGTGTCGAGCTGCCCACCTACGCCTTCGAGCACCAGCCGTTCTGGCCGGACGGCTCGCGCGGCGTCGCCGACGCAACCGCCGTCGGCCTGGTGTCCGCGGGGCATCCGCTGCTCAACGGTGTGGTCGAACTGGCCGAGGACGAAGGCGTGTTGTTCACCGGCCGCCTCTCCGTACGGTCGCACCCCTGGCTGGCCGACCACGCGGTCATGGGCCGGATCCTGCTGCCCGGAACCGCCCTGCTGGAACTGGCGATCCGCGCCGGTGACGAAGTCGGCAGCGACCGCGTCGAGGAGCTGACCCTTGCCGCCCCGCTGGTGCTGCCCGAGCGTGGCGCCATGCAGACACAGGTACGAGTCGGTGTCGCCGACGAGCGTGGCCGGCGTACGGTCACCATCCACTCGCGGCCCGAAGGGGCGGCCGAGGAACCCTGGACCCAGCACGCCACGGGCGTACTGACCGCCGATCCGCACAACGCCGACACTCACACGGCTGCCACTGATCTCGCTGTCACCGACTTCGATGCCACGGTCTGGCCCCCGGCGGGCGCCGAACCCGTCGACCTGGACGGCTTCTACGAAGCGCGCGCCGAGCACGGTTTCGCGTACGGTCCGGTCTTCCAGGGCCTGCGCGCCGCCTGGCGGCTCGACGGCGAGGTCTTCGCCGAACTGAGCCTGCCCGAAGGCGTCCTGGCCGACGCGGACGCGTTCGGACTGCACCCCGCACTGCTGGACGCGGGCCTCCACGCGGCCTGGTTCATCGACGCGCCCGCCGATGGTGCTGAGCGGCAGGGCGGCCGTATCCCCTTCTCGTGGAGCGGTGTGTCCCTGCGCGCTTCGGGGGCGTCCGCCGTACGGGTCAGGCTGTCCCGTACCGCCGACGGAGCGGTGTCGATCGCCGTCGCCGACACCACGGGGGCGCCGGTCGCGTCGGTGGAGTCGCTGGCGATGCGGGCGCTGTCCACCGACACCCTCGACGACTCCGCGGCACTGACGCGGGACGCGCTGTTCCGCCTGGACTGGACCCCGGTCGCGGCTCCGTCGTCCGGTGCGGTCTCCGGCCGTACGGTGGCGGTGGCCGGCCCGGACACCCTGGGCCTGACCGACGCCCTGGCCGACGCGTCGGCCGAGGTGTGGACCGACTCCGCGCATGACACCACGGCCGCCGATGTGGTGCTGATCCCGGTGTCGGGAGCGCCTGGCACCGACACCGCCGACCCCGCCGACACCGCGCACGCCCTCACCCACCAGGTCCTGGAGCGGATCCAGGAGCGCCTGACCGAGGAACGCCTCGCCGGCTCCCGCTTTGTCTTTGTGACGCGCGGCGCTGTGGGCGGGCACGATCCGGCGGCGGCCGCGGCCAGGGGTCTCGTACGGTCCGCGCAGTCGGAGAACCCCGGCTGCTTCGGCCTGATCGATCTCGACCCCGGCCTTGACCCCGGCATCGATCCCGGCGCCCGCCCTGGGCTCGCGGGCGATGAGGCCGCGGCGGATCTTCCGCTGTGGGCACTGGACCTGGACGAACCACAACTGCTCGTACGGGGCGGTGAGGTCCGCGCCGGACGCCTGGTGCGCAGGCCGGCCGCCGAACACGACGCGCGCCCCGTCTGGGACACCGACGGCGGCAGTGTGCTGATCAGCGGTGGAACGGGCGGTCTGGGCGCCCTGCTGGCGCGCCACCTGGTGGCGGAACACAACGTACGACGGCTCCTGCTGGTCAGCCGGCGCGGTCCGGCCGCCGAAGGCGCGGCGGAACTCGTCGCGGAGCTGGAGTCGCAAGGCGTCGACGCCATCGCGGAAGCCTGCGACGTGACGGACCGCGACGCACTCGCGGAACTGCTGGAGCGGCACCGTATCTCGGCCGTCGTGCACGCGGCGGGAGTCCTGGACGACGGCCTGGCGGGCTCGCTCACCCCGGAACGGCTGGACCATGTGCTGCGGCCCAAGGTCGATGCGGCCTGGCATCTGCACGAACTGACCCGGGACCTCGATCTCACCGCGTTTGTCGTCTTCTCCTCGGCGGCGGCCGTCTTCGGCAGCCCCGGTCAGGGCAACTACGCGGCTGGCAACGCCTTCCTGGACGCGCTCATCGAGCGTCGCCGGGCCGAGGGGCTGCCAGGCGTCTCGCTGGCCTGGGGCCCATGGGACCAGTCCGGCGGTATGACCGGCACACTGACGGACGCCGACACCGACCGGATGGCGCGCTCGGGCGTACCGCCCCTGCCGGTGGCCCAGGGCCTCGCGCTGTTCGAAGCGGCGCTGGCCACCGGGGACGCCGTACTGGCGCCGGTACGGCTGGACCTGCCGGCACTCCGCGCACAGGGCGAAGTCCCGCCGCTGCTACGGGCGTTGATCCGCACCCGCTCCCGGCGGGCCGCGGTGGCCGGATCGGCCGCGGCGACCGGACTGGTCGAACGCCTGGTCGGTCTCACCGGTGTCGAGCGTCAAGAGGTGCTGCTGGATCTCGTACGCGGGCAGGTCGCCCTCGTCCTGGGCCATGCCGACGCCGCAGCCGTCCATCCGGGGCGTGCCTTCCGCGAGTTGGGCTTCGACTCCCTGACTGCGGTCGAACTGCGTAACCGCCTCAACACCGTCACCGGGCTCCGGCTGCCCGCGACGATGGCCTTCGACTACCCCACCGTACAGACACTCGTCGACCATCTTCTCGATGAACTGCTCGGCTCGGAAGCCGAGTTGGCAGCACCTGTCGCGGTACGGTCGGCCGCGGTGGCCGACGATCCGATCGTCGTCGTGGGGATGAGCTGCCGGTATCCGGGCGGTGTGACCTCGCCCGAGGATCTGTGGCAGCTCGTCACGGAGGGCGGGGACGCCATCTCGGGATTCCCGACCAACCGGGGCTGGGACGTCGACGGACTGTTCCACCCGGACCCCGACCACATGGGCACCTCCTACACCCGTGAAGGCGGATTCCTGCACCAGGCGGGGGAGTTCGACCCGGACTTCTTCGGCATGTCACCGCGCGAGGCGCTCGCCACGGACTCGCAGCAGCGGTTGCTTCTGGAAGCCTCGTGGGAGGCCGTCGAGCGGGCGGGAATCGACCCGGTGTCGCTGCGGGGCACAGCGACCGGTGTGTTCGCCGGTGTGATGTACAGCGACTACACCGCCGTACTGGCGAGCCCCGAGTTCGAGGGCTTCCAGGGCGGAGGCAGCACCAGCCTGGCGTCGGGGCGGGTGTCGTACACACTGGGTCTTGAGGGGCCTGCGGTGACGGTGGATACGGCGTGTTCGTCGTCGTTGGTGGCGATGCACTGGGCGATGCAGGCGCTGCGGAGTGGTGAGTGCTCGCTGGCGCTGGCCGGCGGTGTGACCGTCATGTCGACACCGACGGTGTTCGTGGACTTCTCGCGCCAGCGGGGCCTTGCCCCCGACGGGCGGTGCAAGGCGTTCTCCGAGTCGGCCGATGGTGTGGGCTGGTCGGAGGGTGTGGGCATGCTGGTGCTGGAGCGTCTTTCGGATGCCCGGCGTAATGGGCATGAGGTGCTGGCGGTGGTGCGCGGGTCGGCGGTCAACCAGGACGGCGCTTCCAATGGTCTGACGGCTCCGAATGGTCCTTCGCAGCAGCGTGTGATCCGGCAGGCGCTGGCCAGTGGTGGGTTGTCGGCCGATGACGTCGATGTGGTGGAGGCGCATGGTACGGGTACGACGCTGGGTGACCCGATCGAGGCGCAGGCGCTGCTCGCGACGTACGGGCGGGACCGGGATCCCGAGCGACCGCTGCTGCTGGGGTCGGTGAAGTCCAACATCGGTCACACCCAGGCGGCGGCCGGTGTCGCGGGCATCATCAAGATGGTCATGGCGATGCGCCATGGGGTGCTGCCGCAGTCGCTCCACGCCGAGGCGCCGTCCTCGCATGTCGACTGGTCGGAAGGCGCGGTGGAGCTGCTGTCCGAGCAGACCGCCTGGCCGGAGGTCGACCGGGCGCGGCGGGCGGCGGTGTCATCGTTCGGGATCAGCGGGACGAACGCGCATGTGATCTTGGAGCAGCCGCCCACGGTGATCCAGGGGACGGTGGTCGGCGGGACGGAAGCTACGGCGGCTTCCGCAGCCTCTGCGGCTTCGGCGACGGAGCCTGCGGTGGTGCCGTGGGTGCTGTCGGGGAAGTCGCCCGAGGCGCTGCGGGGTCAGGCGGCGCGACTGCAGTCGTTGATCGAAACGCGGGGTTCCGAGTTGCGGCCGGTGGACGTCGGCTTCTCGTTGGCGACAGGCCGGTCTTTGTTTGATCAGCGTGCGGTGGTGCTGGCGGGTGATCGGGAGGAGGCCGTGCGGGCGTTGTCGGCGCTGGTGGCCGGCGAGCCGGATCCGCTGGCGGTCTCGGGTTCGGTGCTCGGCGGTAAGTCGGCGGTGCTGTTCTCGGGTCAGGGGTCGCAGCGGCTGGGGATGGGCCGGGAGTTGTATGAGCGGTTCCCGGTCTTCGCCGAGGCGCTCGACTCCGTACTCGCCCTGTTGGACGGGGAGTTGGACTGCTCGCTGCGGGAGGTCATCTGGGGCGACGACGCCGAATCGCTGAACGATACGGGGTTCACCCAGCCAGCGCTCTTCGCGATCGAAGTGGCGTTGTTCCGGCTGGTGGAATCGTGGGGAGTTCGGCCCGATTTCGTTGCTGGGCATTCGATCGGTGAGATTGCCGCTGCTCATGTGGCGGGGGTGTTCTCGCTGGACGATGCGTGCCGTCTGGTGGTGGCTCGGGGTGCGCTGATGCGGGCGCTCCCGGCCGGTGGTGCGATGGTCGCGGTGCAGGCGACGGAGGACGAGGTCACCCCGTACCTCTCCGAGCGCGTGTCGATCGCCGCCGTCAACGGTCCGACTTCGGTGGTGATCTCCGGCGCGGAGGACGCGGTCGTGGCGGTCGCGGCCGAGCTGGAGGCCCTGGGCCGCAAGACCAGCCGTCTGCGCGTCTCGCACGCCTTCCACTCGCCGTTGATGGACCCGATGCTGGACGACTTCCGCGCGGTGGCCGAGGGGCTGGCCTTCCAGTCGCCGTCGATTCCGGTGATCTCGAATGTGAGCGGTGCTCTCGCTTCTGCCGACGAGCTGTGCTCGCCCGAGTACTGGGTACGCCATGTCCGCGAAGCCGTCCGCTTCGCCGATGGCGTCCGCACCTTGGAGACCGCGGGCGTTCGCACGTACCTGGAGCTGGGGCCCGACGGAGTTCTCTCGGCCCTGGCGCGCGAGTCCGCCGGGGACGACGCGGTCATGGTGCCGGTCCTCCGCAAGGACCGGCCGGAAGAGCTGACCGCTCTCACCGCCTGGGCGTCCCTCCATGTGCAGGGCGTGCCCCTCGACCGGGCCGCAGTGTTCGCCGGTACCGGTGCCCGGCGGGTGGATCTTCCGACGTACGCCTTCCAGCACCGCTGGTTCTGGCCGGTGGGCGCGCTCGGCGGCCGTACGGGTGATATGCGGGCCGCGGGCCTTGGTCCGGCCGGTCACCCGCTCCTCGGAGCCGCTGTCGAACTGGCCGAGGGCGAAGGGGTGTTGTTCACCGGTCGGCTGTCGGTGCAGTCACATCCCTGGCTCGCCGACCACGCCGTGATGGGCCGGGTGCTGCTGCCCGGGACGGGGCTGCTGGAGCTGGCGTTCCGGGCGGGGGACGAGGTGGGTTGTGACCGGGTCGAGGAGCTGACCCTTGCCGCCCCGCTGGTGCTGCCCGAGCAGGGCGCGGTGCAGGTGCAGGTACGCGTCGGAGTCGCCGACGACACCGGCCGCCGCGCGATGGTGGTCCATTCCCGCCCCGATGGAGCCGACGAGCGGCCGTGGACACAGCATGCCGCAGGTGTGCTGCTGACCGCGGGTGCCCGGACCGGGTCCACCGACTTCGATGCCACCGTGTGGCCGCCGACGAACGCTGAATCCCTGGCCGTTGAGGGCTGCTATGAGCGGTTCGCGGAGATCGGGTTCGCGTACGGTCCGGTGTTCCAGGGGCTGCGGGCCGCCTGGCGCCGTGACGGTGAGATCTTCGCCGAGGTGAGCCTCCCCGAAGGCACTGAGCCGGGTGCGTTCGGTCTGCACCCCGCGCTGCTCGACTCCGCCCTGCACGCCTCCCTCCTCGCGGGGGAGAGCACGGAAAACGGCGGCGGACTGCCCTTCTCCTGGGAAGGTGTCTCGCTGTACGCGACCGGCGCTTCGGCACTCCGCGTACGGATCGCCCCCGCCGGCAATGAAGCGCTCTCGATCGCTGTCGCCGATACGGCCGGTGCCCCGGTTGCCTCGGTCGACTCGCTCCTCGTACGGGCCGTGTCGGGCGAGCAGTTGAACGGTGCTGGCGGGCAGGACCAGGACGCGCTGTTCGGGGTCGGCTGGGTGCCGGTCGCGCTGCCGTCCGAAGCGCTTTCCGGCGCGGTCGCGCTGGTCGGCGCGGACGTCGTTGGACTGGCCGAGGGGCTGGAACGTACGGGCACCGAGGTCACCCGGCACACCGATCTGGCCTCGCTCGCGGCCGGTGCCGAGCCGGTGGCGGGCGCGGTGCTGGTGGGCGTGGCCAGCGCGTACGGAGCCGAAGTCGTCGACTCCGTCCATGCGTTGACCGCCGGCGCCCTGGCCCTGGTGCAGGAATGGCTCGCCGAGGAACGGTTCGCCGACTCCCGGCTGGTGTTTGTCACCACGGGCGCGGTCGCGGGCGGTGGCGAGGAGGTCGCCGATGTGGCCGCGGCCTCGGTCTGGGGCCTGGTGCGCTCCGCACAGACGGAGAACCCGGGCAGCTTCGGACTGATCGACCTGGACTCCGACGAATCGTCAGTTGCCCTGCTGCCCGGGGCACTTGGCGTGGAAGAGCCGCAATTGCTCGTCCGCGACGGCGGCATCCGCGCCGGACGCCTGGCCAGGATGACCGCGACCGAGCCCGCCACGGACAGCCCCGTATGGGACCCCGAAGGCACGGTTCTGATCACGGGCGGTACGGGCGGTCTCGGTGGTGTGCTGGCCCGCCATCTTGTCGGTGAGCGCGGCGTACGGCATCTCCTGCTGACCAGCCGTCGAGGCCCGGCTGCCGACAGTGCCGAGGAACTGGCTGCGGACCTGCGGGACTTGGGTGCCGATGTCTCGATCGCCGCGTGTGATGTGGCGGACCGGGAAGCGCTGGCCGGACTGCTGGCGTCGGTGCCCGCCGAACATCCGCTGACCGCAGTGGTGCATACGGCCGGTGTACTGGACGACGGTGTGGTCGGTTCGCTGTCACCCGAGCGGCTGGCGCGGGTGCTGCGGCCGAAGGCGGACGCGGCCTGGCATCTTCACGAACTGACCCGGGATCTCGATCTCGCCGGGTTTGTGGTGTTCTCCTCGGTCGCCGGTACGTTCGGTGGCGCGGGCCAGGCCAACTACGCGGCGGGCAACGCCTTCCTGGATGCCCTGGCGGCGCGCCGCCAGGCCGAGGGCCTGCCGGGGCTGTCGCTCGCCTGGGGTCCATGGGGCCAGGGCGCGGGTATGACCAGCACCCTTGACGAGCGCGATGTACGACGGGCCGCGGACGCGGGTATGCCGCTGCTGTCGGTGGAGCAGGGCCTGGCCTTGTTCGACGCCGCGCTCGCGACCGGTGAGGCCGCCGTCGTACCCGTACGGCTGGACCTGCCGGTGCTGCGGGCCCTGGGCACCGTACCGGCGCTCCTGCGCGGGCTGATCCGGACACCGTCGCGCCGTGTGGCGTCGGCCGGTCCGGGTGCGGATGGCGGTCTGGTACGGCGGCTGGGCCTGCTGGAAACGGCCGATCAGAGGGAAGTGGTGCTGGACCTCGTACGGGCCCAGGCGGCCCTGGTGCTGGGGCATGCCGGCGGCGCCGACATCGACTCGGGTCGGGCGTTCCGTGACCTCGGCTTCGACTCGCTCACCGCGGTGGAACTGCGCAACCGGCTCAACACCGCCACCGGCCTGCGGCTGCCCGCCACGATGGTGTTCGACTACCCGACACTGTCGGCGCTGGCGGACCATCTCCTCGATGAACTGCTCGGCACCGAGGCCGAGGTGGCGATCCCGGTGTCCTCGCTGCCGCCGATGGGCGACGATCCGGTTGTGGTGGTCGGTATGGCCTGCCGCTTCCCGGGCGGGGTGGCGTCGCCGGAGGATCTGTGGCGTGTGGTGTCCGAGGGCGCGGATGTGGTGTCGGACTTCCCGGTGAATCGTGGCTGGGATGTGGACGCACTCTACGACCCGGACCCGGAGCGCACCGGCACGTCGTACACGCGGTCGGGTGGATTCCTGCACGACGCAGGGGAGTTCGACCCTGCGTTCTTCGGGATGTCGCCGCGTGAGGCGATGGCGACGGACTCGCAGCAGAGGCTGTTGCTGGAGACCTCGTGGGAGGCGATCGAGCGGGCCGGTATTGACCCGGTGTCGTTGCGGGACAGCCAGACCGGTGTGTTCGCCGGTGTGATGTACAACGACTACGGGACAACGCTCAACGGCGAAGAATTCGAAGGGTTCCAGGGTCAGGGCAGCGCGGGCAGTGTGGCGTCGGGGCGGGTGTCGTACACGCTGGGTCTTGAGGGGCCTGCGGTGACGGTGGATACGGCGTGTTCGTCGTCGTTGGTGGCGATGCACTGGGCGATGCAGGCGCTGCGAAGTGGTGAATGCTCGCTGGCGTTGGCCGGCGGTGTGACGGTGATGTCGACTCCGGGCACGTTTGTGGAGTTCTCGCGGCAGCGAGGGCTTTCGCCCGACGGGCGGTGCAAGGCGTTCTCGGACACGGCTGACGGTGTGGGCTGGTCCGAGGGTGTGGGCATGCTGGTGCTGGAGCGGCTGTCGGATGCCCGGCGCAATGGGCATGACGTGCTGGCGGTGGTGCGCGGGTCGGCGGTGAACCAGGACGGTGCGTCGAATGGTCTGACGGCTCCGAATGGTCCTTCGCAGCAGCGTGTTATTCGGCAGGCGTTGGCCAGTGGTGGACTGTCGGCCGACGATGTGGATGTGGTCGAGGCGCACGGTACGGGCACGACGCTGGGTGACCCGATCGAGGCGCAGGCGCTGCTTGCCACGTACGGTCGTGACCGCGACCCGGAGCGACCGCTGTGGCTGGGGTCGGTGAAGTCCAACATCGGGCACACGCAGGCCGCGGCCGGTGTGGCCGGTGTGATCAAGATGGTGCTGGCGATGCGGTACGGCGTGCTGCCGCAGACGCTCCACGTTGACGCTCCCTCGTCGCATGTGGACTGGTCGGAAGGCGCGGTGGAACTGCTCACCGAGCAGACCGCCTGGCCGGAGGCGGGGCGTGCGCGGCGAGCGGGTGTGTCGTCGTTCGGGATCAGTGGTACGAACGCGCACGTCATCCTGGAACAGCCGACGAGCGTGAGCGCGCCGGAGACTTCTTCGGAGGTACTGGCCGAGCCTGCGGTGGTGCCGTGGGTGCTGTCGGGCAAGTCGCCGGAGGCGTTGCGTGACCAGGCGGCGCGGTTGCTGGCGCTGGTGGAGGAGGTCGGGTCTCGGTCGCTGGATGTTGGTTTCTCGTTGGTGACGGGCCGGTCGGTGTTTGAGCATCGTGCGGTGGTGCTGGCGGGTGATCGGGCGGAGGCGGTACGGGCGCTGTCGGCGCTGGTGGCCGGTGAGCCGGATCCGCTGGCGGTCTCGGGTTCGGTGCTTGGCGGTAAGTCGGCGGTGCTGTTCTCGGGGCAGGGTTCGCAGCGGTTGGGGATGGGCCGTGAGTTGTATGAGCGGTTCCCGGTCTTCGCCGAGGCACTCGACTCCGTACTCGCCCTGCTGGACGGGGAGTTGGGGTGCTCGCTGCGGGAGGTGATCTGGGGCGAGGATGCCGACCGGCTGAATGAGACGGGGTTCACGCAGCCCGCGCTCTTTGCGATCGAAGTGGCACTGTTCCGGTTGGTGGAGTCGTGGGGAGTGCGGCCCGATTTTGTGGCCGGGCACTCGATTGGCGAGATCGCGGCGGCTCATGTGGCGGGGGTGTTCTCGCTGGCGGATGCGTGCCGTCTGGTGGTGGCGCGAGGCGCGCTGATGCAGGCGCTGCCTGCTGGCGGCGCGATGGTCGCGATCCAGGCGACCGAGGACGAGGTCACTCCGTACCTCTCCGAGCACGTGTCGATCGCCGCGGTCAACGGCCCCTCCTCGGTGGTGGTTTCGGGTGCCGAGGACGCGGTGTTGGAGGCTGCCGCTCAACTGGAGGCTCTCAGCCGCAAGATCAGCCGGCTGCGCGTCTCGCACGCTTTCCACTCGCCGCTCATGGATCCGATGCTCGATGATTTCCGTACAGTCGTGGAGGGCCTGGCGTTCCAGCCGCCGTCCATCCCGGTGATCTCGAATGTGAGCGGTGCTCTCGCATCGGCCGACGAACTCTGCTCGGCCGAGTACTGGGTACGGCATGTCCGCGAAGCCGTGCGCTTCGCCGATGGCATCGGCTCGCTCGCCGGTCAAGGCGTAACGAAGTTCATCGAGTTGGGCCCGGACGGGGTGCTCTCCACCATGGCCCAGGAGTCGGTGCCGGACGGGACGGTCACCGTACCGGTTCTCCGCAAGGGCAGGCCGGAAGAGCTGAGCGCCCTCACCGCGTTGGCACAGATGCACGCGAAGGGCGTGGCGGTCGACTGGACCGGGTTCTTCGCCGGAACAGGTGCTCAGCGCGTGGAGCTGCCGACATACGCTTTCCAGCACCAGTGGTTCTGGCCGGCTGGCCCTCTCGCGGGCAGCGGTACAGGTGATGTGCGCGCGGCCGGACTCGGCTCCGCCGGGCATCCGCTGCTGGGCGCCGCGGTCGAGCTGGCCGAGGGCGAGGGAATGCTCTTCACCGGCCGGCTCTCGGTCGGTACCCACCCGTGGCTCGTCGATCACACCGTCATGGGCAGGGTCCTGCTGCCCGGAACCGCCCTGCTCGAACTGGCCTTCCGGGCCGGCGACGAGGTCGGTTGCGACCACGTCGACGAGCTGACCCTCGCGGCCCCGCTCGTCCTGCCGGAGCGCGGTGCCATCCAGACGCAGGTACGGGTCGGAGTCGCCGATGACACCGGTCGGCGTACCGTCACCATTCACTCCCGCCCCGAAGGCGCTACGGATGTCCCATGGACCCAGCACGCCACCGGTGTTCTGACGGCCGACCCCCGGACCCAGGCACCCACCGGATTCGACGCGACACAATGGCCGCCAGCGAACGCCAAAGCGCTTGAAGTCGACGGCTGCTACGAGCGGTTCGCGGAGATCGGCTTCGCGTACGGTCCGGTGTTCCAGGGGCTGCGGGCCGCCTGGCGCCGTGATGGTGAGATCTTTGCCGAGGTGAGCCTCCCCGAAGGCATCGAGCCCGACGCCTTCGGTCTGCACCCCGCCCTCCTCGACTCCGCCCTCCACGCCTCCCTCCTCGCGGGAGAGGGCACGGAGAACAGCGGTGGACTGCCCTTCTCCTGGCAGGGTGTTTCGCTGTACGCCACCGGCGCCTCGGCGCTCCGCGTACGGATCGCGCCCGCCGGCAACGAATCGCTCTCGATCAGCGTCGCCGACACAGCCGGTGCCCCGGTCGCCTCGGTCGACGCGCTCCTCGTACGAGCCATTTCGGGCGACGGACTCGGTGACACCGGAGCCGCCGCTGCCGCCGCGAACTCCCTGTTCCGGCTCGCCTGGACTCCGGTGCCCGGCGCCGGCCCGGACGCCCTGCCCTCGGTCGCCGTACTCGGCACCGACGCGCTGGACCTCGCCGCACGGCTGACGCGGCCGGACGCTCCCGTGGAGACATACGCGGACCTCGCCGCGCTGGCAGCGGGAGAAGGCCCGGTGCCGGACACCGTCCTGGTGGGCGTGGCCGGTGAGCAGAACGCCCAAGTCGCGGAATCCGCTCACACGTTGAGCGCCCAGGCGCTCGCGCTGGTCCACGGATGGCTCGCCGAGGAACGGTTCGCCGGCTCCCGGCTGGTGTTCGTCACCACGGGTGCGGTCTCGGGTGGTGGCGAGGAGGTCACCGATGTGGCCGCGGCCTCGGTCTGGGGCCTGGTGCGCTCCGCGCAGACCGAACACCCGGGCCGCTTCGGGCTGCTGGATCTCGGCTCCGACGAGCCGTCACTCGCAGCCCTGCCGCAGGCGCTCGCACTCGGTACGACCGAGCCTCAACTGCTCGTCCGACAAGGCGACTTCCTCGCAGGCCGCCTCACCCGTACAACCAGCACCGAATCCGGCACCGACACGGGTCACCTCTGGAACGCCGACGGTACGGTCCTGATCACCGGCGGTACGGGCGGCCTGGGCGCGGTCTTCGCCCGGTATCTTGTGACCGAGCGGGGTGTACGGCATCTCCTGCTGGCGAGCCGACGGGGCGCCGAAGCGCCCGGCGCATCCGAACTGGCCGCCGAACTCGCCGCGCACGGCGCCGAGATCACCCTGACCGCCTGCGATCTCGCTGACCGGTCTGCGACTTCGGCCTTGTTGGCTTCGGTGCCGTCCGAGCATCCGCTGACGGCCGTGGTGCATACGGCCGGTGTGCTGGACGACGGGACGATCGGTTCGCTGACGCCCGAGCGGCTCGACACCGTACTGCGCCCGAAGGCGGACGCGGCCTGGCATCTGCACGAACTGACCAAGGGCCTCGATCTCACCGCCTTTGTGGTCTTCTCCTCCGTGGCCGGTCTGTTCGGCGGCGCGGGGCAGGCCAACTACGCCGCCGCGAACGCCTTCCTGGACGCACTGGCCGCACACCGCAGGGCCGAGGGCTTGCCCGGGCTGTCACTCGCCTGGGGTCCCTGGGACCGGACGGGAGGCATGACCGGCAGCGTCACCGAGGCCGATATGCGGCGGATGGCCCGCTCGGGTATGCCACCGCTCTCCATCGACCAGGGCGTGGCACTCTTCGATGCCGCGCTCGCCAACGGCGATGCGGCGCTCGTACCCGTACGGCTGGATCTCCCGGCGCTCCGAGCGCAGGGCGAAGTGCCTCCGCTGCTACGGGCGTTGGTCCGCAACCGCGCCCGCCGGAACGCCACGGCCGGATCGGCCGCCGCCACCGGACTGCTGAGCCGGCTGGAGGGACTGGCCTCCGCCGAGCGACGGGCGGAACTGCTGGACCTCGTACGGAGCCAGGTCGCCCTGGTGCTCGGCCACGCCGATGGGCGAGCGGTCGACGCGGTCGCCCCGTTCCGTGACCTGGGCTTCGACTCGCTGACGGCGGTCGAGCTGCGGAACCGGCTGAGTACGGTGACCGGGCTGCGGCTCACCGCGACACTGATCTTCGACTACCCGACCGCGGCGGCGCTGGCCGACCATCTCCGCGACGAACTGTTCGGCACCGAGGCCGAGGCGTCGGTCCCGGCCCGGCTGCTGCCGCCGACGGCGGACGATCCGATCGTGGTCGTGGGAATGAGCTGCCGGTTCCCGGGCGGGGTGGAGTCGCCGGAGGATCTGTGGCGGCTGGTCACCGAGGGTACGGACGCGATCTCCGGGTTCCCCGCCAACCGTGGCTGGGACATCGAGTCGCTGTACCACCCCGACCCGGACCACGCCGGAACCGCCTACACCCGCTCGGGCGGATTCCTTGAGAACGCGGGGGAGTTCGACCCGGCGTTCTTCGGGATGTCACCCCGGGAAGCCATGGCGACCGATTCACAGCAACGACTTCTGCTGGAAGCCTCGTGGGAGGCGATCGAGCGGGCGGGTATCGACCCGGTGTCGTTGCGGGACAGTCAGACCGGTGTGTTCGCTGGTGTGATGTACAACGACTACGGAACCACCCTGAACGGCAAGGAGTTCGAGGGGCATCAGGGCCAGGGCAGCGCGGGCAGTGTGGCCTCGGGCCGGGTGTCGTACACCCTGGGCCTCGAAGGCCCGGCGATGACCGTGGACACGGCATGTTCGTCGTCGCTCGTGGCGATGCATCTCGCGGCCCAGGCCCTGCGGGGCGGCGAGTGCTCGCTGGCGCTGGCCGGCGGTGTGACGGTGATGTCGACTCCTGGCACGTTTGTGGAGTTCTCGCGGCAGCGGGGGCTTTCGCCTGACGGGCGGTGCAAGGCCTTCTCGGACACGGCCGATGGCGTGGGCTGGTCGGAGGGCGTTGGCATCCTGGTCCTGGAGCGGCTGTCGGACGCGCGGCGCAACGGGCGTGACGTGCTGGCGGTGCTGCGTGGGTCGGCGGTCAACCAGGATGGTGCGTCGAATGGCCTGACGGCTCCGAATGGTCCGTCGCAGCAGCGGGTGATCCGGCAGGCGCTGGCCAGCGGTGGGTTGTCGGCCGACGATGTCGATGTGGTCGAGGCGCACGGTACGGGTACGACGCTGGGTGACCCGATCGAGGCGCAGGCGCTGCTTGCCACGTACGGGCGTGACCGCGACCCCGAGCGTCCGCTGCTGCTCGGCTCCGTGAAGTCCAACATCGGGCACACTCAGGCAGCAGCCGGCGTGGCCGGTGTGATCAAGATGGTCATGGCGATGCGGCACGGGACTCTGCCCCGGACACTGCATGTGACCGAGCCGTCGTCGCATGTCGACTGGTCGGCGGGCGCGGTGGAGCTGCTGACGGAGCAGACCGCATGGCCCGAGACCGAGCGGGTGCGGCGCGCGGGTGTGTCGTCCTTCGGTATCAGCGGGACGAACGCCCACATCATCCTGGAGCAGCCGACGGCGGTGGCGGAGCCGGAATCCTCTTCGGAGGAACCGGTCGATGCGGCGAAGGTGGTGGTGCCGTGGGTGCTGTCGGGCAAGTCGCCGGAGGCGCTGCGTGAGCAGGCGGCGCGGCTGTTGGCTCTGGTGGAGGAGGCCGGGTCTCGGTCGCTGGATGTTGGTTTCTCGTTGGCGACGGGCCGGTCGGTGTTCGAGCATCGTGCGGTGGTGCTGGCGGGTGATGGGGCGGAGGCGGTACGGGCGCTGTCCGCGCTGGTGGCCGGTGAGCCGGATCCGCTGGCGGTCTCGGGTTCGGCGGCTGGCGGTAAGTCGGCGGTGCTGTTTTCGGGGCAGGGGTCGCAGCGGTTGGGGATGGGCCGGGAGTTGTATGAGCGGTTCCCGGTCTTCGCCGAGGCACTCGACTCCGTACTCGCCGTGCTGGAAGGGGAGTTGGGCGGTTCGCTGCGGGAGGTGATCTGGGGCGAGGATACCGACAGGCTGAATGAGACGGGCTTCACCCAGCCCGCGCTCTTCGCGATCGAAGTGGCTCTCTTCCGGTTGGTGGAGTCGTGGGGAGTGCGGCCCGATTTTGTGGCCGGGCACTCGATCGGCGAGATCGCCGCGGCTCATGTGTCAGGTGTCTTCTCGTTGGCGGATGCGTGCCGTCTGGTGGTGGCGCGAGGCGCGCTGATGCAGGCGCTGCCCGCTGGCGGTGCGATGGTCGCGGTCCAGGCCACTGAGGACGAGGTCACCCCGTACCTCTCCGACCAGGTCTCGATCGGGGCCGTCAACGGCCCCTCCTCGGTGGTGCTTTCCGGTGCCGAGGCCGCGGTCGTGGAGGCTGCTGCTCAACTGGAGGCTCTCGGGCGTAAGACCAGCCGGCTGCGGGTCTCGCACGCTTTCCACTCGCCGCTCATGGACCCGATGCTTGATGATTTCCGTACAGTCGTGGAGGGTCTGGCGTTCCAGTCGCCGTCGATTCCGGTGATCTCGAATGTGAGCGGTGCTCTCGCATCGGCCGGCGAACTCTGCTCGGCCGAGTACTGGGTACGGCATGTCCGCGAAGCCGTCCGCTTCGCCGATGGCGTCCGCACCCTCACCGACGAAGGCGTGACCACCCTCCTGGAGTTGGGTCCGGACGGAGTGCTCTCCGCCATGGCCCAACAGTCGGTGCCGGACGGGACGGTCACCGTACCGGTCCTGCGCAAGGACAGGGCGGAGGAGCTGACCGCTCTCACCGCGCTGGCCCAGGCCCACGCACACGGTGTATCGGTCGGCTGGGCCCGGTTCTTCGCCGGAACAGACGCCCGACGTGTGGAGCTGCCGACGTACGCCTTCCAGCACCAGTGGTTCTGGCCGGCCGGTCAACTCGGCAGCGCTGGTGGTACGGGTGATGTGCGCGCGGCCGGTCTCGGTTCCGCCGGTCATCCGCTGCTCGGCGCCGCAGTCGAACTGGCCGCCGGACAGGGCGTGTTGTTCACCGGACGGCTCTCCGTACAGTCCCATCCCTGGCTCGCGGACCACGCGGTCATGGACCGGATCCTGCTGCCCGGAACGGCCCTGCTCGAACTGGCCCTGCGCGCCGGCGACGAAGTCGGCGCCGACCGCGTCGAGGAACTGACCCTCGCCGCCCCGCTGGTCCTGCCCGAGCGCGGCGCCGTACAGGTGCAGGTCGCGGTGGGCAACCCCGACGAGTCGGACCGCCGCATCGTAGGCGTCTACTCGCGGCCCGAAGGCGCCGCCGACGCCCCCTGGGCCCAGCACGCCACCGGCACCCTCACCAGCCGTGCCCACTCGTCGGACACCGACTTCGATGCCACGCAATGGCCGCCAACAGGCGGCGAAACAATGGACATCGACGGTTGCTACGAGCGGTTCGCGGAGATCGGGTTCGCGTACGGTCCGGTGTTCCAGGGGCTACGGGCCGCCTGGCGCCGCGACGGTGAGATCTTCGCCGAGGTGAGCCTCCCCGAAGGCACCGAGCCCGACGCCTTCGGTCTGCACCCCGCCCTCCTCGACTCCGCCCTCCACGCCTCCCTCCTCGCGGGAGAGAGCACGGAGAACAGCGGCGGACTGCCCTTCTCGTGGGAAGGTGTCTCGCTGCACGCCACCGGCGCCGGCTCGCTGCGCGTACGGATCACGCCCTCCGGCGGCAAGGACGCCGTGGCGATCGCCGTCGCGGACAGTTCCGGCGCACCGGTCGCCACGGTCGACTCCCTGCTCGTACGGGCGGTGTCCGGCGAGCAGTTGAACCAGTCCGCGGGCAGCGCCCACGATGCGCTGTTCGCTGTCGAGTGGATCAACGTACCGGCGCCCCAGGCCGGCCCCGAGTCGGTCGCGCTCATCGGGCCGGATCCCTTCGGACTCGCCGAGGACCTGACCGGATCGGGCACCCGAGCCGAGACCTACGACGATCTCGCCTCGCTCGCCGCCGCGGCCACGGAAGGCGGCCCCGTGCCGGATGCCGTGCTGGTGGCCGTACGCGGTGACCTGGAGGCCGTACGCGGCAACTCGGCCGCCGGTACCGTACCCGGATCCGTACGGGCGGTCCTGGACCGGACGCTGGAGCAGGTGCGGCAGTGGTCGGCCGAGGAGCGGTTCGCCGGATCGCGCCTGGTGTTCGTCACCCGGGGCGCGGTGGCGGTGGACGGCGGGGGAGTGCCCGATCCGGCGGCCGCGGCCGTCTGGGGGCTGGTGCGCTCGGCACAGTCCGAGAATCCGGGCAGCTTCGGCCTGCTGGATCTCGACCCGGTGACGCACCCGGAAGCAGACACCGATGCTCCCGGACTCCCGGGGGCCCTCGGCTCCGACGAACCCCAACTCGCCCTCCGCGCAAGGGAGATCAGGGCGGCGCGGCTCGACCGGATCGCCCGCCCCGAGCCGGCCACGGCCGACGGGCAGCCCGGCCCGGCCGACGACGGCCGGTGGGAGCGCGGCGGCACCGTACTGATCACCGGCGGAACCGGCGGCCTGGGCGGAGTCCTGGCCCGGCATCTCGTCGCCGACCACGGAGTACGGCGTCTCCTCCTGCTCAGCCGCCGCGGCCCCGGCGCCGACGGTGCCGGGCACCTCGTCGGCGAACTCGAAGAACTCGGTGCCGACGTCACGCTCGCGGCCTGCGATGTCGCCGACCGCGCCGCGCTCGCCGAGGTGCTGGCCGCCGTACCCGCCGAGCACCCGCTCACCGCGGTGGTGCATACGGCCGGTGTGCTGGACGACGGCACCATCGGTTCGCTGACGCCCGAGCGGCTCGACACCGTACTGCGACCCAAGGCCGATGCCGCCTGGCATCTGCACGAACTGACCCGGGACCTCGACCTCGGCGCGTTCGTTGTCTTCTCCTCCGTGGCAGGCGTGTTCGGCGGCGCCGGACAGGCCAACTACGCCGCCGCCAACACCTTCCTGGACGCCCTGATGGAACACCGCAGGGCCGAAGGGCTGCCCGGCGTATCGCTCGCCTGGGGCCCCTGGGAGCAGACGGGAGGCATGACCGGAAGCGTCACCGAGGCCGACATGGAACGGCTGGCACGCTCGGGCATGCCGCCGCTCTCCGCCGGCCAGGGCGTGGCGCTGTTCGACGCCGCGGTCGCCGGGGCGCGGGCGCTGGTGGTACCCGTACGGCTGGATCTCGCGGCCCTGCGCGCGCAGGGCGCCGTCCCGGCCCTGCTCCGGGGTCTCGTCCGTACCCCGTCCCGGCGGGCCGCGACAGCCGCTCCGCAGACGGCCGCGGGGCTCGCCCGGCGGCTCACCGGACTGGCCGACGAGGAGCGCCGCGAGGTTCTGCTCAAGCTGGTACGGGACCAGGCCGCCCTGGTGCTCGGCCACGCCGACGGTACGGCGATCGGTGCCACGCGCCAGTTCCAGGAACTGGGCTTCGACTCGCTGACGGCGGTGGACTTCCGGAACCGGCTGAACGCAGCGACCGGACTGCGGCTGCCGGCCACCCTGCTGTTCGACTACCCCACGGCGGCCGATGTCGTCGGCCATCTCCACTCGCAGCTCGTCACCGAGGAGGTCACCGGCGCGGGCTCCGTACTCGCCACGCTCGACCAGTTGGAGAAGGCGATCGCCGAAATGAGCGTCGACGCACAGGAGTTCAAGCATGTGGCCGGACGGATCGAGGTACTGAGGACCAAGTGGGCGGCGCTGCGGCAGGATTCGGCCGGCGGCACCGGTGAGTTCGATCTGGACGCCGCATCCGACGACGACGTGTTCGCTCTCCTCGACGACGAACTGGGCCTGTCCTGAAGGCCTGTCCTGAAAGTGATACGGGTTCCTGGCCGGATCGCGGTCCGGCCGGGTCCCCGTGCCCGGCATGGGTGGGTTCTGTCACTGTGGAGCGCGAAGAGACTAGGGAATTACCCACTGTCCGCCCTAGTGGAATGGGGTGGCCGTGCACGGGAGCGCGGTGGCCGCCGGCCGGAGTGCGCATGCCCGGCCACGCCGCCGTACGAGTCCGCATGTCGATGGCAGGGACCGCCGGCCGGTCCGGAACGCCTGCCCAGGTCTAGGAGGATGCGACACGATGACGACGTCCACGGAGGAGAGCCTGTGGGCACGGTGCTTTCATCCGGCACCGGAGAGTCCCAGACAGCTCTTCTGTTTCCCCCACGCGGGTGGCTCGGCGTCTTTCTACTTCCCGGTCTCCGCTCAACTGTCGTCCGTGGCCGAGGTGTTCTCGGTGCAGTATCCGGGGCGGCAGGACCGGCGGAAGGAGACCAGCCCCGACGACATCAACGCCATGGCCGACCAGGTCTACGCGGCGCTGCGCGGCCAGTTCCACGCGCGGCCGACCACCTTCTTCGGACACAGCATGGGCGCCACGATCGCCTTCGAGGTCGCGCGCCGGTTCGAGGCCGACGGCGGTGAGCTGTCGCATCTCTTCGCATCGGGGCGGCGCGCGCCGTCGCGCTTCCGCGACGAGAACGTGCACCGGCGCAGTGACGACGGGATCGTCGCGGAGCTGAAGCTGCTCTCCGGTACGAACACGGCGCTCCTCGGCGACGAGGAGATCCTGCGCATGATCCTGCCGGCGATCCGCAGCGACTACCGGGCCATCGAGACCTACCGGTGCGAGCCGGGTACGGCCGTCCGTGCCCCCATCTCCGCGCTGACCGGCGACAGCGATCCGAAGACCACGCTGGACGAGGCCGAGGACTGGCGCGGGCACACCACAGGGGCGTTCGACCTGAAGGTCTTCCCCGGCGGGCACTTCTTCCTGGGCAGCCAGGCGCCCGCTGTGATCGCGCTGCTGCGACAGCACCTCTCGTCCTCCGGCTGACCGGGCACCGGAAACCACAACTCCTCCCCCCACCAACCGACATCCACCGCCCACCGGACTCAGGGCACCGGACACCGGAGACCAGCGACACGGCCGACAGACCCCGGACCACGGCGCCGGGAGCGCCGGAATGCCGTACACCGGAAGGGAGTTGCTCTTCCGGCGCGGTGTCCTGCCCCGAAAACAGCGGTGTTCACCGAAAGGTGTGCCGTCGTCTCCTGAACGACTTCTGGCGTCTGGGAGACGGTGGTGAGTGATCCAGTCCGCGCGGGGTAGTCCCCAGGCATCGATCGGTCGATGACCTGCTCAGCGCGCGCCCGGAGCCACCGGCGCCGGGGCTCCGGAGGCTCAAGGGGCAAGCGGGATCCTGAGATCACGTACCCTCGCGTCCGGTCGATTGTTGTTCCTGTTGTGCGGGATGTCATCGACGAGTCACTGCGTCTGTTGTGTCCCCCGAGATGCGAGGAGACCTTGATGCTGGACCAGGCCGATCTCAGGGGTTTGTCCAGCGCTCTGCTCGGCCGCGCCGATGAGCTGCGGGTGCTGGCCCGCCATGCCGAGGCGGCGCGCGCCCGGCGCGCGGGACTGGTGCATCTGTCCGGGCCGGCCGGCATCGGGAAGACCAGCCTGCTCCGGGCCTTCCTGAAGAGCGACGCCTGCCGGAACATGGCGGTGCTGTACGGATCGTGCCGCCAGGTCGTCGGAGGCGCCGGATACGGCGGCGTGCGCGAGCTGTTCGGCTCCCTCGGCCTCAGCGGCGAGGACGCCAGGAACTCCCCCCTGCTGCGCGGTCTCGCCCGGCGGGCGCTGCCAGCGCTCACCTCGGGACCGGCCGACGAGGGGACCCCCGGCGGCCCCGGCGTCTACCCCGTCCTGCACGGGCTCTACTGGCTCGTGGCGAACCTGATGGCGGACCGCCCGCTCGTGCTCGTCCTCGACGATGTCCAGTGGTGCGACGAACGCTCCCTCTGCTGGGTCGACTTCCTGCTCCGCCGCGCCGAAGGCCTGCCCCTGCTCGTCGTCCTCGCCCAGCGCGGCGAGGCAGAGCCCGTCGCACCCGCCGCCCTCGCGGACATCGTTGCCCAGCGCGGCCCCACCCTGCTCCGGCTGGCGCCGCTGAGCACGCGGGACGTGGCCGAGATGGCCCGCCGGGTCTTCCCGGGACCGGTCGAACCGGGCTTCGTCGAGCGCGCCGCCACCGTCTCCGGCGGCAACCCCTTCACCCTCAGCCGGCTGCTGACCGAGCTGCGTGCCGAAGGCGTCCAGCCCGACGAGAGGGGCGCGCGCAGACTCGCCGAGGTGGGCGGCCAGGTCGTCAGCCTGTCCGTCGGCGCGCTGCTGGACCGGCAGCCGCCCTGGGTCCGCGAGGTCGCCAGAGCCATCGCCGTGCTCGGCGAGGAGTCCCCGGAGCTGATCGCCACCCTGGCCGATGTGCCCCCCTCGCTGGTGGCCGACGCCGTGCTCGTCCTGCGGCGCGCCGAGCTGATGGCGCCCGACCGGCCCGATCTGGTGCACGACATGGTCCGTTGCGCCGTCCTCGGACCCGACGGCGGCGAAGCGACGGCCGAGCTGCGGACCAGAGCGGCCCTGCTGCTGAGCGACGCGGGCCGGGCCGCCGAGGATGTCGCGGGCCAGCTCATGCTGCTGCCCGCGGTGAGCCAGCCCTGGATGCCGGGCGTGCTCCGCGAGGCCGCCGCCCAGGCCGAGAGCCGGGGCGCACCCGAAGCCGCGGTGCGCTATCTGTACCGGGTGCTCGAAGTCGAACCGCACAGCGTGCCCGTCCGTGTCCAGATGGCCACCTCGCTCGCGGAGATCAACCCGGCCGAGGCCCTCCGGCTGCTGGAGGAGGCGCTCGACAGGGTCGGCGACATCCGTACGAGAGCGACGGTCGCCGTCCGGTACGGGATGACCTGCCTCGCCGTCCAGCAGTCGCCGGCCGGGGCCCGGGTGCTCGAGGAGGTCCTGGCGGCGCTGGAGGCCGGTCTCGGACCCGAGCCCGACCCCGCCGACCGCGAGCTGCACACCCTGGTCGAATCGGTCCTGCTGATCATCGGGACCGATGAGAAGGCCACCGTCTCGGCGGCCAGGGACCGGGCCGCGCGGCTGCCCGAACCGCCCGGCGACACCCCCGCCCAGCGGCAGATGCTCGCGATGATGTCCGTACTGAACGCGATGGAGGGCTGCTCCGCCGGGCGGACGGCCGAACAGGCCCGGCGCGCGCTGCGCTTCCCGGGCACCGGGCTGGAGAGCTGGTCGCTGATCTCCTCCTCGTTCGCGCTCAGTCTCGCCGACGAGGTGGGCGAGGCGCTGGACGCGCTGGACGGACTGCTCCAGCACAGCCAGGCGACCGCCGCCGTCTGGACCTATGTGCTCGGGCTCTCCGCCCGTACGTTCATCCTGCACAGCGCGGGTGCCATCCCGGACGCGCTGGCCGACGCGCAGACGGCCATCGAGATCATCGGCGAGGAGCGGTGGGGCGACGGCGCCGTGATGCCGCAGGCCGCGCTCGCCACCGTCCTCGTCGACCGCGGCGAGCCCCGGCGCGCGGAGGAGCTGCTGCTCGGCATCAAACGGCCGGACCTGGACCGGTTCGTGCTCCAGTACCACTGGTATCTGATGGCCCGCGCCCGGGCCCGCCGGGCGCTCGGCGACCGCGAGGCGGCGCTCGCGCTGTTCCTCGAATGCGGTGACTCGCTGGAGAAGTCCCGGTTCACCAACCCGTCGTTCCTCCCCTGGTGGGCGGAGGCCGTGCGGCTGCTCGTGAAGATGAACCGAGCCGACGAGGCGCGGGAGATCGCCGAGTACGGAACCGAGCTGGCCGGCCGCTGGGGCACTTCCCGCGCGCTCGGCCTCGCCGCGCTCTCCCGGGGAATGATCACCCCCGGCGGGGCCGGCGTCGAGCTGCTCACCGAATCGGTACGCCTCCTGGCGGAGTCGCCCGCCCGGTCCATGCACGCCGAGGCCGAATACCTGCTCGGCCGGGCCCTGTTGAAGACCGGCGATCAGCGCGGCGCCCGCGAGCGGCTGCGCGCCGCCACCGACCTCGCCCAGCGCTGCGGCGCGCTCGCCCTCGCCGGGGCCTCCCGCAAACTGCTGGTCACGGCAGGCGGCAGGATGCGGAAGATGAGCGCCTCGCCACTGGACATGCTGACCGGAATGGAGCGCAGGGTGGCCGGCCTCGCCGCCACGGGGGAGAGTAACCGCTCCATCGCGGAATCCCTCTTCGTGACAGTGAGAACCATCGAGACGCATCTGACGAGCGTCTACCGGAAACTCGGCGTCAGCCGCCGGACCGAACTGGGCGCGGTCCTGCACACTCCGGACATCCCCGATGGACAACCGCCGGGCTGGGTAGTCGAGTCACGCTGGCGACGCTGAAGCGATCGGAGCGAGGCGGTGCGCGGGACTGGCCGGAACGACGAATGTCTGAGCACGCGGTCCACGGAGTGGACGCACGCTCCGGGCGACCACAGCGATGAACTCCCCCTGCTCGAACGGCGGTCCGAGCAGAAGGCGCTCCAGTCGGTGCTCGCCGAGCTGTGCGGCGGGCGCGGGGCGGTCGTGACCCTCGGCGGCAAACCGGGCCACGGGCAGAACGCCCTGCTGGGCTGGGCCGCGCGGCTCGCCCAGGAGACCGGGCTGCGGGTGCTGCGCGCACAAGCCACCCCGGCGGAGCGGGAGTTGCCGTACGGAGCGATCCTCCAGCTCATGACGGCGCTGTACGGAACGGCCCCGCCGGACGGCCTCGCGCCGCTGGACGGGCCGCTTCCGGTGGACGAGGCGGCGCCACCGGACGAAGCGGCGCCCCCGGACGGAGACGCCCCACCGGGCGGACGGACTCCGGAGGACGGCTGCGCTCCACCGGGCGCGGAGTCCCCGCCCGGCGGACCGGCTTCGCCCGGCGCGGACGCTCCACCGGGCGCCGGGACCCCGCCGGGCGGGCACACGCCGGCGGGCCCCCGCCCCGCCCCGGAGTTCGACGGCCTCCTGCGCGCCGCGCGCACCGTACCGACGCTGGTGGTCGTCGAGGACACGCAGTGGCTCGACCGCGCCTCCCTCGACTGGCTTGAGACACTGGTCCGGCGGCTGACCCCGGACACCCCCCTCGCGCTGATGGCGAGCGGCAGCGGCCTCACCGCCCAGGGCCACGACTGGCTGCACCACCTCCCCCCGGCCCGCGTGCCCGCCAAGCACCTCGTCGTCCACGGCCTCAGCGAGGGCGGAGTCGCCGCCGCGGTCAAGCTGGTCTGCGGCACCCCGGGCGACCCGCGCTTCACCCGGGCCGCCCGCATCGGCACCGCGGGCAATCCGGTCGTGCTGTACGAAGTTCTGCGGCGGTTCACCAGCCATGGCCACGAACCGGTCGCGACCCGGCTGGCCGAGCTGAGGAGCATCACCGGCGCGGTCGCGGGCGACCTCATCGCCCGTACCCTGAGCGGGCTGCCCGCCGAACTGACCACGTTCCTGGGCGTCCTCGCCGTCTGCGGCGATGTGCTGCCCTTCTCGCTCGTCCCCACCCTGGCCGGGCTGGAGCCCGACTCCGGCCGGGACCTGCGCGCGACGCTGGAATCCACCGGCCTTGTCACCTCCGTGGGCATGAAGGTCCTGCTCTGCCCGGTCGTGAAGGCCCGGCTGCTGGAGGACATGCCTCCCGGCGAACGCGCCTCTCTGCGCTCCCGCGCCGCCGAACTGGCCCACCGGGCGTCCGTCGGCGACGACGACCTCACCCGCGTCCTGCTCATGTCCCCGCCGCTGGCATCCCCCTGGGTCGTCCCCGCACTGCGCCGGGGCTTCGCCGCCGCCCTGCGCGCCGACGACCCCGAGCACGCCGCCGCCTGTCTGGCCCGGGCGCTGCGCGAACCGCTGGAGCCGGACGAGCGCGCCCGGCTGACCCTGGAACTCGCCGCCGTCGAAGCCGTCGCCGCACCCGAGGCCGCGGACCGCAGACTCGGCGAACTCGTCAGAGGCGGCGGACTCCCCGCCGGACTGACGGCCCGCGCCGCCGACCTCGCCCTCGCCCGCGGCAACAGCGACGGGGTACGCAGAGAGGCGGCAGCGGCCCTGCACGCCGTCGGCGACGGCGAACGGGACGATCTGATCGCGCTGTTCTGGCTGGCCGACGAGGCCAGGGACGAATCCGAGCCGATGGTGCCCGAGGTGCCCGCGCTGCGCGACCGTCCCGTACGGCCCGCCCAGGCGGCGGTACGGGCCTGGTGGCTCGCCGCGAGAGGCGAAGACCCGGAAACGGTACGGGAGTTGGCCCGCGCCGCCCTCGCCCGCGGCGGACCGGGGGGCGCGCCGGTCCTGCCCCGGCTGGCCGCCTGCAAGGCGCTGATTCTCACCGACGACTGGGCGGAGGCGGGCATCGAACTGGACGCGCTGCTCACCGCCGCCCGGCGCGATCACCTCCCGGCCGCGGCCGCGCGGGTGCTCACCGTACGGGCAGGACTGCATCTGAACGCGGGCCGGCTCGACGCGGCCGACCGGGACGCCGAGGCCGCCGAACGCGCGCTGCCGCCGGCCAGCCGCCATCCGCTGGTCGCACCCGAGCTGGTGTCCCTGCGGATCGTCATCGCCCTGGAGTCGGGGCGCCAGGAACGGGCGAGGGCGCTGGGCGGACTGCCCCTGCCCGCCGGCGCCGAGGACGGTGTGGCCTGGTCCGGGCTGCTGCTCGCCAGGGCGCGGCTGGCCGCCGCGGACGAACGCTGGACGGAAGTCCTGGAACTGTCCAAGGAGAGCGGCCGGCTGCTGCTGCGCAGGGGTTGGCACAACCCCGCGCTGCTGCCCTGGCGCGCGTCGGCCGCCGAGGCCTGCCACTTCCTCGGCGACCGTGAGGAGGCAACCCGGCTGAGCCTCGCGGAGCTGGCGTCGGCCCGCCGGTGGGGCACGGCGAGCGCGCTCGGCCTGGCCGAGCTGTGGGCCGGGCCGCTGACGGGCGCCAGCGGCAGGCCGACGTCCGGGGCCCGCTCTGCGGCCCGCCTGCTGCGGGACTCACCGGCCCGGCTGGCCCATCTCTGGGCGCTCGTCCGGCTCGCCGGCGCCGAACTGGAGGAGGGCGACCGGCAGGCCGCCGCCCGTACCGCCGCCGAACTGTCGGCCTTCACCGCCGCCCATCCGTCGAGCCGGCTCGCCGTGTCCCTGCGCCGGTTCGCCGAGCGGCTGGAGAGGCCCGTACGGCCGTCGCAGCCCGCGCCGCCCCGGGGCTGGACGACACTCACGACCGCGGAACAGCGCACGGCGACCCTCGCGGGGCGCGGGCACGGCAACCGGGAGATCGCCGAACTGCTGGCGGTGAGCAGACGCACGGTGGAGCTGAGGCTGAGCAATACGTACCGCAAGCTGCGTATCACCGGCCGTGAGGAACTGTGCGAACTGGTGAGGACGATGGAAGGACGGGCGGCGGATGCTTCTTGAACGGGAGACCGAACTCGCGCGCGTGAGCGCCGCCCTGAGAGCCGCCCGCGAGGGCACGTCGGCGTCGATACTGCTGTCAGGACCGCTCGGTATCGGACGGTCCGCGCTGCTGCGGCGGCTGCCCGCCCTGTGCGAGGGCGAGGACGTACGGGTCCTGCGCGCCAACGCGGCGCCGATGGAGGAGGACTTCGCGTTCGGGGTGGTACGGCAGCTCTTCGACAGCGCGGCGGCAGGTGTCCCGGACGGGGACGGTACGCACTGGGCGCGGGAAGCCGCCTGCATCAGCGGGATGTTCACCGCCGACGGCTCCGTCGACGGCGTCGGCGACAGTGTCGGTGAGGGTGTCGGTGAGGGGAGCGTTGACAGCGACGCCGACGGCGCCGGTCGTCGTGACGGCGGGGCCGTCGCGTCCGAGGCCATCCTGCACGGCCCCCGGTCACTGACCGCCGGGCTCGGCGAGAACGCCCGGCTGCTCATCCTCGTCGACGATCTGCAATGGGTCGACGCGCCCTCGCTGCGCTGGCTCGCCCACCTCGTCAAACGGCTGCACGGCCTGCGCGCCGTCCTCGTCTGCGCGCTCCGCGACGGGGAGCCGAGGACCCGCCACCCCCTGGTCCGCGAGATCGCCCTCGGCGCCACCCGCGTACTGCGCCCCGAACCGCTGTCCCTCGACGCCACCAGAACCCTCGTCCGCGCACGCCACGGCCGCCCGGCCCACGAGGAGTACGCGCGCGCCTGCCACGAAGCCTCCGGCGGCAACCCGCTGTTCCTGATGTCGGTGTTACGCGGCACGGTGGCCCGGGGACTGACGCCGACCGCCGAGCACACCGGCCTGGTGCGCGCCCTGCGCCCCGCGGAGCTGCGGGAGCGGCTCGCCAGCCATCTGCGTACCCAGGCGCCCGGCGTACGGAAGCTGGCCGCGGCGATCGCGGCATTCGGCGACCAGGCCGACCCCGCGCTCGTCGCCCAGCTCGCCGGACTCGACGAGACCGGCTTCGGCGCCGCGCGGCGCGCGCTCCACGAGACCGGACTGCTCACCGGCGCCCGCGAGCCGCGCTTCACCCACCGCGTCGTACGGGACGCCGTCGAATCGTCCATGACTCCGGCCGAACGCGAGCGTTCGCACGCCGCCGCCGCCGATCTGCTCTACCGCAGCGGCCGCCCGGCCGAACAGGTCGCCGCCCATCTGCTGGCCGCCACCGGCCCGGGACGACCCTGGACGGTGCCGATGCTGCGGTCCGCGGCCGACACCGCGCTGCGCCGGGGCGCGCCCGAGACCGCGGCCCGCTATCTGCGCCGTGCGCTGCTCGCCCACCGCACCCAGGACGAGGGGCGGGCCCGGCTGCTGATCGATCTGGCCACCGTGGAGCGGGGGTTCGACCCCGGCGCGTGCGAACGCCATATCGTCCAGGCCGTGCCGCTGCTCACCACTCCCAGGGACCGGGCCGCCGCCGCGCTGCGGATCCCGCCGACCCTGCTGGGCGCCGTACCCCCCGCGACCGACGCCCTGCTGCGCGCGGCCGCCGCCGAACTCGGCGCGCCCGCGGCCCTGGACGAACCCACCCGCGAGCTGGCCCTGCTGCTGGAAGCACGGCTCCGGCACCACGGCCACGAGAACCCCGGCGAACTGGCCTCGGCGGCCGAACGCCTGGGTGAGATGGGCGACATGCCGCCCCTCGGCTCGGCCGCCGAACGCGAACTCGTGGGGGCGCTGCTCTGCGCGGGCACCCTCACCGGCCGTCTCACCGCTGCCTGGGCCGCCCGTACGGCCAACCGCGTCCTGGAGCGCGAACCCGCCACCTCCGCCGGCGCGTACACCGGACTGCCGCTGGTCGTGATCACCCTCTTCGCCGCCGAATCGATCCGGGGCGTCACCTCCTGGCTGTCCAGCGAGCAGCAGACCCGCCGCCAGAACACCACCGGCGCCGACGGCGTACTCCTCTTCGCCGAACGGGCGATGGCCCTGGCCATGCAGGGCAGGCCCGCCCAGGCACGCGAGTACGCCGAGCGCGCCCTCGGACTGGACGGCGCCGAATGGCGCGAGCCGGCCATCCTCGTCCTCGGCGCGGTCGCCC
Source organism: Streptomyces sp. NPDC057617 (assembly GCF_042800555.1). Classification (NCBI taxonomy): domain Bacteria; kingdom Bacillati; phylum Actinomycetota; class Actinomycetes; order Kitasatosporales; family Streptomycetaceae; genus Streptomyces; species Streptomyces sp. NPDC057617. The sequence continues at coordinate 118,221 of NZ_JBHVGV010000012.1, read as the reverse complement.
TCGAACTGCGCGACCCTGCGCTCAGTGAACGGATCCTGGACCGGGCCCACGACCGCAGGCCCGCCGGTCTGGCCCTGACCGCGGCCCTCCAGATCCTCCAGGCGTCCGTGGACGCCCAGCGCGGCCACCGGGCCAAAGCGCTGGAGAGCGTGCTGGCCTGCGGCCGGCGGCTGGAGACCTCGGGCTGGCGGAACTCGGCGCTCTTCCCCTGGCGCCCGCAGGCGATCGGGCTCCACCACCGGCTCGGCGACTCGGCCTCCGCGCTGCGGCTCGTCGAGGAGGAACACACCTGGGCCGCGGCCTGGGGAGCACCGACCGGACTCGGCCGAGCCCTGCGGCTCAAGGGCTGGCTCCACGGCAGCGAGGGCGTCCCGCTGCTGCGCGAGGCCGTCGGCGTACTGCGCGGCTCCACGCACAGCCTCGAACTCGCCAGGACCCTGGTGCTGTTGGGCCGCAGGCTCGGCAGCGGCCCGGAGGCGGAGTCCGCCCTGCGCGAGGCGGGCGCCCTCGCCGCGGCCTCCGGCGCCCCCTGGCTGGTCGAGCAGGCGGAGCACGGCCTCGGCACGCCCGTTCCCCCGCCCAGGACCGCCGTGCTCACCCGCAGTGAGCGGCGGGTCGTCTCCCTCGTCGGCCGCGGCCTCACCAACCAGGAAATTGCGGGTGAACTGGGTGTGAGTTCACGGGCCGTCGAGAAACATCTTACGAATTCCTATCGGAAACTTGGCATCTCGGGACGGCATGAGCTGGCGGGCGCTCTCCCGGCGTAGCGTGCGAACACATTTGTGTTAACGGCGTGCTACGCACGGTGTGACCTCTGCGACGGCTGCGCCCGCTGGTTCGGCCCGCCCGCGCCGGACAAAGCTCAGGAGAACCTCAAAGGAGGCTCAATTGAGGGATCCATGCCCTGTCGGCCCCGCCCGGCATGCCGGGATTTTCCCGTCCCGCGTCACCGTCATTGCGGACCGAACCTCCCCGGCGTTCGACCACAGCTTTAGCCCGATGAGCAGGGGAGCTTGTTGACGGGCGAGTGCGAAGTTATCTAGTCTCAATTCGGTAAATCGATAACCGGTCAATCAGTACGCGTAGGGCCGGATACCGCTTTATTCGACGCATAGCGTCGCTGTCAATTTCCAGAGAACCGGGGGACCCGAAAGGATGGCGGTCTCGTGGCGATTGCTGCACTTGCAGACTCGGCGCAGCTCAACCCCAGCGAACTACCCGACCAGGACGGGCACGGAGGTGCCCAGCAGTTCGACCAGCCGGGGCTCTGTATGGCCTCGCTCGACCCGGCTCTGACCATCCAGCAGGCGAACCAGGAGTTCTTCCGCCGGTTCGGCGACTCCTCGTCCGATCTGTGCGGCCGCAGCTTCCGCGAGCTGGTGCACCCCAGTGTGCAGCAGCCGCTGATGAGACAGTTCTCCCGGCTGGTCGAAGGCAAACGGCAGCGGTTCGCCTCACATGTGGTGGCCCTCGGGCCGGAGGACTCCGCGTTCGCAGGCACCCTCACGGCCGCGGCCGTCAGCGGGGAAAGCCCTGACGTGGCCGCGATCCTGGTGCTGATGCGCTCCTCGCAGGACTCGGCCGACGCGGGCGTGCTGACCAGCCAGAAGAAGATCCTCACCGAGATCGACGCCCGGATCCTCGAAGGCATAGCGGCGGGTCTGTCGACCATTCCGCTGGCCTCACGGCTCTATCTCAGCCGGCAGGGCGTCGAATACCACGTCACCGGTCTGCTCCGGAAGCTGAGGGTTCCCAACCGGGCCGCCCTTGTCTCGCGTGCCTACTCGATGGGCGTTCTCAACGTCGGCACCTGGCCGCCCAAGGTTGTCGAGGACTTCATCAAGTGATACGGCCGGTCCGCCGGACCGTAGGGACTGGCCCGGCGCGAAGGTTTCCGCCCGCACAGAACTGTGGACCCCCATCGGGGCACCGCTGCTCTGTGCGGGCTTCCGCGTTTTCCGCGGGACCCGGCGGGGCGGCACCGCGGGCTTATCGGCGTAGAACTGTCCCTACGCCTGCCCGTTTCTGACCGCCCGTTGCCTGTTCGCGCGATCATGGAGCCCACCGTAATTGTGCTCCGAACGCCGGGTTTCCGGTTATGAATTCGAACAAATTGACCGCCGTGTGGTTTTACTCACCTGGCCGTGTGGTTTTAATGCCCGATTCGACCGGCGATTTCTGATAGGGCTCCGACGGGCCGGTCCGGGCATCGGGAACCATGATCCGGTGTGCGACGCACGCAGATATGTTTCCCTGACACAGTGCACGACCGGCCTTTCCCGTACATTGCCCGGTATTCCGGCCGGTGACAGCAGAATCCGGACCGACGGTAACCGCCTCCGGGGCCGGGCGGCCCCGGACGGTCCGCCGTCAGTCCTGGACAGCCTGGTAGAGACCGCGGCCGGCGCGATGGGCCCGCGACGAACCGACAAGGCGGTCGAGGGTGCTCCGCACGGCGTTGATACTGCCCGGACTGTCGTCCCGGCCCAGCACCTGCGCCACATCACGGGCCCGGACCGGGGTGTCGCCCGCGTCGGCCAGGACCGTGAGGATCTGCTCGGTCAGACCCCCGGCGGGCTGGTCCTCCGTACCGGCGTCCGCGACGGCCTTCTTCGCCGTGCGCCGCTTCCGCTCCTTCGGCGCGTCCTCGGCCGCGGCGTCCTCCGCCGCCTTCCGGCCCGCGCGGGCCCGAGGAATTCTGGGACGCACGGGCGCTTCATCGGCTTCTGTACCGGCGGTCTCCGTACCGGCGGTGTCCGTACCCGCTTCCGAGTCCGCTTCCCCGGCGGGCGCCTCGGCCGACGGCTCCGCGGACTCCCCGGCCGGGACGTCGCCCTCCGCCGGTGCCACTGCCTCCGCCGCCTCGGACGCGCCGCTTTCCACCACCCGGGGAGCGAGTGACAACGCCTGCAAGGCGCTCAGTGCGGCGCGCACCGAGTCCAGGCGTTCGGTGACGGTCGCCAGTTCCGTCTGAAGTGTCCGCTGTTGTGCTTCCAGCTCGGGGAGTTCGCCCAGGAGGAGCGCTGTGGTCGCCTCGATGCTGCCCGGTGCGCCGGATACGGATGTCATGGTGTCGCCCTTTCGTTCCGGGTCACCACTTGACCCGTCGGTGACCGCTGTACAGCAGCCTAGGGTGTGTCGTGTTGGGTCGGTCAACACACGGCCCACTGTCGTTGTCGCCGGGTCAAGGCGAAATGCGGACATCCCCGGTGGCTCAACAGCACCACGGACGGAAGACGCTGCTGTTACGGCATGACACCGGACCTGGTCCGATGACACCGAAGGTCTGCACCTGGTGTATTCGCCAGTGTTTTCGCAACTCGACCGCAAGTCACCGGTGGGCGCGTCCAGTTCGGCCTTGAGCCGGGCCGTGTCCTGCCGTTCGTGGTACGGCTCGGCGGCCGGGGATTGTGCCCGCCCCCGGCCGCCGTCACCTCCGTACCGAGGTGCTCAGGAGGTCACTCGTCCTCCGAGCCCTCGTCCTCCTCCTCGCCCTCGAAGGCGTCCCCGATTTCGTCGATGATCTCGGCGGCGACCATGCCACCCACCACACCGGCCGCCACACCCACGGCGGCTCCGGCGATCACCGCACCCGTACCGGGACCCGAACGGTGGTGGGAGTCGTGGTGCGTGCCGTGATGGGCGTACGAACCGTGGCCGGAGTGGTGCGTGGAGTGTGTGCCGCGGCTCCCGACGAGCTGCCTGATCCAGCGGTCGACCTCGGCGTTCCAGTCCAGGTGCGGGACGTTGTGGTGCGAGACGGTGAACCGGTTGAGCGCGTCATGCCCTTCGGAGAACAGGCCGCCGCGCTTGTCGGCCTCGATGGCGACCTCCATCCCTTCGGGCGTGGCCAGGAACGTCACCTCGATCTCGTTCAGCGCGTGCGCGTACCGAGCCGGCGGGGTCAGCTCCAGCTCCTGGTAGAAGGGAAGCCGCTGGCCCGTGCCGCCGATGCGCCCGAGCTCCAGATCGGCGGACCTGAACCCCCAGCCGAGCTGCCCGAGCGCCTCCAGGACGGCTTCCTGAACCGGCAGCGGGGAGACGGACAGCGGGTCGAGATCGCCCTTGTCCCGCGCGCCCGCCACCGCGAGTTCGGTCCGTACCCCCAGCACCACACCGAGGGGCTGGCCGTACAGCTCCGTCAGCGGTGTCTCCCACGGAACGGTCAGCGAGAACGGGACGGTGAACTCCGCGCCCTCCGCCAGCCGGAAACCACCCCCGATGGTGACACGGTCGAAGACAACCGTGCCCTCGGTCTCCTCGTCGTGCCCCTCGGCCTCGACTCTCGCCACCAGATCGAGGGTGATCTGCTCGATCTCCGCGTCCGCCTGCCCGCCGAGCAGATTGACCCGCCCGGTGAGCGTGCCGCCCGGTACGACGGACCCGGCGTCCAGCACGGTGTCGACCGAGGGACCGCCGACCCCCAAGGATCCGAGCAGCTTCTTGAACACCATCGTGGCGTTCACTCCTTCATATGATGCGTACAGAGTGCGTTGGTCCTGGCCCGTGGGGGAGTGCCCGAGGGCGGGACGCCATCGGAACTACCGTGCGGGGCAGGGTAGTTCCCCATTCTCGGCCATGCGCGGCGGGAGGTGGCGGTCATACGGGGCCGGAGGGCGGGGTGCGCGCCGGGACGGCCAGGGCGAGGTTCGCCACCGACGAGTAGTGGTTGACGTGCAACTCGGGGGGCGGCAGTTGACGGTGCCGCGCCGCGTCTCTGAGCTGATCGAAGAGCGTGTCGAAGGAGAGCACTCCCGTGCCATCGGCCGTCGGTGTGCCTAGCGCGCCGATCAGGGCCTCGGTGAAGGGGGTGTGAGACTCACCCGGTCCGGCGGCTCGCGCATGAGTGGTACGTCCCGACGCCCCCAGGAGCCAGCTTTCCTGCCTCGCCCCAGACCTGCCTTCGTACGTGACGGCGGCTCCCGCGTAGGAGCAGTCGAGAATGAAGACACAGCGACGGGCGCGGCTCTGCGCGGCGATGCGGTGCAGATGAGCCAGGGAGACCGAGTTCGACTGCCATCGCTCCGGATCGGTGGACGAGAGGTACAGGGCGAGGTCTTCATCGTCGCGGGAGGAGTGGCCGACGAAGTAGATGAGGAGAACGTCCTCCGCCTCCGAGGCCGCACGCTCGATCGTTTGGAGGACCTCACTGGGAGTACGGGGATCCTGTACGCGCGTGACGTGGCGTGGATCGAAACTCCCGTCCGGATCGCCGGGAGCCAGGACATATGCCAGGTCGGCCAGGTTGGCGCGTACCTCAGGCAGATTGCTCAGCCCGGGGTCTTCGTACGAGGCGGCGCCGATGAGTACGGCCCGGGAGCGTGCCGGATCGGGGAGGAGCGGATGACGGCTTTCGGCGGCGCCATCGGGGTTGGCCGGGTCGAACCCTGCGACCGGAGTCGCCCAGAGCTGGCCGGCTCCGCCGCGAGAGGTCACCAGACCCACGACCGCCCCCGAGCTGTCGAGAACCACGGATCCCGACATCCTGGTGGGCAAGACGGTCCGAGCGGATGAGGACAGGCCCGGCACCTCCAGCATCATGTCGGACGGAGCATGGGGTGACATTCCGGAGAACCGCCCGACGAGCGACCACCGTTCGGTCTCGTGCGAGTTGGCGGTGAGCGTCAGCGGAAACCCGAAGATCTGGACGCTGTCACCGGGTTCGGGAAGGTGCTCTGCGAGATCGGGCGGTTCTTCGCTCCTTGACAGCGTGGTGGGGCTCATCACTTGCAGCACCGCGAGGTCCCGCACCTCGTCGAACCAGGAGACGGAGGCCCGGGATTGAACGTCTGTCGGCCAGGGCGTCACCTCGACCGATGCGCGCATTCTGCCTGAAAGGCCACGCAATTGATGGGCCGTGGTGAGAATGCGGCGCCCCCCCATCACCACACCCGTACTGATGCTTTCTCCCGTGCTGACCCTCGCCAGGCGCGGTCCGATGTCCGGCCAGCGCTCGGGCCGCGTTTCCTCGCGGTAGGACTGCAACGTGTGGAAGGCGAGTTCCGGCATCGCATAGAGCGGCAGGTCGCGCGTCCCCTCGACACGTACCAGCCCCGGTGTCCCGGGCCCGGGCGTTGTGGCGTATCCGAGTGCCTGCTCGAACCAGTCGGCCCGCTCCTCCTTCGGCACGATGTGCAGCGTCGCGGTCCGCTGACGCAGCCTCTCAGCAGGCATGGCCGGAGGCTGGGACGAACTCCGTGCGTCCATCAATGCGTTGACCAGGGCACGCGCTGTGGCAGGAGCGCTCAGGTAACGCCGGATCAGCCAGGTCGCCCCGCTCAGGGACCGGGGGACGAAGCCCGATGGCTCTTCTTCCCGTGCGCGTACGAGTCGCGGATCGCTGGCCTCCATCGTGCGCAGCACCGCCATGTCCTGGGAGCTGAAACGATCGGAGACCCGGACCAGGGACACCGCGGAGTCCCGTTCTCTGGTCAGCAGCTGCCCGCCGCCGAGCACCACGACCGGCGCCCGTGTCCAGTCCCGTGCCACCGCCCCCAGATCGTCGTCCCACCCCTCGTACGGCCAGAGCCGGTCCAGCCACACCACCGTGCGCGGACGCACCCGGGCCAGCCCCGCTTTCACTTCCGCCACGCTCCGGGGTGCCCACAGCCGCCAGTTCCGCGGCAGTTTGCGCACCGCCTCCCAGGCCGAACGCGAGGTGCCTGAAAGGCTGTTGCTCACCAGTTCGACGAACTGACTCCCGCCCGAAGCCGCCAGAGCCATCAGATCCGCCAACTCACGGTCGTGCTCCCGTTCCACAAAGGCAGGCAGCACCGGCAGCCCCTCGACCCCCTCCACCTCGATCGCCCGATGGACCCCGAACTCCAGCGGGTCCGTCACCTCCTCCAGCGGGCGTCCGATGCCCTCGTCCTCCCGCACCGCAGCAGGCCGTACCGCGAACGGGATCTCGCCCTCCTCCACAAGCTGCCCGCCGGGGCCTGAGTCCGCGCTCCCCTCCGACGCCACCCGCGTTGCCGGGAACTCGCCCCCGCCCGTCGGCGGTCGGTCCACATACGCCGCGATCTCCCGCCGTACCACTTCCTGCACCGTCGTGATCTCGTGCCGCAGTTGGGAGCCGAGCAGCGCCTCCCGTACCCCCGGTCGGAACTCGAAGCGGAACCGGTCCGTGTCGATCTCCCGGTGGCCGCCCCGCCAGGGTTCGAAGAGGCCCCCTAGCGCGACCTCCGCGAGATGGCCGTGCTCCGACTCCCTGAGCATGACCCGGCGTACGAGCGTCATGATGGGCAGTGTCAGCGGTACGGCGGACAGATAGCCCGCCAACTCCTGTGCCACCGGCGACGCGTCGGCCTGGAAGCGGCGTACGGTCTGGTCGGGACCGGTCTCCCCAAGGGGCTCGTGATCGGAACCGGGCACGGACTCAGCGCCCGACGCAACATCCCGCGCCACCCGGTCGATCAGCAGGCACGACATCCTGCTCCACCGCCCGCCCCCCGCCACCAGATCGGCCAGCGCCGCGAACCCCGCCGGGCTCACCTCCACCACCGGTACCGCGATCCGGCCCGTCAGCGGTCCGCGCGTGCGTGTTCTGCTCCGGCCCAGCCGCCAGGTGGCGTTGGGCGCGGCCGGCCTTGCCGCTCGTACCAGCAGTCCGGACGGACGGCCCGCGCCCCGGTTCCAGAGCCGCCGGGGCAGGACATTCAGGACCGCAGTCGGCCCGTGCGCCGCCCACTGGCGCAGCATCGACTCGACACCGGGCCCGCTCCACCCGTCCGCCACCGTGTCCGTCAGCACCAGCACCAGGCGGCGGCCCGAGGGATCGGAGATCTCCCGGGGGCGGCGCGGCTCCCCGCCCGTCGGGCTGGTCACTTTGGGCGTGCCGCCCGCCTCCGTACCGCTCAAGTACCAGATCCGTACATCGCGGAAGATCCCGGTCTGCGTGATCGTGCGGCACAACTCGGTCACCAGGTCGTGCCAGAGCAGCATCGAGTGGTGCGTGTCCACCACCAGGGCCAGCTCCAGCCACCGCCCTCGCACGGGCTTGAGCACCGGCAGCACCATGCGCTGTTCGATGCTGCTCCGGACGCTCAGCTCCTCGTCCAGCTCCGTCCTGCCGCCCTCCGCCGTCCGGCGGCCGAACGGGCGCAGTGCCCGCATCAGCCCCAGCGGGTCGTCGAGCGCCATCGCCCGCCGTACCAGCACGGGTTCACCGCGCCGCGCGGGTCCGTCGCCCGGCGCCGCCCCCTCGGCCGATGCCGGGCCGTACAGCTCGTCGCCCGGCCCGAGAGCGTCCGACTCCTGGAACACCGGCTCCCCGCCGGGCACCGGTGCGGGCTCCACGCCCTCCGCCGGCCCGTCGTCGCCCGGCACCGACGGCCCACGGCCCGTACCGCCGACACGCTCGGCGAGCCACAGGATGTCGGCCAGCTCCTCCGGGCCGGCGTCCGCGCCCGACTCCTCCAGGAGGCGCAGCAGGTGCTCCATCATTCCGCGCGCCCCTACGCGGACGGCGCGCCGGTGAGCTGCTGCAGGACCGTCCCCAGGAACCGCTCACGCTCCTCCGGGTCCGGCCACGCCCCGCTCAGCCTGAGCTGCACGGCGTTGAGCAACTGGTCCGTGGCGAGGTCACCGTCCATCCTGCGCTTCAGGAACGCCTCGACCAGATCGCCGTACCGGTCGTCGGCGGCCGGGTCCAGACCGAGCCGCTGCCGTACGATCCGGGTCAGCTTCTCCCTGCCCGGCGGCGCCATGTGCAGCCGGATGCAGCGCCGCAGGAAGGGCGGGGGAAAGTCGCGTTCGCCATTGCTGGTGAGCACGACCACCGGGAACGCCCGGCACTTGACCTGCCCCTTCTCCACCCACACCCGCGGGTTCGGATCGTCGTGCGTCCCGATCCGTACCCTCGGCTCCTGACCCGCGACCCGCGCCAGTTCGGGAATCTCGAAGAACCCCTCCTCGAAGACGGTGAGCAGATCACCGGGCAGATCGATGTCGCTCTTGTCGATCTCGTCGACCAGCAGCACCCGGGGCTTCTCCTGCGGCAGCAGCGCGGTGCCCAGCGGTCCGAGACGCAGATACGGGGCGATCGACTGATCGGGGACGGGGGCGTCGGCCTCCCTGGAGGCATGCAGATGGCCGAGGTTGGCGTCGTGCAGCCGGCCGATCGCGTCGTACTGGTACAGACCGTCGCGCAGGGTGCTCCGGCTGGTGACCGGCCAGTGCAGTACGGGCCCCAGCTCCAGGTCGGCCGCGATGCTGTACGCGAGCGTCGACTTGCCGACACCGGGCTTGCCCGTCACAAGCAGCGGACGGCGCAGATACAGCGCGGTGTTGACCGCGTCCTTCTCCTCCGCGTCCGGTACATACCCCGAACCGCGCCGGTCCGTCTCCGGCCACGCCGGGTCGGTGCTGTCCGGCGGTACGTACTCCGGGTCCTGGTCGCCGGTGAACTCCCGCCAGGGCGGGAGCTGTTCGGCGAGCCGCTCGCACTTCCGCATGGCATCGCCGGGTCCCTGGTAGATCCACCAGTCCTTTGTGCCGGTGGGTTCCGTGTCCGTACCCGTCGCCGCCGCACTCATACTCGTACTCCCGCTCATGCCCTCACCACTCATGACAACGACCGCCTTTCGGGTACGCGCTCGGGGTCGTCCCACATCAGCGCGAGGGGACGCGGGGACTGATGTGCCCGCTGCGGGCCGGGGATCCGTAAGGTCCTCAGGACGGCAGGCAGTTGGCGTACGTCGATGCCCGCATCGGCCCCGGCCGCCAGTTCCGAGGACAGTTCGGTGTCCTCCGTACGGCCGTCGCGCCGCCAGACCGCGATGGGCACCCCGGCGTCCAGCACCGCGTCCAGCGCGTCCATCAGCCGGTCCTCCGACACCTCGGCGAGGACACACACCGGCGGCTCGGCCGCCTGGAGGAAGACTCCGAGCATCGAGGACACATCGTCGTCGCGCACCTGGTGCACCGCCTTCCGGTCCTCGCCGCCATGCGTCTTGAACCAGTCCCACTTCCGTCTCCAGTGGGAGTGGGCGATCCCGGTCCGTTCGTCGGGGCAGCGCACCATCACCTCGTAGTGGGAGCCCAGTTCGATCGTCCTGTCGGCTCTGCCGATCGGCAGGCCCCAGCACTCGAACGCCTCGCCCAGCAGCTCGTACGGCACATGGAACTCGATCCGGGTGAGCCGGTCGGCGGAGCCGGCCAGCAGCTGTTCGCCCAGCTTTTCCCGGACAGTCGCCATGGGCAGCGGGCGCTCCGACTCCCACACCGTCTCGAACGCGGAGTTGCGGTACAGCCACATCCGCACCCAGTGCACCTCGTCCGCCTCGGCCTCCTCCGCCGTCAGCCGCACATGGAGCGCGGTGCCCTCGCGCGCGGGTTCCGGCGGCGCGGGTACGGGCGCGGCGCCCAGCCGTTCGCGGGTGGTGTCCACCCAGGTGTCGGCGCTGCGTGCCCAGGCCGGATCGTCGGAGCGGGCCGCGAGATGCCGTACGAAGGGCAGTGTCAGCGGCATGTCACGCTGTCTGCCCTGCCGGTTGTCGAGATCGCGGGCGATGTCGGTGAGCCCGCCCGGGGGCAGACTGCGGCGGGCCGGGGGAGCGCAGCCGGTCACCTCGAAGGCCCAGAGATAGGCGTCGCAGGCGAAGGGCGGGATATCCCGGTTGCGCAGCAGCGCGCCCAGCTCCGTCCAGGCGGTCTGGTCGAGACCGGGCGCACCGGGGCCGCCACCGTCCGGCCCCGATTCGGTCCAGGCATCGCCCAGGACCGCCGAGCCGCTCCAGTCGCGTCCGATGACGAACTGCGGTTCCTGCCAGGCGAGTCCACGGCTGCGCAGCAGATGGAAGTCGGCCTGTACGGAACGTGCGATGCCCACCAGTCCCTGCACGGTCTCGTCCAGGGACCTGCCGTCGAGACGGCGCAGCAGTGTGTCGGTGAACTGGCCCGCGCCTTTGTCGGTGAGATTCTGCGCGACCTCGCCCTGGTGGGAGGCGTAGAGCGTGAACTGGCGCCGTTCGGGAACCGTGCCGCCGACGCCGTACGCCGAGGAGCCGAAGGCGAGTTTGGCCGCCCGGCCGGTGTCGACCCGGCAGGCGTCACCGATCGCTATCTGCCGGTGGAAGCGTCCAGGCGGCAGTCGGCTGCTCTTCCACCAGCGCAGGGCCTCCTCCAGATTGAGGTGGGAGGTGAAGTCCTTGGTGGCATCGGCGTAGGGGAGCAGCATCCGGTGGGACTGGTCGAGATAGCCGTGGCCGGCCCAGTAGAGCCAGAGCAGATCGCCGTCGCAGGCGGGCAGCTCCTTGAACAGGATCCGCTCGATGTTCTCCTTGGTCGGGAGCTGACGCACTGTCAAGTCCTGCTCGGAGTCCGTCCGTTCGAGGGGTGACACGAGGAGCCGTACGTTGTCGGCGGGCACCCCGGCCTGGCCGGTGAGCCAGCCGGCGAACCGCTCGGCGTCGCGGGCCGCGCCCGTCAGATTCCAGCGGTGGCTCACCTCGTACGACTCGATGCCCACGACCAGTGCGAAGACCCGGCCGGGATCGATCGGGGTCCAGGAGTCCGTACCCGTACCCGCCTCCGCTCCCAAGGCAGCTTCGGCGGCGGCTCGGGCGGCGTCCACCGCGGTCATCGCGGCGCCTCGATCTCCTCCGCGATCCGGTCGTACACCGCGTCGAGCTTCCAGTACGCGCCATGGCTGACCGGGAACGGCTGGCGGCTGGACACCTCGTAATCGACGACCCGCGGATCGTCGGCGAACACCGGCTCCGCCCGGTACGCCAGGAGGTCCTTGCGGTCGTAGATGTTGAGCCAGCGCGGAAAGCCGGGCGGCAGGGCGGTCGCCGTCGGCGGGAGCCCGGTGAGCGCGCCGAGTTCATGCAGGAACGGAGCCTGCGAGCCGACCGTCACCAGCAGCTCCGGCTTCGGCAGCGGGGATTGCTCCATCGCCGCCAGGGCATAGAGGTCGACCAGGGCGATCCCGCCCAGGCTGTGCCCGATCAGCACGGTCGGTTCGGCGGGCCCGGCGGGATCGGCGTCCCCGGTGATCAGTTCCGCGAGATGGTCCCGCAGGGGACCGCCGCGTGCCTGGTAGCGCAGGATGTCGCCGAGCTTCGGCACGTTCTTCCGGGTGATCGGGCCGCGCCACAGGTCGAGTACGGGCTGGGTGGTCATCCGCAGGGCGAGCGTGCCCAGTACGGCCGCGGCCCGGCCGCCCGGTACCCGGCCCGTACCGCCCAGCCGGCCGGCGACGAGATCGACCAGCCGGTCGCGTTCGTCACCCGTGCACAGCGCGTCCTCGCCAGCGGCGGCCAGCGCGGCGGCGACAACCGCGCGGCTCGCGGCCGTCGCGACCTCCCGGCTCGCCGGCACGTCCAGCGCGACCGCGCATGCCTCGCCGAACTCGGCGGAACCGGCGACTTCCGTGAGCGCGGGACCGTAGTGCGTGTCGAGCCCGGTGGTCCGCAGCAGTACGAACAGCTCGTCGGAGGAGGGGAGTTCGGCAGCGGGCAGTGCGGCGGGCGGGGGTTCGGCGGAGGGCAGTTCGGTGGAGAGCGCCGTCAGCAGTCCGGCCACCATCTCCCCGGCACTCCGCACACCGGGCATCCCGAGACCGTCGTCCTCGTCCTCCGGAAGCTCGGCGAGCACCCGCAGCTCACACAGCGGATCGGTCAGCAGGAGCAGCCACTCGGCCGCCTCCTGGTCCGGTGGCCCAGCCACTGGACCACCGTCGGCCGCGCGTGTTCCGTCGATCCCGGGGATCGACCTGCCCCCGGCACTGAGAGTGGCGCCATGCGTGCCGCCCCAGTAGCAGGGGACGAAGGAGGCGTCCGGGAAGCGTTTGGCGAGTGCCGTGGTGATCAGGGCGGACAGCCGGTCGTAGCGCTCGCGGCGCACACCGGTCCCATGGACGAAAATGAACCGCACGCGGACAAGCCCCCGATTCTTTACTGCCAGTCAGAAAATGAGGATAGTCCGTGAACGGCCACCGGGCAGGCGCTTGCGCCATTGCCCGTACGGCACAAGTGCCCCGTGGCAGCGCCTCGTTGGCTCAACAAGTGCCGGGGCGGGCGTACACCGTGATCCGGGCCTCTGTCACCGTACGGCTTCCGCACTCCTCGAAGTGGTCACGCAGCGTCTCGCGTTTGACGACCTCCCCCTCGGTCTCGTCCAGCGGCTGCCCGGGCAGATCGTGTACGGCGACGATCCGCGGGGCGGCCAGGATGCGGGCCCGGATCCGGCCGGGCGTCAGCTCCGTACCGTGCAAGGTGTCCGAGGCGACCGGGGAACGGTCCAGCGCGAGATCCGACAGCCCCCGGAACTCCTCGGGCCGCGCCAGCGTCCACACGCGCCGGCGGGCCGGCATGAAGAGCAGACCGTCCCCCGGCCGCCCTGACTCCCGTACCGCCCGCGCCACCGCGACGGCGTCGTTCGGACGGCTCTGCGGAGTCCGCAGAAGCGCGCCCACCGGGAACAGCGCGGCCAGCGCCGTCCCCGCCGCCGCCACGGTCACCGCCCCGCGCAGCGCCCGGGGCCGGCCGGCCCCGCGCCAGATCCGGTCGAGCGCGGCGCCGACGAGCAGAGCGAGGCCGATGGTGTACGAGAGGACATAGCGGTCCACATACAGCGGCCGCACCGGGATCAGCAGGATGAGCAGCGCGGTGGGCAGGACCAGCAGGGAGAGCGCGAGCGTCCGCAGCGCCACCGGCCGCTCCGTACCGGACCGCACCCCGCCGGCGGGCACCCCGCCGGCCCGCACCCCGCTCGGCTGCCCCGCGCCGGAGGACCACCCCGCGCCCGAGGACCACGCGGGCCCCAGAACCCGCGCGCACATCAGCCCCAGCAGCACCGCGATCCCCCATCGCGCCGTCTGCCAGGGGTCGGGGAAGCCGATCCAGTCGACCTGTCCGGACTGCGTGGCGCTGAAGGCCGCGAGCGGAAGCACCCCGGCGATCACACACCCCGCAGAGATGCCCCAGCCGCGGATCACCGCGCGCGGCAGCCCGGACCGGAACACCGCCGCCCCATGGGCCAGCAAGGTCACGACCGCCAGTTCATGGAGCAGACAGGCGGTCAGCAGCAGGGTGGCGTAAGCGGTCCAGCGGAGCTTTCCCGGCCGGGCGAGCGCGGACGGCAGCAGACAGGTCGCCCAGGCGATCAGTATGCAGACCAGCGCGTACGAACGCCCCTCCTGCGCATACCGCTGCACCGCCGGGATCAGCGGGAAGACCAGACCGGCCAGCACCCCGGCGCGCGGCCCGGCGAGATTCCGCCCGAGCAGGGCGACCGCCACCGCCGCCGCGGCCACCGCCACGACGGACGGCAGCCGCAGGGCCGCTTCCCCGCCGTCCCAGAGCGCGAACACCCCGTGCATCAGCAGGTAGTAGAGACCGTGCACGGCGTCGGCGTGGCCCAGCGTGCGCAGGAGCTGCGGAACGCCGCGGTGCGCCATCTCGTACGTGACCGCCTCGTCCGCCCAGAGCGTGCCCCGGCGGCGGATCCCCCACAGCCCGAGGGCCAGCGCCAGGGTGAACGGCGCGAGGGTGAGGGCGAGGGCGAGCGCCGTGGCCCGCGACGGCTCGCTCCGCGGCAGTGCGCCGGGCACCACCTCCCGGCCCGGTTCCACTGGTAGGGACACAGATCGACCATGCGTGCCGCGCCCGGTGTCCGCGAGCAGGGGACGGCCAATGGGTGGCACCGGGCCCGCTCGGAGAGCCGCCGAGGCCTCGAACCGCCCCTGCCGGAAAGGCTGTTCGGCGTACCCCCGGCGCACCCCGGTCGACTGCCGTCCGTCTGCCGTCCGCCCGCCCGCCGGACTCCCGCCGGACGGGCCCGTCGTACGTGAAGAACCCCGGCAACTCTTGTTGTGGACATGGCGGAATCGCTACGGTGTGCCGGGTCGCGCCGCCCCGGCGCGACCCGTTCACCAGACCCTGCGCCGGCCGCCCCCCACGCGTGCGCCACGGGAACCTCCTGCGTGCGCCACCGGGAAGGCGTTCGCCCGGCCCGGAACGCGAAAGGCACCCGATGCGCCAGAGACGTCAGCTCCACCGTTCACTGACCGGAGCCCTGTCCGCACTCGTCTGTCTGGGGCTGGCGGTGACCGCGCCACCGGCCGGGGCCGCCGACACCCAAAAATCCACGCGCGTAGCGTCCGGCGCCGCGCCGGCCCCCGTCACCTGGAACGCGGGTCTCTCCCGCGTCGACGCCGACGATGTCAACGTCCGCTACACGCAGGGCGCACTCCGCGTACAGCAGCGCGGCTTCCGTCCCGCCGCCGAGGGCGGCGAAGCCGGTTACGGCTCGCAGGTGCTCACGCCCAGGACGCTCGACCGTCCCGTCAACCGGGTCAAGGCGCGGCTCTCCGCCGACGTCCCCTCCGGAGCGCGCGTGGCCGTCGATGTCCGGGGGCGCGCCGAGGACGGCTCCTGGACCGAGTGGCGCGAGGCCGCAGCCGACGGTGCCGCGGTGACCCTGCCCCGTACCGTCACCGCCGTCCAGGCCCGAATCACCCTCTGGGACACCGAAGGACGGATACGGGTCCGCGGTCTGCGGCTGACCGCGGACCAGGGTCCCGAGGCGCGGACGCCCCGCGCCGCCGCGGCGTTCAGCGCCCGGGTCTTCGCCACCCGCGAAGGGCTCGTCGGCGGGACCACCGCCAACGGCCATGTCATCCAGCCGAACGACCACTTCGTGGCGCTGCCCTCGCGCCGCGGCCTGTCGCCCAACGGCAGCGGCCAGTACTCCGTCCAGGTCTGCGGCCCCGCCCGCTGCGAGACCGCGCCCGTCTGGGACGTCGGCCCGTGGAACATCCGGGACGACTACTGGAACCCCTCCTCGGTCCGGGAGAGCTTCAAGGACCTGCCGCAGGGCAAGCCCGAGGCGCAGGCCGCGTACGAGAACGGCTACAACGGCGGACTCGACGGCTCGGGACGGCGGGTGCTCAACCCGGCCGGCATCGACCTCGCCGACGGCACCTTCGCCAATGTCGGCCTGCGGGACAACGGATGGGTGACCGTCACCTACCTCTGGACCGGCTCCCAGACCGGCAAGTCCTTCCCCACCTGGGGCACCGACGTACGCATCAGGCAGCAGGCCACGACGGCGTCCCCCGAGGTGGCGCGGCTCGCCGGGCCCACGCAGGTCAACGTCAAGTGCCAGGTCCACGGCCAGCGGATCACGGTCGACGGCATCACCAATGACGCCTGGTCCTATCTGCCGGACTACGGCGGTTACATCACCAACATCTACATCGACGTCCCCGAGCAGTGGCTGCCGGGCGTTCCGCAGTGCTGACCTCGCCGAACAGCCCGTACGGCGCCGCGCACCGGCGCGCCCCCGCACACCGCCACGGCAAAGGAGCACTTCCGATGCGTATGCGTTCCCGACGGCCGCTGACCGTCCTCGCCGCCGTGCTCCTGGCGCTCGTCGGCCTCGCCGCCGTCCCCGCCCAGGCGCGGCCCCAGCCCGGCGCGGACACCGCGCTCGCGGCCCCGAACTTCAAGGCGCCCTACCCGTGCGGCCAGCGGTGGACCCTCAGCCACCACTCCGCCGAGGTCCGCCGGGCTCTGGACTTCGTACGCGCCGACGGCGGCGCGACCGCCGGCACCCCGGTCCTGGCCTCCGCCGCCGGCACCGCGACGCGGATGTCCCAGCCCAGCGGCGCCGGAAACTACATCGTCATCGACCACGGCGGCGGCTGGACCACCTACTACTTCCATCTGGCGTCCTACTCGGTGCCCAGCGGCGCCGCCGTCGCCCAGGGCCAGCAGATCGGTGTCACCGGCTCCACCGGAAACTCCACCGGGGCGCACATCCACTACGAGCAGCTCCTGAACGGTGTGGGCCAGAACATCGTCATCAACGGGGCGGGCCTGCCGTACCCCTCGCAGTACAACCAGTCGTACCTGACCAGTGACAACGGCTGCGGCGGGGGCGGCGGAAGCAACTTCCGCACCTGGGGTACGGACATCAGGGTCAGGGCCGACGCCTATCTGACCTCGCCGGTCGTCACCGTCCTCGCCGGACCGACCAATGTCGTGGTGCTCTGCCAGAAGCAGGGCAGCACCGTCACCGCCGAGGGCTACACCAACAACTGGTGGAGCAAGCTCCGAGACCAGGGCGGCTTCATCTCCAACATCTACATCGACCATCCCGCCGCCCAGTTGCCGGGCGTGCCCGTCTGCTGACGGCTCCTGGACCGTACGGCAGGGCAGCCGACCAGGCCGTACGGCCGTACGACGAGGCCCCCGCCCCGGGGGGACACACCGGGGCGGGGGCAGTCAGAGGCGGACTCCGCGGAACGGGACCCCTGCGGAACGGGGCTCCTACGCGGGGAACCCCGCGCTCCGCCAGGTCTCGCCGTCCGCCGTGACGGCCAGCAGCTCGTACCCGTCCTGCGACGCGATCCACGACCGCGCCAGATCACCCATCGCGAAGGCGGCCGTGGCGAAGACGTCCGCCCGGGTGAGATTCGGGCCCGCCACCGTGGCCGACAGCAGCTCGGACGCCGGCAGGCCCGTACGGGGATCGATGATGTGGCCGCTCCGCTCCGCCGAACCCGAGGTAGCCACCGCCAGATCCTGGCCGTGGACCACCGCGATGAGCTGGTCCCGGTAGATCGGGTGGGCGACACCGACCCGCCAGGCCACTCCCGGCGACGCCTCGCCCCGGAGCTGGAGATCGCCCCCGGCGTCGATGTACGTGTTGCGCGCCCCGGCCTCGTACAGCATCGACGAGGCATGCTCCACCGCCCACCCCGTGACCACACCGGACGGATCGAGCCGGCCGCCCGCGGTGGCGGTGAAGAATCCGTCCGTGTCACGGGCCGCCACGTCGCACAGCGCGAGGACCTCGGCCACCATCTCCGGGCACTGCTCCAGAGTCGTCTCGCCGTGTGCCAGCCGGTTGATGGTGCTGTCCGCGCGGTACGTGGAGAACACCGCGTCCACCTCGTGCAGCCAGAGCACCGCGTCCGTGAGAGCACGGCCCACCTGCTGGGTGACCGGGTCATGGATGTCGAAGGAGAACACCGTCCCCATGGCGTGCTCGAAGTGCCGTAGACCCGGATGAGGACTCTGCCTGCTCTGCGGGTCCTGTTGGGTGATCACCGCGTTTCCCTTTCGGAGAGGCATGCCGCCGTGGAGTGGCATACCGCTGTTTAGTGGCGTAAGTCACACCGTCGCAAGCCGACCTCTGAGGAACCTCTGAAGACGCCCGGCAGGCCCCGGGCCCGGTCCGTGCGCGCCGCCACGCCGGTGACGCGGGGGCCCGCCTGCCGGTGTCGGTGATCACGGCGAGGGAAGCTGTGTCCACCATGCACAGTGACGCCAGTGACGCCTTTGACGCGAGCTCCGCCGCCTCTCCCGTCCTGAGCAGGCCCGACGGCACCCCGGTGCGGGTCCTGGTCGTCGACGACGAACCCGACCTGACCGAGGTCCTCGGCGCGGCGCTCCGCTATGAACAGTGGGACGTACGGAGCGCGGGCGACGGCGCCTCGGCGGTCCGTATCGCCGGTACGTTCCGCCCCGACGCGGTCGTGCTCGACTGGATGCTGCCCGACATGAACGGCCTGCGGGTCCTGCGTGAGCTGCGGGCCGTCCTGCCGGACGTCTGCGTGCTCTTCCTGACCGCCCGCGACACCGTGGAGGACCGGATCAGGGGCATCACCGCAGGCGGCGACGACTATGTGACCAAGCCCTTCAGCCTGGAGGAGGTGCTGGCGCGGCTGCGCGGACTGCTGCGCAGGGCCGGTATGGCCCGGGAGCCGGGCGGCGACCGGCTGGTGGTGGGGGATCTGGCGATGGACGAGGACACCCGCGAGGTCAGCAGGGCGGGCGTCCCGGTGGAGCTGTCCCGTACCGAGTTCGAACTGCTGCGCTTCCTGATGCGCAACCCACGCCGGGTGCTGTCCAAGGACCAGATCCTGGACCGGGTCTGGTCGTACGACTTCGGCGGCCAGGCGCATGTCGTCGAGCTGTACATCAGCTATCTGCGCAAGAAGATCGACGCGGGCCGGACCCCGCTGATCCACACCGTGCGCGGGGTCGGTTACGTACTGAAGCCGGACGCGTGAGCGGCGTGGACCCCGGCGGACCCGCCGGTCCGCCGGGCACCATGAGCCGCGCGGCACAGGCGGGCCGCGGGGTGGGAGCCCTGCTGAGGCGGCTGCCGCTGCCGCGCACCCTGAAGGCCCGGCTGACCATCGGGCTCCTGGTGCTGCTCGCCCTCGCCTGCCTCGCCGTCGGGCTGATCACCGTCATGGCGATCGAAGGGTTCCTGCTGAACAAGCTGGACCGCTCGCTGATCGCTGCCGACGGCCGGTTCGCGGCCAGCCTGGAGCAAGAGGCGCACCCGGACACGCAGTACGTCGCCGACACCCGGGGCCAGGCGGAGGGCACCTTCGGCGCCCGGCTGCTGTTCGGCGTCGTGACCCAGGCGTCCATCGTGCACCGCGAATCACATGTTCCCGTACCGATCACCCCCGCCGACCGGGCCGCGCTCGCCTCCGTGCCCCGCGACGGCAAGGGCCACACCATCCATCTCTCCGCCCTCGGCGACTACCGCGTGGTCTCCGAGGACGGCGACGAGGGCGACACACTCCTCACCGGGCTGCCGTACTCCCGGGTCATGGACACCGTGCACCAACTGGAAGCCGTGGAGACGGCCGTCTTCGCCGCCGCGCTCCTGATCACCGGGGTGCTGGGGGCGCTGCTGGTACGGCTCTCCCTGCGGCCCCTCAGCCGGGTCGCCGCGACCGCCACCGAGGTGACCAGGCTGCCCCTGGCCAGCGGCGAGGTCGCCATGCCGCCCCCGGTGCCGGACACCGACACCCGTACCGAGGTCGGCAGGGTCGGTGTCGCGCTCAACCGGATGCTCGGCCACGTCGGCGACGCCCTCTCCCGCCGCCATGCCATCGAGGAGCGGCTGCGCCACTTCGCCGCCGACGCCAGCCACGAACTGCGCACTCCCGTCGCCACCGTGCGCGCCCACGCGGAACTCGCCCTGCGCCACCCCGGACCGGTGCCCGACGACGTCCTGCACGCGCTGGAGCGCATCCACTACGAGAGCGAACGGATGAGCGGCCTGGTCGACGACCTCCTGCTGCTGGCCCGCCTCGACGCGGGCCGCCCGCTGGAGCGCGGCACCGTCGATCTCACCCGGCTCGTCCTCGACGCCGTCGGCGACGCGCGCGCCGCCTCGCCGGACCACCGCTGGCTGCTGGACCTGCCCGGGGAACCGGTGACCGTCCTGGGCGACGAGCACCGCCTCTACCAGGTCGTGGCCAACCTCCTGGGCAACGCGGGGACACACACCCCGCCGGGCACCACCGTGACCCTGGGCATCGCCGCCGTGGAAGGCTTCGCCGAACTCACCGTGACCGACACCGGCCCCGGCATCCCCGAGGAACTCCAGCCCGAGGTCTTCCAGCGGTTCAGCCGCGCCGACCAGGCGAGGCAGCGGACCGCCGGAGGCACCGGCCTCGGCCTGGCGATCGTCGCCGCGGTGGTCACCGCCCACGGCGGCACGGTGAAGGTGACCAGCCGCCCCGGACACACCGCCTTCGTGGTACGGCTGCCGCTCCCCGGGCCGGACGGCGGCTGACGCGTGGCGCGGCCGACGCGCGGCCCGGTGCCCGGCCCGGCCGGTCAGGAAACGTTCAGGTGAACCCTGCCAGCGTGCCGTGTCATGACAGCAGACACGCACCAGCCGGGTGTCCTCACAGGCCGCCGCGAGCTGATGAACAAGGTTCCCGAAGTCACCCTCTACTTCTGGGTCATCAAGGTCCTCTGCACCACGGTGGGGGAGACCGCGGCTGACCTGCTGAACGCCAACCTCGGCCTGGGGCTGACCAATACGTCGTACGTCATGGGCGCCCTGCTTCTGGCCGCCCTCTTCTTCCAGTTCCGGGCGCGCGCCTATGTGCCGGGTCTGTACTGGCTCGCCGTTGTGCTGATCAGCGTGGTCGGCACACTGGTCAGCGACAATCTCACCGACAACCTCGGCGTTCCGCTGGAGACCACGACCGCCGTCTTCGCGGTCGCCCTGGCCCTCACCTTCGCCGGCTGGTACGCGAGCGAGCGCACCCTCTCCATCCACTCCATCCGCACCGGCCGGCGCGAGGGCTTCTACTGGCTGGCGATCCTCTTCACCTTCGCCCTGGGCACCGCCGCGGGCGACCTCACCGCCGAGCGGCTGAACCTCGGATACTGGCTCTCCGCCGTGATCTTCGCCGCGCTGATCGCCGCTGTGGCCCTGGCCCACTACGCGCTCGACCTCAATGCCGTCTGGTCGTTCTGGATCGCGTATGTCCTTACCCGTCCGCTCGGCGCGTCGTTCGGTGACTATCTGTCCCAGGCGCGGGCGGACGGGGGACTCGGTCTGGGCACCGTGGGGACCAGCGTGCTGTTTCTGGCGGTGATCCTCGGCCTGGTGGTGTATCTGACCCGGACCAGGAGGGATGTCGTACCGTCGGAGCCGCTCAGCCTGCGGGCAGAGTGACGGTGAACCGTGCGCCCGTGCCGTCGGTGTCGAGTGTGATGTCGCCGTCGGCGGCTCGGGCGAGCCGGCGGGCGAGTGCCAGCCCGAGGCCCGCGCCGTCGTGGCCGTCGTCGGGTGTCGCGCGTCGGCCTGGTTCGAACAGCGAGTCTCTGAAGTCCTCTGGGATTCCGGGCCCGTCGTCGGCGACGGTCACCCGTATCGTGCCCGCCACCGCCGTGCACTCGATTACGACGGTGTGCGTGGCGTAGCGGCGGGCGTTGTCCAGCAGCGGGCTCAGGATGCGTTCGGCCAGTGCTGCGGAGACTCCGGCGGTGGCCGGGCCGCCATGGACCTCGATCATCGGCGTCTGTGGCGGCCCGTCCGTGCCGCGCAGGGCCAGTTCGTGCGCGAGGGCCGGGACGTTGCAGCTTCCCGGGGTCTGTCCGGTGCGTGTGCGGGCTTCGGAGAGCAGGGTTTCGCAGATCTGGCCCATTGTGGCGGCGGCGCTTGCGATGGCTTCGTGTGAGGCCCGCTGTTCGGCGGGGGTGCGTGGGCGCCGGGTGAGCCACTCGGTTTCCGCGGTGATCCGGGCGAGCGGGGTGCGCAGCTCGTGTGAGATGTCGGCCGCTTGCTGCTGTTCATGGCGCAGTACGGTGGCGAGCCGGTCGAGCAGTTCGTCGAGATTGGCGGCCAGGGAGACGAGTTCGGCGGGACGGTCGTCCTTCCCGAACCGTTCCGCCACGCCTGCTTTGCTCCATTCGGCGGCCTGCGTGCTCATGTCGCCCACCGGCCGCAGGGCCCGCCGTACGACCAGCCTGGTCAGCAGGTAGACACCGCCGAGCAGTACCAGCGACAGGGCGATGGAGCCGGCCAGCGCGGTGTCCGCAGTGCTGAGGTAGGGGTCGAGGCTGACGGAGGTGATGACGGTGCCCGCCTGTCCGCGGTCCGCGGGTCCGGCGACGGGCAGCGCGTAGAGCCGGGTCGCCGTGGGGGAGTCGGTCTCCGCGAACCGGGTGCCGTGCCCGGCCAGTGCGTCCGCCTGCCGTTGGAGGGCGGAGGGGACGTTCGGTGGCAGTTCGATCGCGCGGCCGCGCTCGTAGATCCACACTCCCGTGTCCAGGGCCTGGTCCTCGGCGGGCTCCCGGACGGTCAGGCGGCCGTCCGGGCGGGTGTCGATGGTGGCGGCCACGGCCTCGGCGCGGGTGCGCAGCACGTCGTCGGCCTGTGCGTGCAGTCTTGTGTCGAGGGCGAGGTTGAACACCGTGGTCAGCAGGGCGATCCACAGGAAGCTGGTGGCCAGGGCGATCAGCGCGAGCCGGCCGCGCAGCGTACGGGGAGCGAGGCGGCGGGGGTACGGGCGCGCGGTCATGCGAAGCGGTATCCGATGCCGCGGAGTGTGGCGATGCTGTGCGGTGCGTCGGCCTCGCGGAGCTTGCGCCGCAGCCGGAGCAGGTACTGGTCGAGGGTGTTGTCGGTGACCTGGGCGCCTTCCGGCCAGCCCGCCCGCAGCAGGGTGCGCCGTCGTACGGCGGTTCCGGGGGCGGCCATCAGGCAGGCCAGCAGCCGGAACTCGGTGGGTGTGAGTGCCACCGCCGTCCCGCGCACCTCCAGTTCATGGCGTACCGGATCCAGCCGTACGGTGCTGGTGCCGATCGCCGGGTCACGGCCGGAGCGGCGCAGTGCGGCCCGGATCCGGGCTGCGAGTTCGGTGAGGTGGAAGGGCTTGGCCAGATAGTCGTCGCCGCCGGAGGAGAAGCCGGAGAGACGGTCGGTCAGTGTGTCGTGGGCGGTGAGAAACACCACCGGCGCGGTCACTCCCGCCGCCCGCATCGCCTGGCACACGTCCCGGCCGTCGGAGTCGGGCAGCCCGACATCGAGTACGACCGCGTCCACCGAGTGGTCGGCGGCGCGCAGGGCGGTGGCGCCGTCGGCGGCCGTGACCACGAGGAAGTCCTCGTCGCGCAGGCCGCGGGCGAGCACGTCGCGCAGTCCGTGGTCGTCCTCGACGATCAGCACGCGGGGAGCCGTCATCCCGCCAGTATGACCACGCACGCAGGTCCGCCGTCCACCGTCCCGGTCCGCGACGCGCGCGTTCAGGTTGTGTTCAGGTACGGCCCGGCATCCTCGGGACGTGACCGCAATCCAGGGCGCGGACGGCCGCGTGTACAGGCGCGTCAGTCCACCGCGCCAGGCGGGGTGAGGCGATGGCACACATCACGGTCGTCGAGGACGACCCGACCATCGGCGGCGGACTCAGCGCGACACTGCGCGTCCTGGGCCACGACACCCGGTGGTGTCCCGACGGCGCCACCGCGCTGGCACACACCCGGTCCGCCCCGGCCGATCTGCTCCTCGTCGATCTGGGACTGCCCGACATCGACGGGTTCGAACTGTGCCGGCTCCTGCGGGAGCGGGCACCGGACGCCGTCATCGTCGTACTGACCGCCAGGACCGGCGAGATGGATGTCGTCCAGGCCCTGGAATGCGGCGCCGACGACTATCTGACCAAGCCCGTCCGGATCGCGGAGCTCCAGGCCCGAGTCACCGCCCATCTGCGCCGCGGTGTCCCCCACGCCCCCGCGGGGGCGGCACGGACCGGGCTCGGTGATCTCGTGATCGACCGGCCGGCACGGCGCTGCCTCACCCCCGGCGGCGAGATCGCGCTGCGCCCCCGCGAGTTCGATCTGCTGGTACGGCTGGCCGCGCACCCCGGGCAGGCCGTCAGCCGCGAGGACCTGATGAACGACGTCTGGGACGAGAACTGGTTCGGCTCCACCAAGACCCTCGATGTGCATGTGGCCGCCCTGCGCCGCAAACTCGGCGCCCATCTGCGGATCACGACACTGCGCCAGTTCGGCTACCGCCTCGAAGCGCCGGCGGCCCCGGCGGTTCCCTGAACGGGAGGGCCGGACCGTGCGCCGCCGCATCCTGCGGTCGACCGTCCTGGCCGTCGTCTGCGCGGTGCTGCTCTTCGCACTGCCGCTCGCATACGCGTCGCTGCGACTGTACGAACAGGACGAGGAGCGCGAACTGCGGCAGCTCGGCGAGCGGGTCGCGGTCGGCCTGCCCGTACCGCTCGGTCACCCCGGCGATCCGGTGGAGCTGCCCCGTACCGAAGCGGGCACCCGTATCGCCGTGTACAGGCCCGACGGCCGGCGTGTGCTCGGCAGCGGTCCCGGGACCGGAGACGGGCCGGTACGGACCGCGGTGACGGGGAGAGCCGCCACCGCCCGTACCGGTGACCGGCTGGTCGCGGCTGTTCCGGTCGGTGGCTCCGAACACGTGCGCGCGGTGGTACGGGTCGCCTCCCCCGCCGCTGATCCGCTCCGGCGAGCCGCCCTCACCTGGGCCGGGATGACGGTCCCCGCAGCCCTCGCCGTGGGCGTCGGCGCACTGCTGGCCGTCCGGTCCAGCCGCCGGCTGGCCCGCCCGCTGGAGGCGCTGGCCGCCGCGGCACACGACATGGAGCGGGAGGAACTCCCGGCCGTCGCGGCCGGAGCGACGCCCTCCGCGGCCACTCCGGCGGGACGGAGCCCGTCAGGACCTCTCCCGTCCGGGCTGCCGGAGGCCGACGCGGTCGCCGAGGCACTCGCCCGCGCCGCCGAGCGGATCGGCGGTCTGCTGCGGCGCGAGCGGGCCTTCAGCGCGGACGCGTCGCACCAGCTGCGCACCGCACTCACCGGCGTACGCCTGGAACTGGAGACCTCGCTGGCACCCGGAGCGCGCACCGACCCGTACACCGCGCTGCGTGCGGCCCTCCAGCAGGTCGAACGGATGGAGACCACCCTGACCGATCTGCTGGCCCTGGCCCGTGACGTGCCCGAGCGGGCACCGCTCGATCCGGCGCCGCTCCTCGACGGGATCGAACAGCACTGGCACGGCGAGCTAGCGGCGGACGGCCGACGGCTGCGGGTGGTGATCGAAGAGGACCTGCCGGACGCGGTCGGCTCACCGCGAGCCGCCCGGCAGGTCCTCGATGTGCTGATCGCCAATGCCCGGACGCACGGCAGGGGAACGGTGACCGTCCGCGTCCGGGACAGCGCGGGGGTCCTGGCCGTGGACGTCGAGGACGAAGGCGGGGGAATCCCCGACGGTACGGACCCGTTCTCGCGGCGGAGCCACGCGACGGAGGACGGCCATGGCATCGGCCTCGCGCTGGCCCGCTCGCTGGCCGAGGCGGAGGGCGGCAGACTCTTCGTCTCCCGCCCCCGCCCGCACCCCAGGTTCACCTGGCTCGTCGCCCGGCCGGCGAACCCCGGGCCGCCGTCACCTTCGTAACGCTCGCACGCCCCGCGCCGTCACAGCTCCCGCAGCTCGGTGAGCGGCGGTCTGCGCGCGTGCCGTACGGCGGCCCATGCCGCCACCGCCAGCGCGGCCACCGTGACCCCCGCCATCGCGGTGAGATAGGCCCACGGAACGGCGACCTGCGACGGCGGCGGATCGAACACCCCTGACAGGACCTTCACCAGCATCCGCGACAGGGCCCAGCCGAGCACCGCGCCAGCGGCGAGCCCCGACACGGCCACGAGCGCCGCCTCGCTCCACACGAATCCCGACAACTGCCGGCCGCGCGCGCCCAGTACCGACGCCAGGGCCAGCGTGCGCCGCCGCTCGGCCAGGCCGAGCGCCAGCACCAGGCCGCCCGCCGCTGCGGCGATCACCAGCGCGAACCCCAGCTCGACCCGTGTGAGTCCGGCGAGATCGACGGCGGTGAGACTGGAGCCGATCGCCTTCCGCGACGACGGCAGATCCGTGATGTGCGCGTTCGGCCCGAGCAGCGACCGGGCCCGCGCCGCGACCGCCCGCTGATCCGTTCCTCCCGTGTCGACCAGCAGCGTACTGGCGGCTCCGCTGCCCGTCGTACGGGCGATGTACGAGGCGTTGGCCACCAGGAAGCTGTCCTTGGGCGCCGTCGGGAACTCCTTCACCACTCCCGCGAAGCGGAAGGGAACCGTACGCAGCCGGCCGGTCGAGGCGTCCGTCAGCCGGAGCCGCACCTGATCGCCCGGACGGAGCTGGAAGTCGTGCGCGGTCTCCGCGCTCACCAGCAGCCCGTCGGGACGCCCGGCCAGACGGTCCATCAGGGCGCCCGCCGTACCGCCGGAGAAATAGGCGTCCTGCAACCGCCCAGCCGACACGATGCTGGCGGGCCGTACGCCGTACAGGTCCTGGAGATCGGCGCCGACATACGCGAACCGGTGCTGGAGCGGCTCGACATGACGTACGCCCGGCACCCTGGCCAGCTTCGCGGCGTCCGCGGAGCCGGTGCCCGTGGCCGTCGACGTGGTGACCGTGACATCGGCGCCATTGGTCAGTACGGCGTCGACCTCGGCCTGTTGCCGGTACGTGGAGTTGAACACGGCGGTGGACGCGGCGAACGCGCAGGCCAGCGAGAGCAGGACCACGGAGCGCACCACCGTCCCCCGCTGCCGGGACATACTGGCCGCGACCGTACCGGAGAGGGCGCCGGCCGCCGGGTGGAACAGCCGTCGCAGTACGGGCCGGCCACGGCGCAGCAGGCCGTCGGTCAGCAGCCAGGCCAGCACCGCGCCGGCCGCCCACAGCAGGGCGGGGCCCGCGAAGGCCCAATAGTCGACGGACAGGCTCGCGGTGCCCTCCGGGGCCAGGACCAGCGCGTAGTTCGTCGTACTCGTGGCACGGAAGACCGCCAGCGAGCCGGCCAGCAGGACGGCGGCCAGCGCCCACCACGCGGGGCGCGGCACCGGGCGCCGCCCGACCACCGTACGGCCGGAGACGACGGTCGCCCGCCGCGCGTCGAACCGCGCGGGCACCAGGACCGTCGCGCCCGCCACCGCGATGCCCACCGCGGACGCGGTCAGCGCCCACGACAGCGGGATCCCCGCCGTGTGGAACACCGTCCGGCCCACCAGCGCGGCGAGCGCCAGCCCGCCCGCCGTGCCGGCCGCGCCGACGACCGCGGCTTCCACCGCCGCCAGGCCCATGAGCTGCCGCAGGGTGGCTCCGCGGGCCCGCAGCAGCGCCTGTTCCCTGCGCCGGCGGCCCGCTCCGGCCTGGGCGACCGCCCAGGTC
The DNA here is from genome assembly GCF_042800555.1 of Streptomyces sp. NPDC057617. Taxonomy (NCBI): domain Bacteria; kingdom Bacillati; phylum Actinomycetota; class Actinomycetes; order Kitasatosporales; family Streptomycetaceae; genus Streptomyces; species Streptomyces sp. NPDC057617. The sequence continues at coordinate 90,738 of NZ_JBHVGV010000012.1, read as the reverse complement.
AGGGCCGCGGCCAGTACGGAACCGGGCACGCCGAGGAAGAGGAACAGCAACTGCGCGTAGAGCGCGTCCGAGCGTGCGGCATCCAGAACGGCGCCCAGATTGTCGCCGACCAGACCGGTACCGGCGAGCCGTACCTCCGCGTTGTGCGCGCTGCCGGTGGCCTCGGTGTACGCGGCGGCCGGGTCGGCGGGCAGGTCATGGGCGCGCAGCGTGTGGATCTGTGTGCGTACGAGATCGGGCCGGGCACCGGCGAGCGGATCAAACACGGTGTGCCAGGTCCGCTCGGGAAGCAGGACGATATTGTCCGGCGGCGCCGAGGGCTGGGACTGCGGCGGCGCCCCGACCTTCTGGAACAGCGAGTCGGCGAGGGGCAGTTCCACCACCCCGTCCACCCGGAGCGGCACCGAGGTCAGCCCGGCCCGCTTGACGGTGATCGTGTCGCCGGGAGCCGCGTGCAGATTGGCGGCGGTCTGCTGGGCGAGCAGCACTCCCTGGCCGCTTCCCGCCAGTACCCGGATCTCGCCCGGGAAGACGGTGGCGTAGTCGGCGGGCAGACCCAGCACGGATCCGGGGCCGGTGCTCTGGAGCGTGCCGCCCGTCCGCGCGTCCAGCCCTTCGGTCTGCCCGTAGCCGACCGGCAGGGCCTTCTTCGTACCGGCCAGAGCGCGCACGGCGGACAGCACGCCGGTCGGATCGGCCCCGTCGGCGACCTGCACCTGCCAGTCCACGGACACCGTACGGACCGACTGGGACGTCATGGTGGCCCGGGTCGTGGAGAGGAAGCCACCGAGCACGGACAGCAGGGCCACGGCCACCATCACCCCCGAGGCCGTGGCGAGAAGACGGCCGCCGCGCACCCGCAGCAGCCCGGAAAGCCACATCCTGATCATCGCGCCTCACGCTCCTGACGTCCCCGGTGTCTCCGGGACGCCTGAGATTCCTGAGGCACCTGCGGTTCGCGAGGCGCCCGAGGTCCGCTGTCCTGGAGTTCACGGTCCTGGAGTTCGCGGTCCGTACCGTCCGGCAGCACGAGACGGCCGTCGGTCATGTGCCACCGCGCGGGCAGCGCGTCAGCCACCCGGGTGTCGTGCGTGGTGACCACAACGGCCGCGCCGAGCCTCTCAGCGGCTCCGAGGAGCACCGCCATCACCTGCTCGGCACTGCCGCGGTCGAGCTGTCCGGTCGGCTCGTCCGCCAGGATCAGCCGTGGCCGCCGCGCCAGCACCCGGGCCACCGCGACACGCTGGGCCTGGCCGGCCGAGAGTTCGTCGGGCAGCTTCGCCGCCAGCGCCGCCAGGCCCAGACTCTCCAGCGCCGCCAGGGCCTGTTCACCGGCGTCGGTCTCTTCCACGCCGTCGATGCGCAGCGGCAGGGCGACGTTTTCGGCCGCCGTGAGCGGCGGCAGCAGACTCGGACCCTGGAAGACGAAACCGATGTGCCGGGCGAGCGGCCCTTCGGGCAGTCCGGGGTGGGTGATCTCTCCCGCCGTGGGCCGGTCCAGGCCCGCCATCAGATGCAGCAACGTCGACTTGCCCGAGCCCGAGGGGCCCACCACCGCGATTCCGGCGCCCGCGGCGACCGTACAGCTCGCGCCGTGCACGGCGACCACCGCACCGGTGCCCGAGCCATAGGTGCGCGCCGCGTCCGTACAGACGACCAGCGGTTCCCCGGCCGTCACACCGACCGCCCCCGTCATACCGACCGTGCCCATCACACCCACCGTCCGTCCCGCATCCGCAGGACCCGGTCGGCCGCGGAGGCCACCGCCTGGGAGTGGGTGACCACCACCATGGAGGTCCCCGCCGCGGCCCGTTCGCGCAGCAGCGCGAGAATCCGCCGCTCGGTCTCCGCGTCCACCTCGCCGGTGGGTTCGTCCGCGAGGACGACGGCCGGATCGTTGGCCAGGGCCACGGCCAGACCGGCCCGTGCGGCCTCACCGCCGGACAGTTGCCGGGGCAGCGCGTCCGCGCGCCCGGCGATACCCGTCCGGTCCAGCAGATCCCGCACCTGCTGCCTGGCGTGGTCCGGGGTGCGTGAGAGCCGCTGTGCCAGCCGCACATTGCCGGCGACCGTGAGGTGCTCCAGCAGATTGCCGGACTGGAACAGCACACCGATATGGCGCGCCCGGAGCCGGCTGCGCAGATGTTCCGGCTGGTGGGACAGGGGCAGACCGGTGATACGCACCATGCCGCCGTCGGGTTCGTCCAGACCGGCCAGACAGCTCAGAAGCGTTGTCTTGCCGGATCCCGAAGGTCCCATGACCGCGACGATCTCCCCTTTCCCCACATCGAGTCCGACACCTTGCAGGGCGAAGGTCTCCTCCTCGCCCGCCCGGAAGAACCGGTACAGGGAGTGCGCGCTGAGTGGAGCGGCCGAGGTCATCGTGACCACCGGAAGGAGTCCGTGACGGTACGCCACGGGTCGACGTTGTCCGCGCCGACCGCACCGGAGAGGGTCAGCACCACTTGGCTGCCGCTCTGCCAGAACGCGTACCGCTCCACGTCCTGCCGCACACTCTTGCCGGTCACCGCGTCGGCGGCCGAGTCCGCCCGGTACGTGGCGAGTACGGAGCTGCCGCCCTGGCGGCTCACGGTGCTCACCTTGCCCACCGTCACATTCGTCCCCGACCGTTCGACCGCCGGCAGGTCATCCGCACGGACCGAGTCGACGGTCGGGGCCTGCGCGGCCGGCGACTGCTCGATCCGGACGCTGTTGAACTTGTCGCTGAAGACGGTGGCCGCGCCGGAAGCCTGACGTGCCCAGCCCTCGGGCACCTTGACGGTGTAGCCGCCCCCGGCCGGTGACCAGTCCACGAACACCTGGTTGTCGGGGATGTCGCCCGCGGGATTCGACTCCGGCGCGGGCGCGGAAGCGGGGGATGACGGTGCATCGGATCCGGAGCCGGATCCGGTGGAGGAACACGCCACTGCTCCGGTCAGGATCACCAGACCGGTCAGCACGGCGGACAGGGTACGACGCATCGTGACACCTCTGCGCAGGGGACGAGCCGGCCGGACGACCGCCTCGGAACCGACGCTAGGAACCGGACGGACAGCGCCCGCACCACAACAGGTGAGCGCGCGGTTAACGTCCCGGTCCGACCAGTAGTGTTCACGGTGTGAAGCTGACTATTCTCGGTGGCGGCGGATTCCGGGTGCCGCTTGTGTACGGAGCGCTCCTCACCGACCGTGGAGAGGGCCGCGTCACCCGGGTCACCCTCCACGACCTCGATCCCGCCCGGCTCTCGGCCGTCGCCCGGGTCCTGGCCGAACAGGCCGCGGGCATCCCCGGCGCCCCCGAGGTCACGGCCACCACCGATCTCGACGAGGCGCTGCGCGGCGCCGACTTCGTCTTCTCGGCGATCCGCGTCGGCGGGCTCGAAGGGCGCGCGGCCGACGAGCGGGTCGCCCTGGAGCTGGGCGTGCTGGGCCAGGAGACGGTCGGCGCGGGCGGCATCGCGTACGGACTGCGGACCGTGCCCGTCGCCGTGGACATCGCGCGGCGTGTGGCCCGGCTCGCCCCCGACGCCTGGGTCATCAACTTCACCAATCCGGCCGGTCTGGTCACCGAGGCCATGTCCCGTCACCTCGGCGACCGCGTCATCGGCATCTGCGACTCGCCCGTGGGCCTGGCCCGCCGTGTCGCCCGGATCCTCGGAGCCGACCCGGACCGGGCGTCGGCGGACTATGTCGGCCTCAACCACCTCGGCTGGCTCCGCGGTCTGCGGGTCGACGGACGCGACGAACTCCCGCGTCTGCTCGCGGACACCGAGGCCCTGGGCTCCTTCGAGGAGGGCAGGCTCTTCGGCCCCGAGTGGCTCAGGTCCCTCGGCGCGATCCCCAACGAGTATCTGCACTACTACTACTTCAACCGCGAGACGGTACGCGCCTACCAGGAGGCCGAGCAGACCCGCGGCGCGTTCCTCCGCGACCAACAGGCCCGCTTCTACGAGGAGATGGCCCACCCCGACGTGCCGGCCCTCCCCGTCTGGGACCGTACCCGCGCCGAACGGGAAGCGACCTACATGGCGGAGAACCGCGACGCGGCGGGCGTCGGCGAGCGGGACGCCGACGACCTGGAGTCCGGCGGCTACGAGAAGGTCGCCCTCGCCCTGATGCGTGCCATCGCCCGCGACGAACGCACCACGCTGATCCTCAATGTCCGCAACCGCACCACCCTGCGGGTGCTCGACGAGGAAGCGGTCATCGAGGTGCCCTGCCTGGTGGACGCCAACGGCGCACACCCGGTCTCCGTCGCGCCGCTGCCCGGCCATGCCACCGGACTGGTGTGCGCCGTCAAGGCCGTCGAACGCGAGGTCCTGGCCGCCGCCGAGAACGGCTCCCGCGCCACCGCCGCGAAGGCGTTCGCCCTGCACCCGCTGGTCGACTCGGTGACCGTGGCACACCGCCTGGTCGAGGGCTATACGGGCGTCCACCCCGGCCTCGCGTATCTGAAACGGCCATAGAGCGGTCGTAGAGCGGTCATAAGCGCCCGCACGGGCACGAAGCGGAGATGCGGGCGGTACCGGCCCGCGGGGAGAATGGGAGAGCGGCGGATCCGGGGGAGTCCGGCGAGCGCATGGGAGGAGTACGCCATGAACAGCGCCAGCGAAACCCCAGGCCACGCACCACATCTTCCGACCGGGGAACACCGGGACCACCAAATCCACGTCGAACATGGGGCCCACGGGGCGCACCGGGAACACCTCTCGCCCCGCGAGCGCGCCGACCGCGGCAGGGCCGCCCGTAAACAGGTGCCCCGCTCCGGACACTCCGGATTCACCCCGGACCTGGGCCGCCCCGACCCCCTCAAGGTCATCGAGGAGCAGTCCGCCACCCGCGTCCCGGAACTCGTCCCCATCCGCTACGGGCGGATGGCGGAGTCACCGTTCCGCTTCTACCGGGGCGCCGCCGCGATCATGGCCGACGACCTGGCCACCACCCCCTCCTCCGGCCTCACCGCACAGCTCTGCGGCGACGCGCACCTGCTGAACTTCCGGCTGCTCGCCTCCCCCGAGCGGCGTCTCGTCTTCGACATCAACGACTTCGACGAGACGCTCCCGGGCCCCTGGGAGTGGGACGTCAAGCGGCTCGCCACCAGCCTGGTGATCGCCGGGCGGGAGAACGGCTTCGCGGAGCGGGACCGCGCGGGCATCGTCCGCGCCGCCGTACAGTCGTACCGCACGCATATGCGGAACTACGCCGGCATGGGCAACCTCGACGTCTGGTACGACCGCGGCGATGTCGAGGAACTGCGGGCGATGACGGGCACCCAGCTCGGCAAACGGGGCCGCGGCCAGTTCACCAGGGCCATGACCAAGGCCCGCGGCAGGGACAACATCAAGGCCTTCGGGAAGCTGACCTGCGTGGTCGGCGGCGAGCGCAGGTTCGCCCCCGATCCGCCGCTGATCGTACGGCTCGACGACATGCTTCCGGGCACCGGACGGGACATCATCGGCCACGAGCTGCGCGACCTCGTCAACCGCTACGGACGGAGCCTGTCCTTGGACCGCAGACATCTCCTGCACGAGTACCGGGTGGCCGACATCGCCCGCAAGGTCGTCGGCGTGGGCAGCGTCGGTACGCGCTGCTGGATCCTGCTGCTCCTCGGCAAGGACGACGAGGACCCGCTGATCCTCCAGGCCAAGGAGGCCGACCGGTCGGTGCTCGCCGACCATGTCGCCCCGAGCGCGTACGACAACCAGGGACACCGCGTGGTCGCGGGACAGCGCCTGATGCAGGCCGTCGGCGACATCTTCCTCGGCTGGGACCGGGTGTCCGGGCTCGACAACCGGCGCAGGGACTTCTATGTGCGCCAGTTGCACGACTGGAAGGGCATCGCCGAGCCGCAGAACATGGTGCCCCGGGGGATGCGGGTGTTCGGCGGACTCTGCGGCGCCACCCTCGCCCGCGCCCATGCCCGCTCCGGCGACCGGATCGCCATCGCCGCCTACCTCGGCTCCGGTGACGCCTTCGACCGCGCGCTCGCCGCATTCGCGGAGAGCTACGCCGACCTGAACGAGGCCGACCACCGCGCGCTGACGGACGCGGTGAAGTCCGGCCGGCTGCCCGCGGAGGCCGCGTGAGCGCCGGGGCCCTGAAGCCGTGTGACCGCCGGGGTCGCGTGAGCGCGGTGACCGCCTCGGCCGCTTGAGCGTGCGCCCCGGCAGCGGCGGTGACCGTTTGCCTCGTACACGTACCCGCCGCACGCTGGACATATGGCTTCTCCCGCTTCCACCGCCCGCACCGCGCCCGTCCCGGACACCCTCGGTGCCTGGGCCGTCGAGACGCCAGGACCCATCGCCACAGGCCCGCTGGTCCACCTCCGCCGCAGAACGCCGGTCCCCGGCCCGGGCGACCTGCTCGTACGGATCGAGGCCTGCGGTGTCTGCCGTACGGACCTGCATCTCGCCGAGGGAGACCTGCCCCCGCACCACCCCTCCACCGTCCCCGGCCACGAGATCGTCGGCCGGGTGATCGCCGTCGGCGACGCGGTCACCTCGTACCGCACCGGCGACCGGGTCGGCGGGGCCTGGCTGCGCGGCACCTGCGGGACCTGCGACTACTGCCGTACGGGCCGCGAGAACCTCTGCCCCTGGTCCGTCTACACCGGATGGGACACCGACGGCGGCTTCGCCGATCTGACCCTGATCCCCGAGGCCTTCGCCTACCGGCTGCCGGAGTCCCAGGACCCCGTCCTGCTCGCGCCCCTCCTCTGCGCCGGGATCATCGGCTACCGGTCGCTCCGCCGCAGCGCGCTGCCCGAGGGCGGCCGTCTCGGACTGTACGGATTCGGCGCCTCCGCCCATCTCGCCGCCCAGGTGGCCATCGCCGAGGGCGCCACCGTCCATGTGCTGACCCGGTCGCCGCGGGCCCGTGAACTCGCCCTGGAACTGGGTGCCGCCTCGGCCGGCGGCGCCTACGACCGGCCTCCCGAGCCGCTGGACTCCGCGATCCTGTTCGCCCCGGTCGGCGATCTCGTACCGGTCGCGATGGAGGCCCTGGACCGCTCCGGCACCCTCGCCATCGCCGGGATCCATCTCACCGGCATTCCCGAGCTGAACTACGAGCGCCATCTCTTCCAGGAGCGGAATCTGCGCAGCGTCACGTCCAACACCCGCCAGGACGGCCGTGACTTCCTGGCGCTGGCCGACCGCATCGGCATCCGGGTCACCACCACCCCGTACCCGCTGAGCCGCGCCGACCGGGCACTCGCGGACCTGGCGGCCGACCGCGTCCAGGGCGCGGCCGTCCTCGTACCCGGCTGACGTACGGGACACGGGACGGACCGCCCGCGTCTCATCCGCCGGGCAGGTCCAGCCAGCGGGCCGTGCCCGGCGCGATCGTCGACACCCGGCCGCCCAGCACCACCCGTACCGGCTCCCCGTCCGGCGCCGGCACCCCGACCCGCAGCCGCTCCGCCCGGATCCGCAGGTCCACGTCCCAGTGGTTCCGGTAGCGGATGCCCACCCGGAACTTCGAGAGCTGCGGCAGCGGCGCCGGATCCAGCCACAGCGCGTTCTCCCGGGTCTCCAGACCGGTCAGACCGCGCTGGACGAAATCCAGGGTCCCCGCCATCGCGCCCAGATGGATGCCCTCCGCCGTGGTGCCGCCCTGTACGTCCGCCACATCCCCGGTCAGCGCCTCCCTGGCGTACGTCCATGCCTCGTCCCGGTGGATCCGGGCCAGCACCCACGCGTGCACCAGCGCGCTCAGCGTGGAGCCATGGCTCGTACGGCGCTCGTAGTACTCGACGGTGGTACGCCAGGAGTCGTCGTCGAGGCGGTGGCCGAGCCGCCGGAAGAGACCGGACAGCTCCCCGGGCGAGAACAGATAGCCCAGCATCAGCACATCGGCCTGCTTGGACACCCGGTAGCGGTTGACCGTGTCGCCCTCGGCCTCCAGGATCCGGTCCAGCCGCCGGATGTCGCCGTACCGCCTCCGGTACGCTGCCCAGTCCAGCTCGGCCAGCTCCCCGTACCCCGCGAACTGGCTGATGACACCGTGGTGGAACGGCACATGGAGTCTGCGCGAGACGTCCTCCCAGCGGTCCGTCTCGTGCCGGTCGAGCTGGAGCCGCTCGAAGAGCCGGCGGCGGCGCGAGGCGGGCAGCGCCCGGCACAGCTCGCGGGCCCGCGCCAACACCCAGGCCGCCGTGACATTCGTATAGGCGTTGTCGTCCAGACCCGGCGCGGTCGCCCCCGGATAGGCGTCGTGGTACTCGTCGGGACCCATGACACCGCGGATCCGGTACCGCTCCAGCGCCGGGTCCCACTCCGCGCCCGCCGCCCAGAACCGGGCGATCTGGAGCAGTGTCTCCGCGCCTTTCGTGTGCAGGAACTCCAGGTCGCCGCTGGCCTGGCAGTACTGCCACACGTTGTACGCCACCGCCGAGCCGACATGGTGCTGCAACCGCGAATGGTCCGCCACCCAGCGGCCTGAGCGCGGGTTGAGATGCAGCTCCTGCGTCTCCTCGCGCCCGTCGCTGCCGCTCTGCCACGGGAACATCGCCCCCACCCGGCCCACGTCCCGCGCCGCGCGGCAGGCCGCGGGGAGCCGCCGGTACCGGTAGCCCAGCAGCGCCCGGGAGACCTCCGGGAAGTGCAGATTCAGATACGGCAGGACGAACAGCTCGTCCCAGAAGACATGCCCGCGGTACGCCTCGCCGTGCAGCCCCCGTGCGGGCACCCCCACATCGAGGTCGGCCGTGTGCGGGGAGAGCGTCTGGAGGACATGGAAGAGATGCAGCCGCAGGATCCGGCCCGCCTCCCCCGGTACGTCCAGCGTCGATCTGCGCCAGATGTCCTCCCATGCACGCTGGTGCGAGGCGAGCAGCCGCGAGAATCCGGGCGCCCGCCGCGCCCCCTCGACGGCGGCGGTCAGCGGATCGCTGATCGCCGGGTCGCGCGAGGTGTAGAGCGCGACCGTCTTGTCGACCGTCACCGTCTCGCCCGGCGCCACCGGAACCGTCAGCCTCTGGAAGGCCCGCCGGGCCGTCAGCCGGGTACGCGCCGGGCCGGCCGCGACGCTCCCGCGCGAGGCCCGGGTGCGCGCGGCGAGCGCCACCCGGATGTCGGAGTTGACGGTCCGGCAGCGCAGCCAGAGCGTGTCACCGTGCTCGGAACCGGTGTGCCAGCGGGTGAGATGACGGTTCGAGAGATCGCCGTAACGCTCCACCCCGGCGTTGCGCACATCGCCGTCGAGCCCCGACTCCACCTCCACGCTCCCCGCCCACCCGCCGGCGGTGAACGCGGTGCGCTGCGCGGCGAGATGCGGCTCTCCCATGTGCACCAGCCGGCACTGCTCCACCGTCAGGCGCCGCCCGGCACCGTCCTCGTACACCGAAGCGCGGACGAGGGTGCCCTGCCGCAGATCCAGGATCTGCCGGTGCGCGGCCAGCCCGGCGCCGTGGGGCGACAGCCACGGCCCCGGCTCCGCGCCCTCGGGGCGCATGCGGTACCGCAGCGGCAGCCAGTCGGGCAGATTGACCAGGTCCTCGTTCTCGATCCGGCGCCCCGCCACCGTGGACACCAGCCGGTTGTAACAGCCCGCCACATAGGTGCCGGGGTAGTGCGCGGGACCCGCGGAGGTCTCCGAGGCCGCGCCCCGGGTGGCGAAATAGCCGTTGCCGAGAGTGCACAGAGCCTCGCGCAGCCGCTCCGACTCCGGGTCGTAACCCTCGTACGTCCAGGTCCAGGCGCGCACGGTCAGTCCCCGCCGGCGGTCAGCAGCTCGCCGGGATCCCCGACCACCGCGTCGGCGCCGTGCCGCCGCAGATCGGCCGCGCTCGTCGGACCCGCCGTACGGTCCACCCCGATCACCAGGCCGAAGCCGCCGCGCCTGCCCGCCTCCACCCCGGCCGGCGCGTCCTCCACGACCGCCGCGTCCCGGGCCGCCACGCCGAGGCGGCGCGCGGCTTCGAGGAAGAGCGCCGGATCCGGCTTGCCGGGCAGGCCGAGCCGCGCGGCCTCCCTGCCGTCGACGACCGTCGACAGCAGGCCGAGCACACCGGCCGTGTCGAGCAGCTCGGTCGCATGCCGGGACGCCGAGACGGCCGCGCACGGCACCCCCGCGTCACGCAGCGCCTTCAGCAGCCGTACGGTCCCGGGCCAGACCGCGACCCCCTCGCTCCGCAGCCGCGCGGTGAACAGCTCCTCCTTGCGGGCCGCGACCGCCCGTACCGTATCCGTCCCCGGCGGGTCGTCCGGCGCACCGAGGTGCAGGGCCAGCACGGAGCGCAGCAGCGGTGCCGGGAACGGCGCACCGGCCATGGTCCGTCCCTTCGTGAAAGTGCCAGGCGTCGCGAGCCGGACGGGATGTGGCAGACACGGGCTAGTCCCATGGCACCACGACTCCCCGTCACAGGCGCGTCGTGGGATAGATCTCGCTGTCCACGGGCAGCGGCTGCCAGGTCCAGTCGGTCACCTCGGGCAGATCCGTGCCGTGCTCGCGGATCCAGGCCTGGTGCCGGAACCGGGCGTCCTCCATCGCCTGCCGCGCGTGCGTGGCGCGCACCGCCAGCCCCGGCACCCGGTCGATGACATCCATGACGAGCCGGTAGCGGTCCAGGTTGTTGCGGACCACCATGTCGAACGGTGTGGTGGTCGTGCCCGACTCCTCGTAGCCGCGCACATGCAGATTCCCGTGGCCGGTGTGGCGGTAGGCGAGCCGGTGGATCAGCCAGGGATAGCCGTGGTACGCGAAGATCACCGGCTTGTCGCGGGTGAACAGCGCGTCGTACTGGCTGTCGGACAGACCGTGCGGATGCCAGGTCTCCGGCAGCAGCCGGGCCAGATCCACCACATTGACCACCCGGACCGCGAGCCGCGGCAGATGGCGTCGGATCAGCAGCGCGGCGGCCAGCACCTCCTGGGTCGGCACATCGCCCGCGCAGGCCAGCACCACGTCCGGCTCCTCGCCCTCGCGCTCGGTGCCCGCCCAGGACCAGACGCCCGCGCCCCGCGCGCAGTGGGCGCGCGCCTCGTCCAGGGTGAGCCAGTCGTAGCAGGGCTGCTTCCCCGCGACGACCACGTTGACGTAGTCCCGGCTGCGCAGCACATGGTCGGCCACGCAGAGCAGGGAGTTGGTGTCCGGCGGCAGATAGACCCGTACGACCGCGGGCGCCTTGTTGAGCACATGGTCGATGAAACCGGGGTCCTGGTGCGAGAAACCGTTGTGGTCCTGGCGCCACACATGCGAGGTGAGCAGATAGTTGAGCGAGGCGACCGGGCGCCGCCAGGCCAGCCCGCGGGACACCTTCAGCCACTTGATGTGCTGGTTGACCATCGAGTCGACGATATGGACGAAGGCCTCGTAGCAGGAGAACAGCCCGTGCCTGCCGGTGAGGACATAGCCCTCCAGCCAGCCCTGGCAGGTGTGTTCGGAGAGGATCTCCATGACCCGGCCGTGCCGGTCGAGATTCTCGTCGACACTCAGCGTCCCCGCCTGCCACGCCTTGCCCGACGCCTTGTAGAGACCCTGGAGCCGGTTGGACGCCGTCTCGTCCGGGCCGACCACCCGGAAGTCGCGGCGCCCACTCGTGGCCTCCATGACGGCTTCCAGTACATCGCCGAGCACCCGCGTCGGTTCGTGCAGGGTGACACCGGGCCGGTCGACCTTCACCGCGTACGGCTCCAGGTCCGGCACGGGCAGATCGCGCAGCAGGAGACCGCCGTTGGCGTACGGAGTGGCGCCGAGCCGCAGCGTGCCCTCGGGCACACAGGAGAGGACCTGGGGCCGGGGCCGCCCATGGCCGTCGAAGAGTTCCTCCGGCCGGTACGAGCGCAGCCACGCCTCCAGTTGCCGCAGATGCTCCGGGTTCTCGCGGACGCGGGCGAGCGGCACCTGATGGGAGCGCCAGGTCCCCTCGACCGGCAGTCCGTCCACGGTGGCGGGCCCGGTCCAGCCCTTCGGCGTCCGCAGGACGATCACCGGCCAGCGGGCCCGTCCGGTGGCGCCCTCCTCCCTGGCCGTGCGCTGGATCAGCGCGATCCGGTCCAGCGCGGTGTCCATCGCGCGGGCCATGGCCCGGTGGACCGTGTCCGGATCGTCGCCGCCGACATGCAGCACCTCATGGCCGTAACCGCGCAGCAGCTCGTCCAGCTCCGCCTCGGGGACACGGGCGAGCAGGGCCGGATTGGCGATCTTGTAGCCGTTGAGATGGAGGATCGGCAGCACCGCGCCGTCGTACACCGGGTCGAGGAACTTGTTGGAGTGCCAGGACGCGGCCAGCGGCCCGGTCTCCGCCTCCCCGTCGCCGATCACACACGCCACCAGCAGATCCGGATGATCGAACGCGGCCCCGTAGGCGTGCGAGAGGGAGTAGCCCAGCTCACCGCCCTCATGGATCGAGCCGGGCGTCTCGGGCGCGACATGGCTGGGCACCCCGCCGGGGAAGGAGAACTGGCGGAAGAGCCGGGCCATGCCCTCCCTGTCCCTGCCGACGTCCGGGTAGACCTCCGAATAGCTGCCCTCCAGCCAGCAGTTGGCCAGCACCGCCGGGCCGCCGTGGCCCGGTCCCCAGACACACACCGTCTCCTTACGCCGGGCCTTGACGACCCGGTTGAGATGGGTGTGGACGAGATTCAGCCCGGGGGCGGTGCCCCAGTGGCCGAGCAGCCGGGGCTTGATGTGCTCGGGGCGCAGCGGCTCGGTGAGCAGCGGGTTGCCCATGAGATAGATCTGACCGGCCGCCAGATAGTTGGCGGCACGCCAGTGGGCCACCAGGGCGGCCAGTTCCTCGTCGGTGACGGCGGCCGCCGCCCCGCCCGGGGGCATGGCCGTAGGGGTGGCCGTGGTCCGTTCCGACGTGCTCGCCTCGCGCATGGCTCTCCTCCGGGCTGGTGGATGTCCCGGCCAGCCTTGTTGCGGGCGAGCGGCGCCCGCTAGGGCCGTTCGGGCAACGGGCCGGGCCCGAACGGGTGATGCCGGGCGGGCCGGGCTCAGGGGGCGTATCAGCTCCGGTCCTCGGCGGATGCCCGGCGGGGGAGCGGTACACGCATCTCGACATAGGTGCCCGCGCCGGGCTCCGAGTCGACGACCGTACGGCCCCCGACCGCCCCGATACGGTCGCGTACGGAACCGGTGAGCCCCAGCCCGCGCGGCAGCTCCGCCGGATCGAAGCCCTTCCCGTTGTCGAGGACGCTGACCCGCACCGCGTCCCCGGTCAGCTCGGCCCGTACGACGGCGCGCGCCTCCCGCGTGCTTCACCACATTGGTCAGGGCCTCCCGGGCCGCCGCGACCAGGGCGTCGGCGATCTCCTTCGGGATGGCGGCGTGGTGGTGAGCGGCGCTGCGGAGCTGGGCGGTGTGCACCTCCACGCTCTGGCCGATCCGGGCCATGTCCTCGGCGAGCGTGGTGAGGCCGTCGGCGAGATCCCCGCCGGAGTGGGCGGAGTGGTCGCCCCGGACGAACGCCCGCAGCCAGGCGGCCTCGGCCCGTACCTGCGCGTGCAGATGCGCGTCGGCGATCCAGGGCGTGCGCGCCAGGGTCTCCATGGTCTGGAGGACCCGGTCGTGCAGGAGGCGGGCATGGCGCAGCCGTTCGCGTTCGGTGGCGAGCTGGGCCTGATGGGCGCTGCTCGCCGCGGTGGCGGCGTCCAGCTCCCGGCCGGTACGGAGCAGAGTCGTCGCCACGGCCCAGGCGATCCCGGCGTTGACGAGGTACGGGACGGAGTTGGGCACCGCGTTCCACACGGGATCGCCGAGCCGGGTCACGGCCGTGACTGCGTAGGCGGCGGCCGGGAGCGAGGCCAGGGCGAGGACGGCCGCCGGGCGGGTGAAGACCAGACCGAAGCCGACGCTGGCCAGAAGACTGAACGGATAGGCGAAATAGGTCCAGGTGTGGCCGTGAGCCGGGCCCGCGAGCGCGCCGCCCGCCACCAGCGCGCCCGCCATCACGACCGCGTCGGCGGCCACCAGGGCGCGCGGGGGCACCCGGCGACGGCGCAGCGCGACCGTGATCAGCGCGAGGCTCTCGGCGAACACCACCGCTACCAGGGCCAGCCCCGCCCAGAGCGGCCGGTAGCGGGGCCAGGTGGTGGAGGCGGCGATCGCGATCTGGACCAGCCCGCCCAGCCGGAACAGCACGTACGCGCGTAACAGGACCTTCTCGCCGCGCCGGACGCCGGAGGCGGGGGTGGGGGCGGCAGTGGCGGCGCCGGGGTCCGGGGACGCCGGGCCTTCGCGGGGCGCGGGCGCGGGCGTGGTCACCGGGGGCCGGTGCGCGGACGGATACCCGGGGCGGGGGTGAGCCGGGCGAGCGCCGCCCGGGTCAGCTCGGCCTTGTTGCCGACCTGGAGTTTCGCGCGGATCCTCTCGACATAGGTGTCGACGGTGGTCTTGCGCACCCTCAGCCTGGTCGCGATCTGCGCATGGGTGAAGCCGCGCGCCACATAGCTCAGCGTCTCCTCCTCGCGCGCGGACAGCCGGGGCCGCGCGCCGCCCCCGTACGCCGACCCCTCGTCCGGCCGGGGTCCGTCGCCATGGGGAAGTCCGTCCTCGTACCGGGGCCCGCGGCGCGTCAGCTCGGCCTGGAGGATGTCGGCGAGTTCCGCGGACAGCGAGAAGCCGCCCGCGGCCACCGTCTCCGCGGCCGCCACGAGCAGCTCCGCGGAGCAGTGCTTGGTGACATAACCGCTGGCCCCGGCCCTGATCGCACCGAGTACGTCAGCGGGCAGCCCCGAGGCGGACATCACCAGGACCCGGGTGGTGGCGGACAGCGCGGCGACCGCGTCCAGCGCCGGGGTGTCCCCGTCGAGATAGAGGTCCATGACGATGACGTCCGGCGCGGGACCGGTGGCGAGGGCCGCGTCCAGCTCCGCCAGGGAACCGACGGACGCGACCGCCGCCACGTTCGCGTCGGGCAGCGCGGTGAGTACATGGGCGATGCCGTGCCGGGCGATCGGATGATCGTCCACCACGGCGACGGTGATCATGCTGGACCCCTCGGCGGCAGGGAAGCGGGGAACGTGATCGGCGGCGGCCATTGTCTCCTCTCCTCGCGGTACGGGGAAGACGGGACGGCCGGGCGCCTGTCCGCGCGGGGGCGGTACGGCGCCCGGCCGGTGACGGCGGGTCAGGGTCAAGATCAGGGCCGGGTTGCCGGGGTCAGTAACAGACCTGCTGGCCGCGGTTGATGTACTCGTAGTGCCCGCCGCCGCAGCCCAAATGGAACAGATGCCTCGGCTGGGCGCTCTGCCCGCCGTAGACGCCGCCCGCCGCGGTGAGCTTCGCGTTGTACATGAGCGAGAAGTGCAGATGCGGGGCGAAGCCGCCGGTGCCGCCCACCAGCCCGATCACCGTGGCGTCGGTGATCCGCTGGCCCTTGCTGACACGTATCTGGCTGAGATGGCAGACCACGCTCCAGTAGCCGCCGCCGTGGTCGACGACGATGTACTGGCCGCAGGTCTCCCAGCCGGCGGGTGCCCACCCCGCGTACAGGACGGTGCCGGGACCGCCGGGCGCGAGCACCTCGTCGCCCTGCCGCATCCCCAGGTCGAGCGCGTAGTACTGGTTCATCGAGCCCGTGCCGTTGCAGCCGACGTGGTAGCCCTCGCCGTAGTGGCTGCCGTTCTGCATGGCGTATCCGGCGCCGCCGTTCGCCTTGTAGGTGAGCGGTGTCTGCAGGAACTTGCTCGTCGGCCAGTCGACGCACCCGGCGACCGCCGAGGGCGCCGCGGGCCCGGACGGCGCCGACGGGGCGGCGGTCGCGCTGGGCGCGGCGAGTGCCGCGAGCGCGGCGACGGCGGTGGCCGCGGCGGCCAGGGCCGTGACGGCTCCGCGTCGGCGGGACCTCGGCGTGGACGGTGTGGGCCTGCTGATTCCCATGGGGCCTCCTGTGATCGGTGTGATCGCTGACGGTCGGCCCCGAGCGTGTCAGCGGACAGCCCGTCGGAGGCAGGGTGCGCGGTGTCGGTCATTCGCACCACATCCGGCCGTGGTGCGGGCGCGCGTGCGGGCGCGGTGGGCGGCCTTAGGGACACCGGTAGGTGACATGGGTGACCGCCGTGTGCCGGGAGGGCTCGGTGATCCGCAGCTCGGCCGTGGCGCGGTACTCGCCCCGGCCCCGGAAGGTCCACAACAGATGCAGCCGCGCCTCTTCCTGACCCCGGGTCAGCTTCTCGCGCAGCGTGCCGGAGGCGGTGCCGTCGCTGCGCACCCAGCGGTAAGTGAGGGTGCCGGGGCGGCCATTGGTCCGCACGACCGCGACGATGTCCGACGTGCCGTCACATTCCGGCCCGCGTGCGGCTGTTCGTACGGTCACGTCCTGTACGGCGAGGGCGGGCCCGTACCGCTGCCAGGCGAGATACACCAGTACGGCGAGAAGGACCGCGGCGGCGAGCGCGTACCGGCGCAGTCCTCCGCCACGGCGTTCGGGACGGCGCTGCGGTTCCGCCGGCTGTCCGGGGAGGGGGGCGCCCCACTGGGCTGCGGTGGTGTTCTCGTAGTGGCGGTTCCGTACGGCGGCGGTCACTCCCGGTCCGAAGCGGAATACCTCCCCCTCGATCCGGTCGGGTGCGGGCACGGCCGGGGGCGCGGGCTCCGGCTCCGGGGCCGGTTCGGGGTCCGGGCCTTGGAACCAGTGGCTGCCGAGCACGGTCGCGCTGTACGTATCGGCTGCGGAGCCCGACGCGGACCCGGCCGCCGGCTCGGGGCGGCGGGCGTCCTCCTGCGGTTCGTCCGGACGCCCGGGCTTCCCGCCGTCGTGGTCGTAGGGGATGCGCGGATCGCTCATGAGATCGTGCACCGCCGGGTCAGGATCTGCTGCGAGGCGGCCCCGTTCGCGGCGGCCGGGTCCGTGGCCGCCTGCATGCCCCAGTAGCAGCCCTGCTGCTGGAAGGTGTGGTCGAGCGGGATCGAGTACTGCGTGGCGCCTTCGCGCCGGATCGTCTCCGAGCCGTCCTGGGCGCCGAGTTGACCGTATGCCTCGCCGGCGAACCAGGTGACGACAACGGTGATGGGACCGGTCCCGTCCGTGACGATCTCGACCGTGCCCGTGGCGCTCGCCGTACCCGTCTGCCGTAGACCCGTGACTGAAATGGCCTTTACCTGTACGGCCTGTGTCGTCGGAGCGGTGGTGCTGGGCTTGACCGAGGGAGTGGGCGTGGACGGGGTCGGCGAGGAGGGCGGGGGCGGCGGTGCCACGGGAGGTGTGCTGGTCCCGGTGGTCGGGCTGTCCGAGGCGTAGGGTGAACCGCTCGTGGACACGCTGCCGGTCGGCGAGGGACTCGCGGAGCCGGACGGCCCGGCGGATGTGGCGCCCGGAGTGGCTCCGGGGTCTTCGACCGGGCCCGCGGTGGTGACCGCCTGAGCCGTGGTCTGCCCCGGACTGTTCCCGACCGCCCCCGCCGCGACGGCGGCCACGGCGGCGATGATCAGCGCGACGGCGGTGGCCAGCGCTCCCCGCACGCCGGGCTTCCAGCTCCGGCCATGCCCTCTGCCCCCGCCAGGGGCGCTGTCGCCCAGCGTGGTCGTGGCGAACGCGGTGGTGCCCGCCGCCTGACCCCCGCCGGAAGGGAACAGTAGCGGCAGAAGCGCGGCGAGGGCGGCGAGTCTGCGCTGACCGCGCTCCTCCCAGTTCGGTCCGTACGCCGCCCCGGCGATCTCCTCCAGCTCCGCGACGAACACGTCCGCGTCACGGGGCCGTTCCTGAGGCTCCTTGGCCAGACCCCGCCGGATCAGCGGCCGTACGGGCTTGGGCGCCTGCTCCTCGGGAACGGGCGCGCCGATGTGCTGGAGCGCCAGCTCGGCGAAGTTCTCGCCGGAGAACGGCTTGCGGCCGGTGAGGCACTCGTAGAAGGTCGCGGTCGCCGCGTAGACATCGGCCGCAGGTGAGGCGGGCTCGCCGTTCCACTGCTCCGGGGCCATGTACGCGGGCGTTCCGGCCACGCCCGGGGTGCTGCCCCGGCCCGTGGCGATACCGAAATCGACCAGCTTGGACGAGCCGTCCAGGGCGACCAGCACGTTCTCCGGCTTGTAGTCGCGGTGGACGACACCCGCGCGGTGCGCGGCGGCCAGCCCCAGCAGCGAGCCCTTGAGCACCACGAGCGCCGCTTCGGGACCGGTGGGACCCTCCTGCCGCAGCAGCGCGCGCAGAGCGATCCCGTCGACCAGTTCCATCACGATGGCCGCGCCCTGGGGTGCCTCGACATATTCGTACAGCCTGACCACATACGGTGAATCGAGCCCGCTGAGCAGGCGCGCCTCGGCCCGGAACCTCTGGAGGAAGCCGGCGTCGGCCCGCAGCCTCTCGCCGAGGTATTTGACGGCGACGGGTACGCCGGTGGCGTCATGGACGGCGAGGACGACGCGCCCACTGCCACCGGAGCCCAGCTCACGGGACTCGGTGTATCCGGGGACGGACCATGCGTTCATATCTGTGCCGATCATCGCGTTCCCCCCACGCGGTAGCCCCACACGCTGTCCCCATGGCAGACACATTTCCGCCACGTCCGGTTCCCGCCCCGAGGCGGACGGCCCTTCACCTGGCCGAGGCCCTTGAGGGCCCCTGAAGGCAGGGTCGGAGAGGGGTAAAATCGCCCATATGGGGCTGCTGTCCAGGTCCCGGACGAGGGGCCCGGAGCGAACCCACGACCTCTAAGGGGTTCCCATGGCCGACACCGACTTCTACTCACGAGACCGGCCGGCACACCCTCGGCTTCCCGAGGACCGGCCACGCGGCGGGGGACCGAAGGTCTACGAGCACCACAAGATGCGCAGGGGGACGATGTTCCTCATCGCCTTTGTCATCCTGGTGCTCGTGGGGATCCTGCTGTTCCCCTGACAACGCCCGGGAGCGGACCGCACACACCCGGTCGACACACCCGGCCGACCGGACCCCCGATGGCCGGGGGTCCGGTGTCACTGGCGCCCTTATGTGACCGGCGCCCTCAATAGTCCTTCGGAATCGCCGAGTTGAGCGCGGCACGCCGTTCCGAGAGGTTCTCGGTGGTGAGGTCCGCGGTCAGCTCCGGAGCGTAGTTCGCGGCGATCTCACGGAAGCCATCCAGCGTACGCTCGTCCATCACCGGCGCGCCCGGCGAGGAGACGGGGACCGTCAAGTAGCTGCGGACACGCCCGAGATCGTGTGCGTGCCGGCTCATGTCGACGGCGTAGTGGTTCACGAGGAGCCGCATCTCCGGGTCCTCGTGGGAGATCTCGTTGGCGAGCGTCTCGAAGCCCAGGTTCAGGAACTGGTCGGGCTCGTCGAGCAGCCGCTGATGGGCCGCGGAGCCCTTCCACCCCGTACGGTTCCAGTTGGCGTTGCCGGGGATCTCGTTCTTCGCGGGGAAGCCGCGGTACTCGGAGGACGGGAACGTCTCCAGCAGCAGCCCGCACAGCGCGCGCGTCTCCGCCAGTGTCTCCGGGGTCTCCTCGGGGATGCCGAACACATAGAGGATCTCCGGTGTCAGACCGTTCTCCTCCATGTGCTGGAACGCGGTGACCAGATCGGAGCGCAGGGTGTCGGCGTGCTTGCGCATCGCCCGCAGCACCTCGACGGAGGCCGCGCCGTCGGCACCGAAACCGAAGCGGTTGAAGCCCGCGTTCAGCACCAGATCGCGGACGTGGTCCGAACTCATCGCGGCGTTGTACGAGTCGGCGCGGGTCAGCGCGTGCAGATCGATATGCAGCCCCGGGTGCCGCTCCTTCAGCTCGATGATGGACTCCAGTTGCCCGGTGAGCAGCTCCAGATCGCCGCCGGGCAGGGCCTGTTGGAAGAAGTCCAGCGAGCTGCAGTACAGATTCAGGGACGAGAGACCGAACCGCTCTGCGAGCTGGCAGGCCGTGTCGAGATGGGCCCGTACGTTGAAGAACGTCTCGCGCTTCCGCGTCTGCGCCCCGCAGAAGCTGCACCCGAACATGCACCCCTGGCTGAACGGCAACGTCATCTCGTGGGTGAGATAGACACGCAGATCGGCCTCGGGGATCCGGTCGAGCTGGCGCCGCAGATCGATGTCCATGGCCCCGGGCAGCCCGGACAGCGCCTGCCGGTCGGTCTTCTGCGAGCCGGGGAAGATCCGCCCGAACTCCTCCCGGGAGAGTTTCTCTATCCCCTGCCCGCCGATGTGCAGGCGCTCGGCGGGCACCGCGCGGTCGACGGTGAGGTAGCGGTGGACATCGGCGGCGGGGGCGATGTTCTGGGCGCCCATGACCGCGATCCCGTACGAGTCGTACCCCTCCAGATCCGGGGCCTCGCGCAGATCGTGGAGCTGGCAGTCGAACAGCGTCGGTTCCGCGATCCCGTGACGCTCCATCAACTCCGCCGCGTACAAGGGCGCGACGGGCAGGAACGGCAGCCGGTCGGGGGCGAAGGGGATGTCCCGGGCGAGGTAGTTGTCGTGCACGTACGGCGGATGGATCATCAGAGTCCGTCCGCTCGGCAGACCCGTGCCGCCGCGCTGGACCGGGGTGGGTAAGAGGATGTTCAGGGGCGAAGAGGCCATGTCCGCCTTCCAGGGGGTGGGCCGGTGCTTCGGGATGACGTCTCGCAGCAGCGGCATCGAGCCCTGAACGGCCTCAGTGCCGTGGTGCCCGTAAGTGGTGCCCGTAAAACGATGGTCCGTGCGGACGGCGGGGCCGTACAGGACCCTTTCGGCCATCGGGAGGCCGAGCGCGCGGTCAGGGCCGGGGACGAGCCCGGGCCCGCGGTCGGCCGGGCAACCAGGCCAGGTTCCGTCTTCGCCCGTACGTGGCCGATGATGACGTGCAGGGGTGCCGTCACCGGCGCCGCATCGGCTGTCTCATGTACCAGGAAGGTGCCCCTATGAGCGAAGCGACAAAGGATTCGGCGTCGGGCAGCCGTGCCCCGGAGGAATCGGGCGGCCGTGCCCCGGAGGAAGAAGCCGATGTGATCGTGGTCGGCGCCGGGCCCGCCGGCTCCTCCGCCGCCTTCCACCTGGCCAGGGCGGGCGTCGACGTCCTGCTGCTGGAGAAGTCCCACTTCCCCCGGGAGAAGGTCTGCGGGGACGGTCTGACCCCACGGGCCGTGCACCAGCTCATCCGCATGGGCATCGACATCAACGCCCCGGGATGGATGCGCTCCCGCGGTATGCGGTGGGTGAAAGGGGAGCGCCAAGTCCACATCGACTGGCCGAGCTTGGGCCGGTATCCGGACTTCGGTCTCTCGCGCAGCCGGCATGACTTCGACGACATCCTCGCCCACCACGCGGTCGCCGCCGGAGCACGGCTGCGCACCGGAGTGAAGGTGACCCATCCCGTACTGGACCGCGCGGGCCGGGTCACCGGCGTCGGCGCGACGTCCGAGGCACAGGAGCCGGTGGAGTACCGCGCCCCGATCGTGATCGCCGCCGACGGCGCCTCCGCCCGGCTCGCCCTCGCCCTGGGCCTCCAGCGCGACAAGAACCGGCAGATCGCCACGGCCGCCCGCCGCTACTACCGCAGCCCCGAGCGTTCCCAGGACGAATATCTGGAGCTGTGGGCCGACCTCCGCTTTCCGGGGACCGACCGCTATCTGCCCGGGTACGGCTGGATCTTCCCGATGGGCGACGGCCGGGTCAATGTCGGCCTCGGCGCACTGCCCCATCGCCAGTACGGAAACGCCGGCCTGCGCACCGCGCTGGACGAGTGGCTGGCCCGTACCCCGTACGCATGGGGACTGCGCGAGGAGAACGCCGAGGGCCCGGTCCGCAGCGCCGCCCTGCCCCTGGGTTTCAACCGCCATCCGCTCTACACCAGGGGGCTTCTGCTGGTCGGCGACTCGGGAGGCATGATCAGCCCGTGGAACGGCGAGGGCATCGGCCAGGCCATGGAAGCGGGCGAGGTCGCGGCCGAGAGCGTGACGCTCGCCCTGGCCCTCCCGCAAGGGCCGAGGCGCGAACGCGCGCTCCACCACTACCCCGTTGAGATGAACCGCCGCTGGGGGCGCTACTACCGTCTCGGCAACGCCGCCGCCGACCTCGTCTTCAGCCGCTCGGGTTTCCAGCCGGTCCTGAACCGCTCCGTGCTGGGCTCGCCCTTCCTGCTCAATACGCTGGCCCGGCTGCTCTCCAACCTCACCGACAAGCCCTCGCGGGACATGATCGACCACCTGCTCAACACGGTCGTACGCCTCGTCCCCGCACCCCCGGTACGCCGCCGCTGATCCTTCAACGCCGCCTAGCCCGGCGCGAAGTTCCTGGGCCCGGCCGGGGGTCCGACTCGTTTGGGCCAGCCGGGCGTGCCCCGCGGCCGCCGCCGCCCCAAGCTGATCGCCAAGGCCCACTCCTTCCGGAAAGGACGTGCCATGGCTCCATCCATACCCAAGGGTTCCCGACACAGGGCCCGCTACGGCCTGGTCGCGACGGTCACCGCCGCGGCCGCCACGCTCAGTGCCTGCGCAGGACCCGCGGCCGGCCCGTCGGGATCCGTCGTCGGCCGTCCCGGTGTCGCCGCCGACCAGGCCGCATTTCCGTACGCCCCCTGCGGCAACCCGCCGGTGAAGCTGGAGCCTCAGGCCCAGGAGTTCCTGAACCAGCTCGCCGCGGCCGACGGGACACCGCTCTACGACCTGTCGTACGCGGCGGCGCGCGAGGTGCTCAACAAACTCCAGGCCGGCCCCGTCGACAAGCTGCCCGCAGAGATCACCGAACGGACCGTCCCCGGCGGCCCGACAGGACCCGTGTCCATCCGGATCGTCCGCCCGCCCGGAGTGAAGGGCCCGCTCCCCGGCATCGTCTACCTCCACGGCGGCGGCTGGATCCTCGGCAACGCGCAGACCCATGACCGGCTCGTACGCCAGATCGCCAACGGCGCCCGCGCGGCGGTGATCTTCGTCAACTACACGCCGTCCCCCGAGGCGAAGTTCCCCGTACCGGTCCAGCAGGCCTACACCGTCGCCGACTGGATCTCCCGCCACGGCGCCGAGATCAATGTCGACTCCTCCCGGCTCGCCATCGCAGGCGACTCGGTCGGCGGCAACATGACCGCGGCCGTCACCCTCATGGCCAAGGAGCGCGGCGGACCGAAGTTCCTCCAGCAGGTGCTGCTCTACCCCGTCGTCGACGCACGCTTCGACACGGCGTCGTACGACCGGTTCGCCGAGGGGTGCTGGCTCACCCGGCCCGCGATGGAGTGGTTCTGGAACGCCTACGCCCCGGACATCGGATCCCGCAGCCAGCCGCTCGCCTCGCCGCTCAACGCCTCCGTCGAGCAGCTCCGAGGTCTGCCGAAGGCACTGGTGATCACCGACTCCGACGTCCTGCTCGACGGCGCCAACGCCTACGCGGCGAAGCTGCGTTCCGCCGGGGTCCCCGTGACCAACATCCACTACGGGGCGATCACCCACGACTTCATGATGCTCAACGCGCTGGCGGACACCAAGTCCGACAAGGCCGCTGTCGCGGAGACCACCAAGACACTGCGCGCCGCCCTGTACGGCAAGCGCGCCGCGTCCGAGGTGAAATAGCGCTCCGTGCCCGCGCCGCCGCGCGCCCCGGCCCCTCGCCGTCCTTCCGTGACAGGCGAGGGGCCGGGGGCGGAGCCGTCAGTGGCAGACGTCAGCAGTGGATCTCGATGCTCCGCCAGCCGAACGACGCGTTCCGCTCCCCGTCGCCCCGGAACTTGTAGTGCCCGTGCCCTCTCGGGCAGTCGCGGTCGTTGTACATCGTGGCGTCCTGGCCGCGGTGGTCGAAGTAGTAGGAGGCACGGTTGCCCTCGGCCAGATTGCTGCAGCCGCAGGCCCGGATGTGCTGGGGCTGCCCCTTCTGATTGGACAGCGGATAGCCGTACCAGTCGCTCGCCAGCGCAGCTCCGGAGCCCAGGGCCATTACGGCGGCCGTCGCGGCCGAGATGACTGTGGTGCGCAGGGTGTGACGGTTACGCATGACAACTCCTCCAGTTGACCAGAAGCGGTTGGCTACTGTGCGCTCCCATGTGAACATGATGTGTCGTCGGCGCGCGAGCGGAACGATCACGGCCGAGGGCGTTGCTGGGCGTTCGCCGAATCACGCGAAAGGTCAGGCGAGTCCGCGGGCCATGGTGACGCGCTGGGCGACCAGTGCCGCGAGATCGTCCATATGGGCGCCCGAGACATACGTGAGGATGTCCTGGTGGAGGTCGTCCAGGAGCTGGCGCGGCGGGGCGAAGGCCCACTGGCGGACGCGCTGCGTGAGCGGGTAGAAGCTCCCCGTACGGTCACGGGTCTCGCTCACACCGTCGGTGTACAGCAGCAGGCGGTCGCCGACGGTGAACGGGATGATGTCGACCTGGTAGTGATCGCCGAGCAGCGCGGCCATGTTCATGGGCGCCGACGGCCGGCTGGGTTCCACCTCGCGCACCTCACCGCGGTGCAGCAGCAGCGGCGGGGGATGCCCGCAGTTCACCACGCGCGCGACGGGCGCGCCGACGGGAATCTCGACCAGCACGATGGTCACGAAACGCTCCAGCACATCCTCGCTGGGGACATGGTCGCAGTACCGGTTGATGCTGGTCTCCAGCCGCCGCGCCAGCGCGGGCAGGTCCGGCGCGTCCTGCACGAACACCCGGAACGAGCTGAGGATGACCGAGGCGGCCTCGACCGCGGGAAGCCCCTTGCCGCGTACATCGCCGACGATCAGCCGCACCCCGTACGGCGTCTGCCGCGCCTCGTAGAAGTCGCCGCCGATCCGGGCGTGCGCGGCGGCGGCCTGGTAGAGCACCTCGATGCCGATCTGGCCGAGGCGCGCGGGGACCGGCCGCAGCAGCACCTGCTGCGCGGTCTCGGCCACGGCGCGGACCTCGGCGAGGGTGCGCTCGCGGTTCTGCCGTTTGTGGCTGGAGTACGCGGCGGCCAGGGTGATGGCCGCGATCGCGAGCAGCGTGAAGTAGCCCGGAGTCTGGTTCAGGTTGTGCTCGGTGGCCAGGCCGAGGGCGATGTCGGCCACCATGGCCAGCAGCCCGATGGCCAGCGTGCCGCCCACCGGGTACATGGCCGCGGCCAGCGCCGGCGCCACTCCCAGCAGGCGGTTGAACTGCAGATGCGGGGTGAGGACGGCCGCCGCCGTGATCACCACGATTGTCAGCAGCGGGGTGAGGAGCGCCGGCTCGAACGGCCGGCCCTCTGCTCGCATCCGTCGCGAAAGCCGCTTCGGAGCGATCAGGAGCCTGAACGAGCGAGCTGCATGAATGGCAGATTCCTCTCTTTCCGATGCATTTGAGGTAACTGACACTTTTCGGTGCGCGAGTCCAATAGTCAAGGCCTGACTTCAGAGACCGAGGGCGCTCAGTCCCGGGTGGTCGTCCGGGCGCCGCCCCAGGGGCCAGTGGTATTTGCGCTCGGATTCCTTGATCGGAAGGTCGTTGATGCACGCGTAGCGGTGATGCATCAGACCGTTCTCGTCGAAGTGCCAGTTCTCGTTGCCGTACGAGCGGTACCAGTTCCCGGAATCGTCGTGGCACTCATAGGCGAAGCGCACGGCGATACGGTCACCGTCGAAGGCCCAGAGTTCCTTGATCAGCCGGTAGTCCAGCTCCCGCTCCCATTTGCGGGTGAGGAACGCGATGATTTTGTCGCGGCCGATCGGGAACTCCGACCGGTTGCGCCAGTAGGAATCCACGGTGTACCCGAGCGCGACCTTCTCGGCGTTGCGCGTGTTCCAGGCGTCTTCCGCCGCTCGGACCTTCTCGATGGCGGTTTCCCGGGTGAAGGGCGGCAGAGGAGGGCGCTGTGCGGAGTTCATTCTGTCTCCAGTGGTCGGAGTCGCGAGTCGGAGTCGCGCCGGTGAGGTGACCTGGCGGGTCGGCCCGGTGGGCCGGCCCCGGACGGGGCCCGTTGCCCGGGCCGCCGGGCCGGCCGGCACGGTGTCTCCATTGGCCCATACGCCCCGAACCGGCTCTCCGCGCCGCGCGCAGCGGGTAACCCGTACGGCATGCGGGCGCGGGTGGCCGGGGGGCGTTGTCAGACCCTCGCGCTACGTTTCGACCATGGCTGAATTCGTATTGGTGGCAGGCGCGTGGCTCGGATCGTGGGCGTGGGACGAGGTGGTGCCCGGACTGCGCGCGGCCGGGCACGGCACCCACCCCCTGACACTGTCCGGCCTCGGTGACAGACGGGGTGTGCCGGCCGGACAGCAGACCCATGTCCAGGACATCGTCGAGGAGGTGGAGCGGCACGATCTGCGCGAGGTCGTGCTGGTGGGGCACAGTTACTCGGGCATCCCGGTCGGCCAGGCCGCCGAACGGATCGGCGACCGGCTGGCCCGTATCGTCTTCGTCGACTCCGGGGTTCCGGTCGACGGCGAGTCGTTCGCCTCCGGCTGGTGGCAGGGCCGGGCGGTGTTCGAGGCCACGCTCGCGGAGAACGGCGGCTTCTGGGCACCCCTGCCCGCGGCCGAATACGCGGGCCAGGGCCTCACCGACGAACAGATCGCCCGGATCGTGGGCGGCTCGACACCGCACCCGGGCGCCAGCCTCACCGAACCGGCCGTGCTGCCGCGCCCGCTCGGTGAGCTTCCGGCGACCTACATCAAGTGCCTGCTCGACGGTCCCGAGCCGGACGAGGAGGTGGCCCGGCTGCTGACCAGCGAGCGGTGGCGACTGGTGAAGATGAACACCGGGCACTGGCCGATGTTCTCCCAGCCGCACGAGCTGGCGCAGATCCTGCACCGGGAGGCCACCCGATCCTGAGCGGCTGTTCCTCGTTCCTCGCACTTGTCCTCCGGGCGTTCGCGACCTCGTAACCCCGGCTGGCCCGAGGCGGTCGCGGGCGAGCCCCTCTCCTCGGCAGCACTGAGCCGCTGCTCGGTTGAAGCGCCGTGCGGCGGCCGGGTCGGGGTCCGCCGTCGGCCACTCCGCCCGGCGGCGGGTCAGTCCCCGCCTGGGATCTCGCCGTCGGGTACCTTCGCCCGCGTAGCAGCCGGTGCTGACCCCTCGCGTGAAAGGCCACGACATGAAGATCCTGATCGCGGGGGCGGGCGCCGTCGGAGGCATGGTCGGCGCCTGTCTCACCGACAACGGCCGCGACGTCACCTTCCTTGTCCGGCCCGCCCGCGCCGAGCAGCTCCGTGAGCACGGTCTGCGTATCACCGACGGCCGGAACACCCAGGTGGTACGGCCGGACGTGGCCACCGCCGACCGGCTCACCGCGCCGTACGACCTGGTCCTGCTCGCAGTGAAGGCCGACGCCCTGCCCCAGGTGATGGACGACATCGCACCGGCCGTGGGAGCGGACACGGCCGTCATGCCCTTCCTCAACGGCATGCGGCATGTCGACGCACTCACCGGACGGTTCGGGACCGCGGTGATCGGCGGTGTCATCCGGGTCGCCGTCCAGCTCGACGACCACGGCACGATCGTTCGGCTCGCCCCTGCCATCGAGATCGAGGCGGGCGAGCTGGACGGTTCGACCAGCGCACGGCTGGACCGGGTCGTCGAGGTGTTCGACGTCCCCGGCATCGAGGTGCGCGGACGGAACGACATCGTCGACGCGATGTGGGCCAAGTGGGTCTTCATCGCCGCGATCGGCGCGGTGACCTCGCTGATGCGGGCTCCTGTGGGGGACATCGTGGCGGTGCCGGGAGGGACGGCCTTCGCGGAGGGGGTCCTCGCCGAAGCGGCCGCTGTCGCCCGGGCGGCGGGCCATCCGGTGGCGGAGAAGGCACTGGCGGCCACCCGGGCCACCCTGACGGCCACCGGATCGCCGATGACCTCCTCGATGTCGCGGGATCTCGCCGAAGGCCGGCACACGGAGGTGGACAGTGTGCTCGGCGACCTGTGCGACCGTGCCCGCGGCCTCGGTGTCGCCACGCCCCTCACCGATCTCGCCGTACTCGCGCTGCGCGTCCACAACCGCCGCGTCCTGCACGCGGCCGGCTGACCGCGCCGGCGCCCGCTCCCGCGTCACGCACGGGAGCCGACAGGACCGGCGGCTGACGTCCCCGGAGAAGGTGCCGGACACACCGACGGCTCGTAACGTGATGAAGGGCGCTCTCGAAAAGATCGGCCGACGCCATGACCATCACCGCACCACACGCCACGCAACACACCATGACCCGCCTCGACATCCCGACCGGGATGGGCTTCGACGAGTTCCGCCGACGCTTCGAAGAGGCGGCTCCTGCCTTCGACACCGCCGCGACGCTCCGTATCACCGATACCGGCGGCACCTGGGACGACGTACGGGCGGCCATCGACGCCCAGGCACCGTACGGCCTGCTCGTCTTCGCAGTCATCGACGGCACCTCACTGATGGCGCCCGCGGGACACCACACCAAGGCCGTCGAGTATCTGCTCGGCAACCACCTGATCGCGGAAAAGATGTTCCGCCACAGTCCTCTGGCCATGCTGTACGCGCCGCTGCGCATCCTGGTCCACAGCGACGCCTCCGGCATGGCGGTCTTCGCTCTCGACCAGCCCAGCACGGTCTTCGCCGGCATCGGCATTCCACAGGTCAGCGAGGTGGGCGTGGAGCTGGACCGCAAGGTGGCGGGTCTCCTCCGGGGAATCGGAGTCGAGCCGCCCCGGGCACTCACCGACTCCACGGCGCCCCAGGGCGGGACCCGCCGGGGGCATCCCGGCTGAGTGGCGGCGCCCGGCCGACTGGCGTCGAATGGACGTGGAGCGTCCGGCCCTCGCCCCAGGGCCGGACGGCCATTGGGGTGAGCCCGAGCCCAGGAGTCCGCCGTGTCCGTCGTACCGCTGACCGACATCCTGTCCGACGCCTTCAAAGAGCGTTACGGCGTGCCGGCCATCAATATCTTCAACGATCTCACCCTGGAGGCGGTCCTCGCGGCCGCCGTGGAGAAATCGTCGCCCCTGATCGTGCAGACATCCGTCAAGACGGTCAGATCGATCGGCAGCGATGTCCTGTACGCCATGTGGACGTCCATGACGGCGGGTATCGAAGTGCCGGTCACCCTGCATCTCGATCACTGTCCGGAGCGCGAGGTCATCAGCGAGTGCCTGCGGCGGGGCTGGAATTCCGTTCTCTTCGACGCCTCCCGCCTGCCGGTGAAGGAGAACATGCGGCAGACGGTCGAGGTCGTCGCCGAGGCCCGCGCGTACGGCGCCCATGTGGAGGGCGAGATCGAGTCCATCACGGGTGTCGAGGACGACATCGGCACCGACAAGGCGGCCGCTCAGCAGGACCTGGACGTGGCGCTGGAATTCCTCGCGACAACCCATGTGGATGTCTTCGCACCCGCCATCGGAAACGCCCACGGCACATACAAGCGCGCACCGGTGCTGGACTTCCAGCGGGTCTCCGACATTGTCGCGGCCCATGCGCTCCCGATCGCACTCCACGGCGGCAGCGGACTGTCCGACGAGCAGTTCCACGACCTCATCGCCCGTGGCTGCGCGAAGGTCAATATCTCGACCGCTCTCAAAGAGACATTCATGAAGTCGAGCCTGGCCTTCCTCGAATCGGCCGCCGAGAAGCAGAAATGGGATCCGCCCTCCCTGTTCCGTTCCGTCCGCCAGGATGTGATCGGAATGGCGGGCTCGCTCATGACGCTGTTCGGCAGCGCCGGACGGGCCGGGTGACACCATGCCCGCCCTTGTCTTCGACTGCGACGGAGTGCTCGCCGACACCGAGCGGTACGGGCATCTGCCCGCGTTCAACCAGACGTTCCGGGAATTCGGTCTGCCCGTGCGCTGGAGCGACAGCGAATACGCCGGGAAAGTGAAGGTCGGCGGGGGAAAGGAGCGGATGAAGACGCTCCTCACGCCCCGGTTCATCGCCGCGGCCGGACTGCCCAGTGACACCGACGCGCTCGACCAGCAGATCGCGAGATGGCACCGGCGCAAGACCGAGGTGTACACCGGGATCATCCAGAGCGGCACCATCCCGCCCCGGCCCGGGGTACGGCGGATCGCCGCCGAGGCCGACGCCGCCGGATGGACCCTGGCCGTCGCCTCCACCTCGGCGGAGCCCGCCGTACGGAGTGTGCTGGAACTCGCCATGGGGCCCGAACTCGCCGCGCGCTTCGCCGTGTTCGCCGGAGACGTCGTCCCGCGCAAGAAACCGGCCCCGGACATCTATCTGTACGCGCTGGACCAACTCGGCCTCGGCCCCTCGGGCGTGGTCGTGATCGAGGACAGCCGGAATGGAATGCTCTCGGCGCTGGACGCCGGCCTCGGGTGCGTCGTCACGCCCAGCGCCTACACCGGTGACGAGGACTTCACCGGCGCGCTGCTGGTCGTATCGTCCCTCGGCGACCCCGCGCCCCAGGAGACCGCCACGGAGGTGCTGAGCGATCCCCTCGGCGCGGACCCGCGTCCTTTCGTCCGGCTCGCCGATCTCGAATTCCTGCTCTCCGCCGCCCCTGGCGCGAAGTGACACCAGGCCGAACAGGCCGGTCGGACAGGCCACAGAGGCCGAACAGGCCCGACAGGCCGGACAGGAGCGACATGTCAGCGACATCACCGACAGCGGGCAGCGAATCGACGGCCAACAGCGATCTGGAGTTCGTCGTCAGAACCATCGCGCAGACCGCGGTGGACAACGAACGCGAATTCGGCGAACTCGACGCCGTCGTGGGCGACGGCGACTTCGGATACTCGCTCGCGCGCGGCTTCGAGATCGTACTCGCCGACTGGGACACCTTTGACCGCAGCTCCCCGTCGGCCTTTCTGAAGAAAGTGGCCCTGGTGATCTCCAAACGCGTGGGCGGGACATCGGGGCCGCTGTGGGGCACCGCGTTCCTCCGGGCGGCCGGAGCCGTCAGCGACCGGACCGAACTGGACGGTACGGACGCGGTCGCCATGCTGCGCGCCGCCGCCGAGGGCATCAAGGTACGGGGCAGATCCGACCTCGGCGACAAGACGCTGCTGGACGCCCTGATCCCGATGACCGACGCGCTGGAGGAGGCGATCCGGGCCGTACGGACCGGCGGTGGTGCCGCGGACCCCGTCGGTCTCGCGCGGGTCGCCGCCTCGGCCGCCCGTACCGCCGCCGACGCGACCACCCCGATGCTGGCGAGACGCGGCCGGCCGAGCTACACCGGCGAGCGCAGCATCGGCTCGCCCGACGCGGGGGCCGTGGCCATCGCGGTCATCGCGGAGCGCATCGCCGACGAATGGGCGCGGCGTACCTGACCTGTTCCCCGACCCGGTACCTGTTCCGTGACCCGGCACCCGCCCCGTGCCACAAGCACCTCCGCGGTGCCTCAACACCCCTCCCGTGCCTCAGCGTCGAGATCTTGGAGCGACCCCGATGAAGAAGTTCGTCAACGACCCGAAGAACTATGTGCCCGAGATGCTGCAGGGGCTGGCTCTCGCCAACCCCGACAGCCTCCGTTACGTCCCCGAGTACAACCTGATCATGCGCGCCGACGCGCCGCGCGCCGACAAGGTCTCCCTCGTCCAGGGCTCCGGCTCCGGACACGAACCGGCCCATGTCATGAGCGTCGGCAGGGGAATGCTCGACGCCGCGTGCCCCGGCGACGTCTTCGCCGCGCCGCCCACCGACTATGTGTACGAGACGGTCAAGCTGGTCGCGTCCCCGAAGGGCGTGCTGCTGCTGGTCAACAACTACACAGGCGACCGTATGGCGTTCGAGATGGCCGAGGAACTCGCCGAGGCCGACGGAATCACCGTCCGTACACTGGCCATCGACGACGACGTGTCCGTACAGGACTCGACATACACGGTCGGCCGGCGAGGAGTGGCCGGCAACTTCTTTGTGATGAAGGCCGTCGGGGCGGCGGCCGAGCGTGGAGCCGACCTCGACGAGGTGTACCGGATCGGCGCGAAGGTCAACTCCGTCACCCGCACCATGGGGATGGCTCTCACCGCCTGCACCCCGCCGGCCAAGGGCTCCCCGCTGTTCGAACTGCCGGACGACGAGGTCGAGATGGGCGTGGGGATCCATGGCGAGCCGGGGCGGCGGCGCGAGAAGCTGCGGCCCGCGGACGAGATGGTGCGGGAACTCGTCACAGCGGTCGTCGACGACCTCCCGTACACCTCCGGTGACAGTGTGGCTCTGATGGTCAACGGCCTGGGCGGCACTCCCATCGGGGAGTTGTATCTGGTGTACGGGCTGGCGCACCGGCAACTCGCGGAGCGCGGTATCGAGATCCGCCGCAGCTATGTGGGCGAGTACTGCACCTCACTGGACATGGCGGGCGCCTCGATCACCCTGGTCCGCCTGGACGACGAGATCTCGGACCTGCTCGCGGCTCCGGCGGAGATCCCGGTCCGGGTGTTCTGAGACGGGCCGCCCGGGGGAGCCCCGCCGCGGGCGGTTCGTACGCTTTGGTTCTTCTGGCAGAAATCTGCCGTACCTCTTGACAGGCCGCTCAGGGCGCACCACGATCTGACATCGTTGTCATTCGGTTGCTGGTTCACCATTCTGTGGCAGCGTGCCTGATCGGAGCTTCTGTTGATGTCTGTCCCGCCCTCACCGCCGTCCCGTCGCTCGGTTCTTGGCGCAGGCTCCACTCTGCTGGCCGGATTTGGTCTGGGGATGGTGCTTCCCGCCCACAGTTATGCCGCGACCGAGGGCATCCCGGCCGCCGCCCGGACCAAGGACGAGCTTGCCGCGTACCGCCCCGTGACCGTCTCCTCCACCGACTACGCGCCGACGCCCGGGCGGTTCGTCGTGGACCGGCTCGACTCCGCCGGGGTGCGCGGGTCGGGGTGGCGGGCGGCGGACGGGGATCCGCAGTGGATCTCCGTCGACCTCCAGGGCGTGTGCGACGTCGAGTCGCTCCGGCTCGTCTTCGAGGCGACCGCCGATGACCCGCCGTACACCGACGCCCCCGGCGGCAACCCGCGCGACCGCACCACGGGCCAGGAGATCCTCTCCAGTTGCGCCGTCGAGTTCGAGATCGAGGTCTCGCGGGACAACCGGTCCTGGACGCAGGTCCACCGCACCGATTCCGGGCGGGGCGGGGTCGTGGAGATCACGCTGCCGAAGCCGGTCACCGCGCGCTGGGTGCGGATGACCGTACACAAGCGGTCCAACGCCAACCCGCTGGGCCTCAACGGTTTCCAGGTGTACGGCGTGAGCCGCGGCGCGCGCCCGGAGGGCACGGGATGGACGGACTGGGGGACCCGCCGTCGTGAGGTCGAGCCGCTGAAGGTCGCCGCGGACGGAACCGTACCGCTGGAGTCCGGCTGGGACCTGACCATGGACGACTGGGCGGGCGGCGAGGGCGCCGAACTGTCCAGGACCGCTGTGGACACGAGCGGCTGGCTGCCCGCGACCGTACCGGGCACCGTGGTCACCTCGCTCGTCGACCAGGGCCACCTTCCCGACCCGGTGGCGGGGCTGAACAACCTCCAGATCCCCGAGGCGCTCTCCCGCCACGCCTGGTGGTACCGGCGCCGCTTCCGGCTCCCGCGCGGTTTCGACTCCGGCCGTGGCCGCCGGGTCTGGCTGGAGTTCGACGGCATCAATCACGAGGCCGAGATCTGGCTGAACGGCACCAGGGCGGCGACTCAGACCTTCCCCTTCGCCCGTGGCTCGTACGATGTGACCGAACTGCTGGCGGGGGCCGACGAGCATGCCCTCGCGGTACGGATCAGCCCGATGCCGTTCCCGGGCAGCCCGACCGACAAGGGGCCCGAGGGTCTGGCCTGGGTGGACGCCGGTGCGACGACGATGAACCGCAATTCGCCCACATATCTGGCCTCTTCCGGCTGGGACTGGATGCCGGCCGTACGGGACAGGGCCGCCGGGATCTGGAACCATGTACGGCTGCGGTCCACCGGTGACGCCGTCATCGGCGATCCGCGTGTGGACACCACACTGCCGGATCTGCCGGACACCCGTACCGCTGAGCTGACCGTTGTGGTCCCGGTCCGTAACGCCGCCACCACCGACAAGCGTGTCACGGTGTCCGCGTCCTTCGGTCGGGTCAAGGTCTCGCAGTCGGTCACCGTGCCCGCCGGCGGCTCGGCCGAGGCCACCTTCACCCCCGCGACCCATCCCGAGCTGCGGCTCCGCGATCCGGAGCTGTGGTGGCCCAACGGCTACGGCGAGGCGAACCTCCACGACCTCACCCTGGTGGCGTCGGCCGACGGACGCGAGAGCGACCGGCGTGCCACCCGTTTCGGTATACGGCAGTTCGGTTACGAGTACGACATCCCGCTGACGTTCCAGTCGGCGTCCGACTCCTACGCGGAGACCGTGGACTTCGCCCCGCAGACCGCCCGTTATGTGCGAGTGCTGTGCCGGACGCGCGCCACCGACTGGGGTTCGTCGATGTGGGGCCTCGCGGTGATGGACAGCTCCCGGGCCGACACCGATCTGGCGCTCGGCAAGCCGGCCAACGCGTCCTCCGTGGACGACCCGGGCAACGCGGCGGGCAATGTGACGGACGGCAATCCGCGGACGCGGTGGTCGTCGTCGTTCGAGGACGGCCAGTGGGTACGGGTGGACCTCGGCTCCGCCGTGCGGTTCGACCGGGCGGTGATCACGTGGGAGCGGGCGTACGCGAAGACGTTCGCGGTCGAGGTGTCCGCCGACGGTGACACGTGGACCGAGGTGAAGGCGGTCGACCACTCCGCCGTACCACTGCCGTTCACCGGCGGCAGCGCGAGCCTGCAGACGACCGAGTTCACGGCTCAGACAGCGCGTCATGTGCGGGTGCTGTGCACCAAGAGGGCCACGAGCTGGGGCTGTTCGATGTGGAGCCTGTCCGTGGTGGACAGCGGCCGTCCCGGTACGGACCTGGCGCTGCGCAAGGACGCGACCGCCTCGTCCGCGGAGAGCGGCAGCGGGGCGGGCAACGCGGTGGACGGGAACGGCGCCACGCGCTGGTCCTCGGAGTACCGCGACGGCGAGTGGATCCAGGTCGATCTCGGTGAGCGGGTCTCCTTCGACCGGGTCGCGATCGTCTGGGAGTCCGCGTACGCCGCCGCGTACACCATCCAGGTGTCCGACGACGGCGAGTCGTGGCGCGATGTGACCTCCGTCGACAACGCGACCGTACCGCTGAAGATCAGTGTCAACGGGGTGCGGGTGTTCTGCCGGGGCGGCAACTGGGGCTGGGACGAACTCGCGCGGCGCATGCCCGCGGCGCGCATGGACGCGGCCGTCCGGATGCACCGGGACATGAACTTCACCATGATCCGCAACTGGGTGGCGAGCAGCAACCGTGAGGAGTTCTACGCCAGTTGTGACGAGCACGGCATCCTCGTCTGGAACGATTTCCCCAACGCCTGGGCCATGGACCCGCCGGACCACGACGCGTTCAACGGCCTCGCCCGGGACACCGTACGGCGCTACCGGATCCACCCCAGCGTTGTGGTGTGGTGCGGTGCCAACGAGGGCAATCCGCCGGAGGCGATCGACACCGGGATGCGGGAGGCGGTCACGGCGGAGGCGCCCGGGCTGCTGTACCAGAACAACTCGGCGGGCGGGATTGTGTCCGGCGGCGGCCCGTACGGCTGGATCGAGCCGGCGGACTACTTCTCGTCCTCGACCTACGGCGGCGGGGTGTTCGGCTTCCACACGGAGATCGGCATGCCCACGGTGTCGACGGCGGAGACGATGCGCAATCTCGTGGGCGACGGGCCGGAGTGGCCGATCGGCGGTGCGTGGTTCTACCACGACTGGAGCACCCGGGGGAATCAGGCGCCGCAGAACTACCAGGCGGCGATCGAGGCGCGCCTCGGCACCGCGAAGGGTCTCGACGACTTCTGCCGGAAGGCGCAGTTCGTCAACTACGAGAACACGCGGGCCATGTTCGAGGCGTGGAACGCGCGGCTGTGGGACGACGCGAGCGGTCTGATGCTGTGGATGTCGCACCCCGCCTGGTACAGCACGGTGTGGCAGACGTACGACTACGACTTCGATGTCAACGGTACGTACTACGGCGCCCGGACGGCGTGCGAGACCCTGCATGTGCAGGCCGACCCGAACGACTGGCGTGTGATGGCGGTCAACCACACACCGCGTGACATCCCGGGCGCGGTGGTGACAGCGCGGTGTTACGGGCTCGACGGCCGCCGGATCGGTGCGGAGAAGCGGCAGAAGGCGGACCTGAAGGCGTCGGCGACCACCCGGGTGTTCACGGCGGACGTGGCCGGGGACCTGCCGGCGTTCCATCTGCTGCGGCTGACTCTCACGGACGCGCGCGGGCGTGTGCTGTCGGAGAACACCTACTGGCGCTACCGCGATCCGGAGGACATGCGGGCCCTCAACTCGGTCCGTGCGACCAAGGTGTCGGTGGATCCGGGCCGGGTGAGCCGGTCGGGCGAGCGCAGGGAGCTGACCGCACGGGTGCACAACCGGGGGTCGTCCGTGGCGGCGATGGTCAGGCTGTCGCTGCGGGACGCGCGGACCGGTGACCGGGTGCTGCCGGCTCTGTACGGCGACAACTATCTGTGGCTGCTGCCCGACGAGGCCCGGACGGTCACGGTGTCCTGGCCCGCCGAGGCGCTTGCTTCGGGGCGGCCGCGGCTGTCGCTCGACGGATACAACGTGCCGACCGTCTCGGCGAACGCCTGAACAGTAATTTCGGCGACTTCGTCAGATATTGACGCTGACCGGTCAATAAATTTCGGTTCCTCGTCTTGCTCACGGCCTTCCGTGTCCCTACGTTGAGTGGCGTTCGCACCACGCGCGCCGGGACGTAGGGACACGGACCGGACCGAGCCGATTGCGAGGAATCCCATGGCCGTTTCCCGACGGACCGTCATCGCGTCCGCACTGGCAGGTGCCGGAGCGGCGGTGGGCCTGGGGGCCCAGGCCCAGAGCGCTCAGGCGGCGGCCTCCCCGCCGGGAGATGTCGTCGGCAAGATCACCGTCGGCTACCAGGGCTGGTTCGCCTGCTCCGGTGACGGCGCGCCGATCAACGGCTGGTGGCACTGGTCGCAGAACTGGGGCCAGTCGCCGTCCCCGACCAACACCGCGATCGTGAGCTGGCCCGACGTACGCGACTACACCAACACGTACCGGACGGCCTATCCGGCGCTGGGCAGCGGTCAGCCGGCCGCGCTGTTCTCCTCGTACGACCAGCAGACCGTCGACACCCACTTCTCGTGGATGCAGCAGTACGGCATGGACACCGCCGCCCTCCAGCGCTTCAACCCCAACGGCGGTGAGGGCGCGACCCGGGACGCGATGGCCGCGAAGGTGCGCAGCGCCGCCGAGAGGTACGGGCGGAAGTTCTACATCATGTACGACGCCACCGGCTGGACGAACATGCAGCCGGAGATGAAGGCGGACTGGCTGAACAAGATGCAGGCGTACACCGCGTCGCCCGCCTATGCCCGGCAGAACGGCAAGCCGGTGGTGGGTATTTGGGGCTTCGGTTTCAACGAGCCCAACAAGACCTGGTCGGCGCCGGTGTGTCTGGATGTCGTCAACTGGTTCAAGGCACAGGGCTGTTATGTGATGGGCGGGGTGCCCACCCACTGGCGGAGCGGCAACGAGGACTCACGGCCCGGATACCTGGACGTGTACCACGCCTTCGACATGCTCTCGCCGTGGATGGTCGGCCGGATCGGCAACATCGCGGGCGCCGACAATTTCTACGCCAACGTCAACTCGCCCGACCAGGCACACTGTGACGCCTACGGCATCGACTACCAGCCCTGTGTCCTGCCGGGTGATCTCCAGTCGGGGCACCGCGCGCACGGCGACTTCATGTGGCGGCAGTTCTACAACATGACCCGGCTCGGGGTCGCGGGGATCTACATCTCCATGTTCGACGAGTTCAACGAGGGCAACCAGATCGCGAAGACCGCCGAGAACTCCTCGCAGATTCCGGTGGGTTCGGGTATCCGGGCGCTGGACGAGGACGGTACGGCCTGCTCGTCGGACTACTATCTGCGGCTCACCGGGGACGGCGGGCGGATGCTGAAGGGCGAACTGGCCCTGACCCCGGTCCGCCCCACCCCGCCGGGCGGCACGACTCCGCCGCCGCCGACCGGGGACCTCGCGCTGCGCCGCCCGGCGAGCGCGAGCAGCCAGACACAGAACTACGCTCCGGGCAACGCCGTCGACGGTGACAGCAACAGCTACTGGGAGAGCGCCAACAACGCCTTCCCGCAGTGGATCCAGGTCGACCTGGGCGCGGCCCGCCCGGTGAAGCGCATCGTCCTGTCCCTGCCCCCGAACCCCGCCTGGTCGACCCGTACCCAGACCCTCTCGGTCCTCGGCTCGACAGCGCCCGACGGCGGCGCCATGTCCCCGCTGAGCGCCTCGGCCGGGTACGTCTTCAACCCGTCGACCGGCAACTCGGTGACCATTCCGCTCGCGGCGGGCTCGTCGGCGCGCTACGTACGGGTGCAGTTCACCGCCAACACCGGCTGGCCGGCGGGCCAGCTCTCGGGGCTGAGTGTGTACGCGGACTGACGGTGCGTCAGCGACACCTCGGGTGCGCGGTGTCGCACGTCACACCACGGCCCTGTCACAGCGAGCGGGGCACCGGCGTCTCGTGTTCGTCAGTGCAACGACCGTGAGTGAGGACGAAGTCATGGATGCCCGATTCGACATGTTCGGCAACGAGGTCGCCGTCAAGTTCGCCAAGCGGTTCGCCAACGCGGGCCTGGTGATCCACCAGTCGCCGCTGCCGAGGTCCACGCAGGAGCTGGTGTCGCTGCGCGCCAGCCAGATCAACGGCTGCGGCTGGTGCATCGACATGCACACCAAGGAGGCCGCGGCCGCTGGTGAAACCGCGGTCCGGCTCAACCTGGTCGCCGCCTGGCGCGAGTCCACCGTGTTCACCGAGGCCGAGCGGGCCGCGCTGGCGCTCGCGGAGGAGGGCACCCGTCTCGCCGACGCCCACCATGGTGTGTCCGACGAGACCTGGGCCCAGGTGCGCGAGCACTACGACGACGACCAGATCGCCGCGCTGGTCTCCTTGGTCGCCCTGATCAACGCGGCCAACCGGCTCGCCGTGATCGTGCACCAGCGGGGAGGCTCCTACGAGCCCGGCATGTTCGCCGCCGCGTTCAACTGACCGGTGTACGAGTCCGGTCCGGGCCGGGACCATCCGGCCCGGACCGGACCGCGCCCGCGCATGCGTCGGTGTCAGCTCGTGTGACGCCCGTTCGCCTCAACGAGCTGCGCGAGGTTTGCCAGTGCCATCCGTGTGCCCGTCTCGTTGTCGGCGGCGGGCACGGAGTCGGGGATCCCGTCGTGCACGACGAGGACTTCGGTGCCGCCGTCCGTATCGGTGAGCGTGGTCGTCATCGTCATGGTGCCCTGGAGCGCGGGATCCGCGGTCTCGAACTCGAACACTTCGACCACCTGCTCGTCCGGCACGAGCGTCACGAAGTGGCCGTGGTACGTGTCGGTGTGTGAGGCCGACTTGCCCGTGCCGGTCGGCGCGTCGTAGGTGAGGGAGACGCGGAACCGTCCACCTTCGCGGGCATCGAATTCGTGCACATGGCTGCTCATGCCGGCCGGCACCCGCCACGCCGCGATCGCGTCCGCGTCCAGAAGCGCCCGGTAGACGGCCGGACGCGGGGCATTCACATGTCGGGAGACCTGCGTCGAGTACATGCGGTCAACATAGCGCTCGGGCACTCCTGCCGACCCGGAGAAATTGAACCGGCAAGTCCAGAAAATGGGGCTCGTGGAACGAGGGGCGGACCGGGTGGTGCCCCCGCCCGCCCGCTCCGCCCCGCGGGCGGCGACTCGCCTCTTGGGGACGCTGTACCCTCCTGGTTATGCCGCCTGCCCCGCCCTCGCAGTCGCACCGGGCCGCCACCGGTGCCCGGAGCGGGCTTCTCACCGAGCGCATCGCGCGTCAACTGGAGCATGACATCAGGTCCGGAGCGATCGCCGTCGGCGCCAAGCTGCCGTCGGAGCGCGAGCTCGCCGCGACGTTCGGCTCCAGCCGGAATGTGGTACGGGAGGCTCTTCAGCGGCTGGAGGCGCAGCAGCTGATCGAGGTGGCGCCGGGCCGGGGCTCCTTCGTACGGGACCAGTCGTCCGGGCAGGCCCGGGGGTACGACGCCCTCTACAGGACGGGCCGGCCCACGGTGCGCCAGCTCATCGAGGCGCGGCTGCCGCTGGAGGTGGAGACGGTCCGGCTGGCGACCCGGCGGGCGGGCGAGGACGACATCGAGGCGATGCGGGCGGCGCAGGACACACTGGAGTCGGCGACCGATGTGGTCACCAAGGCGCGCGCGGATGTCGCCTTTCATGACGCGATCGCCGTCGCCAGCGGCAACCCGGTCCTGCGGATCATGCTGTCGTCGATCAGCGGCATGATGTTCGAGATGATGCTCCGCTCCAATTCGGACCCCTCGATCGAGGAGCCGGGAGTGCCGCACCATCCCGAGATCTTCGAGGCGATCGTCGCGCGTGACGAGGAGCTGGCCTGCGCGCACATGCGGGAGCATCTCCTGCTCGGCACGCGCACCTACGGCGCCGATCTCGACCTCCAGGTGGATGTCATGGCGCGGCGGCACATCGAGCTGCTGCTGTCCGAATCCGACCACCGGACCGGATAGAGACCGGGCAAACCGGCGGCTAGCCTGCCCCTTTTCGCGCGCACGCCCGCCACCGTGTGCGCGATGTCTCGCGATATCCGGTATGCCCTTATTTGGAGTGCCGCAGATCACTCCGTCGCCGTCCGGACCAGGGTCTGGTCAGCACCCGCATGGCCTGTTAACGTCCCTGCACAGCCAAACTGGTCCTACCAGTTGGACCAGTGGCCGGATGTACGGGACGCATCACCAGCAGAGAGACGAGGACGAGGATGTCCACGAGCAGCCAGTTCCTCAGCCGGCGCGGTTTCGGCAGGCTGGCCGCCGGAGCCGCGGCGGCCGTCGGTGCCGGAGCGCTCGGCGCCTGTTCGCGCGGGGGCGGCAGACCGTCGGCGGACACGCCGCTGCGGATCATGGCGATCAATCATGTCTGGTCGCAGGCCGTCCGCCGCCGGATGAAGGAGTTCGAGGAGCGCGCCGGACGGCGGGTCTCCATGACCCTGCTCACCGCCGACCAGCTCGCCAGCAGCTACAACGTGAAGCTCAACGCCTCCGGTACCGATGTTGACGTGATGATGGTCCGCGCCCTCCAGGAGCAGCCGGTCTTCGCGCACAACGGCTGGCTCGCCGACCTCACCGACCGGGTCCACGGCGACGCGGAGTTCGACTGGCAGGACTTCCAGAAGGCGCCGCGAGGTGCCTCGGAGGCCAAGGGCAGGGTGCTGAGCGTCCCGGTGGTCACCGAGCGCCCCGCGCTGTACTACCGCAAGGATCTGGCCGACCCTCCCCGTACGCTCGACGAGCTGATGGACGCCTCCATGCGGCTCACCGACCCGGGCAAGGGCTTCTTCGGGTATGTGGGCCGCGGGCAGCGCAGCGGCGCCGTCTCCCAGTGGTCGAGCTACCTCTACTCGTACGGCGGCGACTTCGTCGTGAACGGCAGGTCCGGCATCGGCAGCCGCGCCGCGACCGCCGCGTACGAGTACTACGGCAGGCTGCTCCACGAGGCGGGCCCGCCCGGCGCCACCAATATGAGCCTGGAACAGGCCATGCCGATCTTCGCCCAGGGCAAGGCCGCGTTCTACATCGACGCCGACGCGATCTACAGCAGCTTCCTGGACCCCTCCATCTCCTCGGTGGGGAAGACCGTGGGCTTCGCGCCGTTCCCGGCGGGGCCCGCGGGTGCCCGTCCGCACAACATCCCGTCCTGGAGTCTCGGTATCAACACCTTCTCCCGACTGCGCGACGAGGCTTGGGAGTTCATCCGCTGGGCCGCGGGACCGGACATGGCCGCCGAGCTCCAGTCCGCGGGAATTCCGTGTGCCCGGCAGTCGGTGTGGTCCGATCCCGAGACGCTCGCGTCGTTCCCGCCCGATCTCGCCGAGGCGATGCGGATCAACGCGGAGCGCGGCATCGGGCACGACCGCCCGCAGGTGCTCCAGGTCGGCCGGGCCCGGGACATCGTCGGGCGCCCGCTGGTGGCCGGGATCCTCGGCAAGCCGGTGAAGCCGGTGATCCGCGACGCCGACGCGGAGTTCGCCGATTTCCTCGTCCGCGACAACCGCCACAAGGAGTCCTGATGTCCACCACCGAGGTCCGTGCGAGCGCGACGGCGCGGGACTCCGCCCGTCCGCCCCGCGGCCGGACTCCGCGCACCGTCGAACAGGCCAACCGGCGGCTGAAGTGGGCGATGCTCACCCCGGCGCTCGCCTTCGTCGGACTGATGATCGTCTTCCCGCTGGCCTTCACCATCGACCTGAGCCTCACCGACGCCTTCGGCGCGGTGAACGCCCAGAAACACCATGTGGGACTGCGGAACTTCGTGGACGCGCTCAGCGATTCCCGCCGGTTCTGGCCCGCCGTACAGCGGACCGTGATCTTCACCGTCGGAGCCGTGGCGCTGGAAACGGTGCTGGGCCTGGCGCTCGCCATGCTCATGCGCAAGCCGTTCCGTGGAATGCGCTGGGTACGGACGGTCCTGATCATCCCGCTCCTGACGACGCCCGTCGCGATCGGCATCCTGTGGCTGCTGATCCTCGACCCCACCAACGGCATCGCCAACCATCTCCTCGCCTCGGTGGGAATTCCCCGGATGGAATTCCTCGGCTCCGTGAGCCAGTCGCTTCCGACACTGATGCTCATCGATGTGTGGCAGTGGACACCGATGATGACGCTGCTCCTGCTGGCCGGGCTCACCACGCTGCCCGAGGAGCCCGAAGAGGCCGCGCTCGTCGACGGGGCC
Source organism: Streptomyces sp. NPDC057617 (assembly GCF_042800555.1). Taxonomy (NCBI): domain Bacteria; kingdom Bacillati; phylum Actinomycetota; class Actinomycetes; order Kitasatosporales; family Streptomycetaceae; genus Streptomyces; species Streptomyces sp. NPDC057617. The sequence goes on along the minus strand of NZ_JBHVGV010000012.1, from coordinate 48,189 downwards.
AACGCCTGGCAGCGGTTCCGCCATGTCGTCCTGCCCATGCTCGGCCCGGCGATCGGCACCGCCCTCGTCCTGCGCGCCGTGGACGCGCTCAAGACCTTCGACATCCTCTACGCCACCAAGGGCCCGGGCGGCGGCTCGGACTTCGAGGCGGAGACCCTCAACGTGTACGCGTACGGGCTCACCTTCGACTACCAGGAGTACGGTCTGGCCGCGGCCGTGCTGGTGCTGTTCACGCTCTTCATCGTCGGCGTCGTCGTGCTGCTGCGCCGCCGTTCCGGAAGGAAGGACGCCGCATGACCGCCTCCCACGCCACCGCCGCGCCCCGCGGGCGCACAGGCCGCCGCCGTGGACCGGCCTGGCTGCGCGGCGCCGCCATCACCGTGGTGACACTGATCTTCGCGCTGCCGGTCGTGTGGATGTTCGCGGCGGCCTTCAAGACGAACGTACAGGTGACCGACCCCCGGGTCGGACTGTGGTTCTCGCCCACGCTGGAGAACTTCCGCAACATCGTGGAGGCCGGCCAGATCCTGCGGTCGATGGGGAACTCGCTGCTGGTCGGAGTGGTCTCCACCGCGCTCTCCGCCGTGATCGCCGTACCGGCCGCCTGGGCGGTGGGCCGGTTCCGTATGCACCGCACCGGCTCCCTCGTCCTGGTCGCCCGTATCGTGCCCGCGATCTCCCTGCTCGTGCCCTGGTACTACCTCTTCGCGCAGATCGGGCTGGTCGGCTCGTATACCGTCCTGATCCTCAGCCAGATGTTCGTGTCGGTGCCGCTGATCATGTGGATCATGATCAGCTTCTTCGCGGGGCTCCCTGTCGAACTGGAGGAGGCCGGCCGTACCGACGGGCTCTCCGCGTTCGGCGCCTTCTGGCGGATCACCCTGCCCCTGGCGGCTCCCGGAACGGCGACGGCCTCGCTCCTGGCGTTCGTGTTCAGCTGGAACAACTTCATGTTCGCACTCGTCTTCGCCGACGACCGTACGCAGACCGTGCCGGTGGCGCTGTTCAACTTCATCTCCTACGCGAGTACCGACTGGGGCGGCCTGATGGCTGCCGCAACCCTCATCACGGTGCCGGTCGTGGTGGCCGCGGTCGTCGGTCAGAAGTACCTCGTGGCCGGTCTGACCTCGGGAGCCTCCAAGGGCTGACCGGCCGTTCCTCCCCTCACACCCCCCGACGCAGCCGGGACAGCACCGGCTCGGAAAGAGCGGATACATGAAGATCGTCGACGCGAAGGTCGTCGTCACCAGTCCCGGACGCAACTTCGTCACCCTGAAGGTGACGACCGACGATGGCCTCACCGGCCTGGGGGACGCCACGCTCAACGGCCGCGAACTCGCCGTGGTGAGCTACCTGGAGGATCATGTCGTACCGCTGCTCATAGGGCTGGACGCCCACCGGATCGAGGACACCTGGCAGTCGCTGTACCGGGGGGCGTACTGGCGCCGCGGCCCGGTCACGATGGCCGCGATCGCCGCCGTCGACGTGGCCCTGTGGGACATCAAGGCGAAGGCGGCCGGGCTGCCGCTGTACCAGCTTCTGGGCGGGGCGAGCCGTGACCGCATCCGCACCTACGGCCACGCGGAGGGCCGGGACCTCCCCGAACTCCTCGACTCGGTGCGCGCCCGGCTGAGCCAGGGCTACCCGGCGATCCGGATCCAGACCGGCATTCCCGGCCTCAAGTCGGTGTACGGGGTGCACACCACGGACACCGACGACAGGCCCGTACCGCACCAGGGGGCGAAGCCCCTTGTCGAGGACTGGGACACGGAGGCGTATCTGCGCCACATCCCACGGGTCTTCGAGGCGGTACGGGCCGAGTTCGGGCCGGAACTGGCGCTGCTCCATGACGTTCACCACCGGCTGACACCGATTCAGGCCGCGAGACTCGGCCAGGAGTTGGAGCCGTACCGCCCGTTCTGGCTGGAGGACTGCACACCCGCCGAGAACCAGGAGGCACTGCGACTGGTACGGCGGCACACCACTGTTCCGCTCGCCATCGGCGAGGTCTTCAACACCGTCCACGACTACCAGACCCTCGTCACCGAGCAGTTGATCGACTACGTACGCTCCGCCGTCACCCACTTCGGCGGTGTCACACCTCTGCGCAAGCTCTTCGACTTCGCGGCCCAGTACCAGATCAAGAGCGGCATCCACGGGCCGGAGGACATCTCGCCCGTCGGTATGGCGGCGGCCATCCATCTCAATCTGGCGGTCCACAACTTCGGCATCCAGGAGTACTCGGGCCACAACGCGCTGACCCAGGAGGTCTTCCGTCACGCCTACACCTTCACCGACGGCCATCTGCACCCGGGCGAGGCGGTGGGTATCGGGGTGGAACTGGACGAGGACCTGGCCGCGGCCCACCCCTACCGGCAGGCGTATCTGCCGGTGAACCGGCTCCAGGACGGCACGGTCCACGACTGGTGACGGGCCGCGGATGACGGGCTGCGGATGACGGGGGGGGGCTCGTCCGGGGCGCTGCGGCGTGCGGGGGTGGGGGTGGGGTGGCGTTCGGTTGTGCGGTGAGTGCCTGTCGAGTGCGGCTTTGCGCTCCGCCGAATGGCGTAACCGTCGCTGGGACGGGCGGACCGTGATTAATAACGTGGCGCCCGGCGCGTGACCTCGTGTCTGTCGGACACAGAAGGCGAGCGGTCCCATGAAACTCCCGATGTTGCAGCGCATGGCCTCGCTCACTGCGGCGACTGCGCTGCTGACGATGCTGGGCACCGTCCCCGCCGCTGCGGACGGCGCATGGCAGAAGGTGGGCGGCGACGCCCGCAGCGGCGTCAGCGGCCTCGCGTACGAGGGCCGTACCGGGGACGGAGCTGGGGTGCACGCGCTGGTTGTGCATGACAACAAGCGGTCCGGGCAGCAGCGTCTGTCCCGGATCACTCACCGGGAGGGCGCCGACGGGATCTCCCCGGTTACCTGGGACGGTGCTGAACCTGTCGACCTGGAGGCCATCGAAGCCATCCCGGGGATGCCGGGGGAGTATCTGGCGCTCGCCGGCCGCGGCATTGTGTACCGCCTGAAGGTCACCGGCTCCACGGCGACGGTCGTCGACCACTCGCCGCTGCCGGCGATCGGCGAGGGCGACGACTTCGAAAGCTTCGCACTCGTCGCCCAGAACGGGAAGCTCGCGGCCCTGTGGGCGGACCGGGGCGCCGGCGCGGATCGTCCGGCCACGCTGTACGCGGCGCCCCTGACGTTCGCCCCGTGGGGTCAGCCGCAGTTCGGCGCTGTGACGCGCCGGGCCTACCGGGCGGCGTACCCGGCCGACGCCGGCACGCGGCACATCTCCGACATCTCGGTGACCAACTCCGGCCGGATCATCACGAGTTCGGCGGCGGACGCCGGTGACGACGGCCCCTTCGAGTCGGCAGTGAGTGACGCGGGCCGGGTGGGCGTGTCGGCTGCTGGCCGGGTACGGGTCATCCTCGCGGCGTCCCCGACCGTTCTCGGGACGTTCCCGCGGTACAAGATCGAGGGAGTGGAGTGTCTGCCCGGGTCCGCCGATGCCCTCTTGGGCACCGACGACGAGAACCTGGGCGGATACGTACGGACCATGCCGTTCTGCGGAGCCTGACCCCGCTCTTCCTCCGTACGCACGTACGCACGTACGCACTCCGTACGCAACCAGGATCCTGACTCGTTGAGCGGAATCGGAACAGCCCTTGTTCTCAGATTGCGCGCAGGCCCCGGTCGGTGAAGGCGATCAGCCATTCGAAGCTTTCGTCGATGTCGGTGCTCCACTGGAAGCCGTTGGCTGCCTGGAGTGTGGCGAAGCCGTGGCAGAGGCTGCGGAGCATGCGCAGGGCGTGGTCCGCGTCGGATTCTGTGATCTCGTAGCCGCGCAGGACTGCTGTGAACGCGGCGAGCAGCCGCTGACTCGCGGCGGCCAGCGGATCGTCCGGGCCGGACGGTTCCATGCCGAGTGTCGCGGCGTACCGGCCGGGGTGTTCCAGGACGAAGGCGCGGAAGGCGAGCGCGGCGGCCGCGAGGGCGTCGCGGCCCGCGTATCCCCGGACCGCGTCGCCGACGGCGTCGGCGGCCTCGCTCAGTGCCTGGCCGCGATGCGCCGGTTGACTTCCTGGCCGCCTACGTGTTTGTACAGGGACGGGGTACGTACGCCCACCCGCTCGGCCAGCAGGCCCATCGTCAGGTTGGCGAGGCCCACCTCGTCGGCGAGGGCGGCACCGGCCGCGACCACGGCCGTCGGGTCCAGGCCGGCCCTGGGCACGGGCGGCGTCCGCTCGGAGGAAGTCGAGTATGAGCGGAACGACCTGGTCGGGGAACTGGTCGTGCGGGTAGTGCCCGGCGCCCTCGATCATCTCAAGGCGGCCGAGGCCGGAGGGCAGGGCATCGACGACGGCCGAACCCTCGGCGTGCGGGTCGGCCCAGTCGGGGTCGAGCGTGCCCATCACGACCAGGACCGGGCAGCGGACGTTGCCGAGCTGCGCGCCGGCGTCGGTCGGGGCGCTGCGGCCCATGCCCTGCATGGCCTTCATCCGGCCCGGTTCGCGCAGCAGGGAGTCGATGCGGCCGAGCCGCTCGGCCCAGTCGGCCGGCTTGACGCCGGGGTAGGCCACGTCGAGGTACGAGCACCAGAGCGGCACGCTGCCGAACGCGCCCGTGCCGAGCAGCCGCAGCATGCCCTGCCGGAAGCGCTTCACCCGCAGGTCACCGAGGCGGATCGACTGCTTGCGGGTGAACGGCGCCGGCTCGACCACCGCCGTGATCAACGAGGGCTCCTGCGCGGCGGCGATGGTGGCGGTACCGCCGGAGATCGAGTGGCCGACGAGCAGGGCCGGGCCGCCCAGGTGGCGGATCACGGCGAGCAGGTCGCCGGCGATGGCGGTGCGGCTCCAGGCAGGCCAGCCGACGCTGGACTCGCCGCAGCCGCGCAGATCGACCGCGGCGACCCGGTAGCCGGCCGCCACCAGTGGCGGGATCACGGCACGGTACGCGGCGCGGCTGTCGCCCATGCCGTGCGCGAGAACGATCAGCGGGCCGGACCCCGCCACCTCGTAAGCGATCGTGCCGCCGTCGACGGCAAGATACTCGGGCATGACATCCCCCAGGTTTGGCTAACATGGTTAGCCAAAAGCCAATCCCATTAACCAAACCTGTCAACGCCGGAATCCCCCGGCACGGCCCGGAGAAACGACGAAGCGCCGCGGAAGGGATCAGAATGCCGTCGGGGTCGGCTGGCCGGAACCAGGTCTCGCGCGTCTCGCGCGGGTCATGCCGCTGCGGCTCGGCGCAGTTCGGACCTCGGTGGCCGGATCGGCTGCCCTGCTCAAGCAGTTGGGCAGTGCGCGGGCCGTCGCGGCAGTGTTCGGCGTCACGGGCGCGCTCCGTGAACCGCTGCCGGCGGCGGGGCGTTTCAGTTGGGTGAGCGGGCCCGCGTCCTCACGCCGCCCCGGAACGCGATCCGCGCTCCGGGCCCGCGTCCTCACGCCGCCCCGGAACGCGATCCGCGCTCCGGGGCGGCGTACGGTCACTCCCGCTTGGGGTTTCGCGCCGTGTGTCAGTTCACGATCAGGGAGTTGACCGGTACTGCTCCGGCCGTCCGCGCGAACGCACCGCCGAAGTACCCTTCGACCTCGGCCTTCTCGGCCGTGTTCGGATAGGCGTTCGTGCATGAGGTTCCCGCACTGGAACCGGACATCAGGCTCGTGCACGGTCCGGGCTTGCGGTCCGGCAGGCCCAGGATGTGACCCAGTTCGTGGGACGAGATGCGGATGGTGTTGTGGCCCTCGTTCACCGCCTGGCGTCCGATGTAGACGGTTCCGTTGCCCAGGGAGGTGGTGATGGCGCGGGGCCAGCCGTTGTCCGCGAGGACCCGTATGTTGGCGCGTTGCCCGGCCGCGACCGGCCGCAGTTCGACAGCGTCGACGCTCTCGTTCCAGATCGCCGCGCCCCGGTCGACCGCGGACCTGAACTCCGCGGAGCCACTGGCGTCGTAGGTGACCACCCGCGCGGCCAAGGCTCCGTCCGCGTCCGCCACTGGGGCGGCCACGGCCTGGCCACCCATCAGGGAAAACGTCACGGCCAGGGCGGCGGCGAATCCTCCGGTCAACGTACGGACGTGCATGGTGGACCTCCTTGCAGGAAAGGTAGTCGTGCACATGACACAACTTTGGCCCCTGCTCACTGCCCAGCGAGGGCTGACACCAATCCGTCAATCCGAGGCACTCAGCCACAGGGGCGAGGCGCGGCCGCCCCGGAAGAAGCAGGTCTGCGGCAGCCGGTACGTCCCCTGCTCGATCGCGGGGACTCCAGGGCCGGTTCGACGCGCTCGCCCTGGTCGGCTGCCGGCGGATCTGCGCCGAGGGGATCTCCACCCGGGCAAGAGGGGCAAGAGGGGCAAGGTGCGGCCGGAGCGGACGTACCGTCAGTGTCAGCCGGGCTCGGTGAGGTGACCGAAGGACACCGTCGGTGTTTCCCTGCTCCCTCGCCCGGCGCCGCCGCACTGTGAGATCGGTCCGTCCAGATGCCGGAACCAGCAGGCGTCGATCACCCGGCCGTCCGGGAGCGTGTGCTGGTCCGGGCCTTCGCCCGGGACGAAACCCGCCCGGAGCAGGGCTCGCCGGCTCGCCGTGTTCTCCACCTCCGTGCCTGCCCGTACCGTGTCCAGCCCCAGATGGGCGTGGGCAAGCAGCGCCCCCGCTCCGAACAGCTCGGCGCCGAGGCCCTGTCCACGGGAGTGGGGCGCCAGCCATCCACCGATCGCTTTCTCGCCGACCGCCAGGTTGACGCAGCCCGCGTACCGGCCGTCGTCCAGGCGCACGGCGACCAGCAGCACTGAATCCTTCTGCCGCTGGGGTTCGTACGGCTGGAGCGCATCCCCGGGAAGTGACGAGAGCACCGTGTGGTTGTCGCCGGGACGCATCTCGGTCAGAGCCTGTCTGACCCTGGGATCCTCCACGACCTGCTGGGAAGTGAACCCGAGCCACCGCTGGGCCTGCGGGTCCGAAGCGGCCGCTGCCACGGCTGCCAGGTCCAGCAGGTTGTCAGGTGTGTAGAGCAGCAGGCGCCCGGTGCGGATGGTGTGCCGGTGGTGCCCGCACGCACCGGGGAACGGAAGCATGACTTCCGCCCGCCTGCGCCGTAGACGTGACCAGACCATTTGTGCCCCCCCAGCGAGAAGCCTGACGTACCGCGACACCGTGAACGAGCGGCCCGCCGAGAATCTACCCCGGCGCACCGCGCCCGAGCACTGAGTTCCACCGTGCTCGGCCATCCGCTCGATGAGGTCGTCCATGGCACGGTCCAGGCTGTCCAGCAGGACCATCGCCGCGGTCAGGGGAAGCACCGTACCCAGGCACTCCTCTGCCTTGCCCGCCGTCGAGCCGAAATCGTCTTCGCGATGTTCCTCGACAGAACCTTCCACCGACCATCGGCGGGCAGTAGTGGTCATGTGATCAATGGCTCCGCCCACAACGCGACCTGGTCGATCTCGACATCGACCCCGACCACGGGATGGCTGCAGTCGTCGCCCTTGGAATCCGTCCGTACCAGCGTGCTCAGCAGACAACGTCGGGGGGCGCGTCTGCTGGGCCGGCAGTTGTATTCGTCCCGGCCCTTCTACGGCGGAGCGGCCGCCCGTCAGCCGCTTCAGTCCCCGCCCACGCCTCCACAGGATGAGTGCCTGTTTGCAAAGCTCCGGTGCGCGTTTGCCCAGCTCAGAATTCGAACGGAGGGGCTTCGGTGGCAAGGTCGGCGGCTGACGGGCCGACCTCGGTTTGCTGGTTGTCCCGTCTCTCGCAACGTTCTCGCTGTCTCACGTGACCTTGGTGGATTCGTGGCCGGTCTCGGAGATCGTGTATCCGCCGGTCCCCCGGCGGAAGAGCCGGCAGGTCCGCCTCCAGCACCGTGGCCAGGGCGGGCGATCACGCTGCCACGGGAACGGGGTTTGTGAGGGATCTTGTGAGCTATCACCGCATTTCAGAGGCACACCCGCGCTGTTCTGCCAGCGGTGAACACCGGCCCAACCGGGCTCGACGAATCACTACCGTCCAGTCTCATGACGACGGTTACAACACGCACGGTCGCGTACCCGGCCGACGGCCTGACGATGACCGGGCACCTCGCGCTCCCCGCCGGTGTCGACCGCCGGCCCGCAGTGCTGCTCGGACCAGAGGGCCCGGGGCTCAGCGACGTCGAGCGCCGCCGGGCCGACGCGCTCGCCGAGCTGGGATACGTAGTGCTGGCCTTCGACCTCCACGGCGGGCGCTATTTGAGCGACCCCGAGGAGATGCTGGCCCGTTGCCTGCCGCTGCTCGCCGACCCCGACCGGATGCGGGGCATAGGCCACGCGGCGCTCGACGTGTTGCGCGCCGAGCCGCGGACCGACCCCGACCGGATCGCGGCCGTCGGCTACGGCACCGGAGGCGCCATCGGTCTGGAACTCGGGCGCGACGGCGTCAACCTGCGCGCGATCGGGACAGTCAACGCACTGACCACGGGCCGACCGGGCGAGACGGCGCGCATCCGCTGCCCGGTGTGGGCCGGGGTCGGGTCGGAAGACCCGATCATGCCGCCCGCGCAACGGGACGCGTTCACCGCCGAGATGCAGGCCGCGGGCGTCGACTGGCGCCTCGCGGTCTACGGCGGCGCCTTGCACGCCTTCCACCACCCGACGGTCGACCACCCCGTGGTCCCCGGCGTCGGCTACCACCCACGGCATGCGCAGCGAGCCTGGCGCGACGTCGTCGGCCTGCTCGCCGAGTGCCTGCCTGCGACGGAGTGATCTGGTCGGGATTTCCTGTACGCATACCTCCGGCGGGGGCCGGTCGGACATGAGAAAGTTCGCGGGGAGATGGCCTTGGGGGAGTGAGGGTGGCGACGCTGACCAGCGTCGTCATGAGGGTCAGTCGCGGTGGGTTTCGCGGGAGTCCGGCTGGCCGCTTCGGCGGGAGGATCGGCGGGTGATTCGCCTGGTTATCAGGGTGATAGCGGCCCAGGTGATCAACGTCTCAGAGTGCTGGATCAGTTGGGTCACGAGCTGTCCGGCATAGCCGGAGTCGGCCCAGGCGATGGTGGTTTCGGGGTGCATGAGCCGCAGTCGGAAGAGAACTTCCTTCGCGGCGTCGCGGTCGGTCATGTCGGCCGGGGTGACCATGACGAACAGCGGCAGGCCCTTGGTGTCGACCACGAGGTAGCGTTTGCGGCCGTTGATCTTCTTCGCTCCGTCGTAGCCGCGGGAGTCGCGTCCGACGGTCTCGGAGGCCTTGACTGGCTGGGAGTCGATTACGGTGGCGACCGCTCCGGGGGATCGGCCCATCTCGCGGCGGATGCGTTTGCGGAGCTGGTCACGGATCTGTCCGACGATGCCGGCGGCGGCCCAGCGGGCCATGAATCCGTAACAAGTGCGCCAGGGCGGGAAGTCCTTCGGCAGGGCCCGCCATTTGCAGCCGGTGTCCACGACGTAGCGGATGGCGTCGACGATCTCCCGCCTCGGGTGCTTCTCCGGGCGCCCGCCGGTGCGGGTGTCGCAGGCCGGGACGGGCAGCAGTGGTTCGATCAGCGCCCACTCGTCGTCGTAGGTGTCGGAGGGGTAGCAGCGTTTGCGCGGCAACGTGGTCCCTCCTGTCCAGAACGTGGTGGGGCAGCGCGCAAAGAGGAGTCGGGACAACGAGTACGAGGTGCGGGGTGGATCGGTAGAGCACGTGGAGGAG